>DASZQP010000069.1:0-131417 GCA_035549575.1 Rhizomicrobium sp.
GCTCCAGCGAAACGCTGGTCGCGTGGCCCGCGATGCGCACCGAGCGCTTGAGGACGCCGTCTTCCGCCATCGCCGCAGCATGGGAAACGCGGGCGCGAAGCTCAAGCCAAATGCGCCCCTGTCACCGGATCGCTTGAAATAGTGCGGCCAATCCGCAAGGATCGGCCCGAATGGGGGGTAGGCATCGGGATCGCTCGCGCACCCCGCGACGAACAGGGGCGGTTTGTTGCGGCACGCGACATCCTAAACCATTGATAGAAATAGGCTAAAGATTCCGCTGCGGACCGGGCCGGATCCCCGGAGCGCCGGCACCTCGGGTTTCAGGAACACAATGATCGGGAAAATGCTGGGATTGTTATCGGCGGATATGGCGATCGACCTCGGGACGGCGAACACGCTCGTCTACGTCAAGGGTCGGGGGATCGTGCTTAACGAGCCGTCGGTCGTCGCGATCGCCAGCGTCAAAGGAAAGCGGCAGGTGCTGGCGGTCGGCGAAGAGGCAAAGCAGATGCTGGGCCGCACGCCGGGCAACATCCAGGCGATCCGACCCCTGCGCGACGGGGTCATCGCGGATTTCGAGGTCGCGGAGGAAATGATCAAGCATTTCATCCGCAAGGTGCACAACCGGCGCTCCTTCGCCAATCCGATGATCATCGTTTGCGTGCCTTCGGGATCGACGGCGGTGGAACGCCGCGCGATCCAGGAGTCCGCCCTGTCCGCGGGCGCCCGCCGCGTCTATCTCATCGAGGAGCCGATGGCGGCCGCGATCGGCGCGGGATTGCCGGTGAGCGAACCCACGGGCTCGATGGTCGTGGACATCGGCGGCGGAACCACGGAAGTGGCCGTGCTTTCGCTCGGCGGCATCGTCTATTCGCGCAGCGTGCGCGTCGGCGGAGACAAGATGGACGAGGCGATCATCGCCTATATCCGCCGCCATCAGAACCTCCTCATCGGCGAGGCGTCGTCGGAGCGCATCAAGAAGGAGATCGGTTCCGCCTCTCCGCCCGTCGACGGCAACGGCATCACGCTCGACATCAAGGGACGCGATCTCCTCAACGGCGTGCCCAAGGAGATCACGATCACCCAGCGCCACATTTCCGAAGCGCTGGCGGAGCCTGTCGGGGCGATCGTGGAGGCGGTGAAGGTCGCGCTCGAGGCGACGCCGCCGGAACTCGCCGCCGACATCGTCGACAAGGGAATCGTGCTGACGGGCGGCGGCTCGCTTCTGGCCGGGCTCGATCAGGTCTTGCGGGAGGAGACGGGCTTGCCGGTGTCGATCGCCGACGATCCGCTGTCCTGCGTTGCGCTCGGAACCGGGCGCGTTCTGGAAAACTTCAAGGGTTCGAGGCACGTTCTGTCGACGGCGTTCTAGTTTCGCGCGCGGCGCGAGAGTTTGGTTGGGTCGGTCATGGCCAACGGAGTCTGGAGGAACGCGCGGGTTCGCGGCGGCTATCAGCTCCCGCTGGTCGTTCTCTTCGTCCTTGCCGTTGCCGTGGTGCTGATCGGCAAGGCGCAGTCCACGCTCTTCGACCGGGCGAGAACCGGCATCGTGGACTGGATGGCGCCGGAACTGGCCTGGGCGCACAAGCCGTTCGACTGGGTCGCGGGGTGGTGGGCCAATCTGGGCGAGGGCTATCGGGTCTATCAGGAGAATGTCCGCCTCAAGGAGGAGAACGCGCGCCTTCGACAGTGGCAGACCGCCGCCATCGTCCTGGATGCCCGGGTCAAGCGCTATCAGCTTCTGCTCCACGCGGTGCCCGATCCGACCCTCTCCTCGGTGATGGCCCATGTGATCGGCCGCGCAAGGCGCCCGTTCCTGGAAACGATGATCCTCGACGCCGGCAAGAAGAACGGCGTCAAGGCCGGCCAGGCGGTCAGCGATGCTCGCGGCATGATCGGGCGCATCTTCCTGGCCGGGGAGCGAAGCTCGTGGGTCATCCTGCTCAGCGATCTCAACAGCCGCATCCCGGTGACGATCGAGCCCGGCCACGCCCGCGCGATCCTCGCTGGCGACAACGCCAAAGCGCCGGCCCTGGAGACGCTTGCGCAGGGCGCCGTCATCCGGCCAGGCGACCAGGTGGTGAGTTCGGGCGACGGCGGGCTGCTGCCGCCCGGCCTGCCCATCGGCACGGTGATAGCGTCGGGCTCGGGCTTTCGCGTCGCGCTGTTCGCCGATCCGTCCCTCAGCCAGGACGTGACGATCGTCGATTTCAAGGTTCCCGTGGAGGCCCCGCCCGTTCCGGCGCCGGGAGACCTTCCCATGACCGCGGCGGGACTTTCGCCGGCGACGACGCCGTCTCCCTCCGTCAAGCCCGCTCCCCCGGTTATGCCGCCCGCGGCGAAGCCGGCTACACCGCCACCGCAGACCGCGCCCGATGAAACCCAGGACGACCGGTGATGGAACGCGTGAGCGCGATCATGGGTAGCCGGATCGTCGCCTCAGTCATTCCGGTGACGCTGGCGATCCTCGGCGTGCTGATCGCCAACACGCCCGTCTCCGTTCTGGGCGGAATCGTTCCCGCGCCGCTCCTGGGGCTCATGCCGGTCTATTTCTGGTGCCTCGTGCGCCCCGACCTGATGCCGCCTTTCTGGGCGTTCGCTATCGGGCTGATGGAGGACGTGCTTTCGGGCGGGCCGCCGGGCGTATGGGCGGTCTCCTTCGTCGTCACCTATGCGGCGCTGGACCGTCAGCGCGATGCGCTCGCCGGCCTTGCGGGCGCCGCGGCGATCGTCGGCTTCGCCACGGCGGCGGCGATCTGCTGCGCCACCGCCTATGCGGTGGTCGCGCTCTACTACTGGCGCATTCCTCCGCTTGCACCGGTGATGAGCGAGCTTGCGATGAGCGTGATCTTCTATCTGCCTGCGGTGATCCTGCTCAACTTCCTGCATCACCGCCTGATCGGGCCGTTGCGGAGCGACGTCTGATGCCCCTCTTCGACCGCAAGGACAAGAGCCGCTACGCGACCTTCACCCGCCGCACTCTCGTCGCGTCGGGCGCGATGACGGGCGTGCTTTGCGCGCTGGGCGGCAGGCTCTATCAGCTTCAGATACGCGACGGCGCGCAATACAAGATGGCCGCCGAGGACAACCGGGTGAACGAGCGCCTCGTCGCCCCTCCGCGCGGCCGGATCCTCGACCGCTTTGCCGTCGAACTCGCCAACAACCGCCGCAACTACCGCCTGCTGCTGGTCGCGGAACAGGCCAGCGGCGGCGCCGCGAAGGCTCTCGACACCATCGCCGACGTCATCGCCCTTACCGACCAGCAGAAGAAGCGCGTGCTGCGCGACATCGCCGCAAACAAGAAGTTCGTGCCGGTTCTCGTCGCGGAAAATCTGTCCTGGGAGGAGTTCGCGCTCATCAACCAGCATCTGCCTTATCTTCCCGGCGTACAGCCCGATGTCGGAGAGACGCGCGCCTATCCCTTCGGCAGCGAGCTGTCGCACGTTCTGGGCTACGTCGCGCAGGTCTCGGTCGAGGACAAGAAGCGCGGCGACGAGGATCCGCTGCTGGATCTTCCGGGTTTCCGCATCGGCAAGCGCGGCATCGAGAAGCAGTACGACGTTGAGGTGCGCGGCGAGGCGGGCGCAAGCCGCGTCGAGGTGAACGCCTACGGGCGCGTCATACGCGAGCTGTCGAACACGCCCGCCCATCCCGGGCAGGACGTCTATCTCACGATCGATTGCGAGCTGCAGCGCTACACCGATCAGCGGCTCGCGGGAGAAAGCGCCGCCTGCGCGGTCATGGATGTCCAGACCGGCGATGTTCTGGCCCTGTCCTCGACGCCGGGCTACGACCCCAATCTGTTCAACGTGGGCATCAGCACCGAGCAGTGGAAGGCGCTGACCACCGACGATCACAAGCCGCTCATCAACAAGGCGATCTCCGGCGAATATCCGCCCGGCTCCACCTTCAAGCCCGCCATGGCGATGGCTGCCGTCAGGAACGGCCTCGCCGACCTGCAGGTGCATTGCAGCGGTGCCCTCCAGGTGGGCGACCACGTGTTCCATTGCTGGGCCTGGAAGAAGGGCGGTCACGGCAATGTCGATCTGAAGCGCGGGATCCAGGTGTCGTGCGACGTTTTTTTCTACGAAGTCGCGCGCCGGCTCGGAATCGACCGGATGCACGATGCCGCGACGGCGCTCGGCTTCAGCGAGCGGACGGGAATAGAGCTGCCGGGGGAGCGTCCGGGTTTCGTGCCCTATGCAGCCTGGAAGCGCCGCCGGACCGGGATTCCGTGGCAGGTCGGAGACTCGCTGAGCGCCGGCATCGGGCAGGGCTATGTCGTGGCAACGCCGCTGCAGCTTTGCACGCTGGCGGCGCGCATCGCGAGCGGCACCTCGGTCTCCCCGCGGATCGCCCATATGGTGGGCGGCGTGCTTCAGCCGAGGCCCGCGCCCGCACCGCTGCCCTTCCCGCAGGAAGCCTTCGACACCGTTCGCGCGGGCATGAACATGGTCACCAACGTGCCGGGCGGAACCGCCTATGCCTGGCGCATCGCCGAGCCCGGCTACGAGATGGCCGGCAAGACCGGAACCGCGCAGGTCCGGGTGATCACCAGGGCCGAGCGCGCGAGCGGCGTGAAGCGGGACGCGAGCCTTCCCTGGGCGCTGCGCGATCACGGCCTGTTCATCGCGTTCGCCCCGGTGGTCGAGCCCAGATATGCCTGCGCCTGCGTGGTCGAGCACAACGCCCCGCCCCATCCCCAGGTGCAGGTCGCGCGCGACGTGCTGCTGTTCGCGCAGAAGCGTGACGTCCTCGGCCTGCGCACCGCCTATCCGCTGAGCGCGGCCGGACTCGAACCGCCCGCGAGCCGTACATGACGACCCGCCCCTACGCCGCCGCGCGCCGCACGCTGTCGCTGGCCGACAAGCTGCTGGAGATCAACTGGGGCATGGTGGCGCTGATCACGCTCATTGCCTGCATCGGCTTTGCGATGCTCTACTCGGTCGCCGGCGCGAGCTTCAGCCCCTGGGCGGGGCGGCAAATGGCCTATTTCGCCGCCGGGTTCGTTCTCCTGATCGTCGCGGCCCTCACCGATATCCGCTTCTGGATGAGCATCGCCTATCCGGCCTATATCGTTTCGCTCGTCCTTCTCGTCGCGGTGCTGTTCGTGGGCCACACCGCGCTTGGCGCCCAGCGCTGGCTCGAGCTGGGTCCGATCCAGCTGCAGCCGTCCGAGGTGATGAAGATCGCGCTGATCCTGGCGCTCGCGCGCTTCCTCCACGGGCTGAGCGTGGAGGACGTATCCCGGCCGCTGCGCCTGCTCATACCCGTCGTGATGATCGCGCTGCCGGCCTATCTGGTGCTCAAGCAGCCCAATCTCGGAACCACCATGATCCTGGTCGCGGACGGCGCCTCGCTCCTGTTCCTCGCGGGGCTTTCCTGGCGATGGATCGTGCCCTCGGTCGCTGCGGTGGCCACGGCCGTACCGCTGGCCTGGCGGTTCCTTCTCCACGACTACCAGAAGCAGCGCGTGCTGACCTTCCTCGATCCGGAATCGGATTCGCTGGGCGCGGGATGGAACATCACCCAGGCCAAGATCGCCATCGGCTCGGGCGGGTTGACCGGCAAGGGCTATCTCCAGGGCTCCCAGAGCCGGCTCAACTTCCTGCCGGAAAAACATTCCGATTTCATCGTGACCAACTATGCCGAGGAGTTCGGCTTCGTCGGCTGTATCGCGCTCCTGCTCCTGTTCGCCATCGTGATCGGCTATGGCGTGCAGACGGCAGTGGCCGCGCGCAGCCAGTTCGGCCGGCTCGTCGCCATGGGGATCACGCTGAATTTCTTCTTCTACCTTCTGATCAACGGGGCGATGGTGATGGGGCTGATCCCGGTCGTGGGCATCCCGATGCCGCTCATCTCCTATGGCGGCACGGCCATGCTCTCGGTGATGTTCGGCTTCGGCATCCTGATGAGCGTGCATGTCCACCGCCAGGTGGAAATTCCGCGCCATTCCGGCGGGATCATCTAGCGGGGAGGGGGCCGGTTTCCGGCATGGACTTTTGGCCCGCGCCTCTGCTATAGGCCCCCCTTTCGCGGCGGAAACGCATGCCGCATCGGGTGATTAGCTCAGTCGGTAGAGCAGCTGACTCTTAATCAGCGGGTCGTAGGTTCGATTCCTACATCACCCACCATTCAAATCAATGGCTTAGAGAGCGTGCGCGAAAAGCGCTGTTCGCCGGGGCTCCGCGGGGGCTCGCATCATCCGAAGAAGCATTTTTCAGCCGCCGCTAAACTTTCTCGGCAGGCGCAGAGCGGAGTGCATGTTCGACATAGGCATACACACAGACGGGCTCCCTCCCAGTTCGCAAATTAATAGTAGATCGCCGTAGAGAACACAGTCGAAAGCCCGATCAGGTGCGCGACCGCATCGAACGATTGGTGGACAGTCCGTACATAGAACTCTTTGCGCGCGAAACGAAGAAGGGCTGGGAATATTGGGGCAACCAAACAAGCCTTTTTGACAACGGCGCGGCACAAACGCGGCGCCAGCGCAGCAAATTGACCGACGTAAACGGAAAGGTTCCGCTTGCGATAGCAGCAGAGTAGGGTGGGCCTCCCCTTCAAATGAAACGAAGGCCACGCGAAGCGACCGCTTTGTAGCGTGGCCTTTTCTTGGCCCCGCTACAAAGCGATCGGCCGTGGTTTTCCTACCGACTCCCATCGAGTAGGCTGTGTCGCCACGGTGGGATGTGATCGAGTGGGCCGTGGTTTTCCTACCAACTCCCATTGAGTAGGCTCTGCGTCGGCGCCAATGTCCGCGTGGCGGCGCCGTGGTTTCCCTTCTGATGCGTGCCGGGCTCACCCACGGACTATGCCCCGTCATGCCATCTTGCAGTACGGATGGCCGCGGCTCGATGGCGAGCGCGAAGCCGCCCGCCACCTTCTGCTCGCCGGCAAGGATGCGCATCGGCAGGCTGGTATGTGCGTGCCAAGCCGCGAGACGCGGTTCCGCATCGCGCAGCGCCTTCCAAGCCCTCAGCCTGGCCGGGACGCCCCGTCAATGCCCCGGAGCGCAGCGGAGCCGAAGGCGCGAGCCCGCGCGCGCTATTTTTCCCGCCCTAAAATAAAGAGACCGGCGCGCGCGGGATGCGGGGCTTGACGGCGGCGGACCCGCGCCTGGCACCACGGGCCCGGCACCGGCAAAATCCCTGCCGCTTCAATCGCCTCAAACCTGTCCGGCACTATCCCGGCCCACGATGCCAGCCGCTTCCGCTCAACAAAATCAACCGCTTACGCGCCAGCCAGCCCACAATGGCACCATCGGCAAGGCCGTTGGTGCCATCAAAAACGATGTGCAGACAACCACTTAGCCACATTCGTGTGACGCTCCTTTTATCTTGCCCTCCAAAAGTTCCAACCACCTCACGCCGGCCCACCTGCGATCATCTTCTCCTGACGGCCGCGACCGGCGCAGCCGACAGCGCCGCCACGAAGCAAAATCCACGCACAAATCCGTCCGCAAAATGCAGCTAGGACGACATTCGAGCGGTGATTCCGGGACACTGGCGGAACAAAAAACGTGCGGCCGACACGCCGATACAGCGACGGATTCACGTCGCCCGGCGCGCAAAATCGGCGCCGGAATCGAGCGCACGCTGCGTCGATTCCATGCCTGTCTCAGTGCGATTCAGAGAGCTTTTTGGTCGGTCAACGAGCGCTCTCACGGTCCGGCCGTGAGGGTCCGGCACCTAGCGAGAAGGACCTTATCCTGTTTGTCGACGTAGATCACAACCTGCGCAACCGTGTCGGACATGATTGAGTGCGTCAGCGTTCGCGTCGTGCCTATAAGAGCACTCGTTGCCGCCCTGGGCGGTGCAATTTCGTCGGTCACACTGTTGCGCGAGAAGTCTTTTCTGCTCACCAAGCTGAAGGACACAGACCAATCGCGTAGCAGATGTTCGACCGCTTCTCTGCTTTGACCGGGGTGGATTTTGGCCCGGAACTCGGCCTCAAATTGTTTAGCGGTCATCACCTGTGCGGTCCCTGCCGTCGCTGTCATTCCTGCTGTAACCGGCATAGCCTGCATTATAAGCAGTCCCAAAATGTAAGGCCGCAAATCGGTCATATTGGATCAGTGGCCCCCGATTAAGACAACAGAATGTCCTGGTGCCCACACGGGCGGTGTTGGCCTCGCGATGCCTAGATTCGAGACCGCTTGATTTGCAAACGCATTGGAGTTGGTCGATAGCGCGTGGTAGTCCAGATTGGCTACATTGACCGCTTTCGCGAACCCGATGAGGTCGTTTTCGATGTCGCTCATCGACATGGTCGTTGTGCGCAGAACAACCTGAGTAGCGAGCGGTTTCACCAGAAAATCGTTGCCCGCGACGCTGGCATTGAAGTCGTCCCACACCGCATGAAGCTTCCCAAATCCGCCGCCGGAACTGATTTGATCCGCGGCCAGCGTTGCAGAGGGATCGGTCGGATCACCCGTGGCAAACGCGCCCATATACCACTGCTCGCCGTTCGGCCCCGTCACGACAATGTAGGTATGGCTGTAATCATAACCGTCAATGCTTCCGAGTTGCCGATAACGCAATTCTACCGTGGGATCGCCATCGTCGCTGCTTTGGCCGCCGCCTTGCCCTAACGAACTCGCCGCGTAGGCGAACGCGCCGGTGATCGCGCCATTTGCGAAGTCTGGTGACACCGGCGCGCCATCGTAGCCGCAGAGAACATTCTGCCCGACGCGCCAAGCGGTTGCGGATCGCAAGCTCTCGAAGACGCCCCTCCCGCCCAAAAAATTCCCTAGAAGCGCTTTCTCGTTGCCGAAGAGCCAAATGAGCGCAGATACGTCCGCTCAGTATTTCGCTTCAAATGATTCAATTATTTTCGATGAGCACGCATCGACCGCTACGATGAACACAGATTCGTAGACTATTGTGTGGCCATCAATCGTTTTCAACGGCAGAAGGGCCAGCTCAATTCTGTTTCCGGTCCGCGTGATAGTTGGCTTCTCATAATTGAAGAACTGATAGGTGCTTCCAAACTTGCTCTTGAGAATTTGCACCACGGCTTCTTCAACTTTGCTGTTGTATTCGAACTGGCAGGTCTGAGCCTGCAATGCGGTTGGCGTGCAGCCTGCCAAGACGATAGCAACTGTGCCTGCCGCGGTTGCAGTTCGGAATCGGGTCACTGGCTCACCTCCTAATTGTGCCAATTCAGGCCGTGAAACGTAGATGAGCAACCACCTGAAGCGCATTGCCCTTGATATACGGTGAAGCTGCCTGGACCATATTGGATAACGCCAATCCGACCGCCGTTCGTTGCGCTCGTCCAAAGATCAAGCGGGCTCGGCGTTGGATTTCCATCGGGGTGAACGTGCGTGTCGAAGAGTAATCTTCCATTACCCGATCCGACGGGGGGCATATTCAAGCAGGTTGTGCTTCCGTTGCCGCACGGCGTACCAGCAACAAAATTGGCAACTATGTTATCTTCATCCACAAATACTCTTATCTGCCCACTTTCGTTGCCGCTGGCCGAATCGCTTGCATACAGCGCGCTTTGTTTACCACTCAGTCCATCGAAGACATCAGAGTCTGCAGCGTTAAAGAATTCCCTTATGAAGGCATCTTCTGCAGGGCTTACGGTGTAAGCGTGTGAGAGACCGTTTTCGTTAAACATACTTTCGTATTGCTCTGGACTGACCTTGCGAGGAGATTCAATCGATCCTTCTTCGGCCCACGAGCTGGCTGCATAAGCGAACGCCCCCGTAATTGCGCCATTTGCGAACTTTCCGCCACCGAGGACGGACGAGGCACCGCCGAGGACGGCACTGATGAGGGTGCCCGCGACGCGATTGCCGCCCGCCAGCTCTCCAACGTAAGGCGTCGCAAGTGTACTGAATCCTGCGGCCAGGAATCCGGAACTGAACTTGCCGCCGCCTGCTGCACTAACAGCGCCTCCAATCAATCCCGAAGCCAACGCCTTTGCAGGTCGCGACCATTTCGCACCTCCAACCAGTTGCAAACCTTCGGCCTCGACAAATGTAAGCGCAAAGGCTTTCAGCACATTGCCGGAGCGCCCACCCTCCGCGCCAGCGACACCGGCGGCGGCAACAGCCGCGCAAGCCGGTCCTGCCGGTCCGCACGCGATAGAGGCAGCGATAACGAACAGATCGCCCAGGATGGGAACCGATCGCAACAGAGGTTCGTTGATGAACTCGGACAATCCGAAGGTCGCGAATGCAAAAAAGCATCCCACGATTCCCGCGCAATTTCCGCTCGGGTCCGTGAGGCTGAGCGGATTGTTTCCGACATAAGAGTATCGATTGAGAAGCTGGAGGTTGAAGAAGCTCTGGGTAACGGGATCGGCGGACATGAAGCGTCCGAGCGAAGGATCGTAGACGCGGGCGTTGAAGTTGATGAAGCAGACACTGTCCATCATCTCCTGGCCGGTGAAGCCGCGGCTGGCGGAGGAGGAGACGGTGCCGCACGCGGCAGCGGTACCGTCGGCGTTGCGGCGCTTGCCCCAGGGATCGTAGTTCAGGCGTTCGAGCACGGCGCCGGTGGCGTCGGCAATGGCGGTGATCGAGCCCAGGTGGTCGAGCGTGAAGTAGTTGAACGTGGCACCGGTGGTGCAGCTGGCCGGACCGGTGCAGAAGCGCTCTGCCGCCATCTTGCCGTCGGCCGGGATGTAGTCGTGCCAGGTGACGGTCGAGCCGACGACGAACTTTTCCTCCATCGCGCCCGTGACACTGTCGTTGATGTAGTAGGTCGTCTTCGTCGTGGTTCCGGCGATGACCTGCTTGGCGCGGTTGTGGTTTGCGTCATACGTCAAGTTCAGGGTGCTGAGCCCCTGGACGATGGACGCGGCCATGTTGAAGGAGGTGGAGGTGATCGTGCGGTTCGCCCCGGCGATCATGTTGCCGTTCTGGTCGTAGGTGAATGCGGGATTGGTGACGCCGTTATAGGTGCCCGTGATGGACGTCAGCGCGTGCGGGCCCGCCCCGTTCGCACCATAGCCAAAGCAGGTGCCCGAGCAGATGTCGGACTTGCCAGTGATATTGCCGAGCGAATCATAGGCGACCGTCACCAGCGTGCCGCCGGACTGCGGACAGGTGGCGCTCGTCGTCAGCTTGTAGCTGACCAGCCGGTTGAGATCGTCGTAGCAGGCCCGCTCCGTGACAGTCGCGCCGGAGAGGTTCAGCCAGCTACGCTTGATGAGATTGCCGAGCGAGTCGAAAGCATAAACCTGGCTGGCGATGGTGCCGGAATTCGATGTGGCAGCGGTGGTGAGTGGGCGGCCGGTATTGGGGTCGAAGGTCTGGGTGGTGGAGATGGCCCCGCCCGCCGTCGTCTCCGCGAGCACGTGCAGTTCGGCGTCGCGCGTGTTCGCTGCCCAGAATTGCTGGCCGATGTGGCCGCCTTGCGCATCAAACACCCATTCGTAGACGCCCAATTGATATCCAGCCGCCGTCGGCGAGAAATAATCTATGAATCCGTCCGGTTCGTCACTTCCCGCGCGTTCGCCCCTACGGCAGCGCTCGCGGCCGTGCTTCGATGGGCGGCGCCTACTTCCCGTTCAGCACCGCCGCCGCCTGGTCGAGGCGGTCGCAATAGGCGTCGAGCACATCGGCGGTGAGCTTCGAATATTTGTTCGCGTCGTCGAAGCGCTCCTCCTCGATCGCCTCGCGCACGCCCGGCAATGTCTTGGCGCCATAGCCGGTGAAGCGGCCCGGTGCATAGATCAGATTGCGGAACCATGGCCGCTCCGGCAGCCCGACGCTTTCCGGCGCCAGCGTCTGATCGATGGTCAGCATCAGGGAGCGAAGTTTCGCCTTCGCGTCCGGCGGCAGGTTCGCCCCGTTCGACTCCAGCGCGCCGTCATAAGCCTTCGCGCTCGCCTTGAGACGCGCGACCGCGGCATCGAGCGGCGCCAGGTCGATGGCCGGCACGGGCTTCAGCGCCGTGGGCGTGCCGCTCGATCTCTGCGGATCGGCCGCGAGCGCGAACGCCTTGGCGCTCAACAGCCCGGCCTGGATTTCCGCGGTCTCGCGCCGGTCCCTTGCCAGCTTCTTCACCTCGTCGACATACCGGCCGACCGTATCGGCGAAGTTGGTCGCCCTCTGGATCGGCAGGTCGCTGTCCGCCGCGCGCATGACCACGCGGCCGACGGTCTTCGCCAGCACCGCCTCGTAAACGAAGCCGGGATCGCCGAAGCGCGCGAAGTGCTCGTAGGTGTCGTAGCGCGAGTGGTACACGCCGCCATTGCTGCCTTCGCCGTCATATTCGACGCTGAGGGCCGGCACGCCCAGGTGCTCGATGAAGGCGGAATAGTCCGAGCCCGAGCCGAGCGCGCCAATGGGGAAATCCTTCGCCGGGTCGGCCGCTATCCTGGCGTCTTCCTTCCGGCGCGCTGCGGTTTCGGGATCGCCGCCGCCCGATGCGGCATCGACCCGCATCTTGGCGCGCCGGCGCTCGCCGACGCTCACCTGCGTCTCCGGATCGGTCACGTCGGCGGCGATCTCGTTGACGAAGTGCTCGAGATCGTGGCTGCCGCCGACGTCGAGAAATCCGCGCCCGTTGCTGTCCGAATTCACATAGAGCACGGCCTTCTGCCGAATCTCGTCGCCGTGTTCCTCCGCCCATTCCGTCGAGCCGAGCAGGCCGGGCTCTTCTCCGTCCCAGCTGAGATAGACGATGGTACGCCTGGGCTTCCAGCCGCCGCGCACGAGCTCGCCGAGCGCCCTGGCTTCCTCGAGCATCGTCACCTGGCCGGAGAGCGGATCGGCCGCTCCGAAAACCCAGCCGTCGCGATGATTGCCGCGAAGCACCCATTGATCGGGCAGTTCGGAGCCCTTGAGCGTCGCGACGACATCGTAGAGGGTCTTCAGGCTCCAGTCCGATTTCACCGCGAGATGCACCTTCGCCGTGCTTGGTCCCACGCGATAGGTGATCGGCAACCGTCCGCGCCAGGCTTCCGGCACGGGCTGTCCGCCGAGCGAGGACAGAAGCACCTGTGCATCGGCATAGGAAATCGGCAGGGCCGGAATCTTCAGAATGGCAGGCGACTCCTTGATCGTCATGCGCCTGGCGTTTTCCGTTGCGCCGACGCCGGGTGTGAGCGGGTCGCCGGCGTAGAGCGTCATGTCGATGACGGAGCCGCGCTGCACGCCGTGCGGCGGACGCGCCGGTCCCTTGGGATACACCGACTCGACCGAATAGCCGTCGTCGGACGGATCGGAATAGATGATGCAGCCCACCGCGCCGTGGTCGGCCGCGAGTTTCGGCTTCAATCCGCGCCAGCCCGCTCCGTAGCGCGCGATCACGATCTTGCCCTTGACGCTGACGCCGAGCCGTTCGAGCTGCACGTAGTCGTCGCGCATGCCGTAGTTCACATAGACGAGCGGCGCGGTGACGTCGCCGTCGCCCTGATAGGCGAGATAGGCCGGAAGCCCCGGATTCTTCGCCGTCGCGCTCGTGTCGCCCTTGATCGGCGGCTCGGTCAGCATCGCCTTGTAGGGCTTCGCGCCGAGCAGCTCGACGGTCTCGCTCACCGGCGTGGGATAGAGCACCTTGAAGGTCTCGATGTGCGCGTCCCATCCGAACGACCGGAACTTTGCCAGCACCCATTCCGCGTTGGCCCTGTCGTGCGGGCTGCCGACATGGTTCGGCTCGGAGGCGAGCTGCTTGAGCCACGCGTCCATTTCCGCGGGCCGAATCGACGCATCGAACCGGCGCTCGAGCGGATCGCCGGCCGGCGCGGCGCACACGAGACCGGCGCTTCCGCCGAGCGCGCAAAGGGCAAACAGGGCGACAAAACGGTTCATGGACATCTCCGGAAAGGATGGCGGACGGGATCGCGATGGTAGTGCGCCCGGCCGCGATGACAAGGATTTCGGCGCCAGCACCTCGTCCGCCTACGGAAAATCGCGCGGGGCGAATCGGCGGTGTGCGCCGCGCGCAACATATGAAGCCCATGGCGCATCGCGATGCACGGATATGGCTTTCCACACCTTCCGCCAGGGGCTAGGATTCCGGTTTGATCGGGGGGTTACGATGACATGGATCGCGGACTCCGGCAGGCCGGCTCTCGGCCTCGCCTTTGCCGGCATGGTTCTCGCCGCGGGGCCCGGCCTCGCGCAAACGCAAGGGGAGGCTGCGCCGCCCGCTCCTGTTCCGGCACCGGCCGCCCAGGCTCCGCAGGAGATCGAGCAGGTCGTCGTCACGGCGACCCGGCGCTCCGAACTCCTCAGCAAGGTGCCGCAGAGCATCAGCGCATTCACCACCGACAAGATGGATCAGCTCAACGCCAAATCCATCGCCGATCTCGTCGCCTTCACGCCCGGCGTGACCTTCGACCAGTCCACCAAGAGCGTTTCCATCCGCGGCGTGAATTCCGACGCCGGCGACGCCACCACGGGCATCTATATCGACGATACGCCGATCCAGCTGCGCACGCTGGGCTTCGGCTCGGACAACACGCTGCCGTCGGTCTTCGATCTGGAGCGCGTCGAAATCCTGCGCGGGCCGCAGGGCACGCTGTTCGGCGCGGGATCGGAGGGCGGCACCGTGCGCTACATCACGCCCCAGCCCAGCCTGACCGACTACAGCGTCTATGCGAAATCCGAAGTGTCCGGCACGCAGTACGGCGGCGCAAGCTACGAAGGCGGCACGGCGGTCGGCGGGCCGATCATCGACGACGAGCTCGGCTTCCGCGTCAGCGCCTGGGGCCGCCACGATGCGGGCTGGGTGGACAAGGTCGATTACGCCAATCCGGGCCGCGTGCTCCAGTCCGACACGAACTATGCCGACACCTATGTGCTGCGCGGAGCCGTGACCTGGCAGCCGCTGAACGGGCTGACGATCACGCCGAGCGTGTTCTACCAGAACCGCGACAAGAACAATATCGACGACTACTGGGTGGGCATCTCCGATCCCGGCAGCGGCGACTATCGCACCGGCACGCCGGAGAACATGGGCGACAAGGACCACTTCACGCTGGCGGCGCTCAAGGGCGACTACGTGTTCGGCGACGTGGAGCTGATCTCCAACACCTCGATCTTCGACCGCCACCAGCTCGTCCAGGACTACAGCGCGACGCTCTACGATCTCTCGTATTTCCAGGGGATCATCCACGGCCGCTGGAACCCCGACTACGAGAACCGCTGCACCGGCGGGCTGTGCCACTTCTACCGGCATCAGTATCATCTCACCGGCGACAAGCCGCCGCCGCTGCTCACGCCCACGGGCATCGACCTGCCGGGCTTCGACGACGTCGCACCCTTCGGCCACTACGAGGCGGTCAACAACGTCACCAACACCCAGGACAATTTCACCCAGGAGGTGCGGCTGCAATCGCTGGACGGCGACGCGCGCTTCAACTGGATCGTCGGCGTCTTCTATTCGAACCAGAGCCAGCTCAGCGTGGAGGAGATCAACGATCCGCAGCTTCCCGCCCTCACCGAATATCTGTGGGGCCTCGACATGATCTCGGCCTGGGGGGAGGATCTTCTGCCGAACGGCGACGACTACATCAACCACACGCGCGGCCACGAGCACCAGGTCGCCGGATTCGCGAATGCGACCTACGCCATCATTCCCGACAGGCTCAAGGTCCAGGTCGGCGCGCGCATCGCCCAGACGCATTTCGATTTCAGCAATTTCTCCGACGGGCCGCAGAACTTCGGACCGCTCACCGGCCCGCCCGGCAAGAAGGACGAGACACCCTTCACACCGATGGGCAACATCACCTGGAATTTCAACGACGACGACATGGTCTATTTCACGGCAGCGAAGGGCTACCGCATCGGCGGCGCCAATCCGCTCTTTCCGGTCAGCGCCTGCACGGAAATCACCGAGGAACCCACGTCCTACGATTCGGACTCGGTGTGGAGCTACGAGCTCGGCACCAAGGACCGGCTGCTCGACGGCCGCCTGCAGACCGCGGCGAGCATCTATTACCTGAAATGGAGCAACATCCAGCAGACCGTCGCGCTGCCGTCCTGCGGCTTCCGCTACACAACCAACCAGGGGGGCGCTGAGAGCAAGGGCTTCGATTTCCAGGCCGAATGGCTGCTGACCGACAATATCGATATCGACGTGAGCCTGGGCTACACCGACGCCTATTATACCAGCACGAGCTCGTCGGCGGGACTGGTGCTCGCCAATGTCGGCGACCGCCTTCCCGGCTCGCCCTGGAGCGCATCGCTCGGCGCGCAATACAACACCACGGCCTGGGGCAACGACGCCTTCGTGCGGCTCGACTACGAGTTCTCCGGCGGCGAGGTGGGACTGACGCCGGACCGCGATCCCGGCACGACACTGTTCGACCGCGGTCTCGAGCCGGAGCCGGCAACAAACCTGTTCGCGCTGCGCGCCGGCGCGACGCTGAAGAGCGTCAACTTCGTGGTCTTCATGGACAATCTGTTCAACGCCCATCCCACGCTGGACCTCAATCACCAGGACAATCACACAAAGCTCTTCGAGGCCTCGACCTTCCGTCCGCGCACCTTCGGCCTGACCGCGACCTATCGCTACTGACGTGCCAGCGACCCGATTGCCAGCAACCCGTTCAGCAGGCGCAGGATGCCGATCGACCCACCCATGACCGGCGAGCGGGGCGCGCAGACGGAGCTCAAGGCCGGCTCGCTCTCCTTCATCGAGTCCATGGTGATGGGTGTGGCGGGCAGCGCGCCCGGCTACACCATCGCGGTGACGACCGCCGTCCTGCTCGGCGTGGCAGGCGCGCTGTCTCCCGGCGCGCTCATCATCTTCGCCGTGCCGATGCTCGGCATCGCCATCGCCTACAAGGCGCTCAACCGCCAGAGCGTTTCGGCGGGCGCCGCCTATCAGTGGACGACGGCGGAGTTCGGCAAGTTCTGGGGCTTCTTCTCCGGCTGGGCGCTCCTCGTCGCCTCGATGGTGTTCATGGTGACGGGAAGCCTGCCGCTCGCCACATCGACGCTCGACTTCATCGATCCGGCCCTTGTCGACAACGTTGTGCTGTCGGCGGCCATCGCCAGCGCCTGGTTCCTGGTGATCGCCCTTGTCCTGATCGTCGGCATCGAGGTGACGAGCCGGGTGCAGATGGTGATGACGGGGATCGAGCTGCTCGTCCTCACCGCCGTGCTGGCGGGCGCGTACTGGCATGCCGCGGTGTCCGGCGCCGTCAATCACTTTTCGTGGCACTGGTTCGGCTTCGACTACACCGCCGCGTCCTTTTCCTCTTCCGCGCTCGTGGTCGTGTTCTTCTATTGGGGCTGGGACGTCACCGCCAATCTGGCCGAGGAAACACACAATGCGCACGAAACCGCCGGCCATGGCGGGTTCGTGAGCATCTTCATCACGGTCGCCTATTACATCGCCTTCGTGTTCGCGGCGCTGTTCCTGTTCTCGATCCGGGATGCGTCGAACTTCAACGCCAACATCATCTACAACATCGCGGTGGCGTCCGGCTTCGGCCATTACGGCGGGCTGCTGGCCTCCTGCGCCGTCATCCTGTCGAGCGTCGCCACGCTCGAAACCACGATGCTGCAATTCTCGCGCACGCTGTTCGCCATGGGCCGCGACGGCGCCATGCCCCCGCTTTTCGGGATCGTCGACCGGCGCACGCGCACGCCGGTACGCGCGATGCTGCTACTGATCGGCATGGGCCTTCTGCTGCTCTGGGGTTCCAGCCTGATGCCGACGGTTAACGTCATCATCGCCGATTCCGTTCGCGCGGTAGGCGTGCTGGTTGCCTATTACTACGGGCTCGCGGGGATGGTGGCCGCCTGGGCCTTCCGCAGCCTGAGGCGGGAAAGCGTCTGGCGCTGGCTGTCGCTGTCGGTCTATCCGGCGCTCAGCGGATTGTCGCTGATCGCGCTCGGGATCTACGCGATGACCACCTTCGACATGGTCACGAACATCGTCGGCATCGGCGGGCTCGTCGCCGGCATCCTGTTCTACCGCCCGAGCCGCTTCAGGCCGTGGAGGCCGGCGGTCTGAGCCCTCTCACCTCCCCGCAAGGGAGATGAAAAGATCACATTCCGCCCAGGCAGAGATATTTGATCTCCAGATAGTCGTCGATGCCGTATTTCGAGCCCTCGCGGCCGAGGCCGGATTGCTTGACCCCGCCGAACGGCGCCACCGCGGTCGAGATCAGCCCGGTGTTGATGCCGATGATGCCCGCCTCGATGGCCTCCGCCACGCGCCATACGCGCCTGAGGTCCCGCGCATAGAAATAGGCCGCGAGCCCGAATTCGGTATCGTTCGCCATGCGGATGGCATCGTCGTCGCTGTCGAATGCGATCACGGGGGCGAGCGGGCCGAAGGTTTCCTCGCGCGCGACCAGCATGTCCTGCGTGGCGCCGGTAACGATCGTGGGTTCGAAGAAGGTATGGCCGAGCGGGTGCCGGTGACCGCCCAGGACGACCTTGCCGCCCTTTGCGAGGGCATCGGCGATATGCTCCTCGACCTTCCTGACGGCCGCTTCGTCGATCAGCGGGCCCTGTGTGACGCCGGGCTCGGTGCCGCTGCCGACCTTGAGGTTGCCGACCGCCGCCTTCAGCTTCTCGACGAATGCGTCGTACACGCCCGCCTGCACATAAAGCCGGTTGGCGCAGACGCAGGTCTGACCGGTATTGCGATATTTCGAGGCGATGGCGCCTTCGACCGCCGCGTCGAGATCGGCATCGTCGAAGACGATGAAGGGCGCGTTGCCGCCCAGCTCCATCGACACCTTCTTGACCGTCGGTGCGCATTTGGCGAGCAGCTGGCGGCCCACCTCCGTCGAGCCGGTGAAGGTGAGCTTGGCGACATCGGGATTTGAGGTCATCTCGTCGCCGATCTCGCGCGCGGAGCCGGTGACGACGTTGAAAACGCCGGCCGGCACGCCGGCGCGGCGGGCGAGCTCGGCCATCGCCAGCGCCGAAAAGGGCGTCTGCGAGGCGGGCTTGGAGACGAAGGTGCAGCCGGCGGCAAGCGCGGGCCCGACCTTCCGCCCGATCATCGCGCTCGGAAAATTCCAGGGCGTGATCGCGCAGACGACGCCGACCGGCTGCTTCAGCACCACGATGCGCTTGTCGGCCGCGTGGCTCGGGATCACGTCGCCATAGATGCGCTTTCCCTCTTCCGCGAACCATTCGATGAACGACGCGGAATAGGCGACCTCGCCCCTGGATTCGGCCAGCGGCTTTCCCTGTTCCGAGGTCATGATCAGCGCCAGATCGTCCGCATGGGCGAGCATGAGATCGTTCCAGCGGCGCAGGATGGCGGCGCGCTCGCCCGCCGTCTTTGCCGCCCATGCCGGCAGCGCGTGTTTCGCCGCCGCGATGGCGGCGCGTGTCTCCGCTCCGCCGCATTTGGGGACGGTGCCGAGCACCTCGTCCGTTGCCGGATTGGCGACCGCGACCGTCTGGCCCGATGAGGCCGTTCGCCATTCGCCGTCGATGTAGCAGAGCTGGCGGAAGAGATTCGGGTCTTTGAGGTTCATGGCAGGTCTCCGTGAGGGTGGCGGTTTACCCCATCGCTTGTGGCGATGAACAGAGAAAAGGGCAGGGCTGGTGGTTGTGCTCGAAGTGATGAGAAATATTCTTTTTCGACAGAGTCTTATTGACTTTTGTTCCATTTGTGTTCTCTCATGCGGGAATGAGAACGGAACGGATACAGGCGCTCAGGGCGGCGCTCGCCAGACCGGCATGGGAGGAACGCGAGATCCGCGTGCCGCTCGGACATGCGCAGGCCGATGCGTATCTGAAAGGCGGCCTCGTTAAAGGCGCGCTGCATGAGGTGTATGCGCAGACGGGGCATGAGGCATCGGCGACGGGATTTGCAGCGGGGATGGCCTGGCGCGCGGCGGGCGGCAAACCGGTGCTCTGGATCCGGCAGGATTTCTCCGCCCTCGAATTCGGCGAGCTCGCGGCGACGGGATTGCTCGAACTGGGGCTCGATCCGTCGCGGTTTCTGATCCTGCGCGTGGCGCATGCGCAGGAGGCGCTGCGCGCGGCATCGGATGCGCTCACATGCGCGGCGCTCGGCGCGGTCGCGATCGAGACGGCGGGCGAGCACAGGGTGCTCGATCTGAAAGCGAGCCGCAGGCTGACGCTCGGCTGTTCGGAGAAAGGCGTGAGCGCGTTTCTGCTGCGCTTTTCGGCCGTGCCCGATGCGTCGAGCGCGGAAACGCGCTGGCTCATCCGCGCGGCGCGCTCTCCTGCAAACGAAGAGAACTGGGGAAAACCGGTTTACGAGGCCGGGCTCGTGCGCAATCGCCGCGGGCGCACCGGCCGTTGGGTCATGGAATGGAGTTGCGACGATGCAATCTTCCGCGAAGCGGCGGATCGTGGCGCTGTGGTTTCCGCGCCTTTCGACCGACCGGCTCCAGCGGCGATGGCAGGCGAAGCACGGCGCGCCACCGCCTGACGCACCGCCGCTCGTCATAGCCGCCAAGGAGAACAACGCGCTCGTGGTCGCGGCCCTCGACCGCAAGGCGACGGCGCTGGGTCTGCGTGTCGGCCAGCCGCTCGCCAATGCGCGCGCCATGCTGCCTGCGCTCAAAGCCGTCGCGGCGAACGAACCGGCGGATCTGAAGCTCCTCGGCCGCATCGCCGACTGGTGCGAGCGGTTTACGCCCTATGTCGCGCTCGATCCGCCGCGCGGGCTTCTGCTCGACGTGACCGGGGCGGCGCATCTTTTCGGCGGCGAGCGGGCGATGCTCGATCAGATCCGCGGCAGGCTGCGCGATCAGGGCTTTGCGGTGCGCGGCGCGCTTGCCTCCACCATGATGGCCGCGCGTGCGCTGGCGCGTTATGGCGATGGCGTCATCGTGCCGCCGGGTGGAGAGAGCGAGGCCGTCGCACCGCTGCCGATCGAGGCGCTTTATCTCGATCCGGTGACGACGCATGCCTTCCGCCGCGCGGGGCTCAAGACCGTCGGCGCCGCTGCCTCGCGCAAGCGCAGCGAACTCACCGCGCGTTTCGGCGCGCGCATGGTCTTCCGGCTCGATGGCGCGCTTGCCCGCGCCGAAACTCCGATTTCGCCGCGCAAACCGCTGCCGGACTATCGCGCCGAGCGCGCCTTCGCCGAGCCGGTGGCGACCTGCGACATCCTTCTTTCGACATTGACGGAGCTGGCGGCCGCGCTCGCCGCCGCGCTCGAGAAGCAGGGCGAGGGCGCACGCCAGCTCGAAGCCGCCTTCTTCCGCGCCGACGGGCAGGTGCGCCGCATCGCGGTCCAGACCGGTTCGCCCATCCGCGAGCCCGGGATCGTGGAGCGCCTGTTCCGCGAGAAGCTGGATGCGCTGATCGATCCCGTGGATCCCGGTTTCGGCTTCGATCTCATCCGGCTTTCCGCCACGCGCGCCGAACGCGCCGAACACGAGGCCGCCGATTTCGACGCCGGCACGAATGCGAAGAAGGATATCCGCTTCCTCATCGACCGGCTGGCGGCGCGCTTCGGCACGCAGCGCATCCTCGCCTTCGAGCCCATGGACACCCATATCCCCGAATGCGCCTTCGCCGCCCTGCCTGCACAATACGCGCGCGAGCCGAAAACCGGATGGAAAAAACTCCGCCGGCCGGGCGAGGCGCCGCGCCGCCCCTTGCGCCTTTTCGCAAAGCCGGAGCAGGCGAGCCTTCTGCGCTCCGTTCCGGGAAGCTCCGCGTTTCATATGCGCTGGCGCCGGACGCAGCGCGTCCTCGCCCGTGCGGAGGGGCCGGAACGCATCGCGATGGAGTGGTGGCGCCACCAGGAAGCCGAGCCCACCCGCGACTATTTCCGCGCCGAAACCGAGGACGGACGCCGGTTCTGGCTCTATCGCGACGGCGTCTTCGAACGCGACGGGCTGGCGCCGCAATGGAGGGTTCATGGCGCCTTCGCGTGAAGCCGAAGGTTTCCGGCTCCCCCAAGGGGCAGGTGAAACGGGACCGCCAATGCTCCCCTTCGCCGAAATCGCCGTCACGACGAATTTCTCCTTCCTGCGCGGCGCCTCGCATCCGAAGGAGTTCGTGGCGCAGGCCGCCGCGCTGGGCTATGCCGCCATCGGCATCGCCGACCGCAACACGCTGGCCGGCGTGGTGCGCGCGCATAGCGCGCTCGAGGAGATCCGCGAACAAACGCAGGCGCCGCTGCCGAAGCTTCTCATCGGCGCGCGCCTCGTCTTCGTCGACGGCACGCCCGACATCCTCGCCTATCCGAAGGACCGCGCCGCCTATGGCCGCCTCTGCCGCCTGCTCAGCGAGGGCAAGCTGCGCGCGCCAAAGGGTGAATGCCTTCTTGCGCTGGACGATCTTCTCAAATGGCAGGAGGGATTGCTGCTTGCCGTCATGCCGCCGCATCCCGGCCGCAGCGGGACGACTGTCGGTATCCAGGAAAAGGTCTGGAACGAAGGTCTCGCCGATGGGGAAGGCGGGCCGGGCTCGATCGCGAAGGACCGGTACGCATCGCGCATCCGCGCCGAGCCCGGCGAGATCGAAGCCTTGCTGCACGAGCTTCGCGCGGTTGCCGGGGACCGCGTCTGGCTCGGCGCGGTCATGCCCATGCTGGGCGACGATGCGCGGCGGCTTTCGCTTCTTGCACGGATCGCCAGGTCGGCCGGCGTCCCGCTGATCGCGACCAACGATGCACTCTATCATCGTCACGAGCGGCGCGAGCTTCAGGACGTCGTTACCTGCATCCGCGAGGGCGTCACGCTGAACGAGGCGGGACGGCTGCTCGAATCCAACGCCGAGCGGCACCTGAAGCATCCGGACGAAATGGCGGCGCTGTTCGAGTCCGCGCCCGAAGCAATCGCGGAGACTGTCGGGTTTTCCGATCGCATCGCCTTCTCGCTCGATCAGCTGAAATACAACTATCCGAACGAGCCGGTGCCGCCGGGAAAGTCGCCGCAGCGCCATCTCGAGGACCTGACCTGGGCGGGCGCGATCCGGCGCTACAACCGCGCCATTCCGGACGATGTGCGTGCCGTACTCAGGAAAGAGCTCGTGCTCATCGCCAAGATGGGGATCGCGCAATATTTCCTCACCGTGCACGACATCGTGAAATTCGCCAGGGGCGAGGGCATCCTTTGCCAGGGCCGCGGCTCGGCGGCGAATTCCGCCGTCTGCTACATGCTGGGCATCACCGCCATCGATCCGGTGCGGATGGACCTTCTGTTCGAGCGCTTCGTCAGCGAGGAGCGCAAGGAGCCGCCCGACATCGACGTCGACTTCGAGCACGAACGGCGGGAGGAGGTGATCCAGTACATCTATCGCCGCTACGGCCATCACCGCGCGGCGCTCGCCGCCACCGTCATCCACTATCGCCCGCGCAGCGCCGTGCGCGAAGTGGCGAAGGTCTTCGGCCTCAGCGAGGATGTCGGCGCCGATCTGGCCGGCGGCGTGTGGGGAAGCTGGGGCTCGGGCCTGAGCGACAAGCAGGTGCGCCAGGGCCGGCTCGATCCCGAAAATGCGACGATCGCGCGGGTGATGGCTTGCACGCGCGAGCTGATCGGCTTCCCGCGCCATCTCTCGCAGCATGTCGGCGGCTTCGTTCTCACCGACGACCGGCTCGACGAGCTCGTGCCGGTCGGCCCGGCCACGATGGAGGACCGTCATTTCATCGAATGGGACAAGGACGACATCGACGCGCTGAGGATGATGAAGGTCGATGTACTCGGCCTCGGCATGCTCACCTGCATCCGCAAGGCCTTCGATCTCATCACGGTGTACGAAGGCCGCGCCTACGACCTGGCCAGCGTGCCGAAGGAGCATCCGGAGGTCTATGCGATGCTCAGGAAAGCCGATGCCATCGGCGTGTTCCAGGTCGAAAGCCGCGCGCAGATGAGCATGCTGCCGCGGCTCAAGCCGGAAAATTTCTACGACCTCGTGATCGAGGTGGCGATCGTGCGCCCCGGCCCCATCCAGGGCGGCATGGTCCATCCCTATCTGCGCCGCCGCGCGGGCGAGGAGCCCGTCGTCTTTCCCTCGCCCTCGCCCGGGCACGGTCCGCCGGACGAATTGCGCACCGTGCTCGGCAAGACGATGGGGGTTCCCCTGTTCCAGGAACAGGCGATGAAGCTCGCCATCGTGGCGGCGGAATTCACCCCTTCCGAAGCCAACGGATTGCGCAGGGCCATGGCGACGTTCCGCAATCTCGGCACCATCGACACCTTCAAGGACAAGTTCGTCGGCCGCATGGTCGCGCGCGGCTACGCCCCGGACTTCGCCGAACGCTGCTTCCGGCAGATCGAGGGCTTCGGCTCCTACGGTTTTCCCGAAAGCCATGCGGCGAGCTTTGCGCTGCTCGTCTATGTCTCGGCCTATCTCAAGCGCTTTCATCCGGCGGCGTTTGCCTGTGCGCTTCTGAACTCGCAGCCCATGGGCTTCTATGCGCCGGCGGAGATCGTGCGCGACGCGCGCGAGCACGATGTCGAGGTGCGGCCCGCCGACATCAATTTCAGCGCCTGGGACAATACGCTGGAGGCGCGCGACGAGGGCGGGCTCGCGCTCCGCCTCGGCTTGCGCCAGATCGACGGCTTCCAGGAGAAATGGGCGGACGTCCTCGTCGCCTGCCGCGGCAACCGCTACGGCGCGGTGGGCGAGGTCGCGCGCAAGGCCCGCCTTCCCAGGCGCGCGCTCATCATCCTGGCCGAGGCCGATTGCTTCCAGTCGCTCGCCAGGGACCGGCGCGAAACGCTCTGGGACGTGCGGCGCCTCGCCGATGGGGACGAGCTTCCTCTCTTTGCCGCGCAATTCGCCGAGGAGCAGCCGGAGGAGGACATCGCCCCGTTGCCTTCGATGCCCCTGAGCGAGCACGTGCTTGCCGACTACCGGATGCTGCGGCTTTCGCTGCGCGCCCATCTCATGGCCTTCCTGCGCGACCTGTTCCGCGGCGAAGGCGTGCTGAGCTGCGGGGAAATCGCCGGGTCGCGGGACGGCGCGCATGCCGCCTGCGCCGGCATCGTGCTCACGCGCCAGATGCCGGGCGATGCCGGCGTCGTCTTCATCACCCTGAGCGATGAAACATCCGTAACGAATGTCGTGGTCTGGCCGCGGCTGGTGGAGGAATTCCGCCGCGAGATCATGGGCGGCAGGCTCCTTTTGGTCGAGGGAAGGGTGCAGCGCAGCGTCGACAACGTCGTCCACCTCGTGGCGGAGCGCGTTTCCGACCGCACGGCGGAGCTGGAGCGCCTCTCGGACGACGATCGAGACGCGCCATCCTTTCGTTCCCAGGGCGCTGCCCGCCATCATCATCCGCGCAATGTCCGCGTGGTGCCGAAATCGCGCGATTTCCATTAGGTTCTGCTTGGCAATGCGCGCGTGCGCGGGCTTAAATGCGCGCCGACAGCAGAACCGGCCCAAGCCGGCGTCGGACACATTCGGAGAGGGACATCGTGAACAGGAATCTCGTCGCGGCGCTTGCAGCCGCCGCCGTCTGCGCCGCCACCGCCGCCGCCGCGGACGAGGGCATGTGGACATTCGACAATTTTCCCTCCGACAAGGTCAAGGCGAAATACGGCGTCGACATCAATCTGAAATGGCTCGACACGGTCCGCTTCGCCTCGGTCCGTCTGTCCTCGGGATGCTCCGCCTCCATCGTCACGAAGGACGGGCTGGTGCTGACCAACCATCATTGCGTGCGCGATTGCGCGCAGAACCTCTCCACCGACAAGACCGACTATGTGAAGGACGGCTTTGCCGCCGCGAAGCAGGAAGACGAAAAGCTCTGCCCCGGAATGCAGGCGGAAGTCCTCGGCGGCATCTACGACGTCACGCCGCGCGTCACCGCCGCCGCGCAGGGCAAGACCGGCCAGGACTTCGTGAAGGCGCGCGATGCGGAAATCGCGGCCGTCGAGAAGGAAGGCTGCGCGGGCAAGGAATCGCTGTACCGCTGTCAGGTCGTCACGCTCTACCAGGGCGGCCAGTACAAGCTCTACATGTTCCGCAAATACTCGGACGTGCGGCTGGTCTTCGCGCCGGAACAGCAGATGGCCTTCTTCGGCGGAGATCCCGACAATTTCAATTTTCCCCGCTACGACCTCGATTGCTCCTTCGTGCGGCTGTACGAGAACGGAAAGCCGGTGAGCACGCCCGACCATCTCAAATGGCGCGTCGATCCGCCGAAGGAAGGCGAGCCCGTATTCGTTTCCGGAAATCCCGGCACGACGCAGCGCCTGCTCACCGCCGAACAGCTCGAAACCATCCGCGACGTTTCCCAGCCCGACACGCTCCTGCTCCTGGCGGAATTGCGCGGCCGGCTGATCCGCTTCGGCGAGGAAAGCGCGGAAAATGCCCGCATATCCAACGAGGATCTGTTCAGCGTCGAAAACGCGTTCAAGGCCTATCGCGGGCAGCAGGAGGCGCTCGTCGATCCCGCGCTGATCGCAGCCAAGCACCAGTCCGATGCGGCGCTGCGCGCGAAGGTGATGAAGGACAAGAGCCTCGCCGCCGAGATCGGCGATCCGTGGGCCGAGACCGCGAAGGTTCAGGCCGATCGCCGCGCGCTCTACGAACCCTATACCTATATGGAGTCGCGCGCCGGCATTCTTTCCAGCCTGTTCGGCTACGGCCGTGCGCTGGTGCGCGCCGCTCAGGAGCGGCCGAAGCCGAACGGCGAACGGCTGCCGGAATACACAGACAGCCGTCTCCCGCTGCTGGAGAAGCGCGTGCTCGACAACGAACCGGTCTATCCCGGTCTGGAGGAGCTGAAGCTCGAATTCTGGCTGACCAAGCTGCGCGAGCATCTGACGGCGGACAGCGAGGGGACGAAAACCTTCCTCGGCAAGGAATCGCCGGAGGCGCTCGCGGCGCGGCTCTCGAAGTCGAAGCTCGCCGATGCCGCCTACCGCAAGCAGTTGTGGGACGGCGGGCTCGCCGCGATCGAGAACTCCGACGATCCGATGATCAGGTTCGTGCTGG
Source organism: Rhizomicrobium sp. (assembly GCA_035549575.1). Lineage (GTDB taxonomy): Bacteria > Pseudomonadota > Alphaproteobacteria > Micropepsales > Micropepsaceae > Rhizomicrobium. Next base: position 26,819 of record DASZQP010000069.1, read on the forward strand.
CGACCGACGCGGCGTCGCGCGCCATCCGCAAGGAATACGAAACTCGCGTGACCGGGCCGAGCGACCGCGCCGCGGAAAAGATCGCCCGGGCGCGCTTTGCCGTCTACGGAACCAGCACCTATCCGGACGCGACGTTCTCGCCGCGCATCTCCTATGGGCGCGTGGAAGGCTGGGTGGAGAACGGCACTCCGGTGAAGCCCTTCACCTATCTGGGCGGGTTGTGGGACCGCGCCACGGGTCAGGACCCCTTCGCACTCGCGCCGCGCTGGGTGAATGCGCGCGACCGGATCGACCCGGGCGTCGTGTTCAACTTCACGACCAACAACGACATCGTCGGCGGCAATTCCGGCTCGCCCGTGATCGACGCAAGCGCGCATGTCATCGGCGCCGCGTTCGACGGCAATATCCACAGTCTCGGCGGCAATTTCGGCTTCGACGACTCGCAGAACCGTTGCGTCGTCGTGTCGACGGCCGCCATCACCGAGGCCCTGTCCAAGATCTACAATCAGCCCGCGCTGGTCGCCGATCTGATGGGACAATAGGGATTTCGCCTGCCGGGCTTCGGGCGGGCCGGATCGCGGCGCCGCGGCTTCTCGGTTGCGGGGCATGAAGGAACTCAGGATGATGTCGATGCACCGTCTCGGCCTTGCTCGCCCGCTGCGACTCCTGGGCGCCGTGGTTCTCCTTCTTGGCTCCACGCTGGTCGCGGGAGACGCCCGGATCGCGCCCGCGGAGCCCGGGGTGGTTCGCGCGACGCTGGCCAACGGATTGCGTGTCGTGATCGTCCGCAACACGCTGGCGCCCGTCGTCGCGACCGCGGTCAACTACCTGGCCGGTTCGGACGAGACGCCGAAGGGCTTTCCCGGCACCGCGCATGCCATGGAGCACATGATGTTCCGCGGCAGTCCGGGGTTGAGCGCGGACCAGCTCGCCAATATCGGCGGCATCATGGGCGGAAACTTCAACGCCAACACGCGCGAGAGCCTCACCCAGTATCTCTTCACGGTGCCGGCCGAGGACCTTGACATCGCCTTGCATATCGAGGCGCTGCGCATGAAGGCGCTGTCGAGTACCACGGAAGACTGGGACAAGGAGCGCGGCGCCATCGAGCAGGAAGTGGCGCAGGATCTCTCCAATCCGTCCTATGTGCTGTATCAGCGCCTCCGTGCCGAGCTGTTCGCAGGCACGCCCTACGAATATGTGCCGCTTGGCACGCGGCCGTCGTTTCAGGCGACGACGGCGGAGATGCTGAGGCGGTTTCATGCCGATTGGTATGCGCCCAACAACGCAATCCTCGTCATCGCGGGCGACGTGGATCCGAATGCCGCGCTCGCACGGGTGAAAGCGCTGTTCGGAGCGATAAGGCCGAAGACGCTGCCTCCGCGGCCCCAATTCCGGTTTCCCCAGCCGAAGGCGTCGTCCTTCGCGATGGACACCGACCGGCCGAGCGCCACCACGATCATCGCCATGCGCTTTCCCGGTCTCGACAGTCCGGATTTCCCCGCGCTCGAACTGTTGGCCGACGTTCTTTCGAGCCACCGTTTCGATCTTTACGGACTGGTTCCCGAGGGCAAGGTTCAGAGCGCCGACTTTTCCCTTTCGCCGTTTCCAAGGGCCTCGCTGGCCTATGCGGAAGCGTCCTATGCGCCCGGAGACGACCCCAAGGAGGTCGAGCGGGCGATGCGCGACATTCTGGGCAAAGTTGCCAGCGAGGGCGTTCCTCCCGATCTCGTTGCCGCCGCAAAGGCGCAAGAGCGGCGAGCCGCCGAATTCCAGAAGAACGGGATCGAGGACCTCGCCTCCGTCTGGTCCGACGCCGTGGCGCTGTACGGCCTGCGCTCGCCCGACGAGGATCTGGAGCGGATCGAGAAGGTCTCGGTGGAGGACGTCAACCGCGTCGCGCGGAAATATCTCGATCTGGATCACGCCGTCGTCGCGGTCATGACACCCCGCGGGTCGGGCGCGCCCGTCGCCTCCGGCAAGGCATTCGGCGGACAGGAGAGCATCGCGCTCGGCGAGGCAAGGCCGACGCCGCTGCCGGAATGGGCGCAGGCCGCTCTCGGCCGCCTGACCGTTCCGCAATCCACGATCGATCCGGTGGTCTCCACGCTGGCGAACGGAATCACGCTGATCGTCCAGCCGGAAAACGTGAGCGACACGGTCAGCGTCTTCGGCCACGTCCGCAACCGGCCCGAAACGGAGACGCCGCCGGGCAAGGAAGGCGTCGCGCAGATTCTGGAGCGGCTGTTTTCGTACGGCAGCGAATCGCTGGACCGCCTCGCGTTCCAGGAGGCTCTCGACAGGATCGGGGCAAGCGAGAACGCCGGCACCGATTTCTCCGTCGGCGTGCTATCGCGCGATTTCGATCGCGGCGTGGAGCTGCTCGCGGACAACGAGCTTCATCCCGCGCTTCCGGAAACGGCCGTGCAGGTTGTCCGCGAACAGCTCGTCAAGCTGGTGAAGGCCCGCAACGAGAGCCCGTCCTATCTCGCGTCCCGGGCGCTGCGCGCGGCCCTCTATCCCAAGGACGATCCTTCGCTGCGCGATCCCACCCCGGAATCCGTGGGCCGCATCACGCGCGACGACGTGCTTTCCTACTACAGGACGGTGCTGCGTCCCGACCTCGCCACCATCCTCGTGATCGGGAAGATCACGCCGGAAAAGGCGCGCGCGACAATCGAGAAATATTTCGGTGCCTGGGCGGGGTCTGGGCCGAAGCCCGACGTCGATCTTCCCGCAGCGCCGCCCAATGCAGCCGACACGATCGACGTCCCCGACGCGACGCGTGTTCAGGACAACGTGGTGCTCGCGCAGAACCTGGCGATGAAACGTTCCGATCCGGACTATTATGCGCTGGCGCTCGGCAATTCGGTGCTGGGAGGCGGATTCTACTCCGCACGGCTGAGCATCGACCTCAGGAAGAACGCGGGGCTCGTCTATTCGGTCGGTTCTTCCCTGCAGATCGGCCGCACGCGCGGCAACTACTTCATCCAGTATGCCAGCGACCCCGAAAATGTGGGCAAGGCCGCCGCGCTTGCGGTCAGCGACGTCAGGACCATGCAGAAGGCGCCGGCCACCGATGACGAGATCCTGCGCTCCAAGATGATGCTGCTGCGCCAGATCCCGCTGAGCGAGGACAGCATAGGCGACATTGCGCGCGGACTGCTCGGCAGGCGCGAGCTCGACCTGCCGCTCGACGAGCCTCAACGCGCCGCCAGGCGGTTCATAGAGCTGACGCCGAAGGATGTGCAGGCGGCGTTCGCCAAATGGCTGCGCCCCGACGATTTCGTTCGCATCAGCCAGGGCCCGGCGCCGAAGTGACACGCTGCGGCGGGGCGCCGGGCGCGGCTACCGCCTAAGCCGCGTCGACCAGCACCAGCTCGCTGTCCTCGATCGCCCTGACCGAGATCGCTTCCTCGCCCGAGATCGCCGCTCCGTCCCTTGCGCCGACACGCACGCCGTTGACCTCGACGGCTCCGGTTGCCGGCACAAGATACAGATGCCGCGTGCTTCCGGCCGCATATCGGGTCGTCTCGCCGGCCTTGAGCGTAGCGCCCAGAACGCGGGCGTCCGTGCGGATGGGAAGCGCGTCCCTGTCCTCGTCGAACCCGCTTGCCAGCGTCACGAACTGGCCGGAGCGGTCGGCCTTCGGAAAGGGTTTCGCGCCCCAGCTTGGGCTGCCGCCGGTCCTCGTCGGCAGAATCCATATCTGGAACAGCGTCGTCGTCTCGGGCTCGAGGTTGTATTCGGCGTGCCGGATGCCGGAACCCGCGCTCATCACCTGGACGTCGCCCGCAGCGGTGCGTCCTTCGTTTCCGAGGCTGTCCTTGTGCGTTATCGCGCCCTTGCGGACATAGGTGACGATTTCCATGTTCGCATGCGGATGCGGAGGGAAGCCCGAATTTGGCGCGATTTCGTCGTCGTTCCAGACGCGCAGGTTTCCCCACTGGACGCGCCCGGGGTCGTGATATTCGGCGAAGGAAAAGTGATGGCGGGCCTTCAGCCATCCGTGGTCCGCCCCGCCGAGCGTGGCGAAGGGCCTAACGTCAATCATGATGTGCTCCTCGCGGGCAGCCGCCCGCATGTCCATTTCCGGATTCTAGATAGGGAAGGCGCAGGCGTCCGGAAAGGGCCGGAAAATCCAGTCTAGGCGGCGCTTTTTTGCTGTCCCGGTATCGTGCGTGTAACCGGAACCATGTAATCCCGGACGATGGGGAGCGCGTCGACCCGCTTGGCGAGCTGCAGCTGGAAAACCATCAGTCCCTGGTTGCGGAATCCCATCTCCGCGCCGGCAAGGTAGAACTCCCACATGCGGCAGAACCTCTCGTCGTAGAGCGCTTTCGCGCGCTCCCAGTTGGCGCGGAACCGCTGCCGCCACAGGGCGAGGGTTTGCGCATAGTGGAGCCTCAGGATCTCGATGTCGGTGACGATCAGTCCCGCACGCTCGACCGCCGGCAGAACCTCGCTCAGCGCGGGGGTATAGCCGCCGGGAAAGATGTATTTGGCGATCCAGGGATTGGTCGCGCCGGGACCGTCGCTGCGGCCGATCGAATGCACCAGGGCCACGCCGTCGCCGGTGAGAAGCCGTGAGAGGCGCCGGAAAAAGTCGCGGTAGTGGGAAGCGCCGACGTGCTCGAACATGCCGACCGAAACGATGCGCTCGAACGGGCCGTCGACCTCTCGGTAGTCTTCGAGGCGGAAGCGCACGCGCTCGGAAAGGCCCGAGCGCGCCGCGCGTTCGCGCGCGATCTTGAGCTGTTCCCGGGAAAGCGTGACACCCGTGACGTCCACCTGGGCTGCCCGCGCGATGTGGAGGCCGAGCCCGCCCCAGCCCGATCCGATGTCGAGCACGCGCTGACCCGGCTTCAGCGCCAGTTTCGCGGCGATGCGCCGGCACTTGTTCGCCTGGGCGACTTCCAGATTGTCATCCGGCGATTCGAAGAATGCGCAGGAGTACTGCCTGTCCGAATCGAGAAACAGGTCGTAGAGCCTTGCCGACAGGTCGTAGTGATGGGCGACGTTCTTGCGGGCGCGGGCGAGCGTGTTGCGCTGCCTCAACCGGTTCCAGGCACGCCGCACGCTGCTGCAGGCTTCGAGATAGGCGGCGCCCGCACCGGCGCGGACGTTGCGCGTTATCAGATCGAGCAGCGCTGCGATGTCGCCGTTCTCCACCGCGAGCCGTCCGTCCATATAGGCTTCGCCAAGCGCGAGCCCGGGATTGAGCAGCAGCGCCCATTCCGTTGCCCTGTCGCGGATGCGTATGACGAGCGCGGGCTCTCCGATCGTTCCGAAATCGCGCCGCAAGCCGCGCGAATCGACGACGGCGAGGTGACCATCGCGGATCAGGAGCCTGAGAAGGCGATAGAGCAAATTCATGACGAACGGCCCTTACCCGGGTCCCACCTCCAACGCGGAATGGATCGAAACGTGCCGCGCGCGTGCCATTTTCGCGGGCCTCAGCCCCCCTTCGCGGCGCGCCGCTTCACGCGGCCCTGCATGACGTCCGTCTCGTCGGCAAGCTGCCGCAATGCCCGCTTGAAGGCATCGTTCACGGCGGCCGTCATGTCGCCGAGGCGGTCGTCGTCGCCGGGCTTGTGCCCGACATTGATTTCGCGGCCCGCCGGCAGCACGATGCGCACGCTCACCTCGAAGGGCGCGCCACTGCGGTGATGGGCGTTCGGCGCGCGCACCACGACGCGGCACGAGGTCGCCCGGCCGAAACGCCGTTCGATCTTGGCGAGATTGGTCTGAATGAGATTGTGGAGATCATCGGAGAATTTTACGCCGTCCAGTTCCACTTGCAGCGGTGATTCCATGTCCTACCCCATGCTTCCATGGATATGGGAATTGTAGCTCCTTTCGACAACGCCCGAAGCCGGATTTTGCTCAACGCAGAGGTGGTATTTTTCCTGTAGATTCGGATCAAATCCGGGCATCTTGCCCGGCACTCTCAAAGCCGGGAGCGGCATGACCGCGGACCTTCTTCTTGTCGATTGCTCCGCCGCCACGATGACGGCCGGCGGCCCCTATGGCGCGATCCGCGATGCCGCGATCGCGATTGCCGGGGGCGAACTCGTCTATGCCGGTCCGCGGAAAGCCATCGATGCGCGCGAGGTTCGCGCACTGGGCGGTGCGTGGGTGACGCCGGGTTTGATCGACTGTCACACGCATCTGGTGTTCGCCGGCAACCGCGCGCAGGAATGGGAGATGCGCGCGAAGGGCGCGAGCTACGAGGAGATCGCCCGCGCGGGCGGCGGTATCCTGTCGACCGTCCGCGCGACCCGCGCCGCGGACGAGGACGAGCTCGTCGCGCAGTCTCTGCCCCGGGCCCTGGCGATGGCGCGGAACGGGACTACCACGGTCGAGATCAAGTCGGGTTATGGTCTCGATCCCGAGAGCGAAATGAAGATGCTGCGCGCCGCAGGCGCCGTAGGCCGGCATGCAAGGATGAATGTTTCGCCGAGCTTTCTCGGAGCACATGCCTTGCCGCCGGAATATCGGGAGAATCGCGCGGCCTATCTCGACCTGATTTGCGGGACGATGATTCCCGCGGTTGCGAACGCCAAACTGGCAGCCGCTGTCGATGCATTCTGCGAATCGATCGCCTTCACCCCGGAAGAGACGGAACGCGTCTTTGCAGCGGCCACGGCCCATGGTCTTCGCGTCAAGCTTCACGCCGAGCAGCTCTCCAATTCGCGCGGCGCGATCCTTGCTGCAAGGTATGGCGCGCTTTCCGCCGATCATCTGGAACATCTCTGCGAGGAGGGCGTGTCGGCCATGGCGGCGGCGGGGATGGTCGCGGTGCTGCTCCCGGTCGCCTTCTATTTCCTGCGCGAGACCCGGAAGCCCCCGATCGAGGTGCTGCGCCGCGCGGGCGTTCCGCTGGCCGTGGCGACCGACTGCAACCCGGGCACGTCGCCCGCCAGCTCGCCCCTCATAGCGCTGGGCATGGCGTGCACCCTCTACGGCCTCACGCCGGAGGAGGCGCTGGCCGGGATGACCCGGAATGCCGCGAAGGCGCTGGATTCCCGGGCCGGCGTCCTGGAAGCCGGGCGTCCGGCCGATCTCGCGATTTGGCGCATTTCCGATCCCGCCGAGCTTTGCTACTGGATCGGCGCCGATCTGCTTCTGGACCGCTACGTGGCGGGGAGGGCGGACAGAAACTGGAAAGCAGCATGAACGAAATCAAGAATGCGCGTGTGATTCGTGCTCCCCGCGGGCCACAAAGGACCTGCAAGACCTGGCACGCGGAAGCGGCCATGCGCATGCTGATGAACAACCTCGATCCCGAGGTGGCCGAGCGGCCGCAGGATCTCGTAGTCTACGGCGGCATCGGAAAGGCCGCGCGCAACTGGAACGCCTTCGACCGCATCGTCGAAACGCTGAAAAAGCTCGAAGCCGACGAGACGCTGCTGGTGCAATCGGGCAAGCCCGTGGGCGTGTTCCGCACCCATGAGGGCGCGCCGCGCGTGCTCATCGCCAATTCCAATCTCGTTCCCAAATGGGCGGACTGGGAGCACTTCAACGCGCTCGATAAGAAGGGCCTGATGATGTACGGCCAGATGACGGCCGGCTCGTGGATCTATATCGGGTCGCAGGGCATCGTTCAGGGCACCTACGAGACCTTCGCGGAGATGGGCCGCCAGCACTATGGAGGCGATCTTGCGGGCAAATGGATATTGACGGCCGGCCTCGGCGGCATGGGCGGAGCCCAGCCTCTGGCCGCTACCATGGCCGGCGCGTCCATGCTGGCGATCGAATGCCAGCCCTCGCGCATCGAAAAGCGCCTGGAGACGCGCTATCTGGACAAGGGCGTTTCCTCGCTCGACGAAGCACTCGCGCTGATCGACCGATCGGTGAAGGAGAGAAAACCGCTTTCGGTCGGCCTTGTCGGCAATGCGGCGGAAATTCTTCCCGAGCTCCTCCGGCGCGGCATCCGGCCCGATGCGCTGACCGACCAGACCAGCGCTCACGATCCGGCGAACGGCTATCTGCCCGAAGGCTGGACGCTCGAGGAATGGGAGGCCCGGCGCCTCTCCGATCCCGCCGCCGTCGCTGCCGCCGCGCGCAAATCCATCGCCGGCCATGTCCGCGCCATGCTGGAATTCGCGAGAATGGGCATTCCCACCTTCGACTACGGCAACAATATCCGCCAGGTGGCGAAGGACGAGGGCTTCGAGAGCGCGTTCGATTTCCCGGGCTTCGTGCCGGCCTATATCCGGCCGCTGTTCTGCCGCGGCGTGGGACCCTTCCGCTGGGCGGCCCTCTCCGGCGATGCCGAAGACATTTTCCGGACCGATGCGGCGATGAAAAAGCTGTTCCCCGAAAACAGGCATCTGCACCGCTGGCTCGACATGGCGAGAGACCGGATTGCGTTTCAAGGCCTGCCCGCGCGCATCTGCTGGATCGGTCTCGGCGAGCGTCACAGGGCCGGCATGATGTTCAACGACATGGTGGCGAGCGGCGAACTGAAAGCGCCCATCGTCATCGGACGCGACCATCTGGATTCGGGTTCGGTCGCAAGCCCCAACCGCGAGACGGAATCCATGCGCGACGGTTCGGACGCGGTGTCGGACTGGCCGCTGCTCAATGCCCTGCTCAATACGGCATCCGGTGCGACCTGGGTATCGTTCCACCATGGCGGCGGCGTGGGAATGGGATATTCGCAGCATGCCGGCGTCGTCATCGTGGCCGACGGAACGGAAGACGCGCGCGTCAAACTCGAGCGGGTGCTGTGGAACGATCCGGCGACCGGCGTCATGCGCCATGCGGATGCGGGCTACGAGATCGCGATCGAGTCCGCGCACACCCATCGCCTCAACCTTCCGTCGATCGCATGAGCGCGACGGTCGAAATCGGCGGCGAACTGCCGCTCGCCGTCCTTCGAACGGCCTATGAGCGGCCGGTGCGTATCGCATTTTCGGCCGGCGCGCTTTCGGCAATCGATCGCGGGGTGAAAGCAATCGCCGACATCGTCGCGCGCGGGGAAACGGTCTACGGCGTCAATACCGGCTTCGGCCTGCTCGCCAATACCTCCATCGCCAGGGACGACCTCGAGGAATTGCAGCGCAATCTGGTGCTCAGTCATGCCTGCGGCGTGGGGCCGCTGTTGGGCGACGAGGTCGTGCGGCTGATCATTGTGCTGAAGGTCGCGTCGCTGTCGCGCGGCGCCTCGGGCGTGCGGCGCCAGACCGTGTTCGCGCTTCAGAGGCTCCTCGAAGCCGGGGTCTATCCCTGCATCCCGTCGAAAGGCTCGGTCGGCGCTTCGGGCGATCTTGCGCCGCTGGCGCATATGGCCGCGCTGCTGATCGGCGTCGGCGAGGCGCGCGTGAAGGGAACGACCGTTCCCGCCGCGAAGGCGCTGGACATGGCGGGATTGAAGCCCCTGACGCTTGGGCCCAAGGAGGGGCTCGCGCTGCTCAACGGCACGCAGGTCTCGACCGCGCTTGCGCTGGCGGGCCTGTTCGAGATCGAAAAGGTGTTCGCCGCGGCGCTTGTCGCAGGGGCAATGTCGACGGATGCGTTCAAGGGCTCGGACACGCCGTTCGATTCACGCATTCACGAATTGCGCGGCCAGAAGGGACAGATCGACGTGGCGGCGGCCCTGCGCAGTCTGATGGCGGGTAGCCGGATCCGGGAATCCCATCGTGCGCCCGGCGCCGACGACAAGGTGCAGGATCCCTACTCCTTCCGCTGCCAGCCGCAGGTCATGGGCGCCGTGCTCGATCTCGTCCGCAGCGCCGCACGGACGCTGGAGATCGAGGCGCATGGGGTGACGGACAATCCGCTCGTCCTGGACGACGGCACGGTGGTGTCGGGCGGCAATTTCCACGCCGAGCCGGTCGCATTCGCCGCCGACCAGCTCGCCATTGCCTGCTGCGAAATCGGCAACATCTCCGAACGCCGCACGGCCATCCTCGTCGATCCCAAGATGAGCGGACTGCCGGCGTTTCTCGTGAAGGAGTCCGGGCTCAACTCCGGCTTCATGATCGCGCAGGTGACGGCCGCGGCACTGGTCGCCGAGAACCGCATGCTCGCTCATCCCGCCTCGATCGACACCGTGCCGACGAGCGCCAACCAGGAAGACCACGTCTCCATGGCGACTCATGGTGCGCGGCGTCTGCTCGATATGGCGGAGAATGCGGCCACCGTCGTCGCCATCGAACTGCTGGCGGCGACGCAGGGGCTCGACTTCCGGCACCCGCTCAAAAGCTCCGAGCCGCTCGAGGCCGCAGCCCAGGAAATTCGTACCCTGGTCAATCCCTACGAGCGCGACCGCTATTTCGCACCCGATATCGCGGCAATCTCTGCATATGTCCGCGGCGGGGGCCTGAGCAAATACATGACGGGACTGCCGCACGGAGAGGGCGCCGTGCTATAGCAGGGCCATGGAACAGCCGACTCCCGAAAAGAAACAGCCGCACTGGGCCTGGCCGCACGCTATAGCCGTGGGGGTCGCCATGCTCGCCTATATCGGCATCTTCCGGTACACGGGCGACGCCGATCTTTTCGTCGCCATTGCCGGGGCTGTCGCGATGGGCGGAGCGGCCTGGGTTGCGGCGTGGCACTACCTGTTCAGGCGGGGATAGGCGCGGCTACCGGGCGCTCTTGCGCCGGGATACGGATTTCGCCGGAGCGGGCACATAGCCGAACGTCCGGCAATAGGCGCGCGTGGCAGCGACGACCCTTCGTTGCTGGGCCGGAGTCAGCACGGCCTCGAATTTGCCGACCTTGCCGTCGCCGACATGGCCCGGGTGCCAGTGCGTCACGGGATCGAAACTGTCCGGTCCCGGACGGGACCCGAATTTCCCCTTTTCGGCCAGCGTCGCGATTTTCTTCCTGACCCTTTCGCGCTCGAGCGAGCGGAAGAGCCGGTTGCCGGCAGCGGCGGATATCTTCGCGCCGAGTACGGCCGCAAGCCGGTCGATCGTGCCGCGGTCCTCGAAAAACAGGTCCTCGTACCGAAACACGGCCGCGTTCTGCCGCGACGTCCATCTCGCGACGGATGCGGACTGCCGCTCCATGTCCTTCAAGGTGGGCTCGAAGGCGTGATGGAAGCGCAGCATCAGCGACGCAACCGCGTCCCGCGGTTCGCGGACGCTCACGAGGATCTTCGCCCGGGCGAACCGCGCCAGGAACATCAGGGCGTCCGATGGTTCGTGGCTCTTGACAACCAGAGTGGATGCCAGCGCCGCCCTTTCCGGGAGCATCGAAAAATCGTCGGCATACAGCGCAACCACGTTCCGGTTCCGCCTGCCCCGTGTCGCGTGCCGCAGGATGCCGGCAACCGCATTGAACAGCCATGTCGAGCCGCTGCTCTTCAGCCCCAGACAGAGAACGATGCGCGGTATCCCGTTGTCGATCTTCCGCCGCATCGCGCGCCTCTGGCTGCCGCGCAGGGTCGGTCCATCGCCGGCGGCCCGTCAAGAGTGCCGCAGGCGCGCGTGTTTTTCCATTTCAATCCGTCGCGGCCTTACCTACAAACCGTGCATGACAGCCAGGGACGATCACGCGGACGCGGCGAGCGAAACCGCGGCACGACAGTTCGCCGCGCAGTTCGATGCCGATTCCGCAGCCGCCCTCAAGCAGTTTCGCCGCATGCTGGGACAAAAGGCGCGGGCGGACCGGCTGCTGCAGCGTCTCAACAGGCTGGGCCGTCCGGACATCGTGATAGCAGCGACCGACGATCTTGCCGTCGATGCCCAGACGCCGGTACTTTTCGTGATCGAACGCGCGCGCGCATTCTGCCACGACGACAGGCCGCGGCTAGCCGAACGGTTGCTCGAGGATGCGGGGCCGGCCCGCGGCAGGGACTATGCGTTTCACTACCACGCAGGACGGATACTGGCGGAAGCAGGCATGCCGGAGAAGGCACTGGCCAGCTTCCAGGCCGCGTTTCGCATCAAGCCCACCGCGGAGGCGTCCGAGTTCGTCTTCATCACCCTGCTCAGGCTCGGGCGGTTCGCCGAGGCCAGTGCCGCGATGTCGCGCATCCTCCGCGCCGGTTCCTACAACGACGGGCTATCGGAGTCCTTCGCTCTGCTGCTTCGCCGGACTCCGGCCGGCGCGCTCGATCCCGACGTGGCATTCGCCCTTGCCGAGCTTCCGGGGCAGGGGGCTTCGTCTCTCGCGCCGTCGCTGTTGCCGCATCTCGTCGCATCCGATCAGTTCGATTGCGTGCACGCCGTGATAGCGCGGGCAGCGGGGGAATATTGCGACTGGGACGAAACCTCGCTGTCCAGTGTCGTTCCCTATCTGCGCCGCAATGGCCGGATCGACGACCTCCTGGCCCTCTATCGCCAGGTCGATTCCACTTCCGAAGCCGGGCGCAGACATTTCGATGCCTTCATGAACGAACTCTCCCCGGAGATCATTGCCAAGGCCCTGATTCCGGACCTGAGCGGATTCCTCGACGCTCCTGCCTCCACGGACGCCGAACGCTACTCCGCACTCTGCGCGAGCTTTTCGCGGGGAGGAGATGCCGAGCTTGCCCTGTCGATGATGAGGCTTTTGCCGGTACTCGTCGCGCCGGACCGTGCGCCGGACTTCTATGGAAGGGAGAGGCACGCCCTCGGCTGGCTCTCGACGTTCATCGTGCGGAAACTCGGCCCGAGACCGGACGTGACCGAGGCGCTGGCGGAATTCGCCGCCTTCGTCGTGCCGGAGCAGGTGAGGGCCGCGTTCGAAACCGGCCCTTTCGACCATGTGCGGGATGCCATTTCCCTGGCCGGCCGCATGAACGCGGCCATGCCGCAAGACCGGCAGGCGTTCTTCCGGGAGGAATATTTCGAATTCTACCTGGAGCGCCGGTGGTTCATCGAAGCGAAAGCCCTGCGCGACGACCGGCAGTTCTGTGCCGCCGCCGAAAACTACTTCCGGGACCTCGCCGGCAAGCGTGGCGCCATCGCCACGCCCGTTGGCCGCTTTTTGCAGTCGCGTTTGCAGCGGGCGTATCGTTCCGACGGCGGGGGGGCCGTACATGATCCTCTGACATCCTTCGCCCTGACCCAGGAGAGCCAGGACAGCGTCCTCGCACGCTCGACGAGCCGGGACGATTTCTGCTGGTGGTATGCGACCCGTGTCGCGGGCGCCAGAAAGGTTCCGCCCGACCTTCTGGATCCGGACATCGTGGCGGACCTCAATGCAACCGTCGGCGGCGACGACGGTCTCGGGCTGCCGGTGACGCGATTTCTCAAGCTCTTCTGGCGTCATGCCCTTCGCGACCGCGCCTCGGTCGATCTCAACAGCGTGCTGGACCGCGTTCTTTTTCTCCTCAGGCTCCTCGCATGGGAACTGCCGGCGAGCGAGCCTTATCTTCCCCTGTTGACGCCGCTGTTGCGGCCGGACGGGTTCGCGGCGCGCATCATCGAACGTTTGGGCGGGGGTGCCCTCGAATTTCGGAACGCACTGGCGGGTGCGCCGCGCACCGCAACTCGCCGCAGGGACGATGCGTTGCGGCATGTCCTTCTCGTGGGCCATGCGTCGAAAGGCACCGGCCTCGGCCGCAATTTCGGGATGCTGGCGGAGGGACTGGCCGGCGATGCCACCGTCGTGACGGGACTCGATTTCGATTCCGATCCGGACGCCTTCACCAGTCAACTCGCCCGATGGCGCGAGAGCAGCGGACGCCGCCCCATCGCCGTCTTTGCCGTCAACGCGCAGGATGTCGCCGACGCCTTTGCGATGGACCGCAAGGGGATCCTGTTCGACTGCTATTGTGCCGGCTTCTTCCTGTGGGAAGTTTCCCAGGCTCCTCCCGTTCAGCGATTGGGAATACGCCTCGTCGACGAGGTGTGGGCGCCCACGCGCTACGTCGCCGACATCTATTCGCCGCTGGTTCCGACCCATGTCGTGGGCAAGGGGCTTTATCGCGGCGACGAGGAATTCCTTTTCCGTCCCAAGCCTCCGCGACAGCCCGGCCCCTTCACCTTCGTCACGGCGTTCGATTTCGATTCCTCGATCGAAAGAAAAAATCCGCTCGCCACGGTTCTGGCATTCCAGGATGCCTTTCGTGTCGACGAGCCTGTCGCGTTGGTCGTCAAGACGACGAACGTCAATCCGAGGCACTGGAGCAACAGCACGATGCATTGGGAGCGCATGATCGCGGCGGCTGCCGGGGACAGCCGCATCCGGATCGTGAACGAGCGCTACACCGGCGAGCAGATGTCGGCTCTGTTGCGGGACGCGGACTGCGTGGTCTCGCTGCACCGGTCCGAGGGCTTCGGCTATCTCGTCTCCGACGCGATGGCGTTCGGGACGCCGGTGATCGCGACCGGCTATTCCGGCAATGCCGACTTTACCTCAGAAGAAACCGCCTATCCGGTTCCGTTCCAGCTCGTCCCCGTCCCCCCGGGGGCCGCACGCTGGCGCTGCGACAATGCCCTGTGGGCGGACGCCGACATAGCCGCAGCCGCGGAAGCGATGCGCGCCGTATTCGGCAATTATGAAGAGGCCCGGCGCCGGGCGGACCGGGCCCGGGAGCTCATTCGCAGGAACTACGCCGTCGATGCCTTCCGGTCCTCGCTTGCAAGCCGCATCGACGCGATCCTTCGGACCGGCCCGGCGGCCGGATAGGGCGCCTCCGGCGGGACAAGGCCGGTCCGCGCAGCCTTCCCGGACCATCCGCTACCACAGGATGCATCGTTAATGGCGGAGAGGTTGCATTCGGCACGGATTTCGCAGATTAATGCGCCTCCAAAATGCGCAACGAACTGATAACAATCGCAAATGGGCCCCTGCGCGCGCTGCGCAGCGGCCGCTTCTGGCTGTCGCCCCTGGTCGCGCGGTTGTCGCCGCGTCACGGCGCCATGATGGGCGCCTTCCGTCTCGAGGAAGAGGGCCGGTTCGGTGACGCGCTGGACCAGTGGAAGCGGCTGGAATCGAACGGCCGTCCCGGCCCGGAGTCGCTCAATATTTCACTTCGCTGCGCGCGCCTCGCGCTGAGAGCGGAAAAATACGCCGAGGCGGTTTCGCGGTTCGAAACCCTCTTGGCGCGGCACCCCGAGGATGCGCGCATATTGCGCGGACTCGAAAATGCCGGCCTTCGCGGCGCACGCGACGCCCAGGGCAAGGGGCGTTGGCTCGTGGCCTGCCGCATGTGGGCGGCCTACTACCGCGCTGGCGGCGATTTCGACAAATGCGTTCGCAATCTCGGCGATTGTGCGCGCTACGTGGCGCAGAGTGCCGACAGCGTGGAAAAGCTCAACGACGCGCTCGAGGGCTGGCGGCTGCTCCGAACGGTGGATCCGGATTCGCTGGAAGCGCAGCAGGGCATGGAGTGGTGCCATCTCAGCCTTGCCAGGGCCGCGGAGCGCGCGACGAACTATGCGGACGCCCGCGCGCACTGGAACGCGCTCCTGGAGCTTTCGCCTGGCGACAGGCGCGCGCTCGATTCCTTGCGGCGGCTGGACGCTTCCGGCCTATAGCGCGGCGTGCGCCATCGAGACGGTAGGATGTCGGACGACTATTCCGATTCTCTGAAAGAACTGCATTCGGAGGACGAACAGACGGCGGGCGCCGAGGGCGGCGGCATCCGGATCCGGCTTTGCACGCGGTCCGCGGATTCCGGCGCTGCGTTCTGGAACCTGCTTGAGCGGCGGATACGCAAGAAGTCGAATTCCGTCGCTGTGCGATCGGAAGACGCGGGCGCGGCGATCTATCTGCTCGACGAGAGCGAATTTGCGGACGAGGCGGCCGCTGCCGCTTTCGTGGCGGATGTGACCCGATCCGGTGCCATGCGCAAGATTCTCGTTCCGCCCGCATCTTCCGCCGATTCCGCACGCGGAAAGCGCATGGACGCCGCGCTCGCCGAACTGGAAGGGCGTGAGGGCGTGGTGAGGCTATCCGCTCCCGAACAGGCTGGCTCGGGCGAGGACGTGCTGCGATGGCAAGCAAAGGAAGCTGCCAGGCTGGTGCTGGCGCGATCATCGCCGGCGCCGATTCCCGCGCCGCCGGACTTGCAGGGATCCGGAATGAGGGAACCTGCCGGCGCCGAAGGCTCCGCCGGCCGATCCCATACGGCGGCGGACAAGCGCACGAGGAAGGATCGAAAGAAAGCCAGAGGAGCGCCGAAATCGGCCGCCGCCGAGGAAGCTCCGCCTTCTTCCGCGAATCGCGGGGAGCGCAGGAAAAAGGACAAGGCGGCACGCGCGGACGAACCCGATTCCAAGAAAAGCAAACGAAGGAGCGGCTCCGCAGGGTCCGCGCACAACGGCGAGGAATTGCGCTCCAAAGCCGAGTCGAAGGCCGAACGGAAGGCTGCAAGGAAGGCGTCCCGCGACGGCGAGGATCGGGGCGCGAATCTTCAACCGCCCGCTGCCCGCTACGGTCCGGACGACGATCGGGAGAGCCGCCAGTCCAAGAAGACAGAGCGAAAAAAGCGAAAGGAGCGCGATACGGGGGAGAAGAGTCCGGCGGACCGGGTTCGCTCGAAGCCGCGCGCAGCGTCACCGCCGCTTCGGGTCGCCGTCGCCGGCCTCGGCGGCGACACGGACTCGCTGGTGCTCGAAGCGATCGGTGAGCAGCTCAAGCCATCCGGTATCGAGCTGGGTGCGTCCGATCCCTTGAAACCGTCGGATGTCCTGCTTTTCGCGCTCGATCCTCCGGCGCCTGATTCCGGGGAGTACGCAACCGTTGCGGCGGAGATTGCCGCGACACGCTCGTGGTTGAAAATTCTGCTCGACAGGCGCGCGCTCTCCGCGCCCGCTTCCGCGCCGGCGGACGAAAGCTTCGGCGCGATCGCCAGGCTCGGCGGGATCCTGGGCGCGCGCGTATTGGCTCCGAATTTTGCCCGCTATGGCATCGGCGATACAAGCTCGGAGGAAGGAGATCCATCCCGGGCCCGAATTGCGGCCGTCGCAGCCGGCGCGATGGGTATCGCCGCAACAGCCACCCGGCGCCGCCTGATTCCATACCCCAACAGGCCCGTTCCGCCCGACCTCGCCGAAGCGCGCACGCTTACGGCGCAGGCACTTCTGGAAAAGCTGGTCTGGAAGGATGCGTCGCCGCCAAGGACCCTCGGCGCGATGCTGCACGGGGACGCGATCGCGGACTTCTGCGAAGGCAGGCTCAGGCTTTCGGCGCAATTCTCGCTGGCGGCGGAGTTTCCCATCGCCTGGCCGGAAGAATACCCCGATCGCGCAAGCGAATCGGCGGCACTGGAACTGGATTTTCTGGTCGGGCCACTCCTCTACTGGTACTACAAGGCAAACGGCCGTTCCGCCAACAACATGACCGAAATCGATGCGGCGCTGAAACAGCGCGGCATTGTGGCGAGCGATTTCCTGGCGCGGCTCGGCCGGGTCATTCTCGACGCGGTCGAACATCATTCGCGTGAAATCGCGCCCAAGGCGTGGACTGCGGATGCGGTCGTGGGGCGCTCGCGCGTCCTGGCTCTCTATATCCTCTGCTGCCGCATGGCGCTCAATCGGCGGGTAAAATTCGACGAAGCGGCCCTGCCGGCGATCCATCGTGCGCTGCTGGACATTTGCGAGGCGCTGCGTGTCGAGGACTATTACCGCCCGATTTCGCCGGAAGGCGTCGAACAGGATTGTCTTCTGGCGGGGCTCGGCCTGACCCTGCAAGGCACGGACTATGGAAATCGCCTGATTTCCGATGCTTTGGGCCGGCTGGTGCAATACCAGCTCGCGCCGGGACTGAGCGCCGACGGAGTGTGGAACGGCGGATCGCCATCGGAGCATTGCTCCGTGCTGGCGACATTGAAAACACTGCTTGCGGACTTTGCCCAGTCCGATGCCGCTCCGATCGAGCCGGTCGCGTCCGCGGCCAAGCGGATGACGCTTTTCGCCGAGGCGATGCTCAAGTCGAACGGTCATCCCGCTGCGGTCGACGGAGGTCGGCAGCGCTCCTATGTCCAGCACCTGTCGGGTGCGCGTCGCGCGCTTGCTGATATCGAGGGCAAGGAATCGCGTTCGCCAAAGGACCAGCCGCGCATCACCGAAACCTATGTGTTCCGCGACGCCCAGTATTTTGTCAGTCATTCCCAACGCAAGGTATCCCGGGATTCCTCGCTCGCGATCCTGCGGGCGGAGCCTGCGCGTTGGCCCGGCGCCAACCGGCGCGGGCTCATGGTGGCATTCGCCCATGGCGAGCGCGATCTGCTCGTACGCGGGACGCCCGGGCCTGAAGACAGAAAGAACAAGTCGGCGCATTTCGATCCGGCGCTGCGCAACTTCTACCGGGTGGGCGGCAAGGCGCCGCAAGGGCCGGACGGCGAAGAAGGAAGCACCGCGCGAATCTCCAAATCATGGCGCGGCGATGGCTGGGCTGCTGCGAAAGGTGTGGAGGTTCTTGCCGGTGGCGCCACGATTGCCCGCACCGTCGTCCACCTGAAGCGGTTTCACGCCGCGATCATCGTGGACGAAGTATCGACCGCCGATGGAGCGGATGCCCTGTTCGAGCAATTCTGGAATCTCGGTTCCGATCTCGTTCCGCAGCCCTCCGGGCAGGGCCCGCTGCGGTTGGTCGCGGAGGGAGGCGGCTGCCTGACCGCGGCCTTCGATCCGCAGGCGTGCGAGATTGCCCTGGAGAAGAGCGAATCCGGTTCTTGCGTCCGCCGCGCGCTGCGCCTCGCGCACGGGACGCTGGCCACGCTTTTCCATTGGAGCGACGCGCCCTCAATGCCGGGCCTGCGTATCGAAAGGGCGGGCACGGGCGACTGGACGCTGGACGTGTCGGACGTGCCTTTCGCCCTGCGGCTGAGGCTCAGTGCCGATGAATTGCAATGCGATGCGGCCGACCCGGGCTGAAGCCGGCATTGCACCGCGTTGCGGTTTCGAGTTCTATGCGGACTGGACGGCGTGCGCCTATTCAGATCATTGATCTAATTGAGGAATTTTGCACGCTGCGGGCGGCGGGA
Source organism: Rhizomicrobium sp. (assembly GCA_035549575.1). Lineage (GTDB taxonomy): Bacteria > Pseudomonadota > Alphaproteobacteria > Micropepsales > Micropepsaceae > Rhizomicrobium. Next base: position 45,696 of record DASZQP010000069.1, read on the forward strand.
CGGAATGGCCGGCGAGTATCGCGGAGTATTGAAGGTTGCCGGCACGGCCATCCGCGGCTGGCTCATGGACACGTCGCGTCCCGACCGGCGCATCCGTTTCAATCTGGTCATTGACAACGAAATTCGCGGCACCTACGCGGCAAACCGCAGGCGGCGCTTCCTCATCCGTCAGTCCGGCGCGAGCGAGGACACGCACGGATTCCTGATTCCGATCCGCAAGATCTGGATAACGGGCGCTCCGCAGCGCATCCGTCTCGAAGACCCCTCCGACCCGTCGCTTCAGGTTTCGCTTCTGGCCAAACTCGGGCCGGCCGCGCATGTGCATTTCGAGGAGCACGTCGTCAGCCACCAGGTGTCGATCGGGCTGGGGGAGCCTTCCGCGCATCGCCCCAGGCCGGAGCGCGCGGCGGAGGACGAGGCGGACCATCGTCCGCCAGCGGTCAACAAGGCCCTTTTCCGGCAACTCAGGGCGCTGGGCGACGCCGAGCTCGCGGCCCTTCTGAGCGCCGTCGATCGCGAGATCGTTCTCGAGCGCCTGAAGGCCTATGAGAAGGCCGGCGATCTGAATGGGGCGGCCGCGCTGCGCAGGCTGATACTCGGTCCATCCGCCGAACAGCGCCTCACCGCGCTGGGCCGGGTCGCCATGAAGGCGCATGGCTACAATCTCGCGGCGCGCGCCAATACCGCCGCGGTGGCGCTGCAGCCGCAATCCTTCGAGGCAAACCTTCAGGCAGGCGCGACCAAATCCGCGCTGGGAGAATTCGACGAGGCCTTGCGATTCCTTCGTGCCGCGGACCGTCTCGAAACCGGAACGGTGCGCGCGAAGCGGGAAATGATCGTCGCCCTGACCAAGCAGATGCGCGGCGAGCTTCGTGCCGGCCGCCGCGAGGAATTGCGAGCGGAGCACCTTTCGCTTCTGCGCAGCCTCAGCGCGTCGCAGGATGCGGCGACGCGAATGGCCTACCGGGTTCCGTTCGCGACGGCACTCTACACGTCCGGACGCTACGATGAGGCGATCGCGGCCGCGAACGCCATCCTCGAGCAATCGCCGCACGATCCGAGGGCCCTGATGATCAAGGCGCGGTCGCTCGTCGCGCGCAACCAGATTTCGGAGGCACGCGATATCTATCAGAAGATTCTCGAGTTCGATCCTGCCCATCGCGGCGCAAGAATGAACATGCGCGTCCTGGCGGCATTGGCGGAGGACGAGTCGACTCACCGGCAGGGCCGTCCGAATACGGTAGCGCTGCCGCACGCGCCTGGCCATGCCGGCCGAACGGAATCGTCCCGGCCGCTGGTGGAGTATCTCCTGCACACGCCGCACAGATGGATCTGCACGGCAAAGGATGTCGCGGATCATGGCTGGCCCCCGGAGCTGGATTCGTTGCTCGGCGTGGGAGCGGAGCGGCGCATCGGCTGCGTCGAGGTTGGCCTCGGCGACGGGCGCAGGCTCGAATTCTGGAGGCGCGACGCGCTTCTGGGACTGGCGGAAAGCGGTCTTCTGGATTCGCTCGGCGACAGCGTGGCGCTCAATCGCTGGAAGCCGTTCTATGCCGCGCGCCCGCCGCGCGACGTGCTCTCGCTGCCGGCGCAGAAAAGACGGGGCATTGCCGTTCTGGTCTCGCGCAACGGTGCCGAACTCTACGGCGGAGGAGAGCAGTTTCTGGAGAATGTCGCCGAGCACCATGTCCGCCAGGGCCTCGAGCCCGTGATTGTGGGAACGCGCCCGGAGCTTCGCGGAGAGGAGAGGTCCCTGAACGGGTACCGCTGTGCGTTCGTCGGCGACACGCCCGCGGAAATGCGGAAGTTCCTGCTCGAAAACGATGTCTCGCTCGTGCATGCGATCTCGGGTGTGGGATTCCTGATGGCGGAAGCCTTGAACTTCACAAACATCCCGTTCGTGTATGGCGTGCACTTCTGGAACGAGCTGCTCGGCGATCCCCAGCAGGCGGCGTATTTCGACGAGGTGACGGGGGCGCAACGATTCCGGCAGGAATTCCGCCTCATTCTGGCGCGGGCGACCGCAGTGTATGCGAATTCTCGCTATACCCAGAAGATCATCGAGGAAGGTTTCGGCGTGCGCTGCCCGATCGTCTACGCCGTTCCGCGCGACCGCGTTCGCGATGCCGCCCAGCATTGATAGATCGGGAAAATCTGTGCTACGCAGCGGCCTTGCATTGTCCGGACTCCGGACGGCGGGGCAGTGGGAGCCCCTTGAGAATCGTTGGGGCCGAGGAGCCCAAACCCCGTGCTTGCCGAATTGAGGACCCAGTTCAACGTCGTCAAGGCTCTGGCGATCAACGAATTGCAGGATCTCGGCAAGACCTACAACTACGGCTTCGCCTGGGCGCTGCTCGAGCCGATCATGTTCATCGGAATCATGCGCGCCGCGCGATCGGCCTTCAAGGGCCTGACGCCACCGGACATGCCGCCCACGACATTCCTCATCGTGGGCATCGTTCCGTACTACATGTATCTCAGCGCCATGGCGTCCGTGTACAAGTCGCTCGGCAACGCCGACAAGATGCTGCAGTTTCCGCGCGTGACGCCTATCGACATGGCGCTCGCCGCGGCATTGAGCGATTTCTGCATCTACTTCGCGGTCTACTGCTTTTTCCTGCTGCCGGTTTCGATCTACGAAAAGGCGTTTCCGCCCGAGAACGCGCTCAAGGTGTTCTCGATGTACTGCGTGCTCTGGGTGCTCGGCGTCGCCTTCGGGTTCGTGGCCGGCGCGGCGGCCCGCGTGTTCCCGCCGATCGCGAAATTCATAGGCTACTACAACATCATCAATCGCATGCTCGGCGGAATGCTCTTCGTCATTACGCAGATTCCTTCCATCTACTGGCCCTATCTGACCTGGAATCCGATTCTGCACTGCATGGAAATGATCCGCGACGGATGGTTCGTCACCTATACCTCGCCGGTGGCCGATCCCGCCTATGTCGCCGAATGGATCCTGGGACTTTTGCTGCTCGGACTTTCGCTCGAGCGCTATCAGCGGCGGCTGCCCTACGTATGACGATCGAATTCATCAACGTCACGAAGAAGGTGCGGCAGGGGCATGTCCGGCTCACCTACGAGAACCTGAACATTCGCGTGGAACCGCACGCGAAGATGGCGCTTCTGGGCCACAAGGAGGCCGGGCTGGAATCGATCACGAGCCTGATCTGCTCCGCGGACGCGCCGGACAAGGGGCGCGTTCTGCGCACCCACTCCATTTCGTGGCCGATCCCATCGTCGCAGTTCCTGAAGAAGCATCTTCCGCTCGCCACCAGCGCGCGGTTTCTCGCCCGCCTCTACGAGGTCGACCCCTCCGGCTACATCGGCCGGATCGCGGAGATGGCGCAGATCGGCGATCACATGAACTCGCGCGGCGACAAATGCCCGAAGGAGGCGGTTTCCCGCTTTCTGTTTTCGGCCGGACTGTGCCTTTCGTTCGAACAATATATTTTCACCAACCTGAATGCCGGCGGCAAGGACGACCGTGCCCGCTTCGCGGATCTCGTGAAGGAGACGGCGGCGCGCGCGGGGCTGCTGTTCATCGGCTCCGACCTCAAGGTCGCCCAGCAATTCTGCGACGAGGCCTATGTATTCGACGGCAAGAGCGCCACCTATTTCGACGACATGGATGCAGCGGCGGAGTTCCTGGGCAGCATCGCAAAGAAGGGCGACGACGACGAGGGTGAGGACTTCTTCGACACCGATCCGGAGCTCGAAAGCCTGGTAAACATGGACTTCTGACGGCGGATTGTCTAATCCGGCCCGGCGACGCATAGTGCGGCGCAGGGCAGCCGGTTCGCGGAATGTCCCCAGATGGGCGAAAGCATGTCCAACTCAGACACTGCCGCCCCGCCGCGCATCGGCGGGGAAAAGGAACAGAAGCGCGGTCTCCCGGGCCTGATCGATTTCGGAAAGGCCGTCGGCTCGTCGCTGAGAGATCTCCTGGCGCGAATCGGGCTGCGCATATCGTTCTGGTCCGTGGTCGGTGCCGCGGCCCTGACTTCGTCCGTCTACTACTTCGTGTTCGCCGAGTCTCTCTACGATTCGCAGGCCATCATCAGCATACAGAACAAGGGCTCTTCATCGGCCGGGGTCGGATCGATCCTGGGAAGCGCGCTCGGTTCGGGCGCGACCGTCGGCGAGACCACGCAGGTCTATCAGTACATCTATTCCATGGACATGCTGCGCATCCTCGACAAGAAGTTCCACCTGCGCGCTTCCTATTCGTCGCCCGACCGCAATCCTTTCTGGCGCCTGTGGTGGCCTTCGGTGGACGAGGATTTCCTCTGGTTCTACCAGAACATGGTGCTGATCGATTCCCAGACCGATATCGGCCTGATGACGATCGACGTCCTCGACTACGACCGGGAGCGGTCCCACGCGCTCAGCGAGACGATCGTCGCCGAGGCCGAAAAGTTCATGAACGGAATAAACGGAAAGATGCAGGCGCAGACCATGCGCTTCGCGCGGGACGAGCTGTCGAAGGCGGTTACCGCGGTGCGCACGGCCAAGTCTCCGGAAGAGCTTTCCGTCGCGGAGATGCGGCTGACCGCGGCGCAGCAGGCGCTGGCGGCGGCGGAAGGCGCCGCGAACCAGCAGCAGGTCTTCATCGTGTCGATTGCGTCTCCGTCGCTTCCGACGGAAACGACCAAGCCGGAACGGCTGTTCGACATTCTGACCATCACGTTCGTCACGGCGCTGGTCTATGCCGTCGGCTTCCTGATGTGGTCGAACGTACGGGATCACCGGAAGGCCTGAGGGAGGCGAACTCCCGGGGGCTATAGCGACTGCCGCAGGATATCGACGATCTGGCGGGCTGCGTTGCCGTCGCCGTATTCGGCGATCTCGCGCCGGGGCGCGAATTCCTCGGACTTCCACAGCCGATTCCAGCCGCATTCGACCGTCTCCACCCATTCCGTTTCGTCGCGCAGCGTCACGCACGGAACGCGGTGGAAATACGCCTCCTTCTGCACCCCGCCGGAATCGGTGAGGACGATCGCCGCGTTGTGCAGCAGCTTGCACATGTCCAGATAGCCGAGCGGTTCGACGGGGCGGATGCCCTGCCGATCCGCAGCAAGTCCCGCATTGCGCAGAGCCGCAAGGGTCCTGGGATGCACCGGAAAGACGATGGGAATCGACCTCGCCTGCCGTTCGAGGTATTCGAGAAGGCCTGCGAGCGTCGCCGCGTCGTCGGTATTCGCGGCGCGGTGGATCGTGGCAACTCCGTATCCGCGCGGGGAGAGCCCGAGGCGGTCGAGAACCGCCGACCGGCGCTCGGCAAGCGGAGTCACCGCGAGGGTGGCGTCGTACATCAGGTCACCGACCCGGTGAACGCCGCGCGCAATGCCCTCGCGCTCGAGATTCGCTGCCGCGGCGGCCGTCGGACAGAACAAAAGATCGCTGACATGATCGGCAATCACGCGATTGATCTCTTCCGGCATGCGCCTGTTGAAGGAACGCAAGCCCGCCTCGATGTGCACCAGGGGTATGCCGAGTTTCGACGCCGCCAGCGCACCGGCAAGCGTCGAATTTGTGTCGCCATAGACAATGACCGCGTCAGGCCGCTCCGCGATCAGCACGTCCTCGAGGGATTTCAGCATCTGCGCGGTCGCGGCTCCGTGGCCTCCGCCATCGACCGAGAGCCGGTAGCGCGGTGGCGCGATCCGCAGCTCCTCGAAGAATATCTCCGACATGTTCTCGTCGAAATGCTGGCCGGTGTGGACGAGAAGCTCCTCGAAGCCGGCGCTCGCTCCCAGCACGCGGGAGAGCGCGAAGGCCTTGATGAATTGCGGCCGCGCGCCGGCGATGGTGACGATCTTTCTCGTTCCGGACATGCAGCCAGATAATCACGCGCTGTCCGAGGCACGCAACCCGTCAACCGGCCGCCGCCGCGTCGACGAAGAACCGGAGCTTGCCTTCCGGCCGCAAGCGCGCCGCGGGCAGTTCGCGGTCGCCCTGCCAAAGCCTGCGGAGGATTTTTCTCTTTTCCACTCCCGTCACCAGAAACGCCACATGTGCACTGCTTTCGAGCGCGGAATAGGTGAGCGTGAGGCGGCGCGGATTGGGCCCGGTGACGGCAACCGCAAGGCAGCCGCGCTCGTCGAGCGCCCGCGACCCGGGAAATAGCGATGCCGTGTGTCCGTCCACTCCAAGGCCGAGCAGGGTCACATCGAACAGCGGCCGGCCGGGCTTCAGCGCCGCGGACCCGTAATAGGCCAGAAGCTCCTTCTCGTATTCTGCGGCGGATTCCGCCGGCGTCACGTCCTGTGTCCGGAAAGGATGGATGCGGGACGGCGGAACGCAGGCCGGTCCGAGCATGGTATGGAACGCCATCCGGTAGTTGCTCATCGGATCGCCGGCGGGGACGAAACGTTCGTCGCCCCAGAACCAGTGCGCGCGGCGCCAGGGGAAATCCTGCCGGCGCGCAAGCTCCTGATAGAGCAGACGCGGGGTCGAACCGCCGGACAGCGCCACGGAAAACCGCTTCCGGCTTCGCCTAGCGAGCGTGACAAGCCAGTCTGCAACCCGGTCCGCCAGGGCAGGGGGATCGGCGAGAACCTCGATCTCGGCGCCCGCCGGACTCACGGCGGAGCCTTGGGCTCGACATGGCCGCCGAATCCGTGCCGCATCGCCGAGAGCAGCTTGTCGGCGAAGCTGTCCTTCTCGCGCGAGCGGAAACGCGCGAACAGGGATGCCGACAGGATATCGGCCGGAACGGATTCCTCGATCGCCGCCATGATCGTCCACCGGCCCTCCCCGGAATCCTCGACATAGCCCGTATAGTTCGAGAGATCGGGATTCCGTTGCAGTGCCGAAGCCGTCAGATCGAGCAGCCAGGACTGGACGACGCTGCCGCGTCTCCAAACTTCCGCGATGTCGGCGAGGTTCAGGTCGAAACGCCGTTCCTGCGGGAGATCGGCATCGCCGGCATGGCGCAGAATGTCGAATCCTTCGGCGAACGCCTGCATCATGCCGTATTCGATTCCGTTGTGGACCATCTTGACGAAATGGCCTGCGCCGCTCGGGCCGCAATGGATATAGCCGCGCGAGGCACGCTCCCTGCCGCTGCGGCCTGGCGTCAACGGCGTGTCGCCGACACCCGGCGCGAGGGTCGCAAAGATCGGGTCGAGATGGTCGACCGTCTCCGTTTCGCCGCCGATCATCAGGCAGTAGCCGCGTTCCAGTCCCCAGACGCCGCCGCTCGTCCCGGCGTCGACGTAGCGGATGCCCTTTTCGCGCAGCTCCGCATTGCGCCTGATATCGTCCTTGTAGAACGTGTTGCCGCCGTCGACGACAATGTCGCCGGCCTCGAGAAGCCCGGCCAGTTCCCCGACGGCCTGCTCTGTGGCAGCGCCGGCCGGAAGCATGACCCAAACCGTCCGCGGCGGCGAAAGCTGGCGCACGAGATCGCCGAGATCGCGTGCCGGACTGGCTCCTTCCTTCCCGAGCGTCTCGGCCGGCGCGGGATTGCGGTCGAACACCACGCAGGAATGTCCACCGCGCATCAGTCGGCGCGCGAGATTGGCGCCCATGCGTCCAAGGCCGACCATGCCAACTTTCATCGCTCGAAACTCCGGCGGCGCGGGATCAGACTATCATAACGCCAGTGCGAGGGGGCGGTTCATCCGGTCCCGGTTCGGGGCGGCGCGACGGTCCGCCGCGCGGCTGTCTGCACGATCGTTACATCATCGAATGCTGTGCCATTTCGAAATCCGCTTCGGTTCGCATGCCGCAGCGCCCCGGCTGCGCAAGGATCGGGCTCCTCATCGGGCGGTCCGACGACAGCCCGTCGCGCCGATCTTTCCAATATCCGCTCTCCTCGCTAAGTCTCCCCTGCGGGAGGTGGCCGATCGATGGGCTGGAACAGGGAGGAGACGTGGTCCGTCACGGCCGTCGCCGGTGCCGCCCTGCTCCTTCTGGTCCCGCTCGGCATGGTCGTTTTTCCCGCCCTCCCGGATTATCCGGCCCATCTGGCCAGCTATGATCTGATCGCGACCGGCGCCCGGGCACCCGCCGTCGCGGGCTACTACGGTATCGAATGGGCGTTCATCCCCAATCTGGCGGGCGAGATCGTCGTGCCTGCGCTATCACATGTGGTCGGTCTTTACACCGCAGCGAGGCTGTTCCTTGGCGCAGCTCTGGCCATGTGGGCATTGGGACCGGCGCTCGTTCATCGGGCGCTGTTCGGCCGATACGGTGTCGCGCCGGTATTCGCCGCTTTTTTTGCGTGCAACGCCAATCTGAGCTGGGGATTTCTGAACTTCTACTTCGCAATGGGGTGCGGACTCCTCGTGATCGCGGCCTGGATCGCCACGGCGGAGCGCCGGAGCGCGCCGATTTTGTTGGGCTTTTCGCTTCTCGTAACGGCCGTCTACTTTTCGCACCTGTTTGCAGCCGCGACGCTCCTTCTGATTCTGGGATGTTTCGAGGCAGGAGAATTCTATCGCCGCCCGGGGCGCAAGGATCTCGTCCGGCGTTTCGGTTCGCTCGCCGTTGTCTTCGCGCCGGCCCTGTCTGCCTATCTGTTCCTCAAGCCTCGGGGCGCGGAGTCGGGAATCGCATTCGACCTCGCCGACCGGGCGCTGGACAAGCTCGGGGCCGCGATCGAATTCCGTTTCGACGATCCGTCCTATGTCCTCCTGGGGCTGCTGGCCGTTCTGCTCGCCACGGGACTTTGGCAGGGCTGGATCGCGATGCACCGCCGCATGGCGCTGCCGCTAGCCGCGCTCGCGCTGGCGGCGCTGCTCGCCCCGGAATGGGCCCTGGGGGGCTGGGGCGTGGACCTGCGCCTGCCGGGCGTGGTCGGCGCACTTGTCTTCGCGTCGGTGGAATTCCGGCTGGAGCGGCGCAAGCAGCTTGTACTGGCCACCGCCGCGCTTTGCGTGCTCGCCGCCGAAACGATGGCGCAGGCCCGCGATTGGCGGTCCTACGACGCCCGTGCCTCGGAACTCCGCGCGGCGCTTCGCCAACTGCCGCCGGGAAAGCGGATACTCACCGTTCTCGACGGCAACGCGATCGGCTATGGCGCCGATCAGCCCTATTGGCACATGGCAGAACTCGCCATCATCGACCCGGGCGCATTCACGCCCCTGATGTTCACCACCCGCGACCAGCACGTCATCCGGCTCAGGCCGCAAGTCGCCCGAATTGCCGCGAACTCCGCCGAGCAAGGCTCGCCCCCGGACATAGACGAGTTGAACGACCTCGCCGCCGGCCGGATCGACGACGACGAGGACATCGCCCAGGTGTTCCCCTATCTCATGAAGTTCCAGTGCCATTTCGACGAGGCGGTCGTGATCCATCTCGGCGGCGTGCGCAGCGCCGTGCCGTCCGTGCTGCGGCTTCGCCGGTCCGGAAGCTTTTTTGCGATCTACGACATCGTGCCCGATTCGCGTTGCGGCGCATGACCGCGGCGGCTGCGTGCTTCCGCATTGTCGTCTCGCTGCTTGCGATCGCATCGGCGCTGGCCCTGGCGAGAGTTGCAGCAACGACCGGGCTTCGCGTGCCGCTGGATCCCAATGAAGGGTGGAATGCCTACCACGCGCTTCATGCGATGTCCGGCGCTGCCCTCTACCCGCCGGCAGGGAGCCTCACCTTCAACAACTATCCGCCGTTGTCCTTCTATATCGTCGGCGCCGCCGGGCGCCTGACCGGGGACTTCATCATGGCGGGACGCATGGTTTCGCTTCTCGCGGTCCTCGCAATCGCAGGGGAAATATACGTTTCCTGCAGACTGATGAACACGGATCGCTGGAGTGCGCTGTTCCCGGCCGTGCTGTTCGTCGCTGGGCTGCTGCTGTTCAGCGACTATGCCGGCATGGACGACCCGCAGCTGCTTGCGCATGCGATCGCCCTAGCGGGATTGGCGATCCTTCTGCGATGGCCCCGCGATGCCTGGGCCATCGTGGCGGCCGCGCTGCTGCTCGTGCTCGCCGCGTTCGCCAAGCACAACCTTGTCGCCCTGCCTGTCGCACTGGCGGCATGGCTGCTTCTCCAGCGCCGTCCGTCGGCCCTACTATTTGTCGCGAGCGGGTTGAGCTTTGCCGTTGCCGGACTTGCGGCGTTCCGGCTCCTGTACGGAAGCGATCTGTTCGCGCATCTGAACTCGCCTCGCCTCTATACCTTCGCCGGTCTGGTAGCGAGCCTGTCTTCGTGGCTCCTCTGGTGCGGCATTGCACTCGCCGGCATGGTCCTGCTTGCGATCCTTCGCGCGCGCGACCGGCATGTTCGATTGTGCGCGCTCTATTCGCTCACAGCTCTCAGCGAGGGAATCCTCTTTGCCGGCGGCGGGGGCGTCGATATCAACATCTGGTTCGACGCCGCAATCGCGCTTTCACTCGGGGCAGGCCTGCTTCTCCGCGATTTGGGGACCAGCGGGAAAAGACGCGCCCTGGCCGGACTCGCCTATTGCCTGCCGCTCTTGGCCGGCCTTTGGCTGCAATGGAATCCCGACTGGACGACACGGCGCTATTGGCTTCATCCGCTCGAAGACGACGCCGCGGCCGCATCCGCCGACATTGCCTACCTGACGGCAAGGCGCGGGCCGGCGCTCTGCGAGGATCTCGCACTCTGCTATTGGGCGGGCAAGGACGAAGAGGCCGACGTGTTCAATCTCGGACAGGCATATGCTTCCCGTGCGCGAGATGCCGGCGCGCTCGCCGGGCTCGTCGAGCGGCGCCGCTTTGCAGTGATGCAGTTCGATTCCCTCGACCCGTTCGCGCTCGGCGCGCAGACGAAATCCGCCGTTCTGCGCGCCTACCGCGTCGATCGCACAAGCGACAACGGCGTGTTCCTGGTTCCCCGCTAGGCGGCCTCGGCCCGGACCGTTCCGGCCCGCTCCAGCTTGCCCCAGCCCACGAAGGGTCCCCTCAGGGCCGCAAAAATGGACCGGATCACGACGTAATACATGAGCTGGCGATAGCCGAAGCGCTGCAGCATCAACCACCACAGCAGGTTCCAGTCCTCGCGCTTCTCCATCAGGAATCCCACCATTGCGGCGAGCAGATCCACGACCATGAAGACGCAGTAGTAGATCGCGATTTTCTGGACGTTAGCGCTGTTGAATTCCGCGCCGTGCTGCAGATAGTTCATGGCCGCGCCGATGATCTGCCAGATGAAGGACAGATCGACCAGCGGGGCCAGAGCCGACAGTACGATCTGGAACAGCCAGACCTGCGGCAGAGCGATCATGCCGAGCGCGCCATAGCGCGGATTGAGCGTGACGTCGCGGTATTTCCACAGGCATTGCAGCGTCCCATAGGCCCAGCGGAAGCGTTGCCGCGCCAGCGCGCGGAAGGTGGCGGGCGCTTCGGTGCGGGCGACGGCCGAGCTGTCGAACAGCACGCGATAGCCCGCGCGCTGGACGGCAATGGTGAGATCCTGGTCCTCGGCGAGCGTATCCTGGGGAAATCCGCCGAGACTTTGCAGCACGCTTCGCCGCCATGCGCCGACTGCGCCAGGCACCACGGTCAGGGTTCCGAGCGCCGCCAGGGCGCGCCGTTCGAGGTTCTGCGCGACGATGTATTCGAGCGCCTGCCAGCGCGTGATCGTGTTGATGCGGTTCCCGACCTTGGCGTTTCCTGCCACCGCGCCGATGGATTCGTCGGCGAACCACCGGGCAAGGCGCGAGATCGTATTGCGGTCGAACAGCGTGTCGGCATCGAGCGCGACGATGATCTCGCCGCCGGCGCGGCCGAGACCTGTGTTCAGCGCGGCGGCCTTGCCGCTGTTGGGAATGGAGATCAGCGTCACGCGCGGGTCCGCGTGGAAGCGCTGCTGAAGCACCCGCATGGTGTTGTCGAGCGAGCCGTCGTCGATGACGATGACTTCCAGACCGGGGTAGTCGCTGCCTAGAATGCGCTCGACGGTGGACGCGACGACGACCTCCTCGTTAAAGGCGGGGATGAGAACGCTGACCGGCAGGTTCTTCGGGTCCGGTGCGGGCGGCGTGACGGCGGCGGTACGGCGCCGGTTCAGGAACGCGAGGGCGCCCAGCACGAACAGCCTCGCAATGCCCAGTCCGATCGCGGCGAGGAACAGATAGTAGAATGCCTGTCCGAGGTAGCTGAGGGAAAGGAACACGACGCGGTCGGTAAGAAGCGCGATGGTGGGCGGTAGCGGCGGCATGGCCTGGTCGCGCGTGAGCCCGGCCAGTTCCGAAACCTGGACGAACCGGTAGTGCCTGGCGCGCAGCGCGTCGATCAGCGGACCGAGCGCCGCGACCGTGCGCGAACGATCGCCGCCGGAATCGTGGAGCAGGATGATATTGCCGCGGATTTCGGGGTTGGGATTCGTGATCTCGGCAAGCGACGTCCGGATCATCGTTTCCGGAGAAGGCAGTTGCCAGTCCTCGGTATCGACGTGCTCGCCGACCGTGATGTAGCCGAGATTCTGGGCGATCTCGACGGGCTCGATTTCGTCGGCGGATGCGGGCTCCGCATCGCCCATATAGGGCGGCCGGAAGAGCCGCATCGAACGGCCGGTGATCGCCTCGATCAGGCGCTGCGTGGCATTGAGCTCCAGGGACACCGCCTCGTCGGGCGTGTCGGCGAGATTGGGGTGGGTGAAGGTGTGATTGCCCAGCTCATGCCCCTCGGCGAGAATCCGCGCGACCAGGCCCGGATTGGCCTCCGCATTCTCGCCGATGACGAAGAAGGTGGCCTTCACATGCTTGGCCCTGAGGATGTCGAGGATCGCGGGCGTCCATTCCGGATCCGGACCGTCGTCGAAGGTCAGCGCGACCCTATCCTTCGATGCGCCGATGCTGTGGATTACATAGCTCGTCGGAATCGTCGTGTAGCTCTCGTCCGTGATCGCGCCCGTGTCCGCATCGACCTCGAATTTGCGCGCTCCCGGCGTCGGATGGGACTCGACCCTCAGAACCTCGCCCTGACCCTCGAAATCCACGTCCTGGCTCACCGGAATCCGGTGCAGGCTGTCGGGCGCGGCCGCGCCGTATTTTCTACCCATGACGGGCCAGACGGAGGGATCCTCGCTGCCGATCTTCCACAGCGCGTATCCCGCGGGACGATAGATGTCCGCAGCATGGATCTCGTTGAACGCCGTCACCGCGTCGAGAAACCAGACATCGTGCTTGGACTTGTCGTTCTCTATGTAGGAGAAATGGGCGTTGCCCGTCGCGTCGTCGAAATCGATGTCCGCATCGGAATCGCGCGCGGCCAGGACGGCGTCCTGAAAATTCAGGCTGTCGGCATACCTGTTTCCGTGCCAGTCGTAGCCGTAGTTGCCGATTCCGACGATGGTGGATCGCGGATCGAGCACGCGCATGCGCTCCGCGAGAAGCCTCTCGAACCACGGCTGGCCGGCAATGCTTCCGGCTTCGCCCGCATCGTCGTGCTCGTCGTAGGCCATGAGCAGGGTGTAGTCCACGATGTTTGCGAAGTCCTCGTACGGCCAGCTGTCGTCGTCCAGCGGCACGGCCTGCACGATGATCCAGCCGTGAGGCGCGAACGCGGCGGACATGTCCGAAAGAAAGCTCTTGAGGTCGCCCTGCGCGCCCGGCGGCACATTCTCGAAATCGACCGCCAGGCCCGGGAAGCGGTGCCGGGAAAGAAAGGCTACGAGCTTCGAGAGAAGCTGGGCGCGCCGCTGCGGGTCCGCCAGGAGCTTCGCCAGGTCCGTGCCGTTCCAATACCCTTTCTGGATATTCTGCAGCATCGGAATGATGACCGTGTTGCGTTTGCTGCGCCGGACAAGGCCGACCACCCGATGGTCGACTGCGCTCTTGAGGGACATGTCCGTGCCTTGCAGGCTCAACCAGTTGGGCACCACCCAGTCCAGGTGCCCAAGCGCGCGTTTCAGCGCCGGATAACTCGCCTGCTCGAAAGTCTCGTAGAAGCCGATCGAGAGCGACCGCCCCGCCTGTGGCTTGAGGGCCGGTGGGACGATGTGCGGAGCGGCCGCGTGCATGTTCCGCGAATGGTGCAGCCGCCTTAGCCGCGCGCGGCTCGCGCGCGCCTCCGCGGCGAGGCGGCCTGCGGACTTGAGAAGGCCCGGATCCTTCGCCTTGTTCACGAGGTCGGGCAGGTGGATCGCGGTCAGACGGCTGGTGAAGGTGACCGCTTCCATCTGCGGCGCGACGACGAGGCTCGCAATGAAGGCGACGCCGAGCACGGTGCTGACGACGGCAACCCCCCATCCGACGAACGAGATGCGCGCGGCGCGGCGCCCCGTGGCGTCGAAGAAAATCGGCTTTTTGCTCATGCGGCGCTCGGTTCCGGATTGCAGCCGGCAACCGTCCAGTTTGCGCGAAGGGTCACCCCGATGTCGTGCAGAGATACATAGACCCTTCGGCCGTGTACATGAAGACTTGGAAAGGCGGCGCGCCTAGGGCTCGGGAACCAGCCGGGCTTCCAGCGCGCCGATCCGGTCGATTTCGACCCGCACCACGTCCCCCGCCTTGAGAAATTCGGGCGGCTGCGCCGCAAATCCCACCCCGCCCGGCGTGCCGGTGTAGATCACGTCGCCGGGCTCCAGGGTCATCGCCTCGGAGAGGTGTGCGATCTGGTCGAAGACATCGAACACCAGGTGGCGGGTATTCGAATCCTGCCGTTTGGCGCCATTGACGAAACAGCGAATGCCGAGATTGTGCGGATCGCCGATCTCGTCGGTGGTCACGATCCACGGTCCGAACGGCGCGTGGGTGTCGAAGGATTTCCCGAGAACGTACTGGCCGGTGCGGAATTGCCAGTCCCGCACGCTCACGTCGTTTCCGGCAGCATAGCCGAAGACCGCGTCGGCGGCCTCCTGCTTCGTGACATGGCGGCAGCGGCGGCCAATGACGACAACGAACTCGGCTTCGTAGTCCACCTGGGTCGATGCGCGGGGAATCTGGATCGGGTCGTAGGGACCGTTGACGGCGCTCTGCATCTTGGAAAACCAGAGCTGATGCTCGGGCGCGGGCCTGCCGGTTTCGGCAATGTGATCGGCATAGTTCAGGCCGATGGCGAGTATTTTCCCGGGCCTCGGCACGGGCGCCCGCAGGCGCACTTCGGATAGCGGGATTCCGGTCCCGGTGGTTCGCAGCGCGCGCACTGCGCCTTCCGCCGACGGCCATGCCGCGATCAGCCCCGTCATGTCGGGTGGCAGGCTCGGCGCGGAAGCGTGAATGTCGATCACAAAGCGGTCGTCAACGACAACACCCGTTCGCTCGCGTCCATCCTTTTCGAATGTGACAAGCTTCATCGGTCTTCCGTTCCCGTCGAATGCACGCGGGCCAGGTTCGCGGATCCGCAAACGGTAAGGGCGCCCCGACGCCGCCCGTGCGAGCGGTCAGGCCCGCGCCGAACTTCCGCGCCGCGCCGAAGGCCGCGCCGCCTCGGCCTGGTCGTTGGCCAGTTGGCGGGCAAGGTTGAGGATCGCGCGGCGGCGCTTGGGCGATTCGATGCTCGCGTAGGCCTCCAGCAGATCGCTCGCGCCGGGCTCCGTCAGATAGGCCACCTGCTTCGAGAAGGAGCCGGTGGACTTCGTCTTGTCCAGGTTTCCGATCAGGTCGGACACGCTGCAATCGAGGGCGCTGCATATCTCAACCAGACGTGAAAAGCTGATTCGGTTGGTTCCGTGCTCGTATTTCTGGACCTGCTGAAACGTGATTCCGCAAGCGCGGGCAAGCTGATCCTGAGACAGGCCAAGCTCCTTGCGGCGCAGCCGGACGCGGCTGCCCAGTGCGATGTCCAGAGGGTGGGGTGTATGCTCGTCTGAGTTACGTGCCATCACTGATTCCCGTTGATGCAATACCCGATACTGAGCCTGTTGGAACGGGTTGTCCATTGCCTGTCATCAAATCGTCGTATCGGATCCGGTGGTGTTAAGCCTATCGAAAGCCCGCCGGCGCACGATCCGCGATCGGCGATCATGACCCCCGGAAACCGACCATGAGCGGCCTTGGAAACCTCACGCGCCGCCTGCTAAGCCATTTTCCTGCTGCGCTTATGCGGCTCGCGGGGCGGCCCGCAGCCGTGTTCTTTCACGGAGTGGAAGCGCGGATCGAAGACCCGGCGATTCAGTCGAATCATCACGATGCAGATGCGTTTGCGGAAATCGCAAGATTCCTTAGGGACAACTTCAACGTTCTGCCTCTCGCTGACATTTCCGGAGTGTTGCGCGATCCCGGCCGGTTTCGGAACGCGGTGTTCCTGATGTGCGACGACGGCTATGCAAACAACCTCGCGGCTGCGGACGTTCTCGCCGGGTTCGGACTGCCCTGGACGCTTTTCGTCAGTACACGGCACATCGGCACCGGCGTGCGCAGCCCGGTATTCGTGGCGCGGCTGTTCTTCCACCATGCGCCGGAGGGCCGCTACGACATCGCGGAGCTGGGTCCCGTATCGCTGAACGGCGGGAACCGGGCGGAGCAGGCCGATCTGCAGGTCGCGAGGCTGCGCGCGTTCGATGCCGGGCGGGCAGAGCGGGCGATAGCCCAGATGCAATCCGCGCTATCCGACCTGCCCGCGCTGCTCGATCGGTTCCGCTCCGATGCGTTCCTCGACTGGGATCATGTGCGGGCGTTGAGCCGCCGCGGCGTCGAGATCGGCGCGCATGCGGATTTGCATTGGCCGATGCATGGCGGACAGACGGCCGGCTATCTGCAGGATCAGGCGCTCTTGGCGCGCGAGAAAATCGAAGCCGAGGTCGGCCGGTGCCGCTATTTCGCCTATCCCTTCGGCAACGTCGGCGACATTTGTCCTGCGGCCTGGCGGGCGGTTCGCGACGCGGGCTACGAATACGCATTCACGACACTTTCCGGTTCCCTGGATGCCAGCCTCAATCCGTTTCTCATGCCGCGATACGGCCTGGCACTCCGGGAGCCGCGGCTGCCCTCGGTGATCGCGGGCCTGCGGCTGGGCAACGGCCGGCTCCGCACCTGGCAACGGCTAATGGCGCGTTAGGCCTGATGCGTCCCGCTCGGGGATTCGGCCCGGATCCCGCCATGACGGCCGGCGCGACTGCTCCCAAAACGGACAAATCCGTCCCCGATTGAAACAGCTCGCGCGGCGGATGCTGGCGCGGGGGATGCACCTGTTCTCTCGGCAAAACCGTCGGGGGCGCCGTGAGCGTTCAGCAGCACATATCGGAGATTTCGGGCGATCGTCGCGTCCTGCCGGACCGGCTTGCCCTTGCGCCCAGGATGCCGGCGTCCCATTCCGGCGCGATCGCCGGAGGGCGGACATACGCCGCCTGCAAGCGCGCGATCGATATCGCGGTCGCACTGTGCGCCCTTCTCTTTCTGCTGCCGCTGCTCGTCCTCATAGCGATCGCCATCAAGCTGGACAGCGCCGGCCCGGTCATCTTTCGCCAGACGCGCCACGGCCTGAACGGCAGGCCGTTCCTGATCCTCAAATTCCGCACCATGCACGTCGTCGAGGACGGCGCGCAGGTTGTCCAGGCCGCGCGCAACGATAGGCGTGTCACTCGCGCCGGCCGATTCCTGCGCGCCGCCAGCCTCGACGAGCTTCCGCAGCTGTGGAACGTGGTGAGGGGCGAGATGTCGCTCGTAGGTCCGCGCCCCCATGCCGCCGTTCACGATGCGCTCTACGGCGCGCTCATTCCGAACTATGTGCTGCGGCAGCGGGCAAAGCCCGGCATCACCGGATGGGCGCAGGTGAACGGCTATCGCGGCGGCACGCCGACGCTGGATCTCATGCAGCGCCGCATCGATCTCGATGCCTGGTACGTCGAGCACGCCTCCACCGCGCTGGACATCTCGATCATGCTGCGGACGCCGCACGAACTCCTGCGGCGCAGGAACGCCTATTGATGACGGCGCTCGCGAGCACACAGCCGCGAACGGAACGGCGTACGGGGGAGCGCGTCTACAAGCGCGTGGTGATCGGCGGTGTCGATACCGCGTGCCTCTCCCGCCAGCAGATGGGCAGGCTGATGGTCGGAGATTGCCTCGCCGCGCGCAGCGGCCGGCGCACGCCCAAGCTGGTCTTCGCGGCGAACGGGCATGCCTTGGCTCTCGCCGGAACCAACGCCAGGTTCCGCCAGGTGTTTCAATCGGCCGACATCGTCCACGCCGACGGCGCTCCGGTCGTGTTCGCGTCGCGGATCCTGACACGGGCACCGATCCCGGAGCGCAGCGCGACGACGGATTTTCTCCACGACGCGGCGAAGATGGCCGAAGCGCACGGCCTCAAGTTTTTTCTCCTCGGCGCGACGGAGGAGATCAACGCAGCCTGCGCGGCAACGCTCGAGCGCTCCTATCCGGACCTGAAGATCGCCGGCCGCCGTCACGGCTATTTTTCCCGGCACGAAGAACGGGCGATTTGCGAGCAGATCAACGCCTCCGGCGCGGATGTGCTCTGGGTGGGACTCGGCGTGCCGCTGGAATACGATTTCTGCACGCGCAACCGCGACCGCCTGAAGGCGGGTTGGATCGTTACCTGCGGGGGCTGCTTCAATTTCGCCGTCGGCGCCTATCGCCGCGCGCCCGGCTGGATGCAGCGCGCCGGCCTCGAGTGGCTGCACAGGCTCTGGTGCGAACCGAAGCGGCTGTTCTGGCGCTATACCGTGACCAATCCGCTTGCCCTCTTTCTGATCCTGACGCGCACCCGCGAAGCGTAAACCGGCCCGTAACTTGCTTCGTGTCCCCCTGCGCGGACCAAAACAGCACGTCAGGAATGGTTATGCCGGGAACTGCCCTTCCTACGGCCAGCATCGCCGAACCTTCCTCCGGCCATTTCGGCAGGCTGGTCCGCCTTGCCGGCCGCTACGGCCTGACGACGATCGGTCCTATCGCGGTGTCGGGCTCCCATTTCGTCGCGTCCCTGATTTTCCTGCACCGCCTCGCCCCGGCCGACTTCGGCCTTTTTTCGTTTCTTCTTGTCGTCGTCCCTTTTTGCCTCAGCATGTCGTCCGGTCTGCTCGGCGCGCCGCTCGTCAAGGCCATCGGTACATCCAGCCTCGGCGAAGAGGAACAGCTCGCGGCGTTTCGGAAGGTGAACCGGCTATTCTGCCTCGGCGCCGGCGCGACGACGGCGCTGCTGATGTGGAGCAGCGGGGCCGGGATCGTTCCTTCGCTGGCGCTGGGCGCCTATGGCGCGGTGATGTCCCTGCGATGGTTCTCGCGCTTCAACGCCTATATCGACAATCATCCGCGGCAGGCCGCGCTCTCCGATCTGTTCTATTCCCTTGCCCTGCTTACGGGATTGTTCCTGCTCGCCGCCTTGGATGCGCTCTCGCTTGTGAGCGCGAGCTTCGTGCTCTTGGCGAGCGCGGTCCTCAGCGTGCCCGTTTTCGGACGGAAGTTCCTGGCCAGGCAGATCCGGTCCGGCGGTTCGTTCCGCGTGTATGCGCCGATCTGGCGGGATGTCACGCGCTGGTCGCTTCTGGGCGTGGTGCTTTCGGAAGTGACGGCGAATGCCCACGCCTATTTCGTGACGTTCATCGCAGGTGCGCCCGCATTCGCGCTTCTGGCGCTCGGCGCTCTTCTGATGCGGCCGGTATTTCTCGTTCTTCAGGCATTGCCGGACCGCGAGCGCCCGACCATCGCGCGCTATCTCGCCGCGGGCGACTACGGGAGCGCCAACCGGTGCCGGATCGAGTTCCGCATGGCGGCGGTGGCCATCTGGCTCGCCACGGTCCTTCTTGCGACGGCAATACTCGCCTGGTTTCCGCAGCTTTTCATCCGCAAGGGCTTCGACGCGGCCTCGGTTCATATCGTGACCGCGCTCTGGGCACTTGTCGTCGCCGCGCGCGCGATCCGGGCGTCGGAAGCGGTGTTCCTGCAGGCGGCGGGAGAATTCAACGCACTCGCGCGCACAGGGGTCGGCGCCAGCGCCGTGTCGGTCGCCGGCACGATGATCCTGCTTCTGCTGTTCGGGCCCGTGGCGTCGCTCGGCGGCATTCTTGCCGGCGAACTCGTCAATACGGTCCAGGTGATGGGCCTGATGCGGAAATGGAAGCGCGCGCATGCTTAATGTCGTCGTGGCCATTCCGACGTTCCGGCGCCCGCAGAGCCTCCTTCGGCTTTTGACGGCGGTGGAGAATCTGCGAACGCGTGCCACCGTGACGGTGGTCGTGGCGGACAACGACGCGGAAGGCCGGGAGGGATTCGAAATCTGCCGGGAGCGCGCGGCAAGCGGCTATGGCTGGCCGCTGGACTATTTCGTGGCGCCCGAGCGCGGAATCGCCAATGTGCGCAATGCGCTCGTGGCCCGATCGCTTTCGCACGCCTGCGATTTCATCGCCATGCTCGACGACGACGAGTGGCCGGAGCCGGGCTGGCTGGAGGCGTTCCTGCGCGCCCAGCAGGCGACGGACGCCGACGTGCTTCACGGCGCGGTCCTTCGCGAATACGAGACGGCGCCGGGGCGCTGGGCAGCGAGATGCGACGGCATCGCCGACATGCATGGCACGACAGGGCCCGTGTCGGCGATTCCCGGCACCGGGAACATCATTTTCGCGCGGCGGTGTTTCGAGGGAACGCTTTCCCAATGGTTCGATCCCGCCTTCGCGCTTTGCGGCGGCGAGGACAGCGATTTTCTGGAATGTTTGCGGCGCGCGGGCCGCCGCTTCGCCTGGTGCGAGGAGGCCGTCGTGCACGCATGGGTTCCCGCCTCGCGGGGCAATCTGCGGTGGGCGCTGTCGCGCGCCTATTCCACCGGCAATTCGGACATGCGCGTGTTCCTGAAGCACGGGCAGAGCGGTGCGGCCCGCGCCCGGGAAGCGGTGAAGATCGCCGGCGCGCTCTTGTTGTCGCCGCTGCTGTTCGTCATTCTCGGAATCGGCACGAATCGCGCGGTGGACGCCTTGCGCAAGCTGTTCCGTGCGGCGGGAAAACTGGCGGCCATCCGCGGCCGCTACTACGACGAATATTCCGTGACCCATGGCGGATGACAGCCTCATCGGCGCCGGCACACACGCGCGCTTCGACATCGCACCGAGGCTGATGGACGCCGCGTTCGTGGCGCTTTTGCTGATGTCCTTCATCGGGATGCAGCCGTTCGCCCTGCGGAATCCGGCGACCGATCTCGAAATGGGTCCGTATACCGTCACCGGCGGCGGAGACGCCGTGCGCCAGATCCTGTATGTCTTTCTCATCCTCGCGATCGGCGGATTTGCACTGTGGCGGAAAGGGCTGTCGGTTGCCGCCGCCGTGCCGCCGATGGTGACCGTGCTGCTATTCTGGTGCGTGCTGAGCGCGAGCTGGGCGCATGCGCCCGATGTCGCGATCCGGCGCGCGGCGCTGGCCATCATCGTGACGGTCTCGACCATGGTGTGCGTCGATACGCTTGGCCCGGCACGCGCGCTGAAAATCTGGTGGTTCGTGCTCGCGGGGGTGCTGATCGTCAACTGGCTTTCGATTCCTCTCGTCCACCAGGCCGTGCACCTTCCGGGCGAGCAGGATCCGGGCCTCGTCGGCGACTGGCGCGGCCTCTATTTCCACAAGAACATCGCCGGCGCGGTTTCCGCCATCTCGGCGATCGTCTTCCTGTTCACGGCGCTGCGCAGACGGCGCGCGATCGATTTCGCGCTTTGCGCGGGCGCGATCGCGTTCACGGTGATGACGCGGTCGAAATCGTCCCTCGGCCTTCTCGCGCTGGCTCTGGTCCTCGGGCTTACCTACCGCGCGGCATGGCGCCGCGGGATCGATCGCGCGATCGTCGTCGTGGCCGCGCTTTTGTTCGTGCTCGCCGGCGCCTTCTTCCTCGTCCTGGACGCGGACACGATCGCACACATGCTCGAGGATCCGACCGAGTTCACCGGCCGCTCGGCGATCTGGGCAGCCGAAATCGCGTTCATCCGGGATCATCCCTTCCTCGGTTCGGGCTTCGGCACTTTCGCCGACACGGGGAGCCTGTCGCCGCTTCACAACTATGTCGCGGGGTCTTGGGTCGAAGCGGTCGCCCACGGCCACAATGGCTATCTGCAGATGACCGTCACCATCGGCGGCATCGGAGTGGCAATCGCCGCCATCGGTCTCATCGCCGTTCCGGCGGCGCAATTCTGGCGGCGCGGCGACGGCGACCTGACGCAGCGCGCCATGCTCTTTGCGATCTTCGTATTCCTCGTCCTGCACAATTTCATGGAGTCGGATTTTCTGGAGGGCGATGCGCCGGCCTGGGTCTCGTTCCTCCTGATGCTCGCGATGCTGCGCGCCCCCGGGGAAAGGAAGCCGGTGCCGTGACCCCGCTCTTCTCCGTGATCATCCCCGTGTTCAACCGGGCTGACGTGCTGGCCGCGGCGATCTCGTCCGTCCTCGACCAGACCTGCGCCGATTTCGAGATCATCGTCGTCGACGACGGTTCGCGCGACGATCCGCGCAGCGTCGTCGAGTCGTTCTCCGACCCGCGCATCCGGTTCCATCGGCAGGACAACCGCGGCGGTGGCGCGGCGCGCAATGCTGGCATCGATCTGGCGCGAGGACGTTATGTCGCCTTTCTCGATTCGGACGACCGCTATCTGCCGGGACATCTCCAGGCCATGCGCGCGCTCCTCGACGGCAAGACCAATACCGTCGGCTACGCCCGCATGCTCGTCGATCGCGGCGGCGGCCGCGTTTTCATGAAACCTCCTCGCGCCATAGCGCCAGGCGAACACATGGCGACCTATCTGCTTTGCGACCGCGGTTTCGTTCCGACCATTACCGTGGTGGTCGATCGCGAGACGGCGAGGCGTGTGCGCTACACGGAATCGGTCCGGGCGGCGGAGGATACGGATTTCGCGATCCGCCTCTTCCTCGACGGCCAGCAATTCGTGATGGCGGAGCAGCCCGGCGCCGTATGGACGGACATATCCGATCCCAACCGCACATCGTCCGGACGCAAGGGCGGGCGGATGATCGCCTGGCTGGAGGAGATGAAACCGCTCATTCCCGCCCGGGCCTATTATGGCTGCCGCGGCTGGGCGATCGCCAAGTTCGTCGCATCGACCAGCCCGTTCAGGGCCCTGGCGATGTATGCCTCGGCGGTTGCGCGCGGCTGCTACGGCCCCGGACTGGCAGCGATCGTCTTCCTGCAGATCTATCTTTCCGACCGCGCCTACCGCGCCGTGGCCGATGGAGCGATAGCCTGGCTGGGCGCAGGCCTCAGGCCGGCCAGGCCCTGAACATGGCCTTCCAGCCGTCCCGCGCCCGCACAACCCCGGCCTCCAAACGGTTTCCCGCCGTTAACGCTTCTTCAGCCCGTCGGGCGCTAAAACGGCCCAAACGCGCTGGAGAATGGCTCAAAAGCGCCGATCCGGGTCACAGGGCGAAATCCAGCTCCATGTCGTTCGCGCCTTCCTTTGTCGCTGTCCCCGTTCCCGCCGGATCCCATTTCCAGCTGGCCGATCTTTTGCGCATCGTGCACCGGCGCCGCGCGCTGATCCGCAACGTTGCCGCCGCGACTGTCGCGCTCGCGATCGCCGTCGTCGCGATCCTTCCGACGCGATATTCGAGTTCGGCGAGCCTCATGCTCGATTCGCGCAAGAACAACGTGACCGACATCTCCGCGGTGCTTTCGCAGCTTCCGACGGATCCTTCCTCGATCCAGAACCAGATCCAGATCCTGACATCGCGCGAGCTGGCGTCGCATGTGATCGCCAAACTCCGGCTTTACGACGACCCGGAATTCAATCCGTCGCTCAAGCCCGGCGCAGTCGGTTCGTTCGTGAAGGCCCTCGATCCGCGCAGCTGGTTCGCGCGGGACAAGCCGGATGGCTCCGCCGGGGCGCGCGACGCGATTGTCGACAATTTCCTGAAACACGTCAGCGTGGACTCGCAGGGCCTGTCCACCACTCTGACCGTAACCTTCACCGCGCGCGACCCTGCCAGGGCCGCCTTTATCGCCAATGCCCTCGTGGACACCTACATCGAGGATCAGGTGGATGCGAAGCGCGCCATCGGAAACCGGACGACGGCCTGGCTGCTGACCCGCACGCAGCAGCTCGCCGATCAGGTCCAGGCCGACGAAGCGGCGGTCCAGCGCTACAAGGCGGAAAACAATCTCAACGAGACGTCGGACGGGACGTCCTTTGCCGACCAGCAGATCAGCGCCATCAGCAATCAGCTGGTGCTTGCGAAGGCCGATCTCGCGCAGAAGCAGGCGACCAACGACCGCGTCACCGCGCTCATCAAGGCGGGGGACACGGCCGATGTGTCGCAGATTCTGGCGTCGCCGCTGATCGTCCAGCTTCGTACCCAGCAAGCTGCCCTGATCGCGCAGGAATCCGACCTGTCGACCCGCTACGGACCGCTTCATCCGAAGATGGTCGCGATCCAGACGCAGAAGAAGGACCTTCAGGACAAGATCGCGACCGAGGTCAGCCGGCTCGCCGGCTCGATCTCGAACGACGTGGTCGTCGCCCGCGCGCAGGTCGGCTCGCTGCAGGCGAGCCTCGCCCAGGCCGAAAAGCAGGCCGGCGCACAGAACCTGGTGCGCGTGAAGCTGAAGGCGCTGGAGGCCAATGCCCAATCCACGCGCACGATGTACGAAGCCTTCGTGACCAGGCTGCGCGAAACGCAGGATCAGGACGTCATCCAGAATCCGGACGCGCATGTGATCTCGCGTGCGCCGGTGCCGAGCGCACCGAGTTCGCCCAAGCGGATGCTGATCGTCGGCGCGTCGATTCCGGCAGGGCTTCTGCTCGGCCTTCTTGCCGCGCTGCTCGCGGAACGGTTCGCCGCGCCCGCGCCCGTTCCCGTATCTCCGGCGCAGGCGTTCCGCTCCGCACCCGCCGCAGCCCGCCGCCATCCGCCTGTGCTGGCGCAAATCAGGGGACTCTGCGATGCGCGCGCGGCGACCGCGGTGCTCGATCTGCCCGGCTCTCCGTTCGCGCAGGCGATCGGGCGGCTCCTGGCAACGCTGCGCCGGGCCTCCGCGGGCGGTACCGTGGTCTGTGTCACGTCTCCCGATCGCGCGGGCCAGGGATTCCTCGCCGCCGCGCTGGCCCGCGCCGCGTCCCGGTCCGGCCTGCGCGTTGCTGTGATCGACGCCGATCTGCAGCAGCCCGCGCTCGCGCAAATCCTCGGCGTGGCGCCGGCCGAAGCCGGATTGGTGGAGCTGCTGAGCGGATCGGCGTCCGGCGCGCAGGCGTTTCGCCGCGATCCGCGATCCCGCGCGCAGATGATCGCGCCCCTTCGCCCCGCTTCGGACGCCGAGCGCATCCTTGCCTCCGCCAGGCTTGCCGATTTTCTCGCGCGGCTGCGCAAGAGCTTCGACATCGTGGTGGTCAACGCGCCGCCGCTCGCGTCCGGCGCGGGAGTTTCCTCCTTACACGGACTTTCCAGCGCCCTGGTGGTCGTGGGCCGCGCCGGGTCGCTGGGTGAGCCTGCCTACAGCCGGGCCATCGCCGCGCTGCAGAAACGGCGCGGCGCGGCCATCGGCCTCGTGGTCGCCGGTTAACATCCTGTCCTGCCAAGGTTTTTCCACGAAGTACCGGCTGGACGCGGCGGCCGGGGCCGCCAATAACCAATTTGCAAATAATTTCATTGTGCTGGACGCGGCTTATGAGATAGGCGTTGCGCCCGCAAATCCGATGCCGGCAGCGAAGGGCCGGCATCCCCCAGCGAATACGAAACGAACCCAACCGTCATGACGGATCAGATGAGAAACTGGCTGACGCGTGGCGCGCTCGCGCTTGTCTTCTTGATCGTGGGCGTGGTCGCAGGATGGATCTTCCGCGGCATGGGGAAACCCGACGTGCCGCGCATCTTCGTCTACCAGGACTGGCGTCTGGCCTGTCCGAAGGACAGCGACACCAAGGCTTCCTGCCAGCTCATGAACGAATTCGTAGACGCGCGGTCTGGCGTGCCGCTCGCGGCCGTTTCGTTCGAGAAACAGGATGGCAAGCGCGTCCTGGTCATCCGGGCGCCGCTGACGGTGCTGATCCCGGCCGGGGTCGGTCTCCAGTTCGGCAGCGACACCAAGACGTACCAGTACGCCACCTGCGCTCCGGCGGGCTGCTTCGCCTTCGTTCCGCTCGACGACAAGCTCGAGGCCTCCTTCGATAGCGCGCAATCGTTCTCCGTCGTCGTGACCGTTTCCCAGAACGGCAAGAACGCATCCATCCCGATGTCGATCAAGGGTTTCGCGGAGGCGCACAAGGCATTCAACGATATCGAGGCCAGGCGTCAGTCCTGGTGGCGGAGATTGTGGTCATGAAAATCGTAGCTCGTCCGCTCAGGCTTGCCGTCCGCGCGCTCGCCGCCGCGAGTGCATTGGTCTGTGCCGGTCCTGCGCTCGCCCAGGGCGCGCCGGCGCAACCCGCCCAGCAGCAGAAGCAGATCACGCCGGTAGTCATGAAGACGTTCGGCGGCTGGGATGTGCGCTGCTATCCGGTCACCGTACCCGCGCCATGCGACGCCTGGGAAGCGATCGCCTTCAAGAAGAGCAACCGGCTCGCCGTCAGCATTTCGGTGGTTTATGTGCCGTCGCAGGACCAATATCTGATGCAGTTCATCGTTCCGCTGGACGTGGACCTGCAGAAGGGCGCGCAGATCGTTGCGGGCAGTTTCAAGTCGCCTTCCATGCCGTTCCATCACTGCGACCGCATCGGATGCTTTTTCGGCGTCGGGCAGGCCGGAACCATCGTCAATGCGTTCAAGGGCCAGAAGAGCATGAAGGTGCATCTCACCTTCTTCCGCAGCAAGGCCGTCGATATCGGCGTCCCGCTCAAGGGATTCGACGAAGCGCGCGCGGCCATGGTCGAACTCGCGAAGCAGAAGGCGGGCAATCCGCCCCAAGCTCCGGCGGCCCCGCAGGCGGCACCCAATCCCTGACGCCATCCGGACGCGCGGCCGCCGGCCGCGACAGTTTCGACAAATTTCCGCTGCCGCGCTTTGATACTGGGGTCGCAGGCGGATCTTCCGCTCGCGCGCCGCGAGGGACGGAGCGGGCGGGGCCGCCCGTTAGACGGATATGGCCAGTCAGGACACCGGCAAGGGTTGGATTGAATCGACGTTCGGTCCCGCCTGGGCTCGAGCGGGCGACTACTCCGGCCGCTTGACGCGCTGGAGCGCGGATCATCTGCCGGGCGGCGCAAAGACATTCTGGGCTGCCACCGGCCTCGCGTTACTCGCGCTCGCGATCTGGACGATCTATCCCTCCTCGCGGATGCAAAGACCCGGCGCCGAATTCGGTGGTCCAATGCCGGTCGCGGTGTCGGCGGTGGCACGGGGCGACATCGCCATAGCCCTCAATGCACTGGGCACCGTCACGCCGCTTGCCACGGTGACCGTCAGACCCCAGGTGAGCGGCCCGATCGTTCGTTTCCATTTTCGGGAAGGCCAGATGGTCCGGGCGGGCGACCTGCTGGCGGAAATCGATCCGCGCCCCTATCGCGCGGCCCTGGACCAGGCGAAAGGCCAGCTGGAGCGGGACAGGGCAACGCTCGCCAATGCCGAAGTCGACTTAAATCGCGACCGCGCCCTCTACGCGCAGAAGGCGGTGTCCGATCAGGTCTATGCGACGCAGCAGGCGCTCGTGCGTTCCACCGCCGCCACGGTGAAGGCCGACGAGGCAGCAGTCGAGGCGGCGGCGATCAATCTCGGCTACACGCGGATCGCCGCTCCCGTCGCGGGCCGCGTGGGGCTGCGCCAGGTCGATCCGGGCAATCTCGTCCAGGCGGGTCAGGCGAACGGCATTGTCGTGGTGACCCAGCTGCAGCCGATCTCGGTGATATTCTCGCTGCCTGAGGACGACATAGCCGAGGTGGCTTCCGCGCTGCGCGCCGGAAGGAAATTGTCCGTCGAGGCGTACGACCGCGCGCAATCTGCGAAAGTGGCTGACGGCACGCTCGCGACGCTCGACAATGTCATCGATCCCACCACCGGCACGGTGAAGCTGCGCGCCATGTTCGAGAATCCCAAGGACGAGCTGTTTCCCAACCAGTTCGTGAACGTGCGCCTTCTGGTCCGGACGCTGCGCGGCCAGATCTGGGCGCCCGCCTCCGCGATCGAGCGCGGATCGCAGGGTTCCTATGTCTATGTCGTGCAGCCCGACGGCACGGTCGCCATGCGCGCGGTGACGCTTGGGCCGCAGGACGGCGAGCGCGTGGCGATCCTCAAGGGACTGAATGCCGGGGAACGGGTCGTCACGGAGGGCGCGGACCGTCTGCATGACGGCGCGGAGGTGTCCGTCGCGCAGGGGCCCCGCGTCTCCTCCTCAGGCCCGCCGGCCGGGACCGCAGAAGCCGGATCGTCCGATGCACGCCGGGCGCGCCGTGCAGCGGTGATCGAGGCCTGCGGCGGCGACATCAAAAAGCTCTGCAGCGATGAAGACGGCTTCGGCGCGATGCGCTGCCTGCGGCAGAACACGGATGCGCTGAGCGGACAGTGCCGCGCGGCGCTATCGCGGATGCGGCGCGGCGGGCCCGGCGGCCGATGACGGCGGGGCTGCCGCAGCGACAGCGATGAACATTTCGGCTCCCTTCATCCGCCGTCCCGTCGCGACATCCCTTCTGATGATTGCGATCATGCTGGCGGGGTTCGCCGGCTATCTCTATCTGCCGCTGTCGGCGCTTCCGGAAGTGGACTATCCCACCATCCAGGTACAGACCTTTCTGCCGGGCGCGAGCCCGGACGTGATGACGACGACCGTCACCGCGCCGCTCGAGCGGCAGTTCGGCCAGATGCCCGGCCTCAGGCAAATGTCGTCGGTGAGCTCCGGCGGCGCCTCGGTCGTTACGCTCCAGTTCGATCTCAGCCTAGGCCTCGACGTCGCCGAACAGCAGGTGCAGGCGGCCATCAACGCAGCCGGCAACCTGCTTCCGCAGAGCCTGCCGGCGCCGCCGATCTACGCCAAGGTCAATCCGGCCGACGCGCCGATCCTGACGCTGGCGGTCAGCTCCAGGGCATTGCCACTGCCCCAGGTCGAGGATCTTGCCGATACGCGCATCGCGCAGAAGATCTCCCAGCTCCCAGGCGTCGGACTCGTCAGCATCAACGGCGGCCAGCGCCCCGCCATCCGCGTTCGCGCGAACCTGCAGGCGCTGGCGTCGTACGGCCTGAACATCGACGACCTGCGCACGACGATCTCCAATGCCAATTCCACCGCGCCGAAAGGCAATTTCGACGGACCCTCCCGTTCCTACACGATCAATGCCAATGACCAGCTGCATAGCGCCGGCGACTACGGTGCCATCGTCGTCGCCTATCGCAACGGCGCGCCCGTTCATCTGTCCGACGTGGCGAGCGTGGAGGACAGCGCGGAGAACGTGAAGCTTTCGAGCTGGATGAACGATACGCCCGCGATCCTGCTCAATGTCCAGCGCCAGCCCGGCGCCAATGTGATCAGCGTCGTCGACAGCATCAAGGCGATTCTTCCGCAGATCGAAGCGGGCCTTCCCGGCGCCGTCCATGTCGACGTGCTCACCGACCGTACCGCGACCATCCGCGCCTCGGTCGCCGACGTCGAATTCGAACTCGCCCTGGCGGTCGTTCTGGTCGTGCTGGTCATCTATCTGTTCCTGCGCAACGTTCCGGCCACGTTCATCCCGAGCCTGTCGGTTCCGCTGTCGATCGTCGGCACGTTCGCTGCGATGTACCTTCTGGGTTATTCGCTCAACAATCTGTCGCTGATGGCCCTCACCATCGCGGCCGGCTTCGTGGTCGACGATGCGATCGTGATGATCGAAAACGTGTCGCGCTACATCGAGGCGGGCGAAACACCCTTCGACGCGGCGATGAGGGGTGCGGGCGAGATCGGATTCACCATCGTGTCGCTGACCGTGTCGCTGATCGCGGTGCTGATTCCGCTGCTGTTCATGCAGGAGGTCGTGGGCCGCCTGTTCCGGGAATTCGCGGTCACCCTGGCAATCACCATTCTGATCTCCGCCGCCGTGTCCCTCACGCTGGTTCCCATGCTGTGCGCGAAACTGTTGCGGCACCGCGCCGGACAGCGGCAGCAGGGCAGGCTGGCTGCCATCGCGCAGGATTGTTTCGACCGTCTGATCGCCGCCTACGACCGCGCGCTCTCCTGGGTGCTCGACCGCCAGCCGCTCACGCTTCTGGTCGCGGCGGCAACGCTTGCCGCAACTGTTGTTCTCTATCTGGCGATACCGAAGGGATTCTTTCCCGTGCAGGACACGGGCCTGGTGCAAGGCATCACGCAGGCCGGCCCGACTGTGTCCTTCGCGGCGATGGCCGGCCGCCAGCAGTCGCTCGCCCGCGCCCTGCTGAAGGATCCCGCGGTGCGGAGCCTATCCTCCTTTATCGGAGTCGATGGCACCAACACCACGCTGAACAGCGGCCGTCTGCTCGTCAATCTCGTGCCGAAGGACGAGCGGCCGGACGACATCTCCACGGTGATGCGCCGCCTTGAAGACCGCGCACGGGGCGTGCCGGGAATCACCCTGCATCTGCAGCCTGTCCAGGACCTCACCGTCGACGCGGCTGTCAGCCGTGCGCAATACCAGTTCGCCCTCCAGGACGCGAGCACGGCGACGCTAGAGCGCTATGTTCCAAGGCTGACGACCGCACTGTCACGGCGGCCCGAGATCGAAAATGTCTCGACCAGCTTCACCGACCGCGGGCTCTCCGCGACCATCGTCGTGGATCGCGACACGGCCGCGCGCTTCGGCATTACCGCGGCGACCATCGACAACGCCCTCTACGATGCGTTCGGCCAGCGCATCGTCTCCACGATCTTCACCCAGTCGAACCAGTACAGGGTGATACTGGAAGCCGATCCCGGCGTGCAGAACACCCTCAAATCGCTGGGCGACATCCATCTGCCCTCTGCCGGCGGGGGGCAGACCCCGCTTTCCGCTTTTGCCAGGGTCGAGGAGCGCCGGGTTCCCCTCGAAACGGATCATTTCGGCCAGTTTCCGGCAGCGATGATCTCATTCGACGTCGCGCAGGGGTACTCGCTGGGCGCCGCCGTCGACGCCGTCGGGAAGGCCGAGGCGGACGCCGGCCTGCCGGCGAGCGCCACCACCCATTTCCAGGGATCGGCACTCGCCTTCCAATCCGCGCTGTCCAGCGAGCTTCTGCTGATCCTCGCGGCAATCGTCACCGTCTATATCGTTCTCGGAGTACTCTACGAGAGCTTCATTCATCCGATCACGATTCTGTCCACCCTTCCTTCCGCCGGCGTCGGCGCGCTCCTGTTCCTGATGATGACGGGCAACGACCTCGGCATCGTTTCGATCATCGGGATCATTCTTCTCATCGGCATAGTCAAGAAAAACGCGATCATGATGATCGATTTCGCGCTTTCCGCGGAGCGCGAGGAGGGCATGAGCGCACGCGCGGCGATCCGGCGCGCGGCGCTGCTGCGCTTTCGCCCGATCATGATGACGACGGTCGCCGCGCTGTTTGCCGCCTTGCCGCTGATGCTGGGGACCGGCACCGGCTCGGAGCTGCGTCACCCGCTGGGAATTTCCATCGTCGGCGGCCTGATCGTCAGCCAGCTGCTCACACTGTTCACGACGCCGGTCATCTATATCTACTTCGACAGATGGAGCCGGCGGCTGGACTCGAAGCTTCATTCCGGCGCCGGGACCGCGGGGCCATGAATTTCTCGTCGCACTTTATCCGGCGCCCGATCGCCACAGTTCTGCTGACGGCCGGATTTGCCCTCGCCGGCGCGAGCGCGTTCCTGCTTCTGCCGGTCGCATCGCTTCCCAATGTGGACATTCCCACGATTTTCGTTTCCGCCACCATGGCCGGCGCCTCGCCGGAGACGATGGCGACGAGCGTGGCGACCCCCCTGGAACGGCACCTTGGCACCATTTCGGACGTCACCGAGATGACCTCGCGCAGCTCCGTCGGCGCGACGCAAATCGTTCTGCAATTCGGCCTCGACCGCGACATCGACGGTGCGGCGCGCGACGTCCAGGCTGCGATCAACGCCGCACGTGCCGACCTGCCCGCGTCGCTCCGGGCCAACCCCACCTATCGCAAGCTGAACCCGGCGGCGGCGCCGATCCTCATCATGGCGATGACTTCGGATTCGCTGACGCCGGGCCAGATCTACGATTCCGCATCCACCATCCTCCAGCAGAAGCTCAGCCAGGTGGACGGCATAGGCCAGGTACAGATCGCGGGTGCTTCGCTGCCCGCAGTGCGCGTCGACCTCAACCCGCGCGCATTGTTCAAATACGGAATCGCCCTCGAGGACGTTCGCGCGGCGCTTTCCGCCGCGAATGCCAACGCGCCCAAGGGCGCAATCGAGCAGGGTCCGGCGCAGTACCAGCTCGGCGTCAACGACCAGGCGAGGACCGCTCGCGACTACCGGAGCCTCGTCGTCGCCTACCGCAACGGCGCCGCCGTCCGGCTGTCCGATGTCGCCGAGGTCGGCGACGGCGTCGAAGACGTGCGCAACATCGGCATGGCCAACGGCAAGCCCGCGATCAACATCATACTTTCGGGCCAGCCCGGCGCGAACATCATCGACACGGTGAACGCCGTGAAGGCGATGCTGCCGGAACTGCGCGCCGCCATTCCACCCTCGGTCAGGCTCGACATCGTCAACGACCGCACCGGCACGATTCGTGCTTCGGTGCATGACGTCGAGATCACCATGCTGGTCTCGGTTGGGCTCGTCGTCCTCGTGGTGTTCCTGTTCCTGCGCAACGGCCGCGCGGCGCTCATACCGAGCGTGGCCGTCCCGCTGTCCCTGGTCGGTACCTTCGGAGTGATGTACTTCGCGGGCTTCACGCTCGACAATCTTTCGCTGATGGCACTCACGGTTGCCACGGGCTTCGTGGTCGACGACGCCATCGTCGTGCTCGAAAACATCACGCGCCACATCGAGGCGGGAATGCCGCGCATGCAGGCGGCACTGCTCGGCGCGCGCGAGGTAGGATTCACGGTGCTGTCCATGAGTCTCTCGCTGACCGCCGTGTTCCTTCCGATCACCCTGATGGGCGGCGTGGTCGGGAGGTTCTTCAACGAATTCGCCATCGTCCTGTCGGCGGCGGTCCTCATTTCGCTCGTGGTTTCCCTCACGACGACACCCATGCTCTGCGCTCACCTCGATCTTCACCCGCCGGGCCGCAGGCAGGGCCGGCTGCTGCGCTACTCGGAGCGCGCGTTCCAGGGCGGCCAGCGGCTGTACGGCCGCACCTTGTGCTGGGCCCTGGACAATCCCGGGTTCGTCATGTTCGTGCTTGCCGTCGCGATCGCGCTGAATGTCTTCCTCTATGTCATCGTGCCGAAGGGATTCATTCCGAGCGAGGATACCGGAGACATTTTCGGCGGCATCCGTGCCGACCAGAGCATCTCCTTTCAGCTGATGCAGAAGAAGTTCGCGCGTTTCGTGTCCATCGTGTCGAAGGATCCCGCCGTCCACAGCGTTGTGGGCTTCGCGGGCGGAGGCGGAGGCGGTCCGCGCAGCGGCGGAACGAATTCGGGTAACGTCTTCATCCAGCTCAAGCCGAAATCCGAGCGCGGCGGACTTTCCACCGACGAGGTGATCGACCGCCTTCGCGCGCCGCTGTCCGAGGTCGCCGGCGCGCGGCTCTTCCTGCGCAATGCGGGTGGAGTGCCCGGTGCCGGCGGCCGTCAGGGCAATGGCACGTATCAATACACGCTCCAGGCCGACACGCTCGATGAACTCGACGAATGGATGCCCAGGATCACTGCGGCGCTCCGCGACGTCCCCGAACTGCAGGACGTGAATTCCGATCGCGAGGACAAGGGTCTGGAGATCGAGCTCAGGATCGACCGGGCCACGGCTGCCCGGCTCGGGATCTCCACCTCGCAGATCGACAACACGCTCTACGATGCGTTCGGCCAGCGCCAGGTGTCCACGATCTACAACGATTTGAACCAGTATCACGTCGTGATGGGGGTGGCGCCTGCGTTCTGGCAAAACCCGGACACGCTGAAGGACATCTATGTGAGCACGGCGGGCGGTGCGGTCAGCGGCACAGCCGCCACAGGTACCGTGGCGGGGACGACGACGCTGACTCAGAGTTCGGGCGACTCCGCCGCGCAGCAGGTTGCCGACATCGCCTCGGATGCCCTGCGCAATCAGCAGCTCAATGCCCTGACCAACAGCGCGCGAGGAAACGTTTCGACCGGCTCGGCGGTGAGCACGCGGCCCGAGACGATGGTTCCGCTCTCCGCCTTTTCGAGCTTCGGCCCCGGAACGGCGCCGATTTCGATCAATCACCAGGGTCCGTTCGCCGCCGCGACGTTTTCGTTCAACCTGCCCCCGGGTGTGTCGCTGGGTCAGGCGACGGCCGCAATTCAGCGCACGATGAGCGCGGTGCACGCGCCGATATCAATCCATGGCGAATTCGGCGGTTCGGCCCGCATTTTCCGCCAGTCGGTGTCCGGAGAGCCACTGCTCATCCTGGCGGCCATCCTGACGGTCTATATCGTTCTTGGGATTCTCTACGAAAGCTATATCCATCCGCTGACAATTCTTTCGACATTGCCGTCCGCCGGCGTCGGCGCGATTCTTGCGCTACTGATCGCGAGGAAGTTCTTCGTCGCCACGATGGATTTCAACCTTTTTGCGCTCATCGGCGTCATTCTCCTGATCGGGATCGTCAAGAAAAACGCGATCATGATGATCGACTTCGCCGTCGTGGCGGAGCGCGAGCAGGGCCTGAGCGCCCGCGAGGCGATCTACCAGGCGTGCCAGCTTCGATTCCGTCCGATCATGATGACGACCTTTGCTGCGATCCTGGGCGCGCTTCCGCTCGCGATCGGGTTCGGTACGGGCTCGGAGCTGCGGCAGCCTCTCGGCATCGCGATCGTGGGCGGACTCGTCGTGAGCCAGCTTCTCACGCTCTACACGACGCCCGTGGTGTATCTGTATCTCGACCGGTTCCGTGTCTGGGTCCTGGCGGGCTGGAACCGCTGGTACGCCCGGCTGCTCGGCGAAGGCCCCTTGCCGCACCCGGGACCATGACCTCGCGCCTGGGCTTGACAGGATTTATATTTCCATTATTTTGGAAATATGGAATCGGAAACAGCCCTGGCAGCCCTGGCGGCCCTTGCGCAGGAAACGCGTCTGACGATCTTCCGCAGGCTGGTGAAGGCCGGCCCGGCGGGTGAGGCCGCGGGGGCGATCGCCGACGCCCTCAACACGCCGCCGCCCACGTTGTCGTTTCACCTGAAGGAGCTGGAACGCGCGGGCCTCATATCCCAGCGCCGCGAAGGCCGGAGCGTCATCTATGCCGCGCAATATGCCCACATGCGCGACTTGCTGTACTTCCTGATGAAGGACTGCTGCGGCGGAAATCCCGAAATCTGCTCGATCAACCTGGAGAATCCCGATGAACAGATTGCATGTGCATCTTCATGTTCGTGACATCGACCAGTCCATTCGCTTCTATTCGACCCTGTTTGGCACCCAACCGACACGGCGAGAGAGCGACTACGCGAAGTGGATGCTCGAAGACCCGCGTGTGAACTTCGCTATCTCCAGCCGCGGCGGCGAAGCCGGTCTCGGTCACCTCGGTATCCAGGTGGAG
This sequence comes from Rhizomicrobium sp., assembly GCA_035549575.1. Taxonomy (GTDB): domain Bacteria; phylum Pseudomonadota; class Alphaproteobacteria; order Micropepsales; family Micropepsaceae; genus Rhizomicrobium. The sequence continues at coordinate 81,069 of DASZQP010000069.1, forward strand.
AACAGCGCCGACCTTGCCGACGTGACGGCGCGCGCCAAGATGGCCGCTGGCGAGGTGCGCGTCGAGGAAGGCGCCAACTGCTGCTACGCGCGCAGCGACAAGTCCTGGGCCACGGATCCGCAAGGCGTTCAGTGGGAGACATTTTTCACCACGGGCGATCTGACGACGTTCGGGATCGGCGCCGACGACACGCGAGTCGAGTCCGTCTCGGGCACGGGCGGGTCCTGCGCCAAGCCGGCCTGCTGCGGCGGCTGACATGTCGGCGCACCGAGCCTACAACGTGCTGTTTCTCTGCACGGGAAATTCCGCACGCTCGATTATCGCGGAAGCGGCCCTGAATTCGGAAGGGCGCGGCCGCTTCAAGGCCTATTCGGCCGGCTCGTTTCCGGTCGGCGCCGTCAATCCCCATGCTCTGGCGCTGCTGAGGCAGAGCGGACTTGCGACCGACGGGCTGCGCTCCAAGAGCTGGAGCGAATTCTCCGGCCCCGGCGCGCCGGAGCTCGATTTCGTGTTCACGGTCTGCGACAACGCCGCAGGCGAAGTTTGTCCGGTTTGGCCCGGTCAGCCGATCACCGCCCATTGGGGCGTGCCGGATCCCGCCGCCGTCACGGGCAGCGACGCGGAAAAGGCGAAGGCATTTCGGGAAACCTTGCGTGTGCTCTCCAACCGCATCCGCGTGTTCGCGGCACTTCCCTTCGAGAAACTCGACCGGCTGAAACTCAAGAACCGTCTCGATGAGATTGGAAAAAGCTGACTATCGCGCGATCGCGGCGGAGGCCCTCGGAACTGCGCTGCTGGTGGCAGGCGTGGTCGGCTCCGGGATCATGGCCGAGCGCCTGACCCAGGATGTCGCTCTCGCCCTGCTGTGCAATACCGTCGCGACCGGTGCCATGCTTGTCGTGCTGATCCTCATTTTCGCGCCGCTGTCGCAGGCTCATTTCAATCCGGCGGTGACGCTGGTGTTTGCCCTGCGCAGGGAGATTGGCGCCGGCCGCGCCCTTGCCTTTGCCGCTGCCCAGGTCGTGGGCGGCGTCGCGGGCACATGCACGGCACATGCGATGTTCGGTCTCCGGATCCTCGCGTTGGGAACGCATGTGAGATCGGGGGCGGGGCAGTGGCTCGCAGAGGCCGTGGCCGCCTTCGGCCTGCTGCTGACGATCTTCGGATGCTCCGCCCGCAGGGACGATCGCGTCGCCTATGCCGTCGGTCTCTACATCGTATCCGCCTATTGGTTCACGGCGTCGACGTCCTTCGCCAATCCCGCCGTTGCGATCGCGCGCGCGCTGACGCCGAGCTTCTCCGGAATCCGGCCGGTGGACGTTCCCGGCTTCGTCCTTGCCGAGTTGGCGGGTGCCGTTCTGGCCTCGGTCCTTGCTGCGTTCCTGTTCCCGCGCGGATCGAGGCCCTTACCTGCCGCGTAATCGACTGCGCTCCGGCGACGCCCACACTGCAGGGGCAATCGAAAAGGAGCGTGGAATGATCACCGTCTATGTCGGATACAATTATCCGGCCTTTTTCAACGGCCTGCTGCGCGATCTGCGCGCGCTATGGGCTCTCGAAGAACTCGGCCTTCCTTACCGGATATACTGGCTCGACGCCGCGAAGAGGGACCACAAGAGCGAGGCGTATCGCCAAGTTCATCCCTTCGGAAAGGTCCCCGCAATCCGGGACGGGCAGTTCGCGCTGTTCGAATCCGGCGCCATCGTGAACTACCTGTTCGAAAAGTCGGACCGGATTCCGGCCGACGCGCAGGATCGCGCGGTCCTCGCCCAATGGTGCTTCGCCGCGGTCGATACGGTGCAGCCGCCGATGCTGGAGATTTTCCAGTGGGACGTGCTCTGGAAGGATCGCGAGGGCCGCGACAAGCGCCGCGCGGAGCTGCGCGAGGCCGCAGCTGCCCGCCTGGGTGAGCTGGATGCCGCGCTTGGCCTCAATCGCTTCCTGCTCGGGGCGGAACTTACCCCCGCCGACATCCTGATGGTAACGGCGATCCGTTTCGCACGCAGCGAAGGGGAACTTTTTGCGCAGGCTCCACGGGTTCGGGCCTATATGGAGCGATCGGAGGCCCGTCCCCAGTTTCAGCGCGCGCTCGCGGCCCAGGGCGCCGGGCCTTGATGGCGTGGCGGAATGGGGACCGGCGCGAACCCGATACCTCCCGGGTAATGGAGGTTCGCGCCGGGGCACCCTATCTTGCAACCATGGACACGAGAACCCGTCCGGTCGGACAGCATCTGCGCAGCTGGCGCGAGCGCAGACGCCTCAGCCAGCTCGCGCTGGCCTGCGAGGCGGGAATATCGGCGCGGCATCTGAGCTTTCTCGAAACGGGCCGCTCCCAGCCAAGCCGGGGGATGCTCCTCCATCTGGCGGAGCGTCTCGATGTGCCGATCCGCGAGCGAAATGCGATGCTGATGGCGGGCGGTTTCGCGCCGGTATTTCCGGAGCGGCGGCTGTGCGATCCGGCACTGGCAGCCGCACGCGAGGCCATCGAAATCGTACTCGGCGGGCACAGGCCGTTCCCCGCCTTCGCGATAGACCGGCACTGGAACGTCGTGGCGTCCAATGGCGCCTTGCCGGAACTCTTCGAGGGCGTGGACGAGGCGCTTCTGGCGCCGCTCAACGGATTGAGGCTTACCCTCCATCCCCGCGGCCTTGCGCCGCGCATCGTCAATCTTGCGCAATGGCGGTCGCATCTTCTCGCTCGCCTCCGCGAGCAGATTGCATTCAGCGGCGACGAGATGCTCAAGAACCTTCTCCACGAGCTGACCGGCTATCCCGCGCCGGACGGCGGGACACGCAACGAAGATGGAGACGTTGTTGCGGTTCCCTTCCGGATCCGGACTTCGCTTGGCCTGCTGTCGTTCTTCGGCACGACGACCGTATTCGGAAGTCCGCTCGACGTGACGCTCTCGGAAATCGCGCTCGAATGTTTCTATCCGGCGGATGCGGAAACGGCTGCCAGGGTGCGCAGCAGCGCGACGGTCGCGCGATAGCAGGCGCTTGGCGCCGTCTATTCCGCGGCGTGCGCAGCCAGAGGCCTGCGCGAGCTGTGGTAGGGCCGGTCGCCCAGGATCGTGGCGCGATGCATGACTCGGCGATGCGGCAGGTAGTCGTTCACCGCGTAGTGCTGGGTTGCGCGATTGTCCCAGAAGGCGATCGCATTCGGCTTCCAGCGCCAGCGCACCTGATATTCCGGCTTCTGCACGTGCACGAAGAGCATGTTCAGCAGCGCGTCGCTCTCGTTGCGCCGCAGGCCCTTGATGCGGTCCGTAAAGCCGTAGTTCACAAAAAGCCCGTCCGCGCCGGTCTCGGGGTGGGTCCGCACGACCGGATGAACAACCGGCGGATGCGCTTCCAGTGCCCTCTCGGCCTTTTCCCGTCCTGCCTGACGGGCGACCTGTCCGGCCTGCGGAAAGCCGCGATTGAAGTCGTGCACCGCGTCGAGCTCCGCTAGGAATCGCTGTAGAGGCCGCGAAAGTCCTTCATACGCCGCCTGCATGTCGGCCCAGCATGTGTCCCCGCCTTCCGGGGGCAGGAGCCGTGCATAAAGGACGGCACCCAGCGGCGGTGTTTCGATGAACGTCACGTCGGTGTGCCAGGCGTCGTTGTCGGTCGGGTTGCCGGCGTGATTGTCGAGGATGAACATCTCCGGCGCTTCGGGTACTCCCGGATAGAGCGGGTGGGTGTGCAGGCTTCCGAAACGGGCCGCGAAGTCGCGGTGCTGAACGGGGGTGATATGCTGGTCCTCGAAGAATATGACCTTGTGTCTGAGGAGCGCGGCGCGAATCTCGGCAATCTGCTCGTCGTCGAGGGGCCGGGACAGGTCCACATTGCCGAGAACGGCACCGATCGTCGGTGTAAGCGCAGTCGCGGTTATCCTGTTCATGTCCGCCTCCGGATCCCCGCATTCAAGCGCAACGGCCTCCGCGCCGCCAGACTTTCCGTTGTCGCGAAACCCGGATAAAGTGCGGCGATTTCCAGAAGGACAGGCTCCATGGGTTTGCGCATTGGCGATACCGCCCCCGATTTCGAGGCAGATACGACACAGGGCAGGATCCGCTTCCACGAATGGCTCGGCGATTCCTGGGGTATCCTGTTTTCGCATCCCAAGGATTTCACGCCGGTCTGCACGACCGAGCTCGGCTACATGGCGCGGCTGAAGCCCGAATTCGAAAAGCGCAACGTGAAGATTATCGGCCTTTCGGTCGATCCGGTGGACAGCCACAACCGCTGGGAGAAGGATATAGAGGAAACGCAGGGTGCTGCCGTCTACTACCCGATGATCGGCGATCCCGAACTCCGCGTATCCAAGCTGTACGACATGCTGCCGGCAGAGGCGGTACCGGGGCAGCGCACCGCGTCCGACAATCTGACGGTGCGCACCGTGTTCGTCATCGGGCCCGACAAGAAGATCAAGTTGATGCTCGTCTACCCTATGACCACGGGCCGCAATTTCGACGAGGTCCTGCGCGTCATCGATTCGATTCAGCTGACGGCCGCCCACAAGGTGGCGACACCCGTGAACTGGAATCCGGGCGACGATGTGATCATTGCCGGCTCGGTCTCGGACGAGGAGGCCGCCAAGGTGTACCCCGGCGGCTGGAAGGCGCCGAAGCCCTATCTGCGGATCGTGCCCCAGCCCCGCTAAGGCGGCCATAGAGAGAAGCCGACCCGTTTCAAGGCTTGCGAAGGGGGTATGCGCTGCGCGCTGCCCTCTAATGCCTTGTCATGGTTTGCTTTTTCTTAAAGCATCAATCTTGCGCAAAAAAAGTTGATGCCCAGGCGCTTGGCAATGGGCAGTGATGATCTTATTGTTCTGAACGCAAAATGTTGAAGGAATTATTCACATGATGAGCCTCCGCACAGTTTCTCTCGCTTCCGCCCTGGTCTTCGCGGCGGCCTCCGCGGCCCAGGCCGATTCCGCCGCCGGCTCCTACAAGCTCGGCATCGGCGCCACCGCTTCCTGCGCCATCACGCTGGCAGCGGACGGCACGGCCTCCTATGCGTCCGATTGCGCCCAGGGCGGCGACGTCGCCAAATGGCAGGCCAAGTACAATGGAGTCGAACTGCAGACCGCCCGCGGCGAGACCGTCGCATTGCTGAAGGGCAAAAACGGTTCCTACTCCGGCACGCGCTTTGCCGACGGACGTTCGCTGACGCTCAACGCGGACACCGCTGCAGTCGCCAGCAATCACTAGCCGGTACCCAACTGCCGGAAAGGGCCGCGGTTCATAACGCGGCCCTTTTCGTTGCGTGATATGCTCCGGCCATGAGCGAGCACGCGCACAATCACGAGGCGTGGACGCACGGCCACATGTTCCTCGGCCGTCATCACGGACGGGTGGAACGCAGCACGCGGGTAGCCGCTGCAATCACCGCAGCCTTCATGGTGGTGGAAATCGTGGCCGGCCTCGCCTTCGGTTCGATGGCGCTTCTGGCCGACGGCGTCCATATGGCGACCCATGTCGGCGCTCTCGGCCTTGCGGCCGGCGCCTACTGGCTGGCCCGCCACCACGCGGCGAACACGCGCTTCACTTTCGGGTCGGGAAAATTCGGCGATCTTGCCGCGTTCTCGAGTGCGATCCTGCTCGGCCTCGTCGCCGCCGGCGTGGCATATGAGTCGCTTCAGCGCCTGGTCGTTCCCGTTTCTGTGCGTTATTCCGACGCGCTTGCGATCGCGGTCGTGGGCCTTGCGGTCAATATCGCGACGGCCTTTGTCCTGCAGCATCCCCATCCGCATCGCCACGACTCGGCTGGGCATCACCACGATCACAATTTGCGCGCGGCCTATACGCATGTGCTTGCGGACGCAGCGACGTCGGTATTGGCAATTCTGGCGCTTTCCGCGGGTATCCTGTTCGGAACGGCCTGGCTCGATCCGATCGTCGGCGTGATCGGAGCGATCATGATAGCCTATTGGTCGTACGGGCTCGCGCGCGAGAGTGCCCTCGTTCTGCTCGATGCGGAGGACGACCCGCGGCTTGCGCGCGATATTCGTGCGATGATCGAGGGCGAGATGAACGCACGGGTCTTCGATCTCCACCTGTGGCGCCTGGGACCTGGGCATCGCGGCCTGATCGTCTCGCTGGTAAGCCCAGACCAGCTTACGGCGGACCGCATCCGCGAAAGTCTCAAGGAACGCTATGCCGATCTGAGTCATGTGACGGTCGAAATCGCCGTCTGCGCCGATTGCGGGACCTAGCTTCCGCTCTTCGCCAGGCCAAGGCCCGCGCAAATGAACCCTGCACCGAAAAGGATCGCCGCCAGCACGGCCAGCGGAGCGAAGAGGACAGACAGCACGGCACTCGCGAGCGAGCCGGCCCACAACAGCGGTGTCGTCAGCGGACCGTCCCGGCGCAGAACGATGGGCGAAGTCATGACCACGAGCCCCGCAAGAAGCAGAACGCTGCCCGCCGAATAGCCGTACCCCGGGAAAAGTCCGGCGCTGCGGACGACGAGGATTCCAGCGACCCCGGAAACAAATCCCGCAACGCCGGCCGCACCCAGGCTCCTTGCCCGCGCCGCGTACCAGCCGATTAGGCCCAGGAGCAGAAGCGCATCGGTGGCCAGATAGAGAAGGGCATTGGTATGCGAGTCGAAAATCCGCCACGTGACGGTGTTGGCAATCCGCAGGGTGCCGCCGGCGACGGCCGCCGCGCCGCTCAGCCGCAATGGCGTGCCGGTCCGCATCATGCTTCCCGTGCCACGAATTCACGCGCCTGCGTCGCAATGCGCAATCCGTGGTGACGCTTTTGCGGTGTCGAGAGCCAGCGGTTCATCGCCGCGCACATCGCTTCGGCCCAGGGGGCATCGGGGGCAGCCGCCAATTCGTCTTCCAGGGCGAACAGCATCTTGAGACGGTGGCAGGCGATGATGGGCTCGACAATTCCGTGATCGTAAAGCGCTTCCATTCCCGAAGCGATGAACACCGAAGGGTCGTCGACCCGCCAGCGAGCGCCGTCTTCGCCGGAATCGACATACCCACGATTGCGCCCGGCGAACAGCGCAAGCTGCAGCAGCGCGCGGGGCCAGAGGTCCGGCCGTTCCGTGCAAATATGCCGGCACGCATTCGCAAAGGTGAGCGCATGTGTGAAGTCGAGCCAGCTGACATTGTCGGCGATCGCATTGGCGGCATCGGTATCGAACGCAGTGTCGAAATGCAGGAGATTCCATGCTGCCGCGCCGAGCAGCGCGTCGTATATTTCGCGAGGGTCGCGGCCCGACGATTCGAGCGTTCGCGCGAGCGCTCCGGCGATGGTCAGGCCGATGAAATCCTGCGCCCGGACAGGCGCCCGGCCATTGCCGTCCCAGCAGGCCAGCGCCTTGCCGTAGCCGCGGAATTCCGGCAAGCGCTCCTCGCGCGTCGCGCGGATGTGCTGTCGCGTCAAAGCGAGCAGCACCGCCTCCTTTGCCGCGCCGCCAAGCCGGTCCAGGAGCTGTCCCGCCTTCAGCACATAGATCGCACTGTGGCCGAAATCGGCATAGTGCGACAGTGCCGACTCTGCGAACACCGGACGCAACGCGCCGTACGGAATGTTTTCCGCTGCCGCGCCGCGAACCCGCGCCACGGCTTCATCCTCGTTTTCGCATTCCATCGCATCGAGAAAGGCCTGCGCGTCCCAGCGCGCGACACGGCCGGCAAAGGGATGGTCGCCCGCCCCCAGCGTGTCCCACGACAGGTGCGAAAGCGGCTCCAGCTGCGCGGCGAACCGCGTGGCCTCGTCGGGTGCGCGCGCGGCAAGAGCAAGCCAGTCCGCAGCGGCGGCATGTGCATGCGTCATCCCGCCCTCGAGTCTCTCGTTGCGCGTCTGGAGCGCATGGGAGAGCGCCACGCCGATATCGAAGCCCGCCCGTTCAAGCCGCGCCGCCTCCCGCGCCATCCTCGGCCTGTCGTTGTCGTCGAGCGCCGTCGTCAGCCCCGCGAGGGCCCGTGCCTTCAGCGCGTCCGCCGGCGGATCCGTCAGGTCGAGCAGAACGGCGCCGCCTCGCAACTCGACCGGATAGGTCCGCACCGGGTCCCTGCCCACCAGCGCGTTGCCGGTCGCCAGGTCGAATTTCCAGTTGTGCCAGTTGCACGTCAGCACGCAGCCCGGCCCTTCCGAGCCCTCGCTCAGAGGGTACCCCTCATGGGGGCAGCGATTTGCGATCGCGAACACGCGGTCCCCCTGCGCGATCAGCAGGACCTGCCGGCCGCCCAGGCGCACCACCTTCCGGCGTTCCGCCCGCAAGACCTCCGCCGAAACTCCCGTGTCCGTCCACATGGCTCCATCTTTCCGAAAGGACTCACTTTCGAAAGTATCTCTCCGCCTTGATTTTCTCAAGTAACAGCTTTAGGAAATACCCATGTCCGCCAAGCATGACACGGTTCCGACGGGCAGGCGCGCCGTTCTGGAGCTGATCCAGCGAGAGGGGCCGATTTCCGCCGACGGATTGGCCGAAAGGCTCGGGCTCACCGCCATGGCCGTGCGCCAGCATCTCTATGCGCTCGCGGCGGCCAATCTCGCCGTCTACAGCCAGCAGCAGCGGCCCCGCGGCCGTCCCGTCAAGCTGTGGCGCCCGACCCCCGAGGCGGCGGGCGAGTTCGCCGATTCTCACTCCGCCCTCGCTGCCGATCTCATTGCCCAGGTGAAGAAGGTGTTCGGGGAGGACGGGATGAACCGCCTTCTCCGGCTACGCACGGCCGACCAGGAAAAGGTCTATCGCGCCCGTACGGATGCCGCCCGGTCCCTGAAGGGCAGGCTGGACCAGCTTGCCAGGATCCGGTCGTCGGAAGGTTACATGGCGGAGGTACGGCGCGGAGAAGGCCCGGGCGACTGGCTGTTCGTTGAAAACCACTGTCCGATTTGCGCGGCGGCCCGGCTCTGCACCGGGCTTTGCCGGGAGGAGCTCGCGCTGTTCCAACGTGTGCTTGGGCGCGGGGTAAGGATCGAAAGGGTCTCCCACATTCTTGCCGGCGCAGGTCGCTGCGCATACAGGGTGACTTCGGCCTGAAAGCACGAAGGCCGCCCTTCGCAGGACGGCCCTGGTCTCGAAAACCGGAATTTCACCCTATCGCGGGATGATGCCCTCGCGCTGCGCGCGCTTGCGCTGCAATTTGCGATAGCGCCGGATCGCCTCCGCACGCTCGCGGGCGCGCTTCTCGCTCGGCTTTTCGTAGTGACCCCTCAGTTTCATCTCGCGGAAGATGCCCTCGCGCTGCATCTTCTTCTTCAACGCCTTCAGCGCCTGGTCGATATTGTTGTCGCGAACGATGATCTGCAAAGTCTGGTCTCCTGGCCGTTTTCGAGGGCCGGGGTAGATAACAGAAGGGTTCTGACCTGTCCACCTTTGGCCTTTCGAATGGGCGGCGTGCGCCTTGCGGGAGATGGGACGGCCCCCGGGGCGGAAAGATCGGACCCCGGCATGAATGTCCCCCGGTTTCCTACGGTTAAGTCACGGAATTCTTTGACCAAACGCCGGACCGGTACCATATTTGCGCCATGGCCATCCTGAAGATCGCCCGCATGGGGCACCCCGTTCTGGCGCAGCGTGCGCAAGAGGTCGCGGACCCCGCGGCGCCGGAGATTCGACGCCTTGTCGCCGACATGATCGAGACCATGATCGACGCCAACGGCGCCGGGCTGGCGGCGCCGCAGGTTCATGTCCCGCTCCGCGTGGTCGTGTTCCAGGCACCCGGGGAACGGACACCCGACACGGGCGAAGAGCGGTTCGACCACACGGCGCCGCTGACGGTGCTGATCAACCCGGTGATCGAAATCGTCGATCCGGCGCCCGATGGCGGCTGGGAAGGATGCCTTTCCGTGCCCGGATTGCGCGGCTATGTCGAGCGGCCGGGGCATGTCCGCTATCGCGGGTTCGATCACGAGGGCCATCCCCTTGCCCGCACCGCCACCGGCTTCCATGCCCGCGTGGTGCAACACGAATGCGATCATCTCGATGGCATACTCTACCCGCAGCGGATGCGGGACATGTCCCGGTTCCTGTTCGAGTCGGAAGCGCACCACTGGACAAGGCGGGAATGACAGCGCGAAGGAAGCCGTCGGACGAGGAGATGAGGCAGCGCCTGCTCGACGCCGCTCTGGGCCGTGCGGCGCAGGACGGGTTCACGGTGCAGGCCATGACTCTTGCGGCCGCCGATGCCGGCCTCGGATGCGAAACCGTGCTCCGGCTGTTTCCGGACGGCCCGGCCAGCCTCGTCGCGTACTACTCCGAACGCTGCGATGCGCAGATGGTTCAGCTCCTGACGCCAAGGAATCTCCCCGGAATGAAGATGCGCGAGCGCATCGCGGAGGCGGTCCTGGCCCGGCTGGAAATTCTCGGGCGCGACAAGGAGGCGGCGCGCCGTGCGGCCGCGTTTCTGCTGTTGCCGGCCAACGCCGCGCTCGGCACGAAACTGCTCTATCGCACCGTCGATGCCATGTGGCACGCTGCCGGAGACGTCTCGACGGATTTCAGCTTCTATACCAAGCGGGGCATTCTGGCGGGCGTCTATGCGGCGACGCTGGCGCGCTGGTTCAACGAGCCGGACGAGAGCGCCCCCGCGACCCGCGCGTTTCTGTCGGCGCGAATAGAAAACGTCATGCAGTTCGAAAAATTCAAGGCGGAGGTGCGCGAGCGCGCGAAGGACCTGCCATCCCTTTCCGGCGTTCTCGCGAAATTCAGCCCCCGTCGCTCCTAGGCGACAGGCGGGTCATGTGTCCCATTTTCCGGCCCGCGCGAATCGCGTTCTTGCCGTACAGATGAAGCGCGCCCCCGCGCGCCGCGAGCCCCTTCCAGCCGGCGGCCTCGGCGCCGATGATGTTTTCCATCACCGCGTCGGAATGCCGTTCGGTCGATCCCAGCGGCCAGCCGGCCACCGCGCGGATATGATTCTCGAACTGGCTGACGGTGCAGGCATCGATCGTCCAGTGACCGGAGTTATGGACGCGGGGCGCGATTTCGTTGACGAGCAGGGACCCGTCGTTCAGCACGAAAAGCTCGACCGCCAGAACGCCGATATAGTCGAGAGCGTCGGCGATCGTCCTTGCGATGGCTTGTGCCTCGCCAATCTGCGAGGGCGCAAGCCTGGACGGTACGATCGAGCGCCGAAGGATATGCTCGCCGTGGATGTTTTCCGGCGGGTCGTAGGCTGCGAACGCCTTGCCGGCTCCCCGGACCGCGACCACCGATGCCTCGTAGTCGAATGCGACGAAGCCCTCCAAGATGCAAGGTACGCGCTTCAGCCGCGCAAATGCCTCTTTGGCATCGGAAGGCCGGCGCAGCATGACCTGTCCCTTGCCGTCGTACCCGAGACGGCGGGTCTTGAGGATGGACGGCACGCCGAGGGCACCCGCCGCGGCGGCGCATTCCCCTTCGCTGGCCGCACTCAGAAAGGGCGCCGTCCGGAGCCCGAGCGACACGAGAAAGCTCTTTTCCTCCAGCCGATCCTGCGTGACGCGCAAGGTTTTCGCGTCCGGAAACGTCGGAATCTCTGCGGCAATGACATCGAGAGAATCGACCGGGACATTCTCCCATTCGAACGTCACGACGTCGCACGAACGCGCAAAGGCCTCGAGCGAAGGCCTGTCGTCGAACGGCGCCCGCGTCTGCGCATCGCTGACATGGAAAGCAGGGGAGTCTTCGTCGGGGGGCGAATAGACATGGGTCCTGAATCCCAGCCGTGCGGCTGCAAGCGCCAGCATCCGGCCGAGCTGTCCGCCCCCGAGAATCCCGATCGTTCCTCCCGGAGCGATGGGAGCTTTGAGTTCGCGTCGTCGCGTCATTGCTGGGCCGGCGTTTCCGGAATTGCGGCCGTTTGGGCCGCGCGCCACGCACTCAGGCGGCCGGCGAGGGACGGATCGGAAAGGGCCAGGATTGCCGCGGCATGAAGCCCCGCATTCTTTGCCCCGCTTTCGCCGATCGCGAACGTCGCGACCGGAACACCACCCGGCATCTGGACGATGGAAAGCAGGCTGTCCATTCCCTTGAGCGCCTTCGTCTCGACGGGAACCCCCAGAACGGGAAGACTCGTCATCGACGCCGTCATCCCCGGCAGATGTGCCGCGCCGCCGGCGGCGGCGATGATGACCTTCAGTCCCCGATCGGCTGCGCCCTTGGCATAGGCGCTCATGCGGTCGGGGGTGCGGTGGGCGGAGACGATCCTGGATTCGTAGGGGATGCCGAGCGCGTCCAGGATTTCTGCCGCGGCTCGGAGCGTCGGCCAGTCGGATTGGCTCCCCATGATGAGGCCGATCTTGGGGCTGGTCATGCTTCCTGCTCCGGCAAGGCGGCCGGGGCCGCATTTCAAGGAAGCGGCGCACTATAGGGGCGGCCCCCCCTTTGGGAAAGTCCCCGGGGGTACCGGAAATTAACCATTTGGTGCTCTTCGTAAACGCATTGTTAAAGCTCCTGCCGTAAGGATCGCTCGGCTGGCTGATCCGCGACGGAGGGGCATTTGAAGGTCGATAGGGTGAACACACTGCGCGGCGCCCGCGCGGTGGGTGCCGCAGCCTATGCCCGCCAGGCAGACGCACTCGGGGCAACCGAGGCCCTTGTCCCGCTTGGGATCGACGCAAGCGTTCTGGGTATTCCCGAGAGCGAGTTTACACCCCGTGTCCGCGACGCGATCATGACGCTGATGAGTGAGGTCGACGCGCTCCGCCGCGAGCTTCAGCAAACCCGGTCCAGGCTGGAGGAAGTGGAGAAGACGGCGGATCAGGACCACCTGCTTCCCCTTCTCAATCGCCGCGCCTTCGTGCGGGAACTGACCCGCTACATTTCCTTCGCAGACCGCTACGGCACGCCGGCGAGCCTCGTATATTTCGACCTCGACGGTTTCAAGCTCGTCAACGACACGCATGGGCATGCGGGCGGCGACGCGGTCCTGGCGCATTTCGCGCAGACCCTGCAGCAGAATGTACGCGACAGCGATGTCGTCGGGCGGCTTGGCGGTGACGAATTCGGGGTGCTGCTCAGCCATGCCAATCAGGAACAGGCGCACCGCAAGGCCGATCAGCTTGCGAACAGCCTCAACGCGTCGCCCACGAATTTCGCCGGCCGCGCCATTCCGGTCAGCTTTTCCTATGGGGCATTCGAACTGAAGGCCGGCGAGAGCGCCGATTCGGCAATGGCCCGCGCCGACGAAGCGATGTACGCCCACAAGCGGGGACGATAAACGTCAGGCAATGATGTCCGGCAGCAGATCGTCCTCGATCCGTGCAATCTGGTCCTTGAGCTGCAGCTTGCGCTTTTTCAGCCGCGTCAGCTGAATCTGGTCGTTTGTGCCCGAGGCGATGAGCGCCGAAATGGCGGTATCGAGATCGCGATGTTCCTGCGTCAGTTCGGCGAGCCTGGCGCGGAGCGCCGCCTCGTCTGCGTTCTCGTTCATTTGCGCGGCCGGGCCTTTCGCCGTCCTTTCGCCAGATCCTCGCCCCAGCGCTTGGCGAGCGGCCAATCATAGCCCAGGAGATCCAGCGCGCGGCCGACCATCTGATCGACCAAGTCGGAAAGGGTTCTGGGCTCGGCATAGAAGGCCGGCACGGGCGGCAGGATGATCGCGCCCATTTCGGCCAATTGGGTGAGCGTGCGCAAATGCCCGAGGTGCAGGGGTGTCTCCCGCACCAGCAAGACTAGCGGCCTGCGTTCCTTCAGCGCCACGTCCGCGGCGCGGGTCAGCAGGGTGGTCGTCACCCCGGTCGCTATCTCCGACATCGTGCGGACCGAGCAGGGCGCCACGATCATCCCGGCAGTCTTGAAGGTTCCGGACGCGATCGGCGCACCGATATCCCCCACCGCGTAGGCCCGGTCGGCCTTGTCCGCGATCTGCTTCGGCCGGTATGCGGTCTCGTAGGCGATCGTCATTTCGGCCGCCCTGCTCATCACCAGGTGCGATTCGATCTGAAGCTCTGCCAGTGCTTCCAGGACCCGGATTCCGTAGATCACCCCGGACGCGCCGCTGATCCCAACGACCAGCCGCGCTTTTTGCCCGTTTTCCGCCCTTTTGGTCATGCTCTCCCTTTACGCCTCCGCAAGGATGCGCGGAAGGGGGCCGTGACAGGCGGGCGCGTTGGTGATCTAATTGTGACGCCTAAATGAAGAGGTTTCGCATGACGCTTCAACAGGGGCATATCCAGGAACTTTCCGAAAAGCACAAGCAACTCGAAGACTCGATCAACGCCGAAATGGCCAATCCGGACTGGGATGAGATCCGGGTCGCGGCCCTCAAAAAAGAAAAACTCCGCATCAAGGACGAACTGGAACGGTTGCGAAGCAACGTTCACTAGCCGCACACTTCTCCAAACCCTACCGCGCCTGCTGAAGCGCCGGTGACGGCACGCGTATGCTTGCGAACACCGCTGCAGCGGCGAGCAGGCACATGCTCGCCGCCAGGAAGGCGGCGCCCGGAAAATCGACGGGTGCCTCGGGGCTCGTGAAATAGCTGAACAGGTTGGTCAGGAGTGGCGGCGCCGCGATCGACGTCAGGCTGCCGATGCAGGCCAGCCCCCCCTGAAGCTCGCCCTGTTCCGTTGGTCCCACGGACTTGGACATGATGGAATTGAGCGCAGGCATGACGAACGCGAACAGCGCGAAGGGAATCATCCAGGCGAACATCAACCAGGATTCGGTGGCGAATGCGTAGCCCGCAAAGCCCAGCGCACCGCTCGACAGCCCGAGATAGACCGAGGCCGTCTCTCCGATCCTGGGAATGACCACGCGCACGAGGACGCCGTAGACGAGCGCCATCAGCGTGCCCACGGTCATCAGGGCATAGCCGACCATCTGGGGAGACCAATGGAATTTGGCATAGACGTAATAGGAAAAGACCGAAGGATTCGAATCGTGCGCAAGCCTCACCAGGATAATGACGACGCAGAGCGTGACGATATTCGGAAACTTGCTGAGCGCCATCAGCGCCCCCACGGGATTGGCGCGCCAAAGCTCGAACCTGCGGCGATTTTCCGGGGCTAGCGATTCCTTCAGCACAAGAAGGCCGAAAAGACCGTTGGCGAGCGCCAGGCCCGCCGCGACCAGAAAGGGAAGGCGCGGCCCCAGGCTGCCCAGGAGCCCGCCAAGCGCGGGTCCGACAACGAAGCCGACACTGAACGCCGCGCCGGTAAGCCCGAAATTCGCGGCACGTTTTTCGGGCGGCGTGATGTCCGCGATGTAGGCATAGGCAGTCGTATAGCTCGCGCCCGCTATGCCGGAGAGGAAGCGTCCCACAAACAGCCAGGCGATGCTGGGCGCCAGTCCGGTAATGGCGTAGTCGACACCCAGCGCAAGCAGAGATGTGACAAGGACCGGCTTGCGACCGAAGCGGTCGCTCAGATTTCCGATCAGGGGCGCGCAGAGGAATTGCATGAGCGCATAGACGAAAAACAGCCATCCACCCCATTGTGCGGCCCGGCTCATCGCCTGGGCGTCGTCCGCGCCATGCACGATCAGTTCCGCGATGATCTTGGGCGCGACGGGGATTATGACGCCCAGCCCGATGGATTCGACGAGCAGTGTCACGAAGATGAAAACAAGGGCGCGGCGCGTCGCGAAGGATTGCGGTTGCGTCTGGGCCATCCCTGTTCGGGTCCGGGGCTTCCGCGACAGAGTAGACGCGGGGGTTCGTGGCGTCTCTCGAAAAAGCGCCGGTCAGGCGCCCAACCGGTTGCGAAGTTCTCGCTCCACCTCTTCCCACGGCCTCTTTCCGCTGTAGTGGGCTGCGCCGAGCACCTGGTTGACCGTGCCGTCGTCGGATCTGAGGGGAGCGGAAAAGAATTCGCCGGTGAGGAAGGTCATCTGCCGCGTATCCTCGCGGCCCAGAAACCGCAGCACCTTGCGCGCGCCGAGCGTGGCGTCCAACGCTCCGTGCCAGCGCGGCGCAATTTCCATGGGCACGGACTCGTCGATGAACCTGCCGGTCAAATCGCCGACGATCTGGGCAAACGCCGTACCCATGAGCCGGATGCGGTAGCGCCGGGACTGACCATCGCCCACGCGCTCGTAAATGGCGATGTCCCGCAGGAAGGGCTTCAGCAGCCTCGGTGTCATCGCACTGCGCAGGGGAATGGCATCTTCGCCGGCGGCGCCTTGCCAGATCGCGAATAGCTGCCTGAGATCGGGATGACTGAAACCAGCCTTATCGTCGCAATACGAATGCCAATTGCCCTGCGTGGCTGCCCGATTGTATTCGGCAGCCGAGCCAATATGCGTATCCATACCATTCCCCGCTGCGGTCACGCCGCCGCCCGGGGAGAAGTCTTAGCGCTGATTCGGCAGACCGGTCAAAAAAATCGAGCGCAGCCAAGAGGTTGGAAGTACACCCGTGCATTGTAATTCATGCGGGTTCAACTTGTCTTGCGGCCGCGCCACGGCGAAAGCTTCTATTTTGGAAGCACGTAGAGCGTCACGCTTTGTGCCGGAACGGTGTCGTTCAAAATGCGCTTTTTCCAGGCAACATCGGAAAGGCGCTGGATCGTATTGCTCGCAGTGAGCCGCCATACCTGCGCGGTACCGGATTTCGAAAAGTGGCCGAGCTTGATTTTCACGGGCGTATCGCCACTCAACACCTTGGAAATCACCATTGCGGTCAAGGTGCCATCCTTGCGCAGCGCCGCAAAAGCCGACAATTCGTCGGGATTCGGCGCCGAGGCGGAGACGCTCGTGTCTCCGAACGCGGAATTCGCGCCGTCGTAGTTGCGGTACATCTGCATCGCCTTGAATGTCGGCGTCGAATTGTCGGGCGTGGCCCACCGTGTCGCCATGTCGAGGCCTTCGCGGCCGAATATGCCGTAGATGTCGGCCTGGGTAGTCGCACCATTGATGTGGTTTTCGGCGCCCCAGTTGTATTCGGTGATCGCGACCGGCGTTCCGGCGTAGTACTCGTCGGCGATCCATTGCTTCATGCGCGAAATCAGATGGACCTTTGCATTGATCCAGCTTTTCGACTTGTAGTCCGGATCCCACAATTCGCGTGTCGACTGGTTTCGCAGAAGCTGCATGCTCTGCGAAACGTCATCGCTATCCTCGCCGCTTTGCGGATAGTAGTGAACGCTGACCACATCGACGGGATGGCCGGCACTCCGCCACTGGCTTAGAAGCCATGGGATATAGTCCATTCCTCCCTGAAGCCCGTCGTGATCCGGCCAGCAGCAGTAACCGTGCTCTGCGGCATATTGCTGGTCGTAGCCGGAATAGAAATAGGCCTCCCAGCCCCATTCCTCGGGCGCCACGACCTTCGCATTGGGATCGAGCGCCTTGATTTTCGCCGACATGGCCGCGACCTTGTCCCTGTATTCGTCGGCATGCGGACCGATCGGGTGCATGTCGCGATGGGTCGAGAACCAGATGCTCGGTTCGTTGTCCATCAGATAGTAGGCGACGCCGCCCTTGGCGGATTTGCCCCAGGTCCCAACAAGATGTTTTACCCACTTCTGCTCGAGCGCTGGCGAATCCGCCACGAAGGAATCGTTTGGGTCGTTTCCCGTGATTGCCGTAGCGCAGTCGGGCTTGTAGCCGTTGCCGGCGTCGGGATCCCAGTAATCCGTGTCGCATTGCTTGCCGTATTTGGCGACGGAAAAGGACGGCAGGATGGAACGGCCGCTGCCGAGCTTCGCCACCCAACCGGCGAGCGGAATCGTGATGAGCGGTTCGGCGCCTTTCGACTTCGTATCCGCGATGAACCGGTCGGCGTCGGCGCCCGCATCGGCACTTTCGCCGGGATAACTCTCGAAATACCAGTCCTGGCCGAGATTGGTCGCATTCAGCTTCCAGTTATAGGCGGTCTCGGCATTGCCGCCGGAACGGTTCAGGGGAGCATTTAGGGCCGCAAGATCGCTCTTCGAGGCAAAGGCCACGCCATAGATGTTCGGACTGATCGGATGGCGGTTCGCCGTCGTGTCGATACCGATCGTGACCGGGGAATTCTGCGCGAGCGCGCCTCCGATCCAAGGCAGCAAAAGCAGCGCAATCCCGATCCGTCCCGCAAACATGGCGTCCCCCGCGTCCGTGTGTTGCGCGGGCAGGATACAGCGGACGGGCGCGTTTGTATGCCCGCCGATTTGCTTCGGTGAACGCCGGGTTTGGCGGAACGCTAAAATCGGGGGACAAAGGTGAGGAGGCCGCGCCTCCGGTGCTGTCGCGGACGCATGCGGGGCCACCGCCGACCGGGCCCGGCAGGGCGAGAATGCCGGTTCTCAGCTCACGGTCCTGGCCATCTCGCGCAGCTTGAATTTCTGGATCTTGCCGGTCGAGGTCTTCGGGATCTCGGCGAATACCACGTGACGCGGGCATTTGTAGTGAGCGAGGTTTTCGCGGCAATAGGCGATCAGGTCGGATCCGCTGACGTGATCGTGCCCGTGCTTCCTTTCGATGAAGGCGCAGGGCGTTTCGCCCCATTTCTCGTCGGGCCGTGCCACGACGGCGGCAAACATGACAGCCGGGTGCTTCATGAGCACGTCCTCGACTTCGAGCGAGGAGATGTTTTCTCCGCCCGAGATGATGATGTCCTTGGAACGGTCCTTGAGCTGCACATAGCCGTCCGGATGCATGACCCCGAGATCTCCGGAATGGAACCAGCCGCCCGTGAAAGCCTCGCGCGTGGCTTTCGGATTCTTCAGATAGCCCTTCATCACGATGTTGCCGCGGAACATGACTTCTCCAAGCGTGAGCCCGTCGGCGGGAGTAGGCTCCATCGTGTCCGGATCCATCACCGTCAGGGCGTCGAGAGCATGATATCGCACGCCTTGCCGCGCCTTCTTCGCCGCGCGCGCGCCGCGGTCGAGCGCGTCCCATGTCTCTCTCCACTCGTTTACGACCGCAGGGCCATAGGTCTCCGTGAGGCCGTATACGTGAGTGACGTTGAAACCCGCTTCCGCCATCTGCGCCAGCACGGATTCGGGCGGCGGAGCCGCGGCCGTAACGAACTGGACGGTATGAGGCAACTCGCGGCGCTCGGAACTGCTCGCATTGATGAGGGTCGACATCACGATAGGGGCACCGCAGAGATGGGTGACCTTGTGGTCGGCCAGCGCATCGTACATCGCTTTCGCACGCACCCAGCGCAGGCAAACATGTGTGCCGGCAACCACCGACAACGACCAGGGAAAGCACCAGCCGTTGCAGTGGAACATCGGAACCGTCCAGAGATAGACGGGATGCGGAGGCATTTTCGCCGCGATCACGTTGCCGTAGCCCATCAAGGCCGCTCCGCGATGGTGGAATACGACACCCTTCGGATTGCCCGTTGTCCCCGAAGTATAGTTGAGCGAAATGGCGTCCCATTCGTCCCTGGGCGGGATCCAGGCGAAATCGGGGTCGCCTTCGGCCAGAAGCTGCTCGTATTCGACGGAGCCGAGGAATTCTCCGCTCTGCGGAAATTCCCGGTCGTCGTAGTCGACTACCAGGGGCTTCACCTTGGCGAGCCGCAAGGTCTCCTTGATCACGGGCGAGAACTCGCGGTCGGTGATGAGCACCTTTGCCTCGCCATGGTCGAGCATGAACGCCAGAGCGGCCGCGTCGAGCCTCGTGTTCAGCGTGTTGAGCACGGCGCCCGTCATGGGCACGCCATAGTGCAGCTCGATCATCGCGGGCGTGTTCGTCATCATCGCCGACACGGTGTCTCCACGCCGGATCCCGCGCCTCGCGAGGGCGGAGGCCAGCCGGCGCGTGCGCGCGTAGAATTCCGCATAGCTGCGCCGCATGCCGCCGTGGATGATCGCCACCCGCTCGGGAAAGACACTTGCCGCCCGCTCCAGAAACGTCAGTGGCGTGAGCGCCTGATAGTTTGCCGGATTCCTGTCGAGATCGATGTCGTAGCGCGTTTTGCCGACAGGCGTTTCTTTCGGTCTCAAAGCCGGCGCGCCGACGCGCTTTCCAGCGCCGCGCCTCAGCGCAGGCGAGCGTGCCGGGCGGTTGCGCGGCGCGGGTTGAGGCAGCGGCTTCGCGGCCGGTTTGGCCGCGGCTTTGCGCTTGGCCGCCCGCCGGACAGGCTTCCCGGACTTGGCCTTTTTCTGCTTGGGAGACTTCTTCGGAGTTTTGCGCTTCGCCATGTTCGCTCCAGCCTTGCCGTCAAACGTAGTGAATGCGCCATTGGGCGGCAAGCGCATGGACGCGGAACGGCCCTGTTGCTAGGAAGGTGGCGTTGCGGGAATTTTCAATGCCGGACCGATCCGAAACTGCCCTCGCGCCGAGCGGAATGCGTGCAGTATATGCATGGATGATGCGCGCCGCGGTCGGCCGTCATGCCTGGACCGCCATGGCGGTAATCGCGTTCGCGGAAGCATCCTTCTTCCCCATTCCGCCGGATTTCATGCTGGTGCCGATGGTCCTGGCAAATCGCGAGCGGGCCTTCCTGGTTGCGGCCTGGTGCACGCTCTGGTCGGTCATCGGAGGCGCCCTGGGCTATGCCATCGGGTCCCTGCTGTACGACTCCGTCGGTCAGTGGCTGATCCAGGCCTATGGGATGGGCGGCGGCATCGACACGTTTCGGCGCGCCTATGCGCAATATGGCTACTGGATCATGGTACAGGGACTGACCCCGATCCCTTACAAGCTCGTCACGATCGCCTCGGGATTTGCCGGCTTCAACTTCGGGCTCTTCATGCTATTTTCTGCGATCACGCGCGGCGCCCGATTCTTCGGCGAGACGGCGGTACTCTATGTCTTTGGCGAACCCGTCCGGCGCATTCTGGAGAAGTATCTGGAAATCGTCCTGGTAGCCTTTCTGGCCCTGATCGTGGCGGGGTTCGTCATTGTGCGGTATGTGTTCTAGACGTTCGCCGCAATCCTGCCCTGCTTTGACAGCATAAGCCTCGCGCGTCATACCGGCATGTCGAAAGGCGCCATGGGCAAGCAGCTGTTCTCCGTCGCGGCGATCCTGTGCTCGACCGCGATTTTCATTGCGGGCAACGGGCTGCTCGGAACCCTGATACCCGTGCGCGCCCATATTGCCGGATTTTCGGATCTCGCCATCGGCGTCATCGGGTCGGCCTATTTCGTGGGCTTTGTGGCGGGCTGCTTCGCGGGGCCGAGACTCCTGGCGCGAGCCGGACACAGCCGCACCTTTGCGGTCGGCGCGGGACTTGCCGCCGCATCGACTCTGATCCAGTCGATGTTCATCGGGGAGATCGTCTGGATCCTGATGCGAATCGGCTTCGGTTTCGCGGCCGCGAGCCTCTACATGGTCATCGAGAGCTGGCTGAACGAGCGCGCCAGCAACGAGACCCGCGGGCGCATATTCGCCGCCTATCTCACGGTCAACTTCGCCAGTCTCATCGTCGGGCAGATGCTTTTCGCTTCCAACGGGCCGACGAGCTACACGCTCTTCGACCTCGCGGCGGTTTTCTATGCGCTCTGCCTGATACCGGTGGGGCTGACCTTGCTTCCGCAACCCGGCGCGACCGAGGTGCCGCGGCTGCGTCCCCTGAGACTCTACCGGATCGCGCCCGTCGGCATCGTGGGGTGCATAGCCGTGGGACTTGGCAATGGCGCGCTCTGGACCCTGGCGCCCGTGTTTGCGCAGGATCACGGACTGACGCGCACCTGGCTCGCGACCTTCATGAGCGTGATGACGCTGGGCGGAGCCGTCGTGCAGCTTCCCCTGGGCCGGCTCTCCGACAGAATGGATCGCCGCTACGTGATAGCGGGAATTTGCGGTGCGTCGGCGGTTCTCGGCGTTCTTCTCTACGTTTTCGCCGGCGGCGGACGGTCGGTTCTGCTTGTCCTGATCGGGCTCTTCGGCATCACCGCGCTGCCCTTCTATGGCCTCTCGGTCGCCCACACCAACGATCGACTCCCTCGCGAAGCGTTCGTCGAGGCGTCCGCCACGCTTCTCATGGTCAATGCGTTTTTTTCCTGCTTCGGACCGACCCTCGCCGCTCTGGTCATGGAGCGCATGGGCACCGCCTCGCTGTTCCTCTATACCGCGTCGATCCATACGGCGATGATGATCTTCACGCTCACGCGCATCCGGCTGCACAGCGCGTTGATTGGCGAGACGCGTGACCGGTTCGAACCGGTGGCACAACAGGGTTCGCCGGCGGGTCTCGAACTCGACCCGCGCGGGCCCGAAGAGCGGGCACCTTAGGGCAGCGCGCAGTCCAGAACCTTGCGGTCCAGATCCGACCCGATGAAGAGGCGGCCGCCGGCAGGCACGGCAACGCTTCCCGCGCCGATTTCGCGTCCCGGATCGGCAAAGACCAGGGTCGAGGAGGTCGGCTCTCCTTCCGTGAGGGAGAGGCGATAGATTTCCGTAGGCGAGGGTCTGGAGGGATCGTCGGCGAATTCTTCCCGCGCGAAGGGCTTTGCTTCGGCGGCGATCCAGAGCCGGTCACCTCCGCCGGCGACGATGTTCGCCGGTTCCGCCGCGATGGCGAATGTGTTCCGCGGCGAAAGCCGGCCGGAAAACGGGTCGCGGTCGAAGGTTTCTATCCTGCGGCCGGCCGGCTCGGTCACATAGGCTTTCCCGCCGCCGCCGGAAAGTACGATATCCCTGGCGGAGAGGAGATCGGCCGCGGCGACCCTGAACACCCTTCCATCGAAATACAGGATGCTCGCGCGCGGAAGCGCCAGGTATTTTTCGAGGATGGCGCCGAAGCGCGTTCTGCTGCCGCGAACGTTGGTCACATAAAAACGATCCTTGGCGAGGGGTGCGATGCCGCCCGGGCTGACGAGCTTGTCGCTGCGAATATCCGCGGTTTCGGTGAGGCGGACGTTTCCGTCCGTGGTTTCGACATTGAATATATCGATTGCGAATTTGCCGTCTGCGGATCGGTCGACCGTCATCAGGGTCAAAGAACCGTCTGCCGCGCGAAAGAGGCCGATGCTGCGCGGATGAAAGGAATTCGGCGTTCCCCTGGCCCGCACGAATTCCCGGCCGCCCCCTGTGAGGGCAAGCGTGTAGATTCCGTCGTTGGCGGAAGCTGCACGCGACGATGGATGGCGGCCGGAAAAGGCGGCGAACAGGATTCCGCTTTCGGAGTCGTAGGCCAAGTCGCCGGCCGCCGCGGCGACCGCAATCGGTCTGCAGGACAGCGCGACGGACTTCACCTGCGCGAATACACCGCCATCCACCAGGATTCTGGCTGTAAGGGCCGCAGCACCGCAAAAGAGAACCGCACCGGCGGTGACGGCAATGCGCTTGATGGGTTTCATGCGTGCCGTTCGGCCTACCTATCCCGCCAGCGCAAGTCCGGGGCTGAATTGCAGGTCGGCCAGGCGCGCGTAGAGGCCGCCGCGGGAGACAAGCTCCGCGTGGCTGCCTTCCGCTACGACGGCTCCGTTTTCCATCACGACGATGCGCTTGAGCCGCTGAATCGTGGCGAAACGGTGAGCGATAACGATGGTTGTGCGGCCCTGCATGAGATTGGCAAGGCCCTTTTGCACAAGCCGCTCGTTCTCCGCGTCCAGAGCGCTGGTGGCCTCATCCAGAAGCAGGAGCGGCGCGTCTCGAAGGATGGCGCGCGCGATCGCGATGCGCTGGCGCTGGCCGCCGGAAAGGGTCGTGCCGCGCTCTCCCACCAAAGTGTTGTAGCCATCCGGAAGCTTTTCGACGAACTCGGATGCCGCAGCCGCGTCCGCGGCGCGGCGGACCTCCTCGTCGCTCGCTGCAGCGGCGCCGTAACGGATGTTGTCGGCAATGGTGCCGGAGAAAATCACCGGATCCTGTGCCACGATTGCGATATGCCTTCGGACATCGACAGGGTCTAGCCTGGATGTGTCGACGCCGTCGAACAGGATCGTACCGTCCTGCGGGGCGAAGAATCGAAGCAGCAGCTGGAAGACCGTCGATTTTCCCGCACCGCTCGGTCCTACCAGCGCCACGGTCTCGCCCGCCGCTATGTCGAGCGAAAAGGTGTCGAGCGCCGCATGGTCCGGCCGGGACGGATAGCGGAATGTCACCGCTCGAAACGACACGGCACCCTTCGGTCTGAGGGGCAACGCGAGGGCGTGATCGGGCGCGCGGACGTCGGGCTCGACCATCAACAGTTCGCTCAGCCGTTCTGATGCGCCGGCCGCGCGTTGCAGATCGCCGAACGTCTCGGAGAGCGCGCCGAAACCGGACGCGACGATCACGGCATAGGCGATGAACTGAGCAAGCTGCCCGCCCGTCATGCGCCCCGCCAGCACATCCTGCGCGCCTGCCCAAAGCACGCCCACGATGCAGCCGAAGACCCCGAATATCACAACCGCCGTCATCAGCGCCCTGGCGCGCGTGCGCCGTATGGCGGTGTCGAATGAGCCCTCGACGGCGCGGCCGTAGCGTCTGCGCTCGACCGCTTCGTGGGTAAAGGCCTGAACGGTCTGGACCGCGTTCAGCGTTTCGCTCGCATGAGCGCTGGTGTCCGCGATGCGGTCCTGGCTCTGCCGCGACAGGGTCCGGATCCAGCGCCCAAAGAATATGAGTGGCAGCATCACGAGCAGCACCGCAGCCATCACCAGCGCCGACAGCTTGATGCTGGTGATGAGGAGCAGAATGAGACCGCCCGTCAGCATCACCAGGTTGCGCATGGCGATCGAAGCGGAGGAACCGATGACGGTCTGCACCAGCGTGGTGTCGGCGGTCAGGCGCGAGAGCACCTCGCCCGTACGCGTCACCTCGAAAAAGGCCGGGGTGAGCGAAAGGACATGGTCGAACACCGCCTTCCGGATATCGGCGACGACCCGCTCTCCCAGCCAGGTAACGAAATAGAAGCGCGTGGCGGTCGCAATCCCGAGCACGCCGGCCACGCCGATCAGTGCCAGGAAATAGCGGCCGATCAGGCCCACATTGGCGCGATCGAAGCCGTGATCGATCATGCCCCGGATGGCCGGAGGGATCAGCAGGCTGGCAGAGGAGGAAACGACGAGTGCAAGGCCCGCGACGGCGATCCTTCCCCGATAGGGCTTCAGGAACGGCAGGAGACGCCGCAGCGGCCCGAGCGAGCGGCTTTTCGCCCGTCCGGCCGCGACTCTTGCGATTTCGGATGCGTACTCCTCGCCGGCCTGCGCCATGGCCAAATGCCCTCGGATTCGACCCAATATAGGCCTTCGCAGCTCCCGGCGAAGGGGCGTTTTGTTCCGGCTTGTGCGGCGAAGCCGCATGGCCTATAAGGCCCGGCTTCAAAATTCCCCAGGCAAAAAGGCCGTTTCGCCATGAAGAAGGGCATCCATCCCAACTACCACTTCGTCGAGGTCCACCTGAACGATGGCACGACCTATAAGACGCGCACGACGTGGGGCGAGCCGGGACAGAAGCTGACCCTCGATATCGATCCGACGACCCATCCGGCCTGGACCGGGGGGCAGCAGCAGCTGCTCGACCGCGGCGGCCGCCTGACCCGCTTCAACAAGAAGTTCGCAGGGTTCGTGAAGCAGTAGCGTTCACTCGCCGAACGCCTTTTCCAGCTTGTCGAAATGTGTCCTGACGCCGGGGCTCGCACCCGCGCCGCGGAACAGGACGTCGTCCAGCCGCGCGATCCGGCGGTAGAGCGAATCGCTCCGCCAGAGCAGGCTTTGCAGCGTCGCCGGCAGCTGGTCGATGCCCTCTCCCCCGCCCCCGAGGCAAATCTCCTTCGAGCCCAGCCGATAGCGTTCGCCGGCCGCGTCCTCTGCGTCCATTTCGCGGTCGTGCACGGCGCGTTGGACGAGCAGCCAGCTCGCCGCCTGCATCAACCGGGTGGTAACGCGCATGCTCTCGCTCGCGTAAAGGATGGCGATCTTGCGCGGCAGCTCGCGCGATTCGGCGCGGCCGCGGCCGTCGAGGTATCGCGCCGTCTCCTCGACAAGGGACATGCCCTCCTCAAAGGTTTTCTCGAACAGCGCCGAACCGATGAACGCGCTTGGAGTGAGGTCGTGCAGGTCGTCGTCACCTCGCGCGATCGTCATGTGTTCCTTCCCGGACCTTCAAAAGCGCGAGGAGGCTATCAACTCAACAAAGCGGCGCAAGGCGCAAACGTCATGAGGGCGGCATTAATTGAGATCATGGTTGCTCGCCGGAAAGGTTAAGGCAAAAAGCGTTAATCGGGCGAGGCCGGTGCGGCGCTGCTAAGGCTTCTTGAAGACCGCCGACGCGTCGTCCCTTGTCTTGCGCCGCGCTGCGATGGCGTCGCGGCACCGCGCGATTTCGCTCTCCATCTCCGCGATGCGCGCGTCGAGTTCGAACTCGGAAAGCAGAGACAGATCCTGGCCGAGCACGATTTCCGTGAATCTCCTCGTGCGCGGCAGATCGTCCGGGTCAATCGGCATCTATGGCATCCCACGGCTCTTGTGCCATTTTTCACGCCGGAGCCGCAGGTTGCAAGAATCGGGAAAAGCCATGAGGGCCGTCAAGATCGAAAATCCCGGACCGGACTACCGGCTGGATGTGGCCGTGACGGGGAAGCCCAGGCCGTCGGCCGGCGAGGTGCTGATCCGTGTCGCCGCCGCGGGCGTCAATCACGCCGATTTGGCCCAGGCGGCGGGCAGGTATCCTCCCCCGGCCGGCGCTTCGCCCGTACTGGGAATGGAAGTCTCCGGCACGGTGGAGGCCCTGGGCCCGGAGGTCGGAAGCTGCGAGGTCGGGGACGAGGTCTGTGCGCTGATCCCCGGAGGTGGATACGCCGAATTCGCAGTGGCCGCGGAGCTGTGCATCCTGCCGGTTCCAAGCGGTGTTTCCCTGATCGATGCCGCGGCCCTTCCGGAGGTCTATTTCACCGTTTGGACCAATTTCATGGATTCGGCCCGCCTGAAGCAGCACGAAACCGTCCTCGTCCACGGCGGATCGAGCGGCATCGGCACCGCGGCAATTCAGCTGCTTGCGGCGCGGGGTCATGCCGTCTTCGCGACGGCGGGATCGGAGCAGAAATGCGCGGCGTGCGTTCGCCTTGGTGCAAGACGGGCCATCAACTATCGCGAGGAAGACTTCGTCGAAGTCGTGAAGGCCGAAACCGGCGGACGCGGCGTGGATGTGATCCTCGACATGGTGGGCGGAGACTACATACAGCGCAACATGAGCGCGTCGGCGGTTTGGGGCCGGATCGTCAACATCGCCTATATGGCCGGAATGCAGGCGAACGTGAATTTCGCGCCCATGCTGATGAAGCGGCTATCGCTGCTTGCAACGACATTGCGGGCCCGCACGCCGGAGGAAAAGGGCGCCATTCGCGACGCGCTTCTGCGCGAGGTTTGGCCCCTGATCGATTGCGGCAAAATCGTGCCGGTAGTCGACAGCGTGTATCCCCTGCAAAATGCGCAGGACGCCCATGCCCGCATGGCCCGTAGCCGACACATAGGCAAGCTCCTGCTCGTGCCTTGAAAGCCAGTGCCCCGCGCCTACCTAAACAGCGTGAAAAGGGGCCGTCCATGTTTCGCCTGTCCTTTGTCGTCTTTGCCGTCGCAGTTCTCATAGCAGCGGTTGCGCAGGCCTCACCTGCGTTGAAGGGGGCGCCACAATTCCATTTGACCCCTGGGGCCGCGCGGACGCCGGCCATGACCGCGGCGATCTCCGGGGCAGATTCCGCCCTCTTTGCCGCGGTCTTCGACAGATGCGACCCGAAGGCGGTGTCCGCCATGGTGACCTCCGATTTTCGTTTCGTGCACGACAAGGACGGCGCATCTTCGCGATCCGGCTTCCTGAAGGCATTTGAGGAACACTGCGCGCGGGTGAAGTCCGGAGAAGACTTCCCCGCAAGACGGGAATTGGTGGCGGGATCGCTCGAAGTCTGGCCGATCAACAGGTACGGCGCGCTGGAAGTCGGCGTTCATCGTTTCTACGCGCGGCTGCCGGGCAAGCCGGAACAACTTACCGAAACCGGCCGGTTCATGATCCTCTGGAGAAAGGCCGGCGGGCGATGGCTGATGGCCGAAAGCATCTCCTACGGGCATAGCCTGGCGCACTGACACGCCGGAACGCCTGCAATTCCGGCCTTTTCACGAAATGCTTCCCTTTCGCGCCGGGGCCCGCTAGAACACCCGCCTTCCTCGAAATCCACGTTCTTCGAGCGAAGGGACGGGGCGGAAAGCCTCGCCCGGGAAAGGAAAAGCTCATGGCCGCGCCGCAATACCCCCTCATGCCCAAGGCGACCGCCGTCTGGCTGGTCGACAACACGTCGCTCACTTTCGAGCAGATTGCCGACTTTTGCGGCCTGCACCCCTTGGAGGTGAAGGGAATCGCCGACGAGGACGTGGCGAAGGGCATCAAGGGCCAGGACCCGGTCAGCGCGGGTCAGCTCACGCGCGAGCAGATCGAGGAGGCCGAGAAGAATCCCAAGCTGCGTCTTAAGATGGCGCCGCCCAAGCACAAGATGCCCGCGATCAAGCAGAAGAAGGCGCCGCGCTATACGCCGGTGTCGAAGCGCCAGGACAAGCCCGACGCCGTCTATTGGATACTGCGCAACCATCCGGAATTCGCCGATTCCGACATCATCAAGCTCATCGGCACGACAAAGGCCACGATCCAGAAAATTCGCGAGCGCTCGCACTGGAACGCGACCAATATCAAGGCGGTCGATCCGGTGACGCTGGGGCTCTGCACCCAGCTCGAGCTCGATCTTGCCGTGACCCGGGCCAACCAGAAGCGCGATCGTGCTCAGAAGCGTGCGGCCAAGGCGGGCGCGAGTTTGAAGCCGGTGCAGGATTCGGTCCCCGGTGCGGCGCAGGAGCCGCCGGCGCCCGTCATCATCGCCGATTCATCCGATGAGCCGCCGGACGAAACGAGCGAGCCCTAGGCGAGCGGCCGCCCGGTCATCCTTTCCAGGACGCGTATCGGCGCGAATTCGGGTTCGTCCATGGCGCCGATATCGAGATGAAAGGTTTGCTCCAGCACGAACTGCCCTGAAATGGCGGCGTGCATGACCTGGTCGGTGTAGCACAGCCAGGTCGTCCCGGGCGGGAACCCGAACTCGGTTTTGGCGGTGCGGCGCTGGTACTCCAGGTCGAGCTTCGCGGTATCGTGAAGTCCGAGCATGAGCTTGTCGTAAGGCGATCGCAGGCCGTTGGCCGGGTGGGTGACGAAATTGATCCAGCTCTGGATCGCCGGCGGAGTCTTCAGTTGCGGAAGCATCTTTTCCGCCATGTCCGCAAAGGGCTCGCCGATGTTCCACACGCGCGGCAAATCGCCGGGATGAACGTTTGAAAACAGGCGCATGATCCGCCGCCCGCGCATTGGCCGGGTCGGAAATGCGTCGACGTGCAGCCTTGTATCGTCATGGATGGGGGAATAGGTCCGTCCCGCAATCTCGGACGGCCTGAAGGAGGTTCGCGCC
Organism: Rhizomicrobium sp.; assembly: GCA_035549575.1. GTDB lineage: Bacteria > Pseudomonadota > Alphaproteobacteria > Micropepsales > Micropepsaceae > Rhizomicrobium. The sequence goes on from DASZQP010000069.1 coordinate 110,252, forward strand.
CGCTCGAGATGCTTCGCATAGCGCGGGAAAAGTCCGACTATCAGGGACGCAGCGCTTTCCGCGAACCGCTGCATCATGGCCTGCAGCCGGACCCGGTCCTCCCTTGTGCCCCGTTCGTGTTTCAGCCGCCCCGACGGACCGAGACTGATGTTTTTTGCGCGGCCGCTTGAAAGGCTCTGGCGCAGGAGGGGCCGCTCGCCGGAATCGAGGACGAAGGCGAGCTGGGGAAAGTACAGCACGCTTCCGCGCTCCAGCGCCTGTATGGCCTCGCGCCGCTCGGTTTCCCCGAAGGGCCCGACCCAGCTTCCCAAGTCCAATGCGGTGATCGCGTCCATGTGCCGATCATACCGGATTGCGGCCATACGCAAAAAGGGCGCTCGATACGGGCGCCCTTTCCATTCCAAAAAAGGGGGAGTGTGCTTACGCTGCAGCCGCGTCCATGGGATCGCGCAGTACATATCCGCGTCCCCAGACGGTTTCGATATAGTTGTCGCCGTTCGTCGCTGCCGCGAGCTTCTTGCGCAGCTTGCAGATGAACACGTCGATGATCTTGAGCTCGGGCTCGTCCATGCCGCCGTACAGGTGGTTGAGGAACATCTCCTTCGTGAGGGTCGTGCCCTTGCGAAGCGAGAGGAGCTCCAGCATCTGATATTCCTTGCCGGTCAGATGGACGCGGCTTCCGTCGACCTCCACCGTCTTCGCATCGAGGTTGACGGTCAGCTTGCCCGTCGTGATGACCGATTGCGAATGCCCCTTGGACCGGCGCACGACGGCCTGGATGCGCGCCACGAGCTCGTCCTTGTGGAACGGCTTCGTCATGTAGTCGTCGGCACCGAAGCCGAGCGCCTTGACCTTCGCCTCGACGATGGCATTGCCGGAAAGGATGAGGACCGGCGTCTGCACCTTGGCGACGCGCAGGCTCTTCAGAACCTCGAACCCGCTCATGTCCGGCAGCTGGAGGTCCAGGACGATGATGTCGTAGTCGTAAAGCTTGCCGAGATCGATTCCCTCTTCGCCCAGATCCGTCGTGTACACGTTGAATCCCTCGCTGCGCAGCATCAGCTCGATGCTGCGCGCCATGGCGCTGTCGTCTTCGATCAGGAGAACGCGCATGTCACGACACCTTCTTGTGCGCCGGGGTTCGGAAGCCCCCCGCGGTTAACCGAACGTCAGAACCGTAAAGTTAAATGGTTAACATTCACTTGCGCCACGGAGCAGGGGCGAGGGTTTCAAAATTCCGGGTTAACGCCGGGACCCCATCCCCTTGATTCGCTTTGTTAAGTTTACCGCCACTTAAAACCTTGCGCGCAAGATGTCCCTACTGGGAGGCCCTTCGCCTCCGCCAAGGGAGCCGGATGCGCGCATTGCTCAAGGAAATCGACGGCATTCCCACGCTGCGGCGCTTCGGGCGGGTTGCTCGCATCGAAGGCCTGCTCGTAGAGGTCACCGGCGCCGCCGGCGCCATGAGCCTGGGGGGTCAGCTGGGGCTGACCACCGCCAACGGCAGGCATATTCCCTGCGAAGTTATCGGGTTTCGCGACGGCCGGGCGCTTGCCATGCCGCTCGGCAACCTGGAAGGGCTGAGCCTGGCCGCCCGCGCGGATTTCGACGACAAGCCGGCCGTCCTCTACCCCTCCAGATCGTGGCTCGGCCGGGTGCTCGACGGATTCGGGCATCCGCAGGATGGCAAGGGTGCACTGCCGCAGGGCCCGGTCCCCTATTCGCTCAAGGCCCAGGCGCCCGCCGCGCATGCACGCGGCCGCGTGGGCGGCAAGCTCGATCTTGGCGTGCGGGCCCTCAACCAGTTCATGACCTGCTGCAAGGGGCAGCGGATGGGAATATTCGCGGGCAGCGGCGTCGGAAAGTCCACGCTGCTCGCCATGCTCGCCCGCAACACCCAGGCCGATGCGATCGTGATCGGATTGATCGGCGAACGCGGCCGGGAGGTGAAGGAATTCGTAGAGGACGATCTGGGGTCGGAAGGCATGGCGCGCAGCGTGGTCGTCGCCGCGACATCGGACGATCCGCCGCTCGTGCGCCGCCAGGCCGCCTATGTCGCGATGACAATAGCGGAGCAGCTTCGGGACCAGGGCTTGCATGTTCTGCTTCTGATGGACAGCGTGACGCGTTTCGCAATGGCACAGCGCGAAGTCGGCTTGTCGGCGGGCGAACCGCCGGCATCGAAAGGATACACGCCGACCGTGTTCGCGGAGTTGCCCAAGCTGCTCGAACGCGCCGGTCCGGGGCTTGCGGGTTCTCCGGGCTCCATCACGGGACTGTTCACGGTCCTGGTGGAGGGCGACGACCACAACGAACCGATATCCGACGCGGTACGGGGCATTCTGGACGGCCATATCGTCCTGGAACGAAACATTGCCGAGCGTGGGCGTTTTCCCGCCATCAACATCCTCAAATCCGTCTCTCGAGCCATGCCGGGATGCAACACGGAACAGGAGCAGGCGATCGTCGCGGCGGCCCGCGCCTCCATGGCGGTATATGAGGATATGGCGGAACTGATACGTTTGGGCGCATACAAAGCGGGCTCGAACGGCGATGTCGATGCCGCTATCCGGCTGAATCCGCAGCTTGAACAGTTCCTTACGCAAAAGAAAGACGAACGTGCCACTCTGGCGGACGGGTATGGGACTCTCGACAGGATCATGGGCGGGGGCAAGGGCAGGACCGCATGAAGCGTACAAACACTCTGATCCGCCTGCGGCGCTTTCGGGTCGATGAAATGAAGCGCCGGCTCGCGACACTGGACGCCATGAAGGCCGATGTGGAGCGCAAGCTTGCCGACCTGGAAGACAGCGTTACCCGCGAACGCCAGCGCGCCGGCGATTCCGATATCGGCCGCCTCGCGTTTCCCTCGTTTCTCAAATCCATCGAGTCCCGCCGCGAAAATCTGCGCGACACGCTAAAGGACATCGAGCGGGAACGCGTTCAGGCGCAGGAAGACCTCACCAGCGCGTTCCAGGACCTCAAGGCGCTGGAATTCGCGACCGAGCAGCAGCAGAAGCGCGCAAGCGAAGTCGAGGCCCGCCGGGCACAGTCCCGGATGGACGAAATCGCTCTCGTCCGCCATCTGCGCAAGCACGCGATGCGAGGCGTTTAGGCCGGCCGGGAACGATATCGTGGTGGCCGGGCGGATCGCCGCGGTTCGCGTCTTCGCGTTATTGCGGCGGCGGATTGTCGATCAGGTAGGGATAGCCGTTGTTGATCCTGGGGTCCTGTGCCCAGATTTTCGGATCGAAGCCCGCCGGATGCTGGCAACCGGCAATGCGTCGATGGCACGCATCTTCTTCTGCTGGCGCGCGGTCAACAGTTTACCGGAACGACGAGCTATGCGAGCGGGTCGCACATTGTTGCTTCAAACGTTGAGCGCCCGAGCAATTGCTCCTCGATTGCATCGACGACGGGGCCTGCCGCCAACGCCGGGCTCAATAGCTTCGAAAATGTCGGTGGCTGCCTTCAGCTCGTCAATATGGTGGATACCGCGCAGCCCACAACGCCGCGGAACGGCATTGCCGGTGCGAACGCTACATCGACGAACATCTCCAATTCCAACCTCTCCGGTCTCAACTTCCTCTATGAGAACTCGGCAGCGCTCGCCCTGGAATTGCACCGGCGGGGTTTCGGTGAACGCGGGCGGCACAATATCGGCAAGCGCTACAATAGACGCCACCGCGCAATTGTGGCTCTGCAACGCGCTGACCGCGAACGTCACGCTGACCGTGCCTTCGGGCAGTTCGCTGCCGGGCCACCTTTTTCAGATCAAGAAGACCGATGCCTCAGGTCACACCTGCACCGTCCAGATGAGCGGTTCGGACACGCTGGACGGCGTTTCCACCTATGTGCTCAGCGCGGCCAATCAGGCCGTGACGTTTGCGAATTCGGGAGGCTCGATTAGCTGGTATGTGACGGCAACCGCGCCCTGATGCGGTTCATCCAATGCGCCGTGGCATCGCCCTATCGGGCAGCCGGCGCGCTGTTTCCGGCAGTCTCCGTTGGTTATAGTCTTCCGGGCGCCGATTTGCTGGGGGCAGGAAATGTCATTTTCCGAACGGATTTCGCCGTTTGTTGGCCGGCTTGCGCTCGCCTGGTTCTTCCTGTCCGAGGCGTTCACGCGCGCGCAGGCCTGGGACGCGAATATCGCCCTTATGTCGGTCCTGAACATCCCCGTGGCGCCGCTTCTCTTTTTCCTCGCGCTGGTGGTGATGACACTTGGAGGGCTCTCCCTGCTTCTCGGTTTCCATGCGCGCCACGGTGCCGTGCTGCTCTTCGGATTTACGATTCTCGTCACGGTCGTCATGCACGACTACTGGCATATCGGCGACGCGGCGGCGCGCACGGCCGATTACGAGATATTTGCCCGCAATGTCGCGATCGCGGGCGCGCTGCTGTTTGTCGTTGGCATGGGCGCAGGACCGTTCGCGTTCGACAACAAGGGTCAGAAAAGGCGCTAGGCAACCGGCGCCCCGTCCGCGCACACGGGTTGATCGATTCCGTGGCGGCGGACCTCGCCTTCCAAATCGGCCAATCCGGCCTCGTTGAGCGCGAGTCCGAGGATCCGTTCATGGTCGACGGGGCCCGGAAAGCGGATCCTGCCCGGCGGAATCCGTGCGAATCCGGCACGCCTGTAGTAGGGCTCGTCGCCGACGAGAACGATCGCGCGAAAGCCCCGCGCGCGTGCTTCCCGAATGCCGGCCTCCATCAGGGAAATGCCGATGCCGCGGCCACGCTGATCGGATTGCACGGCCAGTGGGCCAAGGAGCAGGACGGTTTCCCCCGCGACCGCAGCCGGCCAAAAACGGACCGAGCCCAAAATCGCGCCGTTCTCCGTGGCGACGAAACTCAGTTCCCGTACCGGGCCGACCCCTTCGCGCAACCTGTAGGCGGTCTTGGCGAACCGCCCCGGACCGAAGCCGTCGTTGCCGAGCGCGTCCACGCGCGCTGCGTCTTCGGGCCGCTCCGGCCGTATCTGCCAACCCACCCCGGCCATGTTAGCGTCGACCCCATCGCAATTGGAAATGGAGGTAACGATGGGCGTTCTCGATGGCAAGGTGGTTCTGGTCACGGGCGGTGCAAACGGCATCGGGCGCGAGTGCGCGCTTCTTGCGGCCCGCGAGGGCGCCAAGGTGGTTGTCAACGATCTCGGCGGCGGCGCGGCAGGCGGCGACGCGGGGTCAGCCGGCCCCGCCGAGGCTGTGGCGGCGCGGATCAGGAAGGAGGGTGGAGAAGCCGTCTCCAATTCCGACAGCGTTTCGAGCCGCCCGGGCGTTGCCCGCATGATCGAACAAGCGATGGATGTCTTCAAAGGGCTGCATGCGATCATCAGCCCCGCCGGCATCCTTCGCGACAAGATGTTTCACAAGATGAGCGACGAAGAGTGGGACATCGTCGTCGATGTTCACCTCAACGGCAGCTACAACGTGTGCCGCGCCGCGATCAACCACTTTCGCGAGCAGGAAGAAGGCTCGTTCGTCCTGTTCACGTCCACAAGCGGATTGATAGGGAACATCGGCCAGGCCAACTACGCTGCGGCGAAGATGGGGATCGTGGGATTGTCGCGGATCGTCGCTATGGAAGGCGCACAGAAGAATGTGCGCTCCAATGTGATCGCACCCTTTGCCTGGTCGCGACTGATCGCCACCATCCCGATCAAGGATGAGGCCTCCGCGCGCCGTGTCGAGCGCATGAAGAATTTCATGCGGGCCGACCAGGTCGCGCAACTGGCGGTAAGTCTCGCCGCGCCCGTATGCAGGGATGTTTCCGGCCAGATTTTCGTGGCGCGCGGCAACGAGATTTTTCTTATGAGTCAGCCGCGCCCGGTGCGCGGCCTTGCAAGAATGGAGGGTTGGACTCCGCAATCGATCGCAGAACACGCCATGCCGGCACTGCGGCCGAGCTTCCACGACCTTGGTGCGACGACGTCGGTGTTCGGCTGGGACCCAGTGTAGCCCCAGCCGAACCCGCATGGCCGACGCCTCCGGAAAAAGGAGGACTCCGATCGGATGCCCAGAGCGGACTAGAACCGGATCCACACCCCGCCGCGCCAGTACCCGCGCTCGTGGCGGGGCGGCTCGCGCCAGCGGAAACGTTCGTTGACGCCCCAGCGCCAGCTGTTGGGGTGTACGACGATCCCGAATTCCGGCTTGTAGGTATATTTGCGGTTGACGTGCCAGCACTCGCCGTCGCGATTGCAGACAATGTAGGCGGACGCACTCGTCGCGGTCACGGCGAGCCCGGACAGACCCAGAATCGCTGCGACCACCGCGGTCTTTACGAATGACTTCATGGCGAAGCTCCGATTTTGCGAGCCTATAACGGCCGATGCGGAACCGGGTTCCCGATCACCAATGATGGTCGATGGGTGCGGTACCCGCAAATTCGGCCAGTCTCCTGCGCACCGATCCGGGCGTGCCGGGCGGGGGCGCAAGCGGGTCGGCGAAGAGGACTTCGCGCACCTCCATGTTGGGTACGAACGCGAATTCGGCCTCCCGCAGCCTGTAGAGGGCAATCACATTCGTGGCCCAGCCGCTTCGCCGCGAGTAAAGGCCGAAGAGCTCCAGCGAACTGCACCGGGTCAGGCCGATTTCCTCCCTCATCTCGCGCAGAACCGCTTGGGCGGCCGGCTCGGCACGCCGCACGCCTCCGCCCGGAAGCAGCCAGCCGGACACATAGGAGTGGCGTACGAGGAGCACCTTGCCGCCGCGTTCGACGAGGGCGCAAACGCCAAAGGCGACCGGCGCCAGAAGCGCCTGGGCCGTGAGCTTTGCGATCAGCGCGATTCGTTCCGGAGACATGACACTAGATAAGCCGGATCGGTAAGAAAGCGATAACGATTAACGCCTGGCGGCCCACGCCGACCACCGGCCCGGACGGACCGATAGGATTTATCGGTTTTTAAGCGATTTTCTTAATACTGGCCGCAGGTTTTCGGGCGGGCACGCATGCTCCAGATCGGCGGCATAGTCTTTCTCTTTGCCATGGTGTTCGGCGGCTTTCTGATCTCGGGCGGGTCGCTTGAGCCGGTCATGGAAGCGCTCCCGCACGAGATGATGACGATCGGCGGCGCCGCGATCGCAGCGCTCCTGATCGGCGGATCGATGTACTCCCTCAAGAAGATCGGCGGGCAAATGTCCAAGGTGGTCTCCGGACCGAAGTGGAAGCCGTCGGACTACCGCGATCTGTTGACGCTGCTGTTTCTGCTGACGAAGACCATGAAGTCCAAGGGTCTGATAGCCCTCGAGGCGCACATCGAGAAACCCGAGGAGTCACCCATCTTCAAGCGCTTCCCGAAAATCGCCAAGGATCATTTCGCCTGCGCATTCATTTGCGACACGTTGCGCATGATGACAATGAGCCTCGAGGACCCCCATCAGGTGGAGTCGGCGATGGAGAAGCAGCTCGACAAGCATCATCACGAAGCACTGGAGGCGCCGACAGCGCTCCAGACCATGGCCGACGGCCTCCCGGCATTGGGAATCGTGGCGGCGGTGCTCGGCGTCATCAAGACCATGGGCGCGATTTCCGAGCCGCCGGAGGTGCTCGGCCGCATGATCGGTTCGGCCCTCGTCGGCACCTTCATGGGCGTGTTTCTGGCCTACGGAATCGTGGGACCGATGGCGACGAGGCTGAAGGCCATCGTCGAGGAAGAGGCGCACTTCTACCATGTCATCCGCGACGTGCTCGTCGCGCACCTGCACGGCAACGCGGCGCAAGTATCCGTCGAGATCGGACGCGGAAGCGTGCCATCCGAATCGCAGCCGAGCTTTCAGGAACTCGAACAGGCGCTCAACAACATTCCGCCGGAGCCCGCCTGATGGGGTGCGGCGCGCTCGCGGCCTATTTTCCGCGCGGTGACCGGGCGTAGCGCCCGTTCTCCGACAGGGTCACGAAGAGCGTGGCCATGGCTCCGGCGAATATGCCGAGCGGCATGGCGTAGTAGACATCGATGTCGGTCCCGAACACGACCACGGTCGTTACGAGCATCCCGGTCAGCTTGGCCACGTTCCACGGCATCTCTGGCCATCCTCATTGGCAGAGTGAGCCTAGAACCGCCGCCCACGGACCCGAAGCGGGAAATTAACAATAGGTTAACGCCGAAGCTAAAGGTTTAGCCGCCAAGGTCCTGTTTCTTCTGAAGATATTCGTCGCGCTGGATTTCTCCCCGCGCATAGCGGCCCTCCAGAATCGCCAGCGCCTCGGAGCGGGTACCGGGCGGGCGCCACGCCGAAGGATGGTCGTAGTAGGGCTGATGCCGCCGGTGAAAGACCAGGCTCAGCACCAGAATGATGAGCAGAAGCGTCAGAAGTCCGTGAAACGGCCAGAAAATCCAAAACGGCCAAATCCAAAACCAATGAAACATGGTCCCTCCGATATCCCGGTGCCCTCTTCATGTAGGCGAGCCCGAAGGAATTTCGAGGGCAGGGAGAATCGGCCGGGAGGAGCGAGGGGCGCGCACCCGAAAGTGCGCGCCCTTCGGCCTACTTCTTGAAGTTGAAGAAATCCATCAGGTCGCCGATGGCCGCCCCATTCGTCGGAACATACTTGTCGTTCGCGGCGTAGGTCGGATTGGGCAGGTTGTCGCGGCTGCGCCGGGAGATCGGCGGCAACGACCAGTTCTTCTCGATGAACTTCAGGATCGAGACGTGGTCGGTATAGTCGTGCACGACGCCGACATTCTCGGAGTAGCGCGAAATGACCATCAACGGAATGCGATTTCCGTCTCCGAAGAAATCAAGCGGATGGGCATATCCGCTGTCGTAGTAGCCGCCGGCCTCATCGGTCGTGACGAGGATGGCGGTATCCTTGTAGAGCTTCGGATTGGCCTGGACCAGGTCGACGATCTTCTGGACGAAGGCTTCAAACACGTTGAATTTGGAGTTTGCCGGGTGACCGTCGTTGAGTCCGCTCGGCTTGACGAACGACACCGCCGGAATCTTGCCGAGCATGAGCGAAAGGTAGAGGTCGTCCGTGTCCTTGAGGTGCTTCCGGCGCTGCACCGGGTCGGTCATGAACTGGGTCTGGTACTGGAAGGGATTACAGATGTTGCAGTACGCGTTGGGGAGTCCCGCGACATACTGGTTCCAGTGTTCGCCGTAATAGGCCCACGAGACGTCGTGATCGTTGAGATCGTCGCCGATCGAACGCGTGATCACGGGCGGGAGCGTGAATTTCGCGGTTTCGAGCGAACCGTCGCCGCGATAGCCGGGGTTGTAGTTGTTGACGAGGTAGTACGCATTGTTTTCGCAGTTCGCGGCGGGGTGCCACGGCAGCGCGGAAAGGTAGGACTTGATCGATTGCACGCCGGGCTGGTTGTCGTCGGCGCAATTCACATAGCTGCCCGCCGAGTAGCCGTCGTTGATGTAGTGATTGTTCGTGCCGGGCTTGGGATTCGGGTTTTCGATCTGGCTTTCCGGGGGCGTCACCGGATTGCCCTGCGCGTCCGAGTAGTAGAGCAGGTCGCCGAAGCCCAGCATGATGCTGTTCGCGCCGGTGCCGCCGCGCACGGGCTGGTGGTAGTTGTCGGCCATCGCGAAATTGTCCGCGAGCCATTTGAAGTAGGGGGAATCGCCCTTCTGCACATTGTAGAAGCCCTGCGCTGTCGAGCCTTCATTGAAGCCGGCAGTGATCTCTACCCAGGGGAAGAGGTCGTTGCGGCAGCCGGCGGGATTGTGCTCGGTGGAATAGGCCACGCTGCAATCCGCCTGTTGCCACGACTGGAAGAAGCGGTGCACGGGGCTGTTCATGTAGGAATCGTAGAGCCCGGTCAGCTCGAAGGGCTGGTTCGGAAGATTGCCGGCGTTCGGAATGCGCGTATCGACACTCTTGAACGGCAACCCGGTCGCTCCCGTCGTCAGCTCGACCAGGTCGTTGTCGGGAATTGCGTGGTCCGCCGCGGCGGCTGCCTCGATGGTGGCAAAAGGCGGCGGGTTCGTGTCGCTCGGAAATTCGTGAACGAAACCGGTGGTCGGCGGAGGAAGCGTCTTGTATGCGTCCTTGATGGTCGGGCTGATCGAGAAGGTCGTCAGATCCTCCCCGCGCATCTGTGCGGCCAGGCCAACGTTCGGTCCCGCGCTTCCATCGGCATTGACGATGCCCTCGGATAGCAGGTTCACGGTCGTTCCCTTTTTGGGAACGTATGTCGCGAAGAGATGATCGTAGCTTCTGTTCTCCCCCACGATAATGATGACGTGCCTGATGGGCGTCCGCGTATTGCTGTCGTTTCGACCGATCGTCTGTGTGGATCGTTCGGTCTTTGCGGCATGGGAGGGTGTTGCGGCGAAGCCGACAAGCGGGATCATGGCCGCGCAGGCGAGCAAACTCGCCCGGAACTGGGTTTTACGCATAGTCTCTCCTGAAGAAGCCGCGCGGCGTCGCGCACGATGCACAACCCGCCCGGAGCGCGGGGAGACTGCGCAACGGATTCGAAGGTTGGATTGCGGTCCGATATAGATTTTTTAAATCTATGCGCTCATTTTCGTGGCGCGACGAAACTCCCGCCGCGTGCGAAGTTTTCCCGCGCCTCGCCGCGCGCGGAGATCATCGGCCGGTGCGCGGAAGAATTTACCATCGAGCGGCGCGCTTACACCGCAAATTCGATGCCCTGTGCGAGTGGAAGCGCATCCGAATAGTTTATTGTCGCCGTCTGCCGGCGCATGTAGGCCTTCCACGCGTCGGAACCGCTCTCGCGTCCGCCGCCGGTTTCCTTCTCGCCGCCGAACGCGCCGCCGATCTCCGCCCCGGAAGGCCCGATATTCACGTTGGCGATGCCGCAATCCGAGCCAGAGGCGGCGAGGAAACGCTCCGCCTCCTGCATGTCGGTTGTGAAGATGCAGGAGGAAAGCCCCTGCGGCACGGCATTGTGCTTGTCCAGCGCCGCATCGAAGCCGGAATACGCCATGACATAGAGAATCGGCGCAAACGTCTCGCGGCAGACCGTGGGCGTCTGATCGGGCATCTCGACGATGGCGGGATGGACGTAGAAGCCGTTCGGGAAGCGATTGGCGAGCGCGCGGCCGCCGCCGGTGATCTGGCCGCCTTCGGCCCTTGCACTGTCGAGTGCGCGCTCCATGTTCTCGAAGGCGGCCTTGTCGATCAGAGGGCCCACCAGCGTTCCCTGTTCGAGCGGATTGCCGATGGGCAGGTTTGCGTAGGCCTGCTTCAGCGCCGGCACGAGCTGGCCGTAGACGCTTTCGTGCACGAACAGGCGGCGCAAGGAGGTGCAGCGTTGTCCGGCCGTGCCCACCGCTGCGAACAGAATCGCACGAACTGCAAGATCGAGCTTGGCGCTCGGCGCCACGATCATGGCGTTGTTGCCGCCCAATTCCAAAATCGACCTGCCGAAGCGCGCGGCGACGACCGGCGCCAGCTCGCGGCCCATGCGCGTGGACCCTGTGGCGCTCACCACCGGAATGCGATGGTCCTTCGCCAGCGCCTCACCTGCATCGCGCAGGCCGAGTACGACCTGGGAGAGACCGGCGGGGGCGGTGCCGAATTTCGCAAGCGCGCGCTCGAACAGCGCCTGCGTTGCAAGCGCCGTGAGCGGCGTCTTCTCCGAGGGCTTCCAGATCACGCTGTCGCCGCAGACGAGCGCCAGCGCAGCGTTCCAGGCCCACACCGCCACGGGGAAGTTGAACGCGGAGATGATGGCGACGGGGCCCGCCGGATGCCAAGTCTCCATCATGCGATGGCCGGGGCGTTCGGACGCGATGGTCAGGCCGTAGAGCTGGCGCGACAGGCCGACGGCGAAATCGCAGATGTCGATCATTTCCTGAACTTCACCGAGGCCCTCCTGCAGGATTTTGCCGGCCTCTAGTGTCACCAGCCGACCCAGCGCTTCCTTGTTGGCGCGCAACTCCTCGCCGAACAGGCGGACGAGCTCGCCGCGCCGGGGTGCCGGGACGTCGCGCCACTTTTTGAAGGCATCGGCGGAGTCCGCGATCTTCCTCTCGACGGACGCCGCATCGTCATAGGCGACGCGGCCGATCTCCGTTCCGTCGATGGGCGAACGGGCGACGATGTTTCCGGAAGACTTGACGCCGAGTACGGAGAGAAGGTCGGTCATTCGATGCTCCTGACGCATCCGCCTCCCCGCGCGCCGGCGGGGAAGAGAACGGTTTCCTGGTTCAGTGTCCCTTCGCGTAGTAGCGCCCGAAACGGTTGTTCAGGAAGTCGGACAGTTTTGCCTCCTCCTGCTTCACGAAGCCCTTCTGCGGCAGCTTGCCCTCGACCAGCATGTCGCACATCGCGCAGATTCCGGCCGCCGTCGTGATCTGGATGGCGCTCATCAGCCGGTCGCCGACCGTCTGACTGTAGATCTTCTTGGCATAGCTTTCCTGCGTGAGCAGGCCGTCCTTCCAGCCGCTCACGGTGACGAACACCAGAACCACGTCCTGGTAGGTTATCGGAATCGCGGTTTCCAGCACATCCTTGAATATCTCCCGGCGCGTGCCGAGGTGCAGGTCGCGGACCAGCAGCTTGACGATATCGCGGTGGCCCGGATAGCGCGCGGTCTTGTAGTTGAGGTTTTCGACCTTTCCCTCGAGCGTGTCGCAGAGCGTGCCCAGTCCGCCGCTGGTGTTGAATGCTTCGTATTCCACGCCGTCCAGCGTGAACTGCTCGAGCTCCTCGAGCGCGGGAACCTCGGTGCGCACGCCGTCGCGGATCGACTCGCACGGATTGCAGTACTCATTGATCAACCCGTCGGTCGACCAGGTGAGATTGTACTTGAGCGCGTTGTGCGGGAATACGGGCAGGGCGCCGACGCGCATCTGCACGTCGCGCAGCTTCTCGAACTTTTTCGCCAGATCGTAGGCGGCGATGGATATGAAGCCCGGCGCCAGTCCGCATTGCGGAATGAAGGCCGTCTTCGCTCCGTCAGCGAGCTTCCTGATCGTGCGGGTGGATTCCACGTCTTCGGTGAGGTCGAGGTAGTGGGCGCCGGCCCGCTTGCAGGCTTCGGCCACCTTGGAGGTGAGATTGAAAGGCGTGGCGGAAAGCACGATCTCGTGTCCTTCCACCTCATGGACGAACTCCGGCGAAAGGATATCGACCTTGCGGAGCACGACGTTATTGTTCTGCGGCATCCGCTTCAGGCTCGCCGTATCGCGGTCGGCGACCGTCAGCTTGTAGTCGCCTGTCGAGGACAGGAACTCGGTAATGGCGACCCCGATCTTTCCTCCGCCAACGAGCATGATTTTTTTCATGGAAATCCTCCGCTTGAGCGGGGAGATTGATGTCTTCCGGCGACGAAAAGGAGACGGTGAAGTGCCGGTAAGGGCCTTGCTACCCGGCGGAACGCAGGGTATTCCGGCGAATCGCCGGTCAGGGACGGTCTTGTCATGCGGGATGCCGACACCCAGCTCATCGACCTGCTCCGCGCCAATGCGCGGGAGCCGACCGCCTCGCTCGCGCGAAAGCTGGGACTAGCCCGCTCTACCGTTCAGGAGCGCCTTGCGCGCCTGGAGCGCGACGGAGTCATCAAGGGCTACACGGTAAGGCTTGCGGACGAAGGGCAGGGAAGCCGGCTCCGTGCGGTCGTGATGATAGAGACCGATCCCAAACAGGCCGATCGCGTCTCGGTGGAACTCAGGAAAATGCCGGAGGTGCGGTCGCTTGCGGCGCTTTCGGGCAGCTACGACCTCATTGCAATGGTGGAAACCGACACGCCGGCGCGTATCGATGCGTTGCTGGACCGCATCGGCCGTGCGCCCGGCGTTGCCAGAACGGTGTCGTCAATCATTCTGTCGGAGAAATTCTCGCGCTAGGGCTGGTCCTGCGGCCTGACCTTGAATCCCGATTCCAGCAGCTTGGCGCGGATCTTGTCGGCATGCGCGGTGTCCTGTGCCTCGATCATCACGCCCAGCATCGCGGATTTGGCCGAAGTGTCCATGAGCATGCGATTGTGGGTGACTTCGAGAATGTTGCCGCCTTCCTCGCCGACGGCGTTGGCGATTCTCGCGAGGATTCCGGGGCGGTCTTCGATCTCGATGACGACAGAGAACATCCTTCCCTCGCGCGCGAGCTCGCGCAAAACGACATTCGAAAGAAGCCGCATGTCGATATTGCCGCCGGAAAGCAGCACGCCGACCTTCCGGCCCCGGAACACCTCGCGGTTCGCCGTGATGGCGGCAAAGGCCGCCGCTCCCGCGCCCTCCACGACGGTTTTCTCGATGGCAAGGAGCTGCGAAACCGCATGCTCGATCTCGTCCTCGCGCACAAGGAAGATGTCCTTCACCATATCCGCCACAATGCGCCGGTTGAGTTCGCCGGGCTGCTTGACCGCGATGCCCTCCGCGACAGACTGGCCGATGCAGGGGAGGTCCGCGCCCTTTATCGCGTCGTACATCGAAGGATAGGTCCTGGCCTGCACGCCATAGATCTCGACGGTTGGCTTGATCGCCTTCGCGGCAAGCGCAATGCCCGATATGATCCCGCCTCCGCCGATGGGGACGACCAGCGTGTCGAGGCCGGGGCAATCCTCCATCATCTCCAGGCCGCATGTGCCTGCGCCCGCAACGATTTGCGGATCGTCGTAGGGGTGGATGAAGGTTCTTCCCTCTTCCTCTGCAATGGCGTTGGCGCGGGTGAACGCGTCGCTCAGGGTCGCGCCGTGAAGCACAACGCGGGCGCCGAAATCCTTGGTGTGCTTAATCTTTATGAACGGCGTGAACTCGGGCATCACGATCGTGGCGGAGATCCCGAGCCGGCCCGCGTGGTAGGCCACGGCTTGCGCGTGGTTGCCGGCGGACTGAGCCGCAACGCCGCGCCGTTTCTGTTCTTCGGTCAGCGATAGCAGCTTGTTGAGTGCACCGCGCTCCTTGAACGAGGAGGTAAACTGGAGATTCTCGAATTTGAGAAAGATCTCGCAGCCCGCGATCTGCGAAAGCGTCGTCGAGTGGCGCATCGGCGTGCGTTCGACCGTTCCTGCGATGCGACTTGCAGCGGCGCGAATGTCGTCGAAAGAAGGAAAGGGGGCGACGGGCTTTGCCTGAGCGCTCATGATCGCCTCTCGTGACTCGTGTTTCGACTGACCGGCGGGGTGGCGCAGAACATTTCCTCTTCAGGCGTCGAACGGCGACCGACCGGGCGAGGCTGGTAGCAGCGGAGGGATTTGAACCCCCGACCAAGGGATTATGATTCCCCTGCTCTACCACTGAGCTACGCTGCCGAAGCCTCGTGAGGCGCGGGATTTAGGGTGCGGCTTCACGCCCTGTCAAGGCAAGCGGTCAAGCCGCGTTTTGCGCCGGTTCCGTGTGGGCGATCCAGCCGCCTCCAAGCACACGCGTGCCGTCGCGTTCGTAGAAAACGCAGGCCTGCCCGGGCGCGACGGCTTCTTCGTCCGCCATCAGCTCCACCCGGGCGGTACCGCCTGGGCCGCGAACCACACGGGCGGGGAGGGGCGGGCGCATGGAGCGCACCTTCACCGCGCACGCAGCCGGCGATGACGCCTCGCCGAGCCAGTTCACCTCGCGCAAGCTCATGGCGCGGGTTGCCAGACGCTTTCGCGGGCCGACAACGACCCGGGCGCCGCCGGCATCGAGCTTGAGGACGTACAGCGGCTCGCCGTTTCCCGACAGGCCCAGGCCCTTGCGCTGACCGACGGTAAAGCGGATGACGCCATCGTGGCGGCCCAGCACCGCGCCGGACTCGTCGACGATTTCGCCGGCACGGGGCGCGGCGGGGATCACCTTCGAGACCACACGCGAATAGTCGCCGTCCGGAACGAAACAAATGTCCTGGCTGTCGGGCTTGCCGGCAACGTCGAGACCGAGGTCGGCGGCTATCGCGCGGACCTCGTGCTTGTCCATGTCCCCGATCGGAAACCGCAGATATTCGAGCTGACTGCGCGTGGTGGCGAACAGAAAATAGCTCTGGTCGCGGGCGGGGTCTGCGGCGCGGTGGAGCTCCGCGCCATTCGGTCCGTCGACGCGCCGCACATAGTGTCCGGTCGCGAGTGCCTCCGCACCGAGATCGCGTGCCGTATCCAGGAGATCGGCGAACTTCACGCGCTCGTTGCATCGCACGCAGGGGATCGGCGTTTCTCCGCGAGCATAGGTCTCGGCGAAATCCGCGACCACGCGCCTTGCGAATTTCTCCTCGTAGTCGAGAACGAAATGCGCAATGCCGAGTTTCGCCGCGACACGGCGCGCGTCAAGAATGTCCTGTCCGGCGCAGCAGGCACCTTTGCGCTTGGGCTGCGCCTGGGAGTAGAGCTGCAGGGTCACGCCCACGACTTCGCATCCCGCGCGCGCAAGCAGCGCCGCGGCAACGGAGGAATCGACGCCGCCGGACATGGCGACAACGACGCGCGGTCGGACCCGGGCCATGAGCGCCCTATACTGGCCCGGCGGCGGCCCTGCAAGCGCGCCTATTTGATCGGCAGGAAGTTCAGCAGGGATATCTGGCCCAATTGCGCCGTCACCTGCAGGGCGGCCTGCAGGGCGGTCTGGTTCTGGTTGAGCTGCGTGATCGCGGTACCCATGTCGACGTCCTCGATCGTGGAAACGAATCCCTTGTACATCGTGGATAGCGCGGACTGCTGGTCCGCGGCGTCGGTGAGGCGATTGTAGACGAAGCCGTTCGCTCCGGTTGCTAGATTGAGGTCGGACGCCGTCGCCTGCGCGTTGGGCATTTCGCCGGTGAGAAAATTCATCTGGGCATCCGAAAGCTGCGCGGAAAATCCGCCGTCCGGCCCGGCATCGAAGGTGGCGATGTCCTTCAGCGTCTGCATCAGCTTGGTGCCGATGTCCGAAGCCAGCACGCCGATCTGAACCTGCTGTCCGTCGCCGACCATCACCGTTTTCTTCTGGCTGCCGTTCGAGAATGCATCCGATACATCGGAAAGGCCGGCAAGCTGGGAAAACGACGTCAGATTGAGCGGGGGAACGTTGTCCTTGTCGCCGCCGAACAGATAGTTCCCGCTGGCGTCCTTGGCGTTCAGTATTTGACTTGCCTGATCGAAGACGCCCTGCACGGCGGTCATGAAGCCGGTGGCATCGTTGTTGCCGGCCGCTTTCAGGATTGCCTGTCGAAGGTCCTCCGCAACGTTCGCGAGCTGCGTGAGCTGGGTGTCCTGAAGATCGACCTGGTTGATCGCCGACTGCGTGTTGGACTGATAGGCGGCTGCCCTCGCGGCGCCTGCGCGTGCCGCCTCGAGGGCAGCGGTCTTGCCGCCGATTCCCGCGTAGTCGGTCGACACCTTTCCCGAAGCGACCTGCTGCTGGGAGGTATCGAGCCGGCTCGATGCCTGCATGATCTGGGAGAGCAGGTATTGAGCCTGCATGTTGGTCGCAACGCGTTGGACGGACATGGACGGTCTCCTACTGGATCTGCAGAAGCGTGTCGTAAAGCTGGTTGACGACGGTCAGGATTCGAGCGCTTGCGGCATAGGCCTGCTGATACGTGGTCATGTTGGTCAGTTCCTCGTCGAGACTGACGCCGCTATTCTGCGCCTGCCGCGACTGCGCCTCCTGCAGGCGATCGTCCTGAGCGGTGCTGTTGGAAGACGCAGTCTGACTTGCCAGAGCGACGGCTTGGTAGAACGACCCTGCATAGTCTCCAAGCGTCGCGCTGCGCGCGCTGAAGGCTCCCGCTGCCGCGAAATTCTGCGTCGCGGATCCGACGTTCTGCAGCGCGAGCGCGCCGCTCGCGTCGCCATGGGCGACGACGGAGTCGCCCGAAACCGTCGTCGCGGATATTTGCGCCTGGGCGAAGGCCAGATATTGCGGCGAATTCGAAAGGGCGGAATTGACCGAGAAACCCGAGGCGAAGTTCATTGCCTGCTGGTCGCCGATCCCGAACAGTGCCGAAAAGCTCATCCCCGTCGATCCGCGCGCTGTCGTGTCGGAGGTGACGTAGAGGCGATCGGCGGGATTGGCGGACGATTGCGAAATCGATCCGTCGCCGTTCAGCGTAAACGTCGCCGTTCCGCCCATTGCGCTGTTCAGGGCGGCGACGACATCGCCGATTGTCATCCCTGCGGTCATCGTGACCGTTGCCTGCTTCACGACGCCCCCGTCGGGCCCCTTGAGCGAAAGGGATATTTGGCTGCCCGTGGCAAGTCCGCTTGCGTCGCCCGCGGCAAGTCCCGTCGCCAGTATCGAAGGCTCGCTGGTGCGGAAAAGATCGTTCAAGCCGAAGAACTGCGAAAAGCCCGATCCTCCACGCGACGCCGGGGCCGCCGGGTCGTCCTTGATGGCGATGCCGTTTGTTCCGTTGGCCGCGATCGAGAGTACGCCGTTGGAAAAACTGGCCGTGCCATTGCCGCCGAGCGCGCTATTGAGCGCGGATGAGAAATCTCCCACCGTCCCCGCGAACGCGGTGGCTGCGCCGCCGTCCACCGAGATCGTGCCGGCGTCGAAATCCACGTCGATGCGCGAGACGAGGTTTCCGGCCTGATCGGTGACCGCGATCGTGGTTCTGCCCGTGAAGTTCAGAGAGTCCGTGGAAAGGAGCCCGGTTGCGCGGCCCGTAAGCGAAGACGGCGGCGGGAAGGAAGTGTTGGCATTGTGTTGCGCGTTGTAGGCGAGCGCCGTTTGGCGGGCCAGATTGCCGAGCTCCGCCGCGGTGTCGGCGAGGCTGTCGTCGCGCATGTCCATCAGGCCCTTGATCTGGCCCGAACCGATGTGCGAGTCCATCGTCTGCGGATTGCCGACCACCTGGCCCGTGTTGGGGTTGACGCTCTGCATCGTGATCGGGCCATAGGTGCCGTTGGTGGCGCCGCCGGCATAGGACAGCCGTGCGTAGGTCGAATCGACGAGACTCACGCCGTCAGCGGTCGAGACGGCGATGCTGCCGTCGGACATGTCCTGGGTGCGAATTCCGATCAGTTGCGACAAATTCTGTATCGCAAGATCGCGCTGGTCGAAAACCGCGGAACCCGTGTCGCCGGCGGCCGTCGCCTGTTGCGCCTGCACGTTGAGATCGTAGATCTGCTTGATCAGCGTGTTGACCTGTGTGATCGCGCCGGTGATCTGCTGATCCGCCTGGGTGCGCATGGCGGAAATGGAATTTCCGAGTGAGGAAATCTGCGTCGCAAGACTCTGAAACGCGCTCAGCGCACCCAGCTGCGTGGCGGAATCGCCGGGGGACATTACCGCCTGGCCGAGCGCCGTGGACACGTTGGTGAGCTGCGTTGTCAGCGCCGTGCCGTCGCCGGGCGACCCTAGCGCGCCGTTGAGCTGACCGTAGAATCCGGCCTGCGTGTCGTAGCGGGCCGAAGAGCCGGACGCCGAGAGGACCTCGCGTCCCAGGTAGCGGTCGATGACACGCGTGACGAAGGCGATGTCGACACCGCCAAGCTGCCCCCCCGAGGAGAGCGTGCCTTCGTTCACGACACGCCGCGCATAGCCCTGAGTGTTGATGTTGGCGATGTTGTTCGAGGTCAGCCGAAGCGCTTCGACGTTCGTCTGCAATGCCGAGAGCGCGCTCGACATGATCCCGTTCAGGCTCACGAATGTCCCCTGCGCTTGCAGATTGCCGCTGAAAGTAAGCGCAAGCTTCATGCCATCGATTGCCGGCACGGGGTTCAACCGATTGGCGGAAATCTCGTGCGGATTCGCTCTACCGGCGCGGCAGAGTTTGCCGCCGTCGGCAGTTCGTGCCTCATCTTCCCGCGCTTGAATCGGCCGGAGTGAGGGCTCCGCAAGGAAATTCGCCGTTTCCGGTCTGGTCCGGCCCTTGCTTTCCACCAAGGCGGATCATTGCGAGCACCCTTGTGTCCATCATAACTGCCTTGAATGCGGGAAAAGGCACTGCGCATCGAGCGCAAGGCCCGGGCCTGCAGGACGACGACACGGGATTCGAACAGGCGCTCGTTGCATTCGGGCCCCCGCCGCAGATCGCTGCGAAGCCTGCGGTCCGCGAAGCGGTCGAAGCGGATGCATCCGAACTTCCCGGCCCGGCGCGGGCTTGCGGACAGAGGTCATTGCCCTTCGCCGAATTTCCGGCTCTGCGTACCCCCGAACTCGGTCCGGTGCCGCGCCCGCAAAATCCGAACCCCGCCATGCGCGGAAAGGCTCCGATCGTCCATCGCGGCGCGGCCGGCGCCAACTCCCCCATGAAGGCGCAGCCTTCCGGACAGGAATACGATGCCCCTGTTCGCGCGCCGGCATCTGGAAACGCGCGAACGGGTGGGCGCGCAAACGAAGCGGCCAACGAACTCTCCCGGCGTGCGTCGCCGGCGCCGCGGACCGATGCCGCGCCGTTACCGCGAGACGAATCCTTCGAGAAGAAGCGGCCCTTCGAGGCGAAAGGCCCGCCTTTTCCCGATGGGTCCTCCCTGAAAGCGGGGACGCAAGACTCCGGCCCATCACATCGCGCAGTCGAAGAATCTCTCGCTCCCATGCGGTATTCGCAGCCGGGACCGGACGCCGCCAAGCTGCAGAGGGTCGCTATCGCTTCCGGGGCGGATGCCGGCGTTCCAAAGCCGCTGCCGCCGGCTTCCGGAATGGAAGGCGCAATTTCCGTCCGGCCGGAGCAGCCATTGTTTGACGGAGCCCGCCAGGCCAGCCCAGTCCCCGGGGCAGCCATGCAATCCGGGACGAAGAGTGCCCGCGGCCTTCGGCAGACCGCCGAAGCCGGAGGGGCGGCGCCCGACAGGGTCCCGTTCGCCATGAACCGCGGACCGCAAGAGACGATGCGCGACGAGGTCGCGCGCGCCGATGCCCTGTCTCAACCGGCGGCAGTCAAGGCAACGGACCGTTCTGTCGTGCTTGGAATACTGAACGAGACCTGGTTCCAGGAAGAGTCCTTGCCGCCGACCGGCACGCGGCCGCCGGCCGGCATTCGTCCGAACGGTAGGGACGCGCAAGCGAGTGGCGCGCGCCCCGCGCCTTTCGCCGCCACTGCAATCGCGGACTCGATTTCTGCATTGGAGCCTGTGGACGCGCAGTCCTTCGTGCGCGTTCGCATGAGCGAAGTATCCAAAGACACGCTGAAGGTTCGCGATATTGCCGTTTCCAAGTCTGTCGAGTTTGCGACGACAGCAGATCCGCAGGATGTGAGCCTTTCGGAGGAACGCGACTCGGATCGTGCCCCGGCATATGGACCGCCGCGTGGCGTGCCATACCGGCCCTTGCCCTCTGGGGCAGCGCAATCGCCGGGGCAGCGGACAGAAAATATTTCGCTGCCCGAGTTCGAGGAAAGCCGACACGAA
>DASZQP010000070.1:0-5076 GCA_035549575.1 Rhizomicrobium sp.
AAACAACTATCGACGTGACTGCTTACTATCGGAATTTCGCCTGCTTGGAATGAACAACGAGTGTTCAGCGAAGCGTCGCACTTAACCCGCCGGACAAACGACGGGTCGAAGTAAGCGATCCAGATGAACTTCAGTTATCCAAGAACGAACGCAGCTTCCGGCTCCGGCTCGGGTGCTTCAGCTTCCGCAGCGCCTTGGCCTCGATCTGGCGGATGCGTTCGCGCGTCACGCTGAACTGCTGGCCGACCTCTTCGAGCGTGTGGTCGGTGTTCATGCCGATGCCGAAGCGCATGCGCAGCACGCGTTCCTCGCGCGGCGTGAGCGTGGCGAGCACGCGCGTCGTGGTCTCGCGCAAGTTTGCCTGGATCGCGGCGTCGATGGGCAGCACCGCGTTCTTGTCCTCGATGAAGTCGCCGAGATGCGAATCCTCCTCGTCGCCGATGGGCGTCTCAAGGCTGATCGGCTCCTTGGCGATCTTGAGGACCTTGCGCACCTTCTCCAGCGGCATGGCGAGGCGCTCGGCCAGCTCCTCCGGCGTGGGCTCGCGGCCGATCTCGTGCAGCATCTGGCGCGAGGTGCGCACCAGCTTGTTGATCGTCTCGATCATGTGCACCGGGATGCGGATGGTACGCGCCTGGTCGGCGATGGAGCGCGTGATCGCCTGGCGGATCCACCATGTCGCATAGGTCGAGAACTTGTAGCCGCGGCGGTATTCGAACTTGTCCACCGCCTTCATCAGCCCGATGTTGCCTTCCTGGATCAGGTCGAGGAACTGCAGCCCGCGGTTGGTGTATTTCTTGGCGATGGAGATGACGAGGCGCAGGTTGGCCTCGATCATTTCCTTCTTGGCCACGCCCGACTCGCGCTCGCCCTTCTGCACCGTCTGCACGATGCGGCGGTATTCGCTGATCGACTGGCGCATTTCCTGCGCGAGCGTCTGGATTTCGTCGCGCAGGGCGTGGATCTTCTCGCGCTCGTCGGCGACGAATTCCTTCCAGCCCGGCCGGCTGAGCCGGCCCACGCGGCGCGCCCAGTTGGGATCGAGCTCGTTGCCGAAATGCTCCTTCAGGAAGTCCGCGCGGTCCACGCCATGCGCCTCGGCGAGCCGCAGGAGCTTGCCCTCGAGACTGACCAGACGGCGGTTGATGCCGTACATCTGGTCGACCAGCGCCTCGATGCGGTTGTTGTTGAGCTTGAGGCCCTTGACGAGATCGACCGTCTCCGCGCGCAGCTTCTTGAAGCGGCGCTCCTGCCCGGTCGAGAGCTCGTCGGCCTCGAGGGCGGCCTCGACGCTCGCATCCTGCAGCTTGCCGAGCTTCTTGTAGAGCGCGGCGATCTGGTCGAGCGTTTCCAGCACCTGCGGCTTCAGCGCCGCCTCCATCGCGGAGAGCGGCAGGTTGCCCTCGTCCTCGAAATCGTCCGCCTCGCCGGCGGCATCGGCCGCGGCGGCGGTCTCGCCGGGGTCGGCCTCGGCGCCATCGGCCTTGGGCTGCGGCTTGGGCGGCGGCGCGGGCTTCTTCGCCTCGAAGGCCGGCTGGCTCACGCCCGGAATCTGCATCGGCGGCGGCAGCGGCTTTCCGTCCGGGCCGACGGCGTTGGCAGCAGCGGCGGCGGCGGCGGCGGCAGCGGCCTGGCCCTCGGGCCCCGCGCCGTAGGTTGCCTCGAGATCGATGATGTCCCGCAGAAGGACCTTGCCCTCGTTCAGCTCGTCGCGCCAGACGGTGAGCGCCTCGAAGGTGAGCGGGGATTCGCACAGCGCGCCGATCATCAGCTCGCGGCCGGCCTCGATGCGCTTGGCGATGGCGATCTCGCCCTCGCGCGAGAGCAGCTCGACCGAGCCCATCTCGCGCAGATACATGCGAACCGGATCGTCGGTGCGGTCGTACTGTTCCGCCGCGGCGCCGGTCTTGGCCGTGACTTCCTTGCCTTCGGCGAGCGCGGGAACGTCGCCTTCCGCCGCCTCCTCCTGCTCTTCGCTCTCGATGACGTTGATGCCCATCTCGCTGAGCATCGACATCGTGTCCTCGATCTGCTCGGAAGACGTCTTGTCGGAAGGCAGGACCTTGTTGAGCTCGTCATAGGTGACATAGCCGCGCTGCTTGGCGCGCTGGATCATCTTGCGCACGCCGACATCGGACATGTCGAGCAGGGGCGAATCCGCATCGCCGGGGGCCTCGCTCTCGCCGGGCTTGCCGGTCTTGGGCGGGATCTTGGCGAGGACCTTCTGCGGCGGAATCGCGACGGCCGCCTTCTTGACGACGATGTTTTCGGCGGCGGCGGCCTTGGCCTTCGCCGCCGCGGCCTTGGGGTCGGGCTTGGCGGCCTTGGAAGGCGCGGCCTTTGCCGGGGCAGCCTTGTGCGCGGGGCGGACGGCGGCCTGCCGCGCGGCGGGCTTCGAAGGCTTCGCAGCGGGCCGGGACTTGGCGGCCGTCCTCTTCGTCGAGGCGGCCTTGGCGGGTGTGTGCTTCCGGGCCGGCTTGGCCTTGGCGGATTTCCTGGTGTCTTTGGTCTTAGCTGCCACGCGCGTCGTTTCCCATGGGCGTGAACGGCCTGGCCGCCACGCAGTGTCTCTATCTATAGGGAGGCAGATGCCTCAATCGTTCGGAATGCCTCGAAGCCGCCGGTATTCCGTCCAGCTCTCCTCGGATGCCTCGTTCTTGAGCCGTTCCGCGGCGCGCTGCCGCTCCGGCTCGAGTTCCGCCATGTCGCGGAGCTGGGAGGCGGCGCGGAGGAATCGGGCTTCAATATCCTCGGCATCGGCTCCCCCTGCGGAAACTTCCGTAAGGTCTTCTCCCCCGCCGTGCCCCTTTCTCAGGCGCGCGACGAGATCGGCCATTCCCTTACGGGTGAAATGGCTCTCCAAGCCCCGGTTTTCAAGGCAAAAACCGGAAGCGGCGAGGTTTAGGAGTTCGTGGCGCAAGCTGTCAAGCGAACGGTCCGAAAACGGCAGCGCAGCGAGGATTTCGCCGTGTTTCTCGGCGATTTCCGGCAATTCGAGCAGGAGCCGTCCGAGTTCCATCTCCTTGATCCGCCTCGCCGCCCCCTGCCGGGCGCCGGCCAGCACCGAGGATTTCAACGCGTCGGATACGGGCTCCACCGGCGAGGGGGGATAGGGACCCCGCGCAGTGCGGCGCCAGGGCATCCTTCCCCCGCCCCATTCCGGCTTGCGGCCGGCGGCCGGGGCCGCACGGCGCTTGAAGCGGTCGAAAACGAGCTGCTCGAAATCGCGGCGATAGTAGTCGGCGATCTTCGGATCGGCGATCAGCGCGACGATCTCGGACAGCGCGCGCTCCAGCCCGGCGCGGCGCTCGGGCGTGGAGAAGTCCTTTCCTTCCGTCTCCGCGCGCCAGAGCACACGGGAAAGCGGCAAGGCACCTTCGAGCAGTCCGGCCATCGCGGCGGCGCCGTTGCGCGCGATGAAGCTGTCCGGGTCCTCCCCCGGCGGCAGAAACACGAACCTGAGCGAGAAGCCGGGGCGAAGGGCCGGCAGCGCGAGACGGGCGGCGCGGTGCGCTGCCCTCAGACCCGCCTCGTCGCCGTCGAAGGCGAGCGTCGGCTCCGGCGCCGTGCGCCAGAGCAGCATCAACTGGTCCTCGGTCAGCGCCGTTCCCAGCGGTGCGACGGCGTGCTCGAATCCCGCCCGCGCCAGCGCGATCACGTCCATATAGCCTTCGGCGACGACGATGTTCTGCGCCTTGATCGCCGGCCCGCGCGCGGACGCGAAATTGTAGAGCAGACGCCCTTTGGAGAAGAGCGGCGTTTCGCCGGTGTTGATGTATTTCGGCTTGGCGTCCGCCTCGAGCGCGCGCGCGCCGAAAGCGACGACCCGTCCGCGCGCATCGGCGATGGCGAAGGTCACGCGATGGAAGAAAAAGTCGCGCGCCGGTCGGCCGTCCTCCGGCGGACGCGCGAGCCCGGCGGCGATCATGTCGTCCAGCGCGATATTCCGGGACTTGAGATGCTCGATCAGGCCGTTGCCGGGAGGCGCATAGCCCAGCCGGAATCTCTTCGCCGCCTCGCCGTCCAGCCCGCGCGCCAGGAGATAGTCCCGCGCGGCGCGGCCGGCATTCTCCCGCAGCTGCCGTTCATAGAAGGCACAGGCCGCCTCGATCACGTCGTAGAGCGACTTTTTCCTTTCCTCCCGCGCCTCGTCCTCCGCAGACCATTTGGGAAGCTCGACGCCGGCCTCGGACGCGAGACGCTCGACGCTCTCCGGGAACGACAGGCCCTCGACCTCCATCAGCCATCGGAAGGCGTCCCCGCCCTTGCCGCAGCCGAAGCATTTGTAGGTCCGCCTTGCGTTCTCGACCTTGAAACTCGGGGACTTTTCCTTGTGGAACGGGCAGCAGCCCCAGAATTGCTGGCCGCGGCGGGTCAGCTTCACGCGCCGGCCCACCAGCTGGACGATATCCGTCCGCCGGAGCACCTCTTCGAGCAGGTTGGGGCCGTAGCGCATCGGGCCAGTCTAGGGGAATTTGCGCCATCCGGCGGCCCCGGCCGCGAATTTTCTGTGGGCGGCGCATTCAGCCAATCTAAACTATCGATTGCGAGACTCGGAGGGTCATGGACGTGCGATTTCTCGACACGAGGAGCGATTTCGAGAGCCGCTGGCGCCTGCTCAAGGCGGCGCGGGAGCGTCTGGCCGCCGCGACCACACTCGAAGCGATCATGGAAATCGTCCGCTCCAGTGCGCGGGCGATCGTCTCCGCCGACGGCGTGACCTTCGTTCTGCGCGAGGGCGACAATTGCCACTATGCGGAGGAGGACGCGATCGGCCCGCTCTGGAAGGGGCAGCGCTTTCCCCTGAGCGCCTGCATTTCCGGCTGGGCGATGCTGAACGACAAGACGGCCGTCATCGAGGACATCTACGCGGATGCGCGCATTCCGCACGACGCCTACCGGCGGACCTTCGTCCAGAGCCTGATCATGACTCCGGTCCGGACCAAATCGCCCGTCGCGGCCATCGGCGCCTATTGGAGCGACAGGCGCGAGTTCGGCCCGCAGCATGTCGCCGTCATCGAATCGCTGGCCGATGCGGTCGGCGAGGCACTCGGCGTGGCGCTCGCCGCCTAGATC
>DASZQP010000071.1:0-76662 GCA_035549575.1 Rhizomicrobium sp.
AAGTCTCCGGCAAAGGCGCGGAAGAGATCGATGCGAAAGGCAAGCTCGTCACGCCGGGCTTCGTCGACATTCACACACATTACGACGGCCAGGCGACGTGGGACACGCGTCTCGCGCCGTCGAGCTGGCACGGCGTGACGACGGTGGTGATGGGCAACTGCGGCGTCGGCTTTGCGCCGGTGCATCAGGGTGATCACGCCCGGCTGATCGAGCTGATGGAAGGCGTCGAGGACATTCCCGGTGTCGCGCTGCACGAAGGGCTCAAGTGGAACTGGGAATCCTTCGGCGATTATCTCGACGCGCTGGAGCAGGTGCCGCATGACATCGACGTCTGCGCGCAGCTCGCGCATGGTGCGCTCCGCGTCTATGTGATGGGCGAGCGCGGCGCGGCAATCGAGCCGGCGAATGAAGACGACATCGCGAAGATGCGTCATCTCACCAAAGAGGCGATGCAGGCCGGTGCCATCGGATTCACGACGTCGCGCACCATTCTGCACAAGAGCGTGAAGGGCGAACCGACGCCGGGTCTGCGCGCCGAGGAAGCCGAGCTGATGGGCATCGCGATGGGTATCGCCGATGCCGGCCGCGGCGTGATGGAGCTGATCTCCGATTTCGACTCGCCCGATCCGCTGACCGAGTTCGCAATGCTCCGCCGCCTGGTCGAGCGCTCGGGCCGACCGCTCACACTGTCGCTGGCGCAGGCCGGATCGTCGTCAGACGGCTGGCGCGGTCTGCTCGGCCTGATCGAGCAGGCATCCAAGGACGGACTTCCGATCAAGGGGCAGGTGGCGCCAAGGCCCATCGGTCTGCTGCTCGGCCTACAGGGCACGATCAATCCCTTCATCGCGCATGAGACGTTTGCCGCGATCAAAGACAAGCCGCTCGCCGACAAGGTGCGCATCATGCGCGATCCGTCATTCCGCGCGCGGATGCTGGCCGAGACCGAGGCCAGGCAGACGCATCCGCTCGCCCGGCGCGTGATGGCGTTCGACCGCATCTTCCCGCTCGGCGATCCGCCCGAATACGAGCCGTCGAAGGAGACCTCGCTCGCCGCCCAGGCCGCGCGCGGCAACCGCGAGGCACAGGACATCGCCTATGACATGCTGTTGGAAGACGAGGGCCGCGCATTCCTGTTTTCGCCCTTCGCCAACTACACCGAGTTCAATCTGGATTGCTGCCACGACATGATCGCGCATCCCGACACGGTGCAGGGGCTGGGCGACGGCGGCGCGCATGTCGGCATCATCTCGGACGCGAGCTTCGCGACCTATCTGCTCACCCATTGGGGCCGCGACCGCGCTACGGGTAGGTTCGATCTCGGCTATCTGGTGAAGCGCCAGACCGCGGACACCGCCCGCGCCGTCGGCCTAATGGATCGCGGCGTGATCGCTGCGGGCAAGAAGGGCGACCTCAACGTCATCGATTTCGACCGGCTGCAGGTGCGTGCGCCGCGCATGGCGTTCGATCTGCCGGCCGGCGGCAAACGCCTGCTGCAGGGTGCGCAAGGCTACGACGCCACTATCGTGTCGGGCGAGATCGTCTATCGCGCCGGCGAAGCGACCGGCGCACTGCCGGGCAAGCTCGTGAGAGGCCCGCAAGCATGAGACGCACCACCGCTCCGCTGGCGTTGCTGCTGTCCGTGTCGCCTGCGTTTGCCGCGTCGTTCGACGGCGTGTGGCAGGGGACCAACGATGAGGGCGCATATTTTCGCTATGCGATCCACGGAGACGACGTCCACTTGTATGGCGAACATAGCGGTCAATTCATTGAAGACAGAAGTTGTTTCCGCACGTTTGAGCACGATACCAAGACCGCCACGCTCACGATCCGGGAATGCGCCGCCGACGGAGGGCTGGCTGTGATGGAATACGAATTTCTACTTTCTCTCAAAGGCGCAGATAGGCTCGGAGTGATGTCCGGTCCGAGAGGTGCTTGCGAGACGCTCGAGAATGAACATTGCCGTAGGCATGCCGACTGGGTACGCGTGCGATGAGGCCGGTCGAACTCATATCGCCCCGCACCTTTGTCATCCCCGGCGAGCGCGAGGCGAAGCGGAGCGCGAGGGAAGGGGACCCAACTTCTTCGCGCACACGTGCAGCAAGTTGGGTTCCCTTCCCTCGCATTGTCGCTTGCGCGCCAATGCTCGCCGGGAATGACAGAACAGGTTTTCGGAACACAACCGCGCAGGCGCGCGCGTAAGAGGAACACATGCCCTGGAACTATGGCGATCTTCTGGAAGCGGTCTCGAATGCGGTGGGTCCTACCGCGCCCGCCTTTGCGCATGGCGAGCGCGTCGTCGCCTGGGGCGAAGCGAAAAAGCGGATGAACAATCTGGCGCGTGCCATGCGCGCGCGCGGCGCCAAGACCGGCGACAAAGTGGCGTTCTATCTGCGCAACTCGATCGAATACAGCGAGGCGTTGGGCGCCTGCTTCCTGGCACGGCTGACCCATGTCAACGTCAACTACCGTTACAAGCCGGACGAGGTGCGCTACATCCTCGACAATTCCGATGCGCAGACCGTGATCTATGGCAGCGAGTTCCGCGACGCGGTGGCGCAGATCCACAATCAGCTTCCCAAGGTCAAGACCTTCATCGAGGTGAGCGACGGCGACGTTGCGCCGTTCGCGCAGAACTATGAGAAGCTTGCGACAACAGGCGACGGCGTGCCGCTGGGGATCGAGCGTTCGCGCGACGACGAACTCTTCATCTATACCGGCGGCACCACCGGCATGCCCAAGGGCGTAATCTACGCCCATGGCGATCTGATGGATCTGTGGTTCACGCGCATGGAGCGTACCTTGGGCGTGCGCGCCCCGTCCATCGATGCCTTCTGCGCCATGGTCAAGATGGCGCCGGTCCAGTCGCGCACCATTCCGGCCTGCCCGCAGATGCACGGCACCGGTCTCATCACCACCTTGACCACCATGATGTCCGGCGGCTGCGTGATTACCGTCGAAGGCACTCATTTCGATCCGCATGGGACCTGGCAGGCGGCGGTGCGTCATGGCGCGACGGCGATGTCGATCGTCGGCGATCCCTTCGCCAAGCCGCTGCTGCATGCGCTGGACGAAGAGCCGGGCCGCTACGATCTTTCCAAGATGACCGGCATGACCTCGTCGGGCGCGATGTGGAGCGCCGATGTGAAGGAGGGCCTGATCCGCCACATCCCGCAGATCGTGCTGACCGACAGCTTCGCCTCGACCGAGGCGATGGGCATGGGCAGTTCGACCGCGAGCAAGGACGCGCACACGCGCACCGCCGGTTTCGCCATCGGCGAGGATGCCATCGTCATCGACGAGGACGACCGCCCCATCGAGCCCGGCAGCGGCAGGGCCGGCCGCGTGGCACTCGGCGGCTTCCTGCCGGTGGGCTACTACAAGGACCCGGAGAAGACCGCGCGCACCTTCCGCGTCATCGATGGCAAGCGCTATTCCATTCCCGGCGATTACGGCCTCGTGGAGGCCGACGGTTCGATCACGCTTCTCGGCCGCGGCAGCAACTGCATCAACACCGCGGGTGAAAAGGTGTTCCCGGAGGAAGTGGAAGAGGCGCTCAAGACCCATCCGAGCGTCGAGGACGCGTTGGTGCTCGGCGTTCCGGACGACAAATGGGGCCAGGCGGTCACCGGCGTCGTCACGCTCGTCAACGGCTCCAAATTCGATGAAGAGCGCTTGCGCGCGCATGTCCGTTCGCAGCTTGCCGGC
This sequence comes from Rhizomicrobium sp., assembly GCA_035549575.1. Lineage (GTDB taxonomy): Bacteria > Pseudomonadota > Alphaproteobacteria > Micropepsales > Micropepsaceae > Rhizomicrobium. The sequence goes on from DASZQP010000071.1 coordinate 3,706, forward strand.
TACAAGACGCCCAAGCGCATCCTCGTCGCCGGAGTGAACCTTCGCGCGCCGAACGGCAAGGCGGACTACAGGAGCGCTTCCGAATTCGCGCGCAGGGAGCTGGGCATTGTGTGACGCTCCCCGGCGTGTCATCGCCCGGCCTTGCGGGCCGTGACAATCAGGACTTCACGATCAGCACCGCCAGCGCCTTTGGCCCGTGCGCGCCCAGTTCCAAGGTCTGCTCGATGTCGCCGGTGCGCGACGGGCCGGTGATCAGATTGATCGTCGCGGGCAAACCCTTCGCTCTCAATTCCGCGAGCGCATCCTCGAGATGCGCGACGATGCCGGAGGCCTTGAGGATGGCGATTTCGAAACCCGGCCGGAAATGCCACGACGCGGGCGAGGCACCGCGTGCAGGCTGCACCAGCGTTCCGGTCTCCGCGATTCCGAGAGGGGCACGCGTCACCGCCACATCGTCCGGTCCGGGCTCGCTCCGCACGCTCTCGAGCGTCCAGGCGATGCCGGCAAGATCGGACTGCGGCGGCAGATGAATTCGCGCCGCGAGATTGTGGGCGCGCAGGATCTCCGCGACGGCGGCCGGGATTTCCGCTTCGCTTTCCAGCATCGCGATTTCCGTGTCGGCGGCGCGCGCCTTCCGGACAAAGCACTCGACGGGATCGGATGGGCGAAACGGCGGACGATAGGGGCGGGGCGAGGGGACGGATTCCCCCTTGCGCGCACGGATTGCGTCCAGAATGTCGTCGCGCGCCGTCATCGCCTGTTCCATTGCTCTTGGAACGTTTTTCCCTGCGGCGCTGGAAAATCGCGCACGGCGAACCAGCCTTTCATCACCGGCAGCGCACGCACAACGCCGTCGCGCGCGAGAAGTTTCAGAATTCGCGCGGCCGCGCGCGCCGCGAGGCGATAGAGCGCCGGCCGCTTCGCCGCGAATGCCCAGAGGCCAAGACCCAGAACCTGCGCCCGGGGCGCGAGACCCCCGGCGTATTCCCTCGCGCGCCAGTGCCGCATGATCGCCGGCAGCGGAATCTTCACCGGGCACACCTCCGCGCAGCGCCCGCAGAGTGTCGAGGCGTTGACGTGATGGCTCGCGGCGGCGACGCCGATCATGCCGGGATTGAGCGCGGCTCCGATCGGGCCGGGATAGGTCGCGCCATAGGCGTGCCCGCCCACAGCGCCATAGACGGGACAATGATTGAGGCACGCCGAACAGCGGATGCAGCGAAGGACGTCCTGCGCCTCCGTCCCGATAAGCTTCGAGCGCCCATTGTCGACGAGGACCACATGGAACGCCGCCGGGCCCTCGTCCTGCTCGCGCTCGCGCGGTCCCGACATGATCGACACATAGGACGAGATGTCCTGACCGGTCGCCGAGCGGGTCAGCAGCCGCAGAAGTACCGCGGCCTCGTCGAGATCGGCCACGACCTTCTCGATTCCCGTGAGCACGATATGGGTGCGCGGCAGAAGGCGCGTCAGATCGCCATTTCCCTCGTTGGTGACGATGACGGCCGCGCCCTCTGCGGCGCTGAGGAAATTGGCGCCGGTGATGCCGGCGTCGGCGCTTTCGAATTGCGCGCGCAGCATCAGGCGCGCCTCGGCCACCAGCGCCTGCCGCTCGTGCAGCGTGCGAGAGGGATCGAGCGCGGCGTGCGCCTCGCGGAACGTATCCGCGACCTGCTCCTTGTGAAGGTGGAATGCCGGCGCGATGATGTGACTGGGCGGTTCCCTGCGCAGCTGGATGATGTATTCGCCGAGGTCCGTCTCCACCGGAATCATCCCGTTGGATTCGAGGAAAGCGTTGAGCCCGATCTCCTCGCTGACCATCGACTTGCCCTTGGTTACGGTTTTCGCGTTCGCGGCGCGCAGAATGCCCAGAATGATCGTCCGCGCCTCTGCTGCGTCGCGCGCCCAGTGCACGTTCCCGCCCCTCGCCACGACGTTCCGCTCGAAGGTCTCGAGCAGCGCATCGAGATTGGCGACGGCGTATTGCCGGATCGCCCGGCCCGCCTCGCGCAAGGCCTCGAAATCGACGTAGGCGTCGATGGCGACGCGGCGCTTGTGCGCGAAATGGGTCTTCAGCCGGCCGAGCGCGCTTCGAAGCGCCGCATCGCCCAGCGCCTCGCGCGCGGCGCTTTCGAATGCACGCGGATCGGCGCTCATGGGCCGGGCCCGTCCTCCATGCCTGCAAGGACCTCCGCAGCATGGCGGACGCGGATCGTCTTGCCCCTGCGCTTCAGGCGCCCGGCGAGGTGCAGCAGACAGCCGAGGTCGGCGCCGGTCAGCATGCCGGCGCCGGTTGCCTCGGCATCGGCGATCTTGTCGTCGGCCATTCGCTCGGAGATTTCCGGATACTTCACGCTGAACAGCCCGCCGAAACCGCAACAGACTTCACGTTCCGCCATCTCGGCCAGCTCCAGGCCCTCGACCGATGCGAGAAGCTGCCTCGGCTCGCCTCGCACACCCATGTCCCGCAGCGAGGAGCAGGAGTCGTGATAGCAGACGCGTGCGGAGCATTTGGCGGAAACCGACTTCATTCCGCGCACATTCACGAGGAAGGACATGAGCTCGTGCGTCTTGCGCGCGAGCGCCAGTGCGCGCGGATCGTTTTCGAGAACCCTCGGGTAGTGCCGCTTGATCATTCCGGCGCAGGAGCTGGACGGCACGACGACATAGTCGAAGCCTTCGAAGGCTTCGATGGTCTTTCGCGCGATGTCCCGGGCGTGGCTGTCCGCGCCGGAGTTCCAGGCCGGTTGGCCGCAGCAGGTCTGCGCCGCCGGCACCGCGACCGCGCACCCCGCCTCCTCCAGCAACTTCACGGCCGCAAAGCCGACCTCCGGCCTCACCAGATCGACGAGGCAGGTGACGAAGAGACCGACGCGCGGCCCGGCGCTCATGCGGGATTGGCCGCGAACGGCTTGCCGTTTTTCGGGGCGCGGCGCGGACGCCGCACCTTCGACCGCGGCGGATTGGGCGTATCGACGCCGAGCGCGTAGGTCGCGTTCTTCAGATGGTCCATGAACCGGTGGCGATCCGAGATCGTCGCCAGGTTCTCGAACGGAATGACGTCGCCGATTCGCACGCGGATCTCGCTTCCGATGCGGTCGTGCACCTCCTTGAACAGAAGCGACAGCCGCAGAGTCATGCTGACATGGCTGGCGAGCTGGAAGAGGCGGCTGTTCTGGCCGGCGAAATAGACGGGCGCGACCGGCGCCTTTGCCTGGCTGATCAGGCGTGCGGTCAGCGTCTTCCACTCGGAGTCGATCGCGCGCTTGTGCCAGACCGTGGGCGTGGTCGAGACGCCGCCGGCCGGAAATACGACGAGGCACCCGCCCGCCTGCAGATGCGCCTTGGCCTTCGCGCGAGTGGCGAGATTGGTCTTGAGCGCTTCCTCCGTCTCCGCGAAATCGACGGGCAGAAGGAACGGCCGGATTTCCTCGGCGCGGTACAGAACCGAATTGGTGAGCACGAGGAAGTCCCTGCGCACCCGCGACACCAGATGGCAGATCACAACGCCGTCGAGAACGCCGAAAGGATGGTTCGAGACGACCACCAGCGGGCCGGTCTTCGGCCAGGCTTCGAGCTTGCTCTCGTCGCAGGCCAGCGTCAGCTCGAGCCTGCGGATCGCCGAATCCCAGAACGACTCCCCGGGAACGGGATTGTTGCGGAAGTCCTCGTAGAGCCAGCGCAAATAGGGCTGGCCGGTCATGCGCTCGATCAGGCGGATGACGAATTTCTTCAGCCGCGGATCGTCCGGCGCAGCATAGGAAAACGTGTCGAGGACGTCGGCCGATTCCGCCATGTCCGGATCATCGCAGAACGCCGCGCGCCTTTGAAGACTCTAGCCGAAGCGCCGCTTCAGCCAGTCGATCATCGCGCGGCTGGTCTCCTCCGGCTTTTCCTGCTGGGTCCAGTGGCCGCTGTCCCGGATAAGCACGCGCTCCAGGTCGGGCACGAACCGCTCCATGCCCTCCGTGAGGGAGGGCGGAAGTACCACGTCGTCCTCGGCCATGATCATCAGGCCCGGCACGCGCACGCGCTGCTCCATCGTTCCGCTCTGTTCCCAGTTGCGGGTCAGGTTGCGGTACCAGTTGATGCCGCCCGTGAACCCGGTCCGGCGGTAGGTGTCCACGAAGAATTTCATTTCGTCGTCCGTGAGAAAGACATGGCCGCGCCACGTGCTTTCGTCCTCGCCGATGGACTTGACGAGCTCGAAATTCTTCATCTCCTGCGGCAACTGCTCGAATTCCTTCGCCGTGACCATCCCGCGCCGCATGAAAAAGCGGAAAGTCTTGCCGACATCCCTTGCGAGAATGGCGTCCGCGACACCGGGCTGCTGGAAGAACACGACATAGTTGTTCTCGCCCCGCATCATCCGCATCCCGGCGATCGGATCGATGGGCGCGCGGGGAAAGAACGGCGTGTTGACACCGATGACGCCCCGCACGCGCGCGGGCTGGTAGAGGGGCATCTGCCAGACCACCAGCCCGCCCCAATCGTGCCCGGCGAAGACGGCGTCCTTGAGGCCGAAGGCGTCCAGAAGGCCCGCGAGGTCGCCCGTGAGATGCGCCATGTCGTAGTCCTCGACCGGTTCCGGGCGGCTCGAAAGGCCGTAGCCGCGCTGATCGGGGGCAAGCACCCGGAAGCCTGCGGCGGCGAGCGCCGGCAGCTGGTGCCGCCAGGAATATGCGAGTTCCGGAAATCCATGGCAGAGAACGACGGGAAAGCCATCCCTGGGGCCGGCTTCGTAGACGGCCAGGTCGATGCCGTTGGCCCTGATCATCGTCGGTTCTGGAAAGGCAGTCATGGGGTTCTCCGGTTCAGGTGGCGAGATTGAGCATGGCAAGCATGCGGGTCCGTTCGGGGCCGAATGCGGGCGGATAGAGTCCCTCCCTGCGCTTGAACGCTTCCGGCATGGACCAGAACCGCAGCAGCGCGGCGAGGATCTTCGGCTTCTTCCACCATTCGTTGGGATCGTCGATCATGTGGAAGGCGCGGGAAAACGCGCGCAGGACCTCGGGGTCGCCGCGCGTCGCCGGGCCGATCGCATCTTCGACGAAGCTCTTGACCATGCGCGCGCGCATTCCGGGGCGATAGTGCGGGTCGCGCTCGTGCCGGGCGCGCCGGATGGCCTGGGCATCCTGGCGCACCATGGAATCGTAGAAGGGGCGCAGCGCCTTGACGGTTTCCGCCTCGAAGATGAGCGCGCGCGTCCGCGGGTTTCCGCTCACGTCCAGCGTTTCCCGCAGGATATGCGCATGAACGATCCCGGCGGAACAGCCCCTGCCGTAGAGGGGATTGGTGCGGACCGCCGCATCGCCGATGGCGAAAAAATTGAGAACCTGCGGAACGCCGTTCGCAATGTAGCGGCGCCATTGGCTCTTGAGGTTTCCCATGGCGTAGACCGGGCTTGCCGGCTCGGAACGGACGGGGTCCGTCCACCGGGCGCAGCCGGGTATGGCGGCACAGGCGGCGTCGAAGATTTCGGGTTTCACGATCGCGACGCGCAGCGCGGATTCGATCTCCGGAACCGCGAGGGTAACCGAGAAATGCCGGTTGTCTGCGGGAAAGACGCCGAATTTGATGTAGCCCAGGTCCCCCGCTCCCGGCGTGCCGTCGCGCACAGGCTCCTGAGCGCCGTCGCGCAGCCGGTAGTGGCGTGTGAAATAGAGAATGCCGGCGGGGCTCTCCTCCTCGGCAATCGCGGCGCCTTCGGCCCGCAGCCAATCCGGAAATGCCGAATTGCGTCCGCTGGCATCGACGACGACATCGGCGCGCAATTCTTCAATGCCGCCGTCGCGCTCCACCTTCAGACCCTCGACGGCGACGGGCGCGCCGGCGCCGCGGGTGGCGACAACTCCGCGCACGCCGGCATTGTCGATGAAGGAGACGCCCGGCAGGCGCCCGGCGTGGCGGCGCATCACCAGTTCCAGCGTCGTGCGCCGGCTGAACAGGATGGACAGTTCGCTGTCGTCCGCCCGATGGACGTAGCGGGAGCGGAGGGTGGGCGGCAACCCGTCCTCGAAGGTGAAGATGCGCGCGCCGGATTCGAGAAGCTCGCGCAGCAGCAGCGGATATCGTTTCCCGATGAGGGTGGTGAGGCGCCCGAGAAAGACATGGCTGTGGCGAAGCTGCGTGGCCCCCCGGCGCCGCCAGCGGGCGAAGGCTTCCTCCGCCGAGCCTTGCGGAGCAGGCGGGTCGCGATCGACGAGGGTGATGCGCCGTGCTCCGTCCGCGAGCGCCAGGGCCGCGCCGAGTCCCGCGATGCCGCAGCCCGCCACGAGCACGCTTTCTCCCGTGCTCATCGCTCCCTCCGCATCGCCGCGAGCGCAAGCATCGCCCAGCCCGCGAGAAACGCGATGCCGCCGAGCGGCGTCACATAGCCGAATGCCGATTGTCCGGACAACGCCAGAAGATAGAGCGACCCGGAGAAGAGGAAGATTCCGGCAAGGAAGAGCCAGGCGGCCCATTGTGCCGATCGCGCTGCCCTTCCCTGCATGGTGAACGTCGTCAGGCTCAGGGCGAGCGCATGATACATGTGATAGCGCGCCCCGGTTTCGAACAGGGAAAGTGCGTGCGAATCGAGTCTGCCCGCGAGGCCGTGCGCGGCGAAGGCACCGAACGCCACCGCCATGGCGCCGTTGACGGCCGCGACCAGGAGCCACGCTCTCATGCGCAGCCGCATCCGCCGTGCGCGTGGCCGTGAGTCGATAGGGTCCGCGAAGACTCGATCGCCTGCCGCGAAAGCGCGGCTGTCGCCTCGAAATCGGATTTCGCATGCGCGAGCAATGCGGCATCGCCCATCAGGTCGAGGGCAGTCATGGCCATGGATTTCGCGCCGTCGATCACGGCCCGGTCGCCCTTTTCCGACACGGCATGGCGCGCGAACTCGGCATTGTGAATGATGACATTCATTGGTGCCACGCCGAGACAGGGATGGATGGAAGGCACGCGGTGGCTGACGTTACCCATATCCGTCGACCCCGCGTATCCCGGCGGCAGATCCTTCATCGGAAAGAAGTCCAGCCCGAGCGCCTTGCCGTTCCGTTCGTAGGCGCCGGCCATCGGCCAGTTTGTCTTCAGGTCGAGGTAGAGCGTTTCACCCCATCTGATGTCCGCGCTGCATCCCGTCGCCAGCGCGCCCGCCTCGAAGCAGGCGTGCACGCGCGGCTTCAGCTCCGCCAGCTCGTGTGCGTCGATGGCCCGGACGTTGAAGCGGCAGGCGGCGCGCTCGGGAACGATATTCGGCGCCATGCCGCCGTCCGTGATGATGCCGTGGATCCGGTCGGTGCTCTTGATGTGCTGGCGCAACTGGGCGATCGCCTGATAGGCCGTAACCGCCGCGTCGAGCGCGTTCAGTCCGCGATGCGGCATCGCGGACGCATGGGCGGCGCGGCCCTGAAAGACGACGTTGACGTCGCAGATCGCGATGCAGGGCATGGTGATCAGGTTGAGATTCGAGGGGTGGATCATCATTGCGGCATCGACCCCGTCGAACGCGCCTTCGCGTGCCATCAGTTCCTTTCCGCCGAAGCGCTCCTCCGCGGGCGTTCCGAGATATCGCACCCGCCCCGGCAGGCGGCCGTTCAGCTTCGACAGGGCCATGGCGGCGCCGAGGCCTGCCGTCGCGATGATGTTGTGACCGCAGGAATGGCCGATGCCCGGCAACGCGTCGTATTCGGAAAGGATCGCGACAACGGGCCCGCCGCTGCCGAATTCCGCGGCGAAGGCCGTCTTCAGCCCGAAGGCCTCGCGCTGCGCCGCCACGCCGTGGCTCTCCACGGCGGCAGTCAATCGCGCAGCGGCCTTGAATTCCTCGAGCGCGAGCTCCGGTTCGCCGTGGATGGCATGGCTGAGCGAGAGAAGCTCCGCGCGCATGGCATCGACCACGGAGCAGACGTCCTTCTTGAGCTGATCCAGCGACATTTTTGCGGTCCTTTCGAACGTCCCGGGATCATAGACAGGGACGCGCGCCTTTGCGAAGGTCGCCGCCATGGAGATGGACGCTTGACGAAGTTTGCGCGGGGTAACGATGGCACCCGTCTGGCCTATGAGGAGGCGGGCGAGGGCGAACCCATTGTGCTGGTGCACGGGTTCGCGTCCGACCGCGTGCAGAACTGGCGGGCGCCGGGCTGGTACCTGACGCTGACCGGTGCGCGCCGGCGCGTCATCGCTATGGATTGCCGCGGCCACGGAGAAAGCGACAAGCCCCACGATCCCGAATCCTACGGCGACCGGATGGTCGACGATATTGCAGCGGTGATGTCGCAGGCCGGAGTCGGTGCGGCCGACGTCATGGGCTATTCGATGGGCGGCATGCTGACGATGGGCCTGATGATGCGGCGGCCCGATCTCGTCCGGCGGTCGATCGTGGCCGGAGTCGGGGAAACCTATTTCGATGATGCCCCCAAACGCCGCCTGGCCATCGCCGCGGCGCTCGAGGTTCCCGACCCAGCCGCATTGACCGATCCCATCCAGAGACAGTTCCGGCTGTTTGCGGGCCAGAAAGGAAAGGATCTCGCGGCTCTTGCGGCCTGCATGCGCAAGGCCCGTACGGTCTATACGCGCGGCAGACTGGCCGAATGGACAGGCAGGGTGCTGGTCGTTTGCGGCGAGACCGACAACCTCACGGGTCCTGCGGAGGGTCTGGCGCGCGCCTTTCCAAACGGCCGCGCCGTCACGGTTCCCGGCCGCGATCACATGACCGCGGTGGGCGACAGGGCCTACAAGCAGGCGGTGCTGGAATTCCTCGGGACCTAAATGCCGCAACCGGCATTTTTCGATGGATTTTGCGAGAAAACTCTGTCCCTTCTCCGTGCGGTTGCGGCACATTGGTGCCGGCTGAGGCGAGGGAATTCCATGATTGCGAATTTGCGGCTCGTTCGCACGGGCCTGATTGCATCGGTTTTCGGCTGCTTTTTTCAGGGGGCGGCCGCAGCGCCCGGCGTGGAAGCGTTCGGCAGCCTTCCGGAGTTTGCGGATGCAAGCCTGTCCCCGGACGGCACGCATATCGCAATCCTGCGTCCCATGAAGGACGGCACGGCGGTTTTCGTTTACGACACGGCCAATTTCGGCGCGCCGCCCCATCCCTTCGGCATACCGGACTCCGTCGCGGATTTCTGCATCTGGCCCAACAACGCGCGCGTCGTCTGCTCCTTTCGCAAGAACCTCAAGCAGCGCTATTCGCGGGATATCCACCAGTGGAGTCGCGTCATCAGCATGAATGCCGACGGCAGCAACCCCGTCGTGCTCCTGCATGACGAGCCGTTCCTGAAATACAACCTCGGAAACAGTATCGTGGACATGCCGCCGGAAGAGCCCAACCACGTCTATATGACCGGCTGGGAAACGAACGCGATGATGCACGGCGATCCGTTTCAGTATTTCGACGAGATGTATCTCAATCTCTTTCGCGTGAACGTCACCAACGGTCTCGCCGAAATGGTTCTGCACGGAACGACGAACGAGATCGAGATCTTCATGGACGGTCACGGTCATCCCATCGGACGCGTGGACCAGGATTCCGGCATCCGCAATCACGTGTTTCTAGGCACCAGGGAGGTCGGAGACTTCGACGCGACGGGCGGCGCCCCCATCGAATTCGAGGGCCTGACGGCGGACGACAATCCTTCGCTGGCCGTGGAATACGCGGGCGACACGGGAACGACCGGGCTCTACACCTGGCAGTCTCCGGGCGGTGTCGGCCGGGCGCTGTTCGCCGATCCCCAATACGATGTGGACGAGGTCGTGACCGATCGCAGCGGCACCCGCGTCACCGGCGTCCGGTTCGCCGACGACCGAATGCGGACGCACTATTTCGATCCCGCGATGCAGAAGATTCAAAATCAGCTCGAGGCGGCCCTGCCGGGCCAGTCGATCCGGATCCTGTCCCAGGATGCATCGGGTGCGGCCTATGCCGTGCAGGCGGATAGGCCACGCAATCCGCCCGTCCTTGCCATATTCCGGCCGGCGACGAGGCAGCTTTCCATCACACTCGACGCCTATCCGCTCCTGCAGAGCGCGGATCTGGGCGAGATGAAGCCCTACCCCTACAAATCGCGCGACGGGCTCGACATCCATGCCTATCTCACGCTGCCGCCGGGCAGGGATCCGCACAAGCTGCCGACGGTCATATTGGCGCATGGCGGTCCGGAGTCCCGCGACCTGCTGCATTTCGACTGGATGGCGCAATTCCTCGCGTCGCGCGGCTATGCGGTCCTTCAGCCCAATTTTCGCGGCTCCTCGGGATACGGCGCGCGATTCGTCAGGGCAGGGGACGGCGAGTGGGCCAACAAGGTCCAGTTCGACGTCCAGGACGGCGTCAAGAAGCTGATTGACGACGGAATAGCCGACGCCAAGCGCATCTGCATCGTCGGCGCGAGCTATGGCGGATACATGGCCCTGGCAGGGGCGACCTTCTCGCCCGACCTCTATGCCTGCGCGGTCAGCTACGCCGGCATATCCGATATCCCGCGCATCCTGTACACGGGCACGCGGTTCAAGAGCGAAGCCATTACGGTCTGGGAGAAGCGGATCGGCGCGTCGCGCACCGACACGGACAAGCTCTATCCGCAATCGCCCGCGAAGCACGCCGATGCGGTGAAGATTCCGATACTCCTCATCCACAGCACCAAGGACGTCACTGTCCCCATCGAACAGAGCGAGATCGAGGAAGCCGCCCTCAAGCGGTTCGGCAAGCCGGTGGAGTTCGTAAAGCTGGACGGCGACGACCACTACCTGTCGTTCAGCGGCACGCGCATCCGCATGCTCACGGAAGTGGAGAAATTCCTGGGCGCCCATATCGGCGGCTAGGCGGCCCGGTTTGCCCCTTTCTGTGCGCGGCGCTATACCCCCGCAATCGCGAGGAAGAACATGAGCGCCGCCGAGAGACCGCACAAGACGCACGCCATCGAGGACAATCCCTTCGACTGGGCGGACCCGCTCCTGCTCGAAGCGGAGCTGAGCGAGGACGAGCGCCTCGTTCGCGACAGCGCGCGCGCTTTTTGCCGGGACAGGCTGATGCCGCGGGTGCGGGACGGCTTTCGCCACGAGACGTTCGACCGCGCGATCATGACCGAGATGGGCGAGATGGGCTTCCTCGGCCCGACGATCCCGGAAACCTATGGCGGCGCGGGCCTGAACTACGTGTCCTACGGACTGGTCGCGCGCGAGATCGAGCGCGTGGACAGCGGCTATCGTTCCGCCGCAAGCGTGCAGTCCTCTCTGGTGATGCATCCGATCTACGCCTATGGGAGCGAGGAGCAGCGGCGCAAGTACCTCCCCAAGCTGGCGACCGGCGAGTTTGTCGGCTGTTTCGGGTTGACCGAGCCCGACCACGGTTCCGATCCCGGCTCGATGACGACGAGGGCCGCGAAAGACGGCGCCGGCTATCGCCTCAACGGCGCGAAAATGTGGATCACCAATTCGCCGATCGCCGACATCGCGGTGGTCTGGGCCAAGCTCGACGGCGCGATCCGCGGATTTATCGTGGAACGCGGCACGAAGGGCTTCTCCACGCCGAGGATCGAGGGCAAGTTCTCGTTGCGGGCTTCGGTCACGGGCGAAATCGTGCTCGAGGACTGTTTCGTTCCGGAAGAAAATCTGTTTCCGCACGTGCGGGGATTGTCCGGGCCGTTCGGCTGCCTCAATCGAGCGCGCTACGGCATTTCGTGGGGCGCAATGGGCGCGGCCGAGTTCTGCTGGCACGCGGCGCGGCAATACACGATGGAGCGCAAGCAGTTCGGCCGTCCGCTCGCCGCCAACCAGCTGATCCAGAAGAAGCTCGCCGACATGCAGACCGAAATCGCGCTCGGCCTGCTCGGCGCGCTGCGTCTCGGCAGGCTGATGGACGAAGGCACCGCGGCGCCGCCCGCGATATCCCTGATGAAGCGCAACAATTGCGGCAAGGCGCTCGCCATTGCGCGCGAGGCCCGCGATATGCACGGCGGCAACGGCGTTTCCGACGAGTTCGGCGTCATCCGCCATGTGCTCAATCTCGAAGCGGTCAACACCTACGAGGGCACGCACGACGTCCATGCGCTGATCCTCGGACGCGCGCAGACGGGTCTGCAGGCGTTCAGCTAGCGGTGGCGGAATGCGGACAGGCACCGCATTCCCGCATTGCCGGCCAACTGTTTGCCTGGGACATGTACGCGACGAAGGCCGGATTCGGCGGGCCTAGAGCCGTCGCGCGAGGCACATCCAGTCCCATGGCCTCTTCGCGCGGCGCGCCGCCGTTTCGCGCAGGCCCTCGATTCCCCAGGGATAGTAGGCGCGGTCGACGCGGCGCAACGCGAAGCCGCAGCCGGAAAAGACGCGGTCGAGCTCCGCGCGCTCGTAGTGCTTCTGCCACGCGTCGTCGCGCTTCACCAATCCGCCCGGCCGAATGGCGTCGAGCGCTCCGCGCATCATGGTCCTGACGAACCATTCCGATTCGAGCGACGGCACCACGACCAGCGCGTGGCCTTCCTTGCGCGTAACCTGGGCGAGGCTGGACCAGAGCGCGGCGCGCTTGGCGGCGCTCGCGGAGGTGATCACGTTCATGCACACGGTCAGATCCGCGCATCCTTCCAATTCCTTCGCCGCCCGCGGAATGTCCATCGTCTTCCAGGTGACGTTCTCCACGCCGGCGCAGCGGCGCGCCGCATGGGCGATGATGCGCGGTGCGAATTCGACGCCGATCACATTGGAAAAGCGCCGGCCATAGCGCTCGATGAAGGTGCCGACTCCACAGCCGAGATCGATCAGCACGGGGTGCTTCCGCCTCGTTCGCGCCATGGCGACGTGGTGGCGAACCAGGTCGTCGCTCTCCTCGCGCGTGATATCGCAGACATCCGTGGCGAAATCGTCCGCCAGCCTGTTCCAGTAGGCCTGCTTCATTGCAGTTTGCCTCCCGACGCGGTGAAATCCTCCGCGTTTCGCAGGATATCCGATTCGCGCAGGGGAAAATGCCCAATGAAGCTCGAAGGCATCCGCGTTCTCGATCTTTCGCAATATCTTCCCGGTCCGCATCTGACGATGACCATGGCAGACAACGGCGCCGACGTGATCATGGTCGAGCCGGCGAACGGCGTGGGCGAGCCGACGCGGCGGATGGGCACGCGCGCGAAGGATGGAACGAGCGTCTGGTTCCGCAACATCGCGCGCGGCAAGCGCGCCATCGCGCTCGATCTGAAGGATTCCGCGCAGAAGGATGCATTCCTTGCGCTCGCCGGCGAAGCCGACGTCGTCGTCGAGGCGTTCCGTCCCGGCGTGGCAAAGCGTCTCGGCATCGACTACGACACGATCTGCGCGCGCAATCCGCGCATCGTCTATTGCTCCATTTCCGCCTTCGGCCAGGCGGGTCCTCTCAGGGAGAGGCCCGCGCACGATCTTGCGGTGCAGGCGCTTGCCGGAACCGCGGACCTTTCGCGCGATGCGGACGACAGGCCCAACATGCCCAATCTCGTCGCTGCCGACATGGCGTCCTCGCTCACCGCGCTCAGCGCCATCCTGATGGCCCTGCTGCGACGGGAGAAGACGGGAAAGGGCGATTTCATCGACATCGCGATGTTCGATTCGCTGCTCGCCTGGACGCCCAACATCACGGGCTCCGTGCTCGGCGAAGACCGGGCGCCGGTCCCGCGCGAGATGCGGAACTATGGCGGCCAGGCGATGAACCGGCTCTACGAGACGAAGGACGGCGGGACCATCGCGCTCGCCGGAAGCGAGCGGAAGTTCTGCGAGAATCTTCTTTCCGCCCTCGGCCGTCCGGATTTCGTCGATCTGGCGGCGGGCGAACCCGGTCCCTCGCAGGCGCCCCTGATCGCATTCTTCGCGAACGAATTCCGCAAGCGCACGCGCGCGGAATGGGAAACGTTTCTGGCGCCGCTCAATCTCTGCTGGGCGCCGCTGAGGACGCTGAAGGAGGCATTCGACGATCCGAATACGCAGGCGCGCGGGATGGTGCTGACGGACGCATCGGGAAACCGCCACATCGGCCCCGCGGCGAAGTTTCGGGGCGAGCCGGCGAAGCCGCAATTCTCGCTCCCGTCATACGGTTCGGCGGCGGGCCCGTTTTGGAAGCCGCGACCATAAGCCTGAACCGGCAAGCCGGGACGCACCCGGCCTTCCGCGTCGCGGAGGCGGCTTGCGCGGGTTTGCGGCGACATCCGGCGATCAGGCGATCAGCGCGTCGAGGGCGGTATCCATGATCTCGTGCGAGAGATAAGGCGCCCACAGCGTACGCGCGCGGATGCGAACCCAGCACCAGAGAATGCCGGTCGCACCGATCAGCACCCTGAGGCTCGGCGGGTACTGCGTATGTTGCGCCGCCCACAATCCGCTCGAGACGACTGCGGCCGGCCAGAAGCCCACCACGGCTGTCAGGCCGGTAAGAACAAAGCCGCGGAAGATGAATTCCTCGTAGAAGTTGGAAAACACATTGCCCGCGACACCCCATGGATCGATCCCGATCCAGCGCAACGTTCCCATTCCCGTTGTCAGCATCAGCGCAATCGTGGCCGCGATGGCCGCGACCGCACCCAGAACCCCGTAGCCGGCAAGGTTGTGGCCGCGCGACAACGGAATGGATGGCAAAATCTTCGCGTTCGACAGGAGTAGCCACAGTCCCGCGCAAACCGCGGCAGGCAACGTCGAATAGAGTAGCACGTGGGGAAGAAACTTGCCCGTGAAACCCGCATATGCGGGCTCGCCCAGCCACGCCATACCCTGCGCCAGCACCCAATGTTCCGGCCACCAGGCCGATCCATAGGCCAGTGCAACGCAGCCAAGCACGACCGCGCGCTGATATGTCGAAAGCCCGCGTTCCCCAATCATGGCTATCCCGCTCCGGAAATTCCGCGCCGGTGCAGCGAACCGGTCGGGAGTTGTGCGAGGTGGATATGCAAAGCCTCGCCGCGAGGGTCAAGGAATGGCAGCCCCGCGAAGGCCGCAACGGCGCCAACTAGATGGATGACGAAAAAAATGGTGGAGCATCGCCTCGCATGACTACGGGCGGGTGGCGAAGACCCCCGACGTTCGCTGTGCTGCGCCCCGCGAATCGTCCGCACCGCTCACGCACAGGGTGAAGTTTTTCGCCTTACTTGGCGGAAGCGTTCGCCATGTCCCGCTGGACACACCCGCTCCCACGCCTATGCTTTTGGCCGGTATCCGAAGGTGAGAGCCATGAGCGCAGCTGCGAAACCGACCGACCGATCGTCCGAAATCGAATGGGCGCTGAAGGACGCGCACATCCCTTCGCTGATGATGGCGCTGGTGCATCTGACGGGCGATGCGAGCTTCCTCACCGACGACATGAAGCCGGTCTACGATTTCTTCGGCGACGGGCAGGGCGGACTCTCCGCAGAGAAGCAGCAGTGGGTACGCGAGCGCGCGACCGCCGCCTTGCTCGGCTATCTCGCCGGCGGCAAGCTGCCGCCGCCGCCGGATGCGGATACGATCCGCACGATGATGAACTTCATCGCCGGAACCGCGATTCCGGACCGCTATATCCCGTTCCTGCGGGAGGAGCTCGGCATCGCCGTCGAGGATACGCGCCAGCCCAAATGGGATACGCCGAAGCTCAAAGAGGCCGCGGCGAAGATGAAGGTCGTAATCATCGGCGCCGGGCTGTCGGGCATTCTCTCCGCGATCCGGCTTCAGCAGGCCGGCGTTCCGTTCGAAATCGTGGAGAAGAATCCCGATGTGGGCGGCACCTGGTTCGAGAACGCCTATCCGGGCTGCCGCGTGGACAATCCCAATCACATGTATTCGTTCTCCTTCGAGCCGAACCACGACTGGCCCTATCACTTCTCCACGCAGGACGTTCTTCACGACTATTTCCGGCGCATGGCCGACAAGTATGGCCTGCGCCGGCACATCCGGTTCGAAACGACGGTCAGCGAAGCGGCTTTCGACGAGGAAACCTCGACCTGGAACGTGCGCATCCGCGACAAGACCGGCAAGGAAGAAACGCTTCGCGCCAGTGCCGTGATCAGCGCAGTCGGCCAGCTCAATCAGCCCAAGATGCCGGACATCAAGGGCGTGGGCACCTTTGCCGGCCCGGCGTTTCACACCGCGCGCTGGCGGCATGACGTCGATCTCGCGGGCAAACGCGTCGCGATGATCGGCACGGGCGCCACCGCGTTCCAGGTCATCCCGGAGATCGCGCCGAAGGTCGGAAAACTGCTGGTCTTCCAGCGCTCGGCGCCCTGGCTCGGACCCACGCCCAACTATCACGACAAGGTCTCGGACGGGAAGAAATGGCTGCTCGAGCATGTGCCGTACTACGACAAATGGTACCGCTTCTGGCTGTTCTGGACCCTGACCGACGGGATCCTCGATGCGGTGGCCGTCGATCCGTCCTGGAACGACACTTCGCGCGCCGTTTCGCCGATGAACGAAATGCTGCGCACCCTGCTGATCGAGAAAATGCGCGAGCAGATTCCCGATCGCCCCGACCTCCTGGAGAAGGTCACGCCGGACTATCCGTTCGGTTCGAAACGCTCGGTCCGCGACAACGGCGTCTATCTCGCTGCGCTGGCACGGGAGAACGTGGAACTCGTCACGACCGGAATCGAGGAGATCGCGCCGAAGGGCATCCGCACGAAGGACGGCGTGCTGCACGAGGTCGACGTCATCATCTACGGCACGGGATTCCATGCCTCAGACTTCCTGCGCACCTATCGCGTCGTCGGCCGGGGCGGCGTCGAGCTGCACGAGCGCTGGAAGGGCGATGCGCGCGCCTATCTCGGCATGACGGTTCCAGGCTTCCCCAATTTCTTCACCATCTACGGGCCGAACACCAACATCGTCGTCAACGGCTCGATCATCTTCTTCTCCGAGGCGAGCGTGCGATACATCGTCAACTGTCTGAAGCTGCTCGCCGAGACGGGCGCGTCCACCATGGAAGTGAGGAGCGACGTGCACGACGCCTTCAACGCACGTGTGGACGAGGAGAACCGGAAGATGGCCTGGGGAGTGCCGAACGCGAAGAGCTGGTACAAGAACGCCTTGGGCCGCGTCAGCCAGAACTGGCCGTTCCGGCTCGTCGATTACTGGAACGCGACGATCAGGCCGGACCCGAAGGACTTCACGCTCGCCTAGCCGCCCTCGAGGCCGGCCCGTCTCCGGCGCGTCTGCGGTGCCGCATCCGATCACGATGCAAGCACGTGCAGGCGAAAGAAAACCCCGCCGATCGCTCGGCGGGGTTTTGAAGGCGCAACCGGTACGGCCTAGTGCTCGCCGAACGCAGCCGTTCCGTTTGGCGTGCCGAGACCGGTCGGTCCGTCGTATCCGACCTCGCCGTTGCAGTAGTACTTGCGCCAGCCCAGCGCGCCGCCACCGCACGTGCCGTTGGAGCCGGATGTCACGTCGAACAGCGCATCGGTGTGGGAATAGGGATTGGATCCGAAATTCACCGTCCCGCCGTTCGCGCCGTAGATGCCGCCGATGATGGGGGCGGAGACGCTGGTGCCGCCGAACTTGAGCCACACCGAGACCCCCTGGCTGTTGGGCGCGAAGACGGCAACGCCCGTCGCCGGATCCGCGTCGGCCGCAACGTCGGCGACCATGCGGTGGAAGCAATGCTTGTCGGTCTGCCACGCCGGCTTGTCGTGACTCTTGCTGCACCCGCTGCCCGCGCCGGCCCAGACCGTCTCCGACCAGCCGCGTGCGCTGCCGTCGCGAATGAGATGCGTGCCGCCCACTGCCGTGACGTGCGGCGAGGAGGACGGATAGATGACGCCGAACCCGCCGTCGCCGGAACTCGCCGTGATCGCGACGCCCGGGTGGGTGTAGGAACTCTCATACAGCGCTGTCCCCGGACGGTCTCCGCCGCCGTAGGAATTGCTGATCACATGCGCGCCGAGGCTCGCGGCGAGATCGACCGCGGCGGCGAGGTGCTTGAGCTTGTTGTCGTCGGCCTCCACCAGCCATATCTGGCAGTTGGGACACATCGCGCTGGCCATGTCGACGTCGAGCGCCGATTCCTGCGCCCAGCCGATATTCTGCGGGGGGTAGTGGCCCTGCTTGCCGCGCTGGTTGAGCTTCTTGAAGCAGCCATTTGCCGTCGTGCACTCGGGCAGTCCCCATTGCGCGCGATAGACCGCGAGATCGGCCTCGGCATTGTCGTATCCGAACGCATCGACGATCGCCACGACGGTCGAGGCGCTGCCGTTCTCGGTGATCTTGTAGGCGTCGCGAAGGTCGGCCGGCGCGTAACCGCTGATCGGCGGAGCCGCGGACTGCAGCGGCGTTCCGAACCTGTCTGTGACGATGCGGGACTGGCAGCGCGCCGTGAGGCCCTTGACCGGCCCGCAAACCGCCTTGTGATAGACCCCGCCTTCGAATTTGATCGTGTCTTCGTTCTGGGCATTGCCGGCCGACGCGAGGCCGAATGTCATAAGCGCGCCGACAAGCACGCCGGTTAAAATTCCACGCATGTTTCCCTCCCTGGACACCGCATTGCGCGATGATTTGTTGCGAACGGGTCCCGCCCGTGGAAGGCGGGACCCGAACACGCAGCTGTTGGGCGATCAGTGCTCGCCGAAGGCGTTCGTGCCGTTCGGCGTGCCCAGTCCCGTGGGACCATCATAGCCAACTTCGCCGTTGCAGAAATACGCCTTCTTTCCGTCCTTGCAGGTCCCGTTATTGCCCGAGGTCACGTCGAACAGGTCCGACGTGTGCTGATAGGGGTTGCTGCCGTCGGTGACGGCGCCCGCATTGTTGCCGTAGATCCCCCCGACGAGCGGGGCCGAGACGCTGGTTCCGCCGAACACGAGCCAGCCGGAGACGCCGGCATTGTTGGGTCCGTAGACGGCGACGCCGGTTGCCGGATCGGCCACCGCGGAGACGTCTGCGACCATCCGGTTCCTGCAGCCCTTGTCCGTCTGCCACGCCGGCTTGGCGAACACCTTGCTGCAGCCGCTGCCGGCGCCGCGCCAGACGGTCTCCGTCCATCCGCGCTTGCTTCCGTCGGCGACGAGATGGGTCCCGCCGACCGCCGTGACATGCGGCGACGAAGCCGGGTATTGCACGCCGTAACCCGCGTCGCCGGTGCTGACCGTGATCGCCACGCCGGGGTGCGTGTAGTGCACGTCCCAGTCGCCGGCATGCTTGAATTCGCCCGCGCCGTAGGAGTTGGAGATGACATGCGCGCCAAGCTCGGCCGCCTTGTCCACCGCCGCCGCCAGATGCTTGAACGAATTGTTGTTGCCCTCGATCAGCCAGAGCTGGCAGTTGGGGCACATGGCGCTCGCCATGTCGAGGTCGAGCGCGGATTCCTGGGCCCAGCCGATGTCCTGGGCGGGATACTTCTTCTGTTTGCCCTTTTCGTTCAGCTTCTTGAAGCAGCCATTGTCCGTCGTACAGGCCGGCAGTCCCCACTGCGCGCGATAGACGGCCAGATCGGACTCCGCGTTGTCGTAACCGAAGGCATCGACGATCGCGACGACCGTCGATGAGCTGCCGGCGGTCTTGATCTTGTACGCGCTCTGGAGATCGGCGGGCGTCTTGCCGTTGATCGGCGGCGCGGCGAATTGCAGCGGCTTGCCGTTCGCGTCGGTGACGATATTGGCATGACAGCGCGCGGCCGGACCCACCGCGAAACCGCATACCGCCGTGTAAAACGTGTTTCCGGAACGCTCGACCTTCGCGGCGCCCGCGATGCCCGTCATCCCAACAATCAGGCCGGTTGCAAGCAGCCCTCCGCACAATAGTCTTCGCATGAGTCACTCCTCCGATTTTCGATTTTTTCCCGCCGCCTGGTTCAAGGCTTTTGAGGATGCGACGTATCCTCAACGAACCTCTGCAACCTTGTCACGCATGCGCGCGGATTTCAAACGAAGACCCCGCTGCGGTTGCGGCGGGGTCCTGGCGAAGGTCTCTGCCTTCGCGATGCCTCGAAAGAGGCGTCAGACGAGATTTCTCTCGTGTGGCAACAATTCGATTGTGGGTCGGCGGCCTGCCGTTTCAAGGCCGGCCGTTGGCTCCGGTGCGGAGCCCCGGTTCTATGCCCGGTGGAGTGTCTTCCATGCGGAATCTCCTCTTTGGCGTTGCACAGGTCGCGCTGGCCGTCCCCGTACACACACCGGCCCTTGCCGGGGGTTCCGCTTTTCGAACGAAGACGCCGCTGCGGAATAAAAATCATCCGCCCGCCTGCATGACGAGTCAATGACGAATCCCCCGGCAGCGAAAAATGTGAAGGTCGAACTAGGCCGTACGTTTCGCCTTGTCCTTTTCGTTCGCCGCGCGGATCTCCCGGGAGATCGCTTCCCACTGCTCGTCGCCGAGCCTGGCAAGTCCGGAAAAGTTTCCCGATCCTCCCAGATGTCCCGCGCCGTCGATCGCGATGGCCTGCCCGGTGAGATATTCGCAGCCGTCGGCCATCAGGAAGGTTGCGAGATTGGCGAGTTCCACCATCTCTCCGTTGCGCCCCATCGGAATGCGCCCGCCGACATCGGCCAGCTCGTTGCTGCCGCCGGCCTTTGGCGACAGCCGTTCCCATGCGCCCTTGGTCGGAAACGGTCCGGGAGCGATCGCGTTGAGTCGGATCCCGTACGGGCCCCATTCGGTGGCCAGCGACTTGATCATGATGTTCACGCCGGCCTTGGCCATCGCCGAGGGCACGGTGAACGGACCGCCGTTCCAGATCCAGGTGGTCAGGATCGAGATCACGCTCGCCTTCTGCCCGGCGGCGAGCCAGCGCTTGCCGCAGGCGAGCGTCACATAGAAGGTTCCGCGGAAAACGATATCGGAAATCGCGTTGAAGCCCTTGGGCGTGAGGTCCTTGGTGCGGCTGATGAAATTGCCTGCGGCGTTGTTGACGAGACCGGTGAGCGCGCCGCCGTCCTCCCAGATTTTCGCGATCATCTCGTCGACCGCTTCCGCGACGCGGATGTCGCAACCCATGCCCACCACCTTCGATCCGGTCGCGTCGCTGATGCGTTTGGCGGTTTCCTCTACAACCCCGGCTCGACGGCCGCAGATATAGACGCTCGCCCCTAGCTGGGCGTAGGCCTCGGTCATGACCTCGCCGAGCCCGGTTCCGCCGCCGGTTATCAGAATCCGTTTGCCCTTCAGCAGCCCGTCCTTGAACATCAGGTCGTACATGATCTGTTCCTCTGGATGATGATGAGGCAGAGTAGGCGGCGCGGAACCGTCTGGCAAAAGCATCGATGGATCGTCGAACACATTCCTTCTTCCCCGAACGAAGCGGGGAAGGGGCCGGAGTGAGGGGGGCATGGCGATGAATGCCGCCGCGCCCGCCCCTTCGCTCTCGCCCGTGCTTCTGCCGCGCGATGCAGCGCGAGGCCCGTTCTCTTTGCCGCCTCCGTTCGCGCGGTGGTTCGCCGCGCGGGGATGGACGCCGCGGCCCCACCAGCTTGCGCTGATCGAACATGCGGCGCGCGGGGAGAGTGTGCTGCTTGTTGCTCCGACCGGCGGCGGCAAGACTCTCGCGGGATTTCTGCCGAGCCTGATCGACCTTGCCGATGCGCCGGTGCGCAGGCCCGGCATGTCCCGGCGCGTCCGGGCGCTCCATACGCTCTACATCTCTCCGCTCAAGGCGCTGGCGGTGGATGTCGCACGGAATCTCGAAATGCCGGTCGCCGAGATGGACCTTTCCATCCGCATCGAAACACGCACCGGCGATACGCCCGCCTCGCGCCGCCGGCGCCAGAAGACGATGCCGCCCGATATTCTGCTGACGACGCCGGAGCAGCTCGCGCTTCTGATCGCCTCGCGCGAGGCGCCGCGCCTGTTCGCGGATCTCAAGGCGGTTGTGCTCGACGAGTTGCATGCGCTGCACAATTCCAAGCGTGGCGATCTTCTGGCGTTGGGACTGGCGCGGCTGAGGACGCTGGCTCCAGGCCTCCGCCGCGTGGGACTGTCCGCGACCGTCGCGGACCCCGGGCCGCTCATCGAATTTCTGGGGGGCGCCGAACTCGTCCGCGGGGCCGCCGGCGCGAAGCCGGACATCTCGATCCTCG
Organism: Rhizomicrobium sp.; assembly: GCA_035549575.1. Lineage (GTDB taxonomy): Bacteria > Pseudomonadota > Alphaproteobacteria > Micropepsales > Micropepsaceae > Rhizomicrobium. The sequence continues at coordinate 25,668 of DASZQP010000071.1, forward strand.
CCTCGAACGCCCACGTGCCCTGGTCGGGACATCTGGCGCGCCACGCGATGGCCGACGTGATGGCGGCGATAAAATCGGCGCGCACCTCGCTCGTCTTCGTCAACACCCGTGCCCAGGCCGAACTGACGTTCCAGGATCTCTGGCGCATCAACGAGGATAACCTCGCCATCGCGCTGCATCACGGCTCGCTCGCGCCCGCTCAGCGCCGCAAGGTCGAGAGTGCGATGACGAGGGGCAGTCTGCGCGCGGTGGTGTGCACCTCGACGCTCGATCTCGGCATCGACTGGGGCGCGGTCGACCAGGTGATCTGCATCGGCGCGCCCAAGGGCGCCGCGCGGCTCGTCCAGCGGATCGGCCGCGCCAATCACCGCCTCGACGAGCCGTCCAGGGCGCTGCTGGTTCCGGCCAACCGCTTCGAAGTGCTCGAATGCGAAGCGGCGCGCGATGCGGTAATGGCGGGCGAACTCGACGGCGACCGGTTGCGGAACGGCGGACTGGACGTGCTGGCGCAGCATGTGCTCGGCAGTGCCTGCGCGGCGCCTTTCGATGCCGACCGGCTCTATGCGGAAGTCGCGTCCGCCGCCCCATACCGCCGCCTTGCCCGCGCCGATTTCGACCGGATCGTCGATTTCGTGGCGACGGGCGGCTACGCCCTCAAGCGCTACGACCGCTATGCGCGGCTGAGAAGGACGCCCGAAGGAACCTGGCGCATCGCCCATCCCGACGTCGCCCAGCAATACCGGCTGAATGTCGGCGTCATCGTCGAGGATCCGATGATCGACATCCGGCTGCAGGCGAAAGGCCGGCCGACGGGCGCCGGCGGGCGCGTTCTGGGCCAGCTCGAGGAGTATTTCGTCGAACAGCTTTCGCCCGGGGATACCTTCGTTTTCGCAGGCGACGTGCTGCGCTTCGAGGGCATTCACGAGGATGCCGCCTTCGTCACCCGCACGCGGGACAGCCAGGCCAAGGTGCCGTCCTACAATGGCGGAAAGTTTCCGCTCTCGACATTTCTTGCAGGGCGCGTGCGCGAAATGGTGTCGCGCCCGGAGATCTGGCACGTTCTGCCCGACCCGGTGAACGAGTGGCTGCGCATCCAGGAATTCCGTTCCATCGTCCCCAAGCCGGGTCAGCTTCTCGTCGAAACCTTTCCCCGCGCGAACAAGTTCTATCTCGTCTGCTATCCGTTCGAGGGCCGTCTCGCGCACCAGACGCTCGGCATGCTGCTGACGCGAAGGCTGGAACGCCTCGGCATGCGCCCGCTCGGCTTTTCCGCGAACGAATACGCGCTCGGGATATGGGCGCTGCGGGACATGGGCGGTGTCGGCATGGACAGGCTGTTCGACGAGGACATGCTCGGCGACGATCTGGAGGCGTGGCTGGCGGAATCGAACCTCTACAAGCGGACCTTCCGCAATTGCGCGATCATCGCGGGCCTCATCGAGCGGCGCTATCCCGGCAAGGAAAAGACCGGACGGCAGGTCACGTTTTCCTCCGATCTCATCTATGACGTGCTGCGCGAGCACGAGCCCGATCACATCCTCCTGCGCGCGACCCATGAGGACGCGGCGACGGGCCTCCTCGACATTGCGAGGCTTTCGGAAATGCTGGCGCGCGTGAAAGGCGATATCGTGTCCAAGCGTCTCGATCGCGTTTCTCCGCTCGCCGTGCCAGCGCTCCTCGAAATCTCGAAGGAAATGGTGGCGGGCGAAGCGCATGACGATATTCTCCGCGAGGCGGAGGAATCGCTGATCGCCGAGGCAATGAAAATATAGGACTCTCCCTCGCCCCGCCTTGGCGGAAGAGGGAAGAACAAGGGTGGATATGACCGACGATCTCGTCATCGGGCTGAACGGCGAACGGCTGGTTCTCGACGCCTCCGGCGCGCTGTGGTGGCCGGACCAGGCGACGCTCGTCTTCGCCGACATCCATTTCGAGAAGGGATCGTTCTACGGCGTGCGGGGCCAGTTCCTGCCGCCTTACGACACGCGCACCACGCTCCGTCGCATGGCGGCGGTGGTCGCCAGGTACCGCCCGGCGCGCATCGTGGCGCTTGGCGACTCCTTTCACGATGCGGACGCGCCCGCCCGTCTCGACGTGGAGGAGCGGATCATGCTGGGCGCGATGGGCGCCGGCGCCGACTGGATATGGATCACGGGCAACCACGATCCCGCGCCCCCTCCGTGGCTCGGCGGATTCATCGCCTCCGAATTCGCGCTCGGCGGGCTCACCTTCCGGCACGAACCCGCCGTGTTCGCGCGAAGGGGAGAGGTCGCAGGGCATCTTCATCCCTGCACCACGGTGAACCGGCGCGGACGCAGCCTCAGGCGGCGCTGTTTCGTCTCGGACGGAAATCGCATCGTGCTGCCGGCCTTCGGCGCCTATGCCGGCGGTCTGGATCTCTGGGACGAGGCGATTTCCTCGCTGTTCGACGGCGATTTCGGCGCCTACGTCCTTGGAACGGCGCGGGTCTATGCCGTCGCCGGACGGGGGACGTATCACTCCGGACGGCGGAACACGACCGCGGAGAGCCAGCCGAAGAGAAGCGCAATCAGCACCGTCGACAGGCCGTATGCCAGAGGGTCGAGAGTGGCGAAATCGTAGATGCGTCGTTCCAGACCCGTCTGGTCGATCGACAGCGTGGAGGAGCGCACGTCGATCACCTGTCCGCCGCGAAGGAGAAACACTTCCGCGACGTATTTGCCGCGGGGCGCCGAGGCCGGAAGCGGGACATGGACCCGGAACAGCGTGCCGCTCAGAAACCGTACGCCGCCTTCCGCCTGGACATAGAGTTTCGCCGCCTCCTGGTGGCGGATCAGCGCCCGGCGGAACGGCTCCGGATCGTGACGGCCCATTGTCGAGCGCGGTACCACCGAGTCGAGTCCCAGGCCGTATTCGCGCAGGGTCGCGCCGGTGGCGATGCGGTCGAGCGGCGCGCTTCCGGCGGCAAAATAGTAGGATGGCATACCGCGCAGAACGACGCGGTTGCGGTTGATCCATATCCCGGCGACGCGGTCCTTGCGGCGCACGCGCATGTCCTGATCCGGACCGCGAACCACGACCACGATGTCCGGGCGCGCATCGGACGCGGGCCGCTCGATGGCGCCGAACAGCACGATGTCGGCGCCGGCATAGCTCGAGGTGATGTCGATCCGGTCCTGGGACAGGCCCGAGACGAGGTTTTCGGCCGCGCCGGCCGGAACGGCGGCGCATATCGCAAAGGCCATGCAGGCAAGCCGCCTCATCCGCCGCTCATCACGCTGTAGAGGTCGGCGGGCCGGCTCACGAGATCGATCAGGAGCTTGGCGCCGACACCCAGCACCACCACCGCAAGCAGCGCCCGCAACTGTTCGCCGCGCAGTCTCGACGCCGCGCGCACGCCGAGCTGCGCGCCGATCACGCCGCCGGCAATCAGCAGCAGCGCCAGCATCACGTCGACCGCGTGGTTGTTGACCGACTGCAGCACGGTCGTCGCAGCGGTAACGAGGATGATCTGCACCAGCGAGGTGCCCATGACGACATTCGTCGGCATGCGAAGGAAGTAGATCATTGCCGGCACGACGATGAATCCGCCGCCGACCCCGAGAACCGAGGACAGCGCGCCCACCGCGAAACCGATCGCAAGGGGCGGGATCACGCTGATGTAGAGGCGCGAGGCGGGAAACCGCTGCTTGAAGGGCAGGCCGTGAATCCAAAGGTGCTTGCCCGGGAGGCGCTGCGGCGATCCGGCGCGCGCCGCCCGCAGGGCCGCGAGACTCTCGCGAAGCATCAATGCGCCGATCGTTCCCAGCAGGATCACGTAGCTCGCCGATACCGCCACATCCATCTGCCCCGAGCGGCGAAGCACGCCGAACAGCCAGACGCCGGCGCCCGTTCCCAGGATGCCGCCAAGGGACATGACGGCCGCCATCTTGAGATCGACGGCGCGCTTTCGCCAATGGGCGAGCGCGCCCGACATCGACGATGCGGTGATGTGGCTCGCTGTCGTCGCGACGGCGATTGGCGCGGGAATTCCGGTGAAGATCAGAAGCGGCGTCAGGAGAAAGCCGCCGCCCACACCGAGAAGCCCCGACAGGAATCCGATTCCGCCGCCCAGACCCAGAATGAGCAGCCAGTGCACCGACATCTCTGCGATGGGCAGGTAGATTTCCATCGGACGTGTGATAGGGCCGCGCATCCAATGTGCGCGGCGCTCCCGGCAGGGTCAACTGCCGGCGGCGTCAGCTTCGCGGCAGGTCGGCGATCTGAGGCGCGACGTTGGCGTGCTGATCCAGCGGTGCGGCTCTGAACGTCTCGGCGGCGTGCTGGGCGGCGGCGCGGTCGTCGGACGAAATTTGCGTGGACAGCGCCTCGATTCGCGAACGCGATTCGGTATCGCCGGACGCGGCGGCGATGGCGTACCATTTGTACGCGTCGAGGAGGCTCTGCGGCACACCCAGTCCGCGCTCGTAGAGTACCGCCAGATTGAACTGGGAATCCGCAAGACCGAGCGACGCCGCCTTCGAGAACCAGCGGGCCGCCTCGTTCAGATCCTTCTTGATCCCGGTTCCTTCCGCGAGCGCCACGGCGAGATTGTGCATCGCCTTGCGATTGCCCTGCATCGCCGCCGCCTGGTACCAGTGGGTAGCCTTGGCGGCATTGGCGGCGACCCCCTTGCCGCGCTCGTAGAGCGTGCCGAGCCGGTATTGGGCGACGGGCTCGCCGCGCTGTGCCGCGCGTTCCAGCCACTTCACGGCCAGCGACTCGTTCACCGGCACGCCTTCACCGTTCAGGTATCTGAGTCCGACGATCGTCTCGGCTCTCGCATTGCCGCTGTTGGCAAGCGCAGTCAGGCGGTCGAGCGCGGGGATTTCGGCGGACCGCGGCGCGGCATGGGGCTTTTGCGGTTCCGGCTTCTGCACGGCGGCGCGTGCAGGCCGGGCCGGGCTTTGCGAAACCGGCTGCGGCGGCGGCTTTGCTATCGTGCCGGCGGCGGGCGCGGCGGGAGGTGGCGCCGCATGCTGTGCGTCCTCGTCGGCCTGGGACGACAGGGCGTGCAGGGGCGTGCCGGCCTGCGGCGCGGGCGCGCCAGGGGACTTGTTCGGGAACATCGCGGCTGCGGCCGGGGCATGCTGCGTCGGCGAGAACAGGCCCTGGCTCAGCACGATGCCGGCCACCAGCGCAATCGCCACGAGCGTGACGAAGGCGAGCAGCATCGTCCGCGTGCGTCCGCCGGCTTCCTCGGGGGCCGCCTTCTGTCCCCACGGAAATCCGTGCGAGGGCTCGTCGGTGTCCGCGGCGGCCCGGGCCGAGCGGCGCGCTGCGGAGAGGAACGATTCGCCTTGTTCTTCGCTCGGCGCAAAGGCTCCGTCGTCGAACGCCTGCGCGGATTCGAACGGGTTGTCCTCTGCGAAGGGCGGCGCAGCGTCGAATTCCTGCGCCGCCGCGGGCAGGAACGGATCGTCCTGGGCCGGGAAGGGCGGGGTGCTCTGGGCCGGCGCATCCGGAAACGGGCTGTCGGCAACGGGCGGTGCGGGAGCCGCCACAAAGCTGGATGGTGGCGCGGCGGCGGGCGCAGGCGCCGGCGCAGGGATGGGCCGCGCTTCGAGAGCGGCGATCCGCGCCGCCGCGTCGCTCAGCGCCGAGCGAAATTCGGATACGGCGTCGCGATGGCGGATTTCGGTCGCCTCGACGCGGTTGAGGAGCTTCTTCAGGCTGTCCTCGATCGCCTTTGCGGTGCCCGGCTCGTGATCCTCGAAGCGTTCGAGCAGCCCGCTCAGCGAGCGCTCGACCGTAAGCAGCCGCCGCTCGAACTCGGGATCGGCGGCGCGCGCCTCGAGCCGCTCGACGCTCTCCTCGAGACGCGCGGCCATTCCTGCGGTAGCGGACGCGTGTTCCTCGAGCCTCGCGACCGCCGCCGCCGTCGCGGCATCGCGATCCTCCAGCTTGCGGATCGCTTCGCTCGCCGCCGCTTCGCGTTCCTTCAGGCTTTCGATGGCCGCGGAAGCCGCGGCGGCCCGGCGGGCGATCTCGGCGGATTCCTGGCCGAGGCGGGACTGAAGATTGTCGATGGCGCATTCGAGCGAGGCGGCGCTTGCCTGCGATGCCTTCTCCACGCCGTAGACGCGATCGTCGAGCGCCCCGACGCGCTGATCGAGAAGATGCGCGACGCTTTCGGCTTCCTCGCGCGACTGGGCGACGCGGTTGGCGACCGCCTCGAGATTCGTGGCGAGGGCGGAAATCTGCGCCGCCGACTGGGTTGCGTTCTGCGCGAGCTGGTCGGCGACGCGCGACAGCCCGGTGTGCAATCCCTTGACGGCATCGCGCATGCTGCCGGACTGGCCCGCACGCTCCACACGCTCCAGCCGCTCGGCGAGTCCGACCACATGCGCGCTGAGCTGGTCGAAGGCCTGGGCCTGCTCGCGCGTGGCGATGTTCATTTCCGTCGCGGCCTTGCTGAGGACGCGGTTGTTTTCGCTCTGGCTGCGCTCGGCATTGTCCATGCGGCGCGTCACGCCCTTGAGCTGTTCCTCGATGCGGCGCCACACATCGTCCGATTCCGTCTTGCTGCGCGACACGCGATCGAGCATCTCGTCGGTCTCGCGCCGATAGGGCGCCGCCGGCTCTTCGGAGCGATAGTTCCTGCTGGCTGCAAAGCTGTCGCGGGTCAATTCATCCTCATCACCGGCAAGGGCCAGGCCGCGCACGATGCGCCGCGTGAGCCATTCGCCAACGGGAAGGCCCTGCCGGCGCGCGGCGGCTCTTGCAGCCTCGCGCGCTTCGGGGGGGATACCCGCGACGTTCCAGGGAAGATCAGGCCGCATTTCGAATCATCGGACGACGCACCCGCAACGGAAAGTAAAGGTCGCGAGATATAGTGTAAAGGAACGTCCGTGACGCTAACCATAGACCGTTCCCGGCTCACCTTCCTGTGCCGAATTATCCCACGCACAGGATTAATGCGGGGTTATCGCAGTGCCGTGGGTTTGTCGCACGCGACGCCGGCCAGCATGAGATCTTCGCCGAGGCGCCCGGTCAGCCATCGCCATGTCATGCGGTAGTCCGACGCGATCGACCACAGCGGATAGCTGAAGGTGGCCGGACGATTGTGCTCGATGAAGAAATGTCCGACCCACGCCGGACCGTAACCGCCGACGAATGCACCGAGCACGAACCACGCATTGCCGCTGACAACGGCCGCCAGCACGGAAAGCGTCGACAGCATCGTGCCGAAATAGTGGATCGCCCGCGTCTGCGGCCTGGAATGTTCGTGGAGATAGTAGGGCCAGAAGTCGCGATACGTCGCGATAGGCCGATTGCTGCCCGCACGTGTCATCGTACTGTCACCCTATCACTTCCCGGCCGGCGCATCGATATGGGGCCCGAGGCCCAGATCGGTCGCGAAGAGCTCCGTCACGTAAACGGTATCGCCGTTGACCGACGCGCCGATCCCGGTGAGGTTGTAGTCGGCGAAGGCCAGATTGTCGCGGTGTTGCGGGCTTTTCAGCCATTGATCGACGATGGCGCGGGCGAATTTGTCGACATCGACGCCGAGCTGCCTGGTGTAGTGCTGCGCCCCCATGTTCTCGCCGAGAAGGCCCTGGAAGCGCGGGTCCTTCGCCATGAGGATGCTGGCCGATGTTTCGCCGTCCGGCGCGGCATGCGCCAGATAGTTCTTGTCGGCCATGTCGCGTGCCCGTTGCCGGGCGATGTCCGTCAGCTCCGGATCGATCGCCAGCGGCCGCGCGCGGGAATTGATCCGCTCGCGCTCCTCCGAAACCAGCACCGCGATGCGGTTTTCCAGGGCCGGCATCAGGGTCCTCGGATCGGGCGGCGGCGGCGGCGGTGCGGCGGCCTGCCTGGGCGTTGCGCAGCCGGCGAGCAGCAAGGCTGCAACCAGCGCGAACGTCATGGCCTTCGCGCGCGCGGGCACGCTCGGGCCGGCGCTCGCCGGCAATGACGGGCTTAGCAAATTGCCGGCCACGCGCGGCCCGTCAATGCACGAATTCGAACAGGCCGGCAGCGCCCATCCCGCCGCCGATGCACATGGTCACGACGCCGTATTTTGCCTTGCGGCGGCGGCCTTCGAGGAGGATGTGGCCCGTCATGCGCGCGCCCGACATCCCGTAGGGATGGCCGATGGAGATTGCGCCGCCATTGACGTTCATGCGGTCCATCGGCAGGCCCAGCCGATCGGCGCAATAGAGCACCTGGGCCGCGAACGCCTCGTTGAGCTCCCAAAGGTCTATGTCCTCGATCTTGAGGCCCTGTCTTTGAAGCAGCCGGGGCACGGCGAAAACCGGGCCGATGCCCATTTCGTCGGGCTCGCATCCGGCGACCGCGAAGCCGCGAAACACTCCGAGCGGCTTGAGGTTGCGCTTGGCGGCGACCGCCGCATCCATCACCACGCAGGCCGCGGCGCCGTCGGCGAACTGCGAGGCGTTTCCGGCCGTTACGTATTTGCCCTGCTGGATTTTCATTCCGCCCTGCAGCACGGGCTTCAGCGCCCTGAGCCCTTCGAGCGTCGTGTCGGGGCGGTTGCACTCGTCATGCGTGACCGTGTACGGCACCACGGATTCCTGCCCCGTCGCCTTGTCGATCTTTTTCATCCTGGTATCGAGCGCGACGATTTCGTCCCTGAACTTGTCCGACTGTTGCGCGGCGGCTGTGCGGCGCTGGCTTTCGAGCGCGTATTCGTCCTGCCGCTCGCGTGCGACGCCATAGCGCTCGGAGACGATCTCCGCCGTCTCGATCATGGAGATCCAGAGCTCGGGCTTGACCTGCAGCAGGTGCTCCTCGGTGATGTTCTTGGTGTTCATGCCGCCCATCTGGACGAGGGAGATGGATTCGACACCTGCGCCGACCGCCACAGGCGTTCCCTCCGTGACGATCTGGTGTGCGGCCACGGCTACCGCCTGCAGCCCCGAGGAACAGAAGCGGTTGATGGTCGTGCCGGCGGTCGTCACCGGACATCCCGCCCAGATCGCCGAGAGCCGCGCGATGTTCATCCCGGTCGCGCCCTCCGGCTGCGCGCAGCCCATCACCACGTCTTCGACCTCCTGCGGATCGATGCCCGCGCGTGCGATCGCGTGCTTGACGGCATGGCCGCCCATGGTCGCGCCATGGGTCATGTTGAAACCGCCGCGGACGGATTTGGCCAGACCTGTGCGCGCGGTCGAAACGATGACGGCTTCTCTCATGGGGGCTCTCCGATGGTGGACGGATCGGGAACCTAGCCCGCGCCCGTGCGGCGCGAAAGGGCGGGCCTAGATATAGGCGCCCTGGTCCGTGAGCTCGGGCGCCGCCTTGACCCGGCTGCGGTGCGTGATCATGCGCTCGTGCAGGTGCCTGACCGTCTTGCTGCCGGTGGTCACGAAAAGGAAAGGGCACAGGCCGTGGAGCAGGCAGGCGCAGCCGGCCGCGATCATGCGGGTGCCGAAGAAGCTCGCACTTTCGAGGTGCTCGAAATAGGTCTCGCCGACGCTGGCGGGATGTTCGCCGAAGAGCCTGCCGATGCTTTTCAAGGACGCCCCCTCGAAGGATAACCGCAAGCTACACTGCTTTGCGGCGCGATTCATCATGCAATTTGTTCATGTCAGGCCGCCTGCGCTCCGGCTCTGACGCGCGCATTGTGCCGGGCGAGCCTGCGGAACACGACGTATTGCAGGAAGAACAGTCCCACGATGATCAGGGTCGGCACGAAGGTCGCATAGATCGCCCACACCGCGAAGTCGGCATAGAAGGCGAACGCCACATTCACGAGCGCGAAGAAGATCATCATCGCGGCCCAGGCATACTCCGTGAGCCGGATCGTCCGGCGCGGAATGTTCTCCCGCACCTCGGCCGGAAGGTAGGGCGTCATCCAGTCGCGCGTCGCCATGAAAATGCCGACCGCCAGGTCGATCACCGTCGGCTTGAGCTTGATGAAGTGCTCGTTGTGGAGCGCGATGGTCATCAACCCGAGCGTTACCACCACTCCGAGGCTGAGCCACTGCAGCGGACCGATGGCCTCGCGCGCCATCTTCTTGTGGACCAGCTGGAACAGGCCGGTTCCGATCCCGGCCACCGTGGCGCAGTAGACCGCGTCGATCCCCGCGATACCGAACAGGTCGCGCGCAACGAAGAACGTGCCGGCGAATATGATGGCCGCCAGCAAATCCAGCACGATCGGCTTGGCTACCTGAACCGGGCTCATGGGCTCCTTGACGCGGCCATCCTGTGCCGCAGCGCCTCTCTATATAGGGTGACGCTGCAAAGCAAAGGTTAGCGGCGCGAGCGGAACCCCGCCCGGGACTCTATCCGTGCGTGGCGGGCGTCGTGTATTTGCGCTGGCAGTACAGAATCCACAGGTGCGCGATCTTCTTGTCGTTCGCGTTGCCGCCCATGCCGGCGAACACTTGGATGGCCTCTTCGTTCTTGCCCTGGCGGGCCAGCGACATGCCGAGCAGCATCGGCGCCTCCGCCGCATCCTTCATGCCGCCCTTGCCAATCGCGCGGCGCGCGGCCTCCTCCGCCTTGGGGTAGTCGCCGTAGCCGTAGTAGCTCTCGGCCAGCTTGACGTCGTAGTCGCCGGTCTTGCGCGCCTTCGCCTGCGGCTCGAACGCTGCGGTGTCCCGCTTGTCGGCCGCGACCTTCGCGCGCGCCTGGGCAAGCGGGGCGGCAGTCTTGTCACCGGGCTTGATCTCGCCCTTCGCCAGGCCGTGCTCGAGCATGGCGACGGTCTCGGCGGGATAGCCCGCCTTCGTGGTCACCGTCGCCATGATGCCGTAATCCTCCGCCGAGGTGGTGGCCTCCGTCGCCATGCGCAGCCGGTAGAGATTGAGCGCCTGCAGATCGGTCAATCCGCGCAGCGAGAAACCTTCGTTGTCGATCAGCCGCGCCCAATCGTCCGGACTGCCGTAGTCGGTCGCCAGCCCCTCCAGCGTCTGCAAGGCCGCCGCGTTGTCCTTCTGGCCGGCCTGGCTGTTCAGCACGATCTGCATCAGGGCCTGGCTGGGCTGCTTGTTGGCGGCCTTGGCTTTTTCGATCTCCGACTGGGCCAGCGCCGTCGCCTTGGCCTTGTCGCCGGAATTGTAGTAGGCGACCGCGAGCTGTTCGGGCAGGGGCTCGGGCAGCGGACCCATGGATTGAAGTTGCTCGCCATATTTGATGGCCACATCCCACTTGTTGGAGTTCACTGCGAGCTGAACGGTGGTGGACAGTATGTTGGACTTGTCGGCCTCGGGCAGGTCCGGCGATTCCGCCATCGCCTGGAACGCCACCTCCGCGTTCGCGTAGTCCTTGAGCCCGATATAGATGTTGCCGAGGAACTGATCGATGATGAACTGGTCGTAGCCCGTCAGTCCGCTGACTGCCTGCGCTTCCTTCACATGGGCCAGGGCGCCGTTGAGGTCGTTGGCCTTCATCGCTTCCTGCGCTGCCGAAAGCGGCCCTTTGAGCGAGCTGGATACCGAGGGCGCGGCCCAGGCGCTGCCGGCCGGGGACAGGATCGCGGCCCCGGACAGAAAGGCGGCCGCAAGCATGGAGCGGACTATGCGGATTTTCATGGGGTTCCTCATTGGCGGCGGTCGGATGAAACGGCGCTGGCTTGGCGCATCTTCGAACAATTTGCAACTTTACTGTGGCGCGAGGGAGGCTCCAATGCGGCGAAGTATTGAGAAGCCTTCGCGATATTGCGGTGCAACGCGAATGGACCTATCACCGCAGGACCACTCACGAATCCGCAATGAACCCTACGGACGACAAATTGCCACAAGATGCCGAGTTGGCGTCCACGGGCGGATTCAATCTTTTCGCCGGTCCGTTCTATCGTCTGAAGGATGACGGCGAGCTTCGGCGCTTCGCCTTCGTTGCCCTCGAAAAGCACATGAATGCCGCGGGCAGCGTCCATGGCGGCCTTCTGATGACCTTCGCCGATATCGCGATGAGCCGGACCGCGCGCCTGGCGACGGGTGCCGCGTCGTGCAGCACGGTTGCGCTGAGCTGCGATTTCGCCGGCGCGGGGCGGCTCGGCGATCTCATCGAGATCGGCGTGCGCGTTACGCGCCAGACCCGGACGCTGGCCTTCCTGTCGTCGGAAATTTCCGCCGCCGGAAGGGTGCTCACGGTGGCGTCCGGCCTGTGGAGGATCGTGCGTTGACGCGAGCGCCGAAGGGATACGCCGAAGTGCGCCTGATCGATCCGTTCGAGATCCATGTCGGCCCGGCGTGGAGCCGCGGCCGCAAGGGGGTGCGCCGCTATGCGTTCCGCCCCGCGGCGCACCATTGCAACATGCGAGGCGCCGTGCACGGCGGGATGCTGATGACGCTTGCCGACCTGACGTTCGGCCAGGCGGTTTGGGACCTTACGGACAATGCGGCCTGCGTCACCCTCAACATGCAGACGCATTTCCTAAAGCCGGCCAGGGTGGGCGAGCTGATCGAGGTGCTTCCGGAGATGACGCGCCGCACGCGCTCGCTCGTCTTCATGCGCGGCGATTTCACCGTCGGTGGCGAGATCGTGATGACGGCCTCCAGCGTGTGGAAGCTGCTCGGCAGGGATTAGTGTAACCCGATCTTTACCATGTCGTGGGACCGTGCCGATCGAGGGAAAGGCGCGTCTCATGCGCGAACAGCGTTCGGCTGCTCTTGTGCTCGGGTCCGTGCAGCTGGGCCTTGCCTATGGCGCGGCAAACCGCACCGGCAAGCCGGAGCGAGGCGCGGCTCTGAAGCTCGTGCGCCGCGCGGCGGACGCAGGCATCTCCGAATTCGACACCGCGCGCGCCTATGGCGACAGCGAGGACCGTCTGGGCGAGGCGCTCGGGGACAAGAAGGCGGTGCGAACCATCACCAAGCTCAGCCCGTTGAGCGGGCTTCGGCCGGATGCCTCGCGGAACGAGGTCCGCGCGGCGGTCGATGCCAGCATCGAGGAATCGCTGAGCGCGCTGCGGCGCGACAGGCTGGACTGCCTTCTGTTGCATCGCGCCGACCACATGCGCGCGTTCGGCGGCGCGGTCTGGGAACGGCTTGTGGAGCGGCTCGAGGACGGAAGCGTGCTGTCCCTCGGCGTCTCCGTGCAGTCGCCGCTGGAAGCGCTCGCCGCCCTGGCCTGTCCCGACGTCGTGCATCTGCAGCTGCCTTTCAATCTGCTCGACTGGCGCTGGCGGAAGGCCGGCTTCCGGGCGTGCCTCGCGGCGCGGCCGAACGTGACGATTCACGCGCGCAGCGCCTTCCTGCAGGGAATTCTCGCCAGCGGGGACGCCGGCGTCTGGCCTGCCATTCCGGGCGTGTACCCGCAGGCGATCATCAACATCATCGCCGGCCTCGCGCAGCAACTCGGCCGCGAGGGCCCGGCCGATCTATGCCTCGCCTATGTGCGCGGGCAGGACTGGGTCGACGGAGTCGTCGTCGGCCTGGAAACCGAGGACCAGCTCGACGACAACCTTCGCCTCTTCGTGCGGCGCCCGCTGGATCCCGCGGAATGCGCGCTCGTCGAATCGCGCCTGCCGCACCTGCCCGTGGCGCTGCTCAATCCGGCGCTTTGGCCCAGGCAATGAACGACCTGTTCCGGCTCGACGGCCGCACCGCCTTCGTCTCCGGCGCGGCGGGCCATCTTGGAAGCGCGATGGCCAGGGCCCTTTGCGCCGCCGGCGCGCATGTGATCCTGAACGGCCGCGGCGAGGCACGGCTCGCCGCGCTGCGCGACCGGCTCCGCGCTCAGGGATGGTCGGCGGAACACGCAGCCTTCGACATCGCCGACTTCGCGCGCGTGCGCGATTTCTTTTCCGGGCTGCCGCGACTTGACGTGCTCGTGAACAATGCCGTCACCATGACGCCCAGGCCCTTCGAGGCGCTGGACGCAGCGGATTTCGCGCTGACCTACGCCAGCGGCGTGACCTCCGCCTTCGAATCCGTCCGCGCCGCGCGCCCGGCCCTCGCGAGGGCCGCCGAGGCGGCGGGCGACGCGAGCGTCGTCAACATTTCGTCCATGTACGGATCGGTTTCGCCGGACCGGCGCATCTATGCCGAGCCCGGGCAGGCGAGCCCGTTCCACTATGGCCCGGCAAAGGCCGCCCTCCTGCAGCTGACGCGGCATCTTGCGGCCGAACTCGGGCCCGAGCGGATTCGCGTGAACGCCTTGACGCCCGGGCCGTTTCCGCGTGACGAGGTGGCCGCTAGCGACCCGGCTTTTGCCGGGCGCCTCGCCGCGCGGACCATGCTCGGGCGCACGGGGAATCCGGAAGAAATGAGCGGTCCGCTGCTGTTCCTGGCTTCCCGCGCATCGAGCTATGTGACGGGCGCCGTCGTCGCAGTCGATGGCGGATGGACGGCCTGGTGAGTTAGAACACGGCCATGGCCTTCCTTTCCTCCTTCCGCGCGGGCTTCGAGACGAGCTATCCGGACTCGCTGCGCGCGCGGCTGCACAATTTCCCGCTTCTCAGGGACATCGGCGATTCGGCCGTGCGGCGGATTCTCGGCGAGGCGAACTGGTTCGGGCTGCCCGGCGGCATCGAACTGGCGCGCGACGGCGAGAACGCCTCGGCGCTTTTTCTGGTGGTGACGGGGAGCCTCGGCGTGTTCGTCGAGGACGAGCACGGCCGGCGCCGGCTGATCGCCCATATCCCGGCCGGCGAGACCGTGGGAGAGATGTCGCTCATCTCCGGCGACAACGAGCATTCGGCGGATATCGTGGCGCTTCGGGACAGCGAGCTGCTCCGCATCTCGCGCCAGGGCTTCGAAACGCTGATACAGCGCCATCCCAGGATCATGCTCAACCTCAGCCGCATCCTGGTCAGGCGGCTTCAGGCCACGACTCGCAATCCGAACGACAGCGCCAGGCCGCGCACCTTCGCCATCGTCCCGCTGCAGGACGGCCTGTCCCAGGAACCCATCGCCCACCGCATTGCCGCGGCGCTGACGGAGATGGGATCGCGCACCGCGGTCCTGGACGAAAGCGCCGCGGAGCAGTCCGCCGAATGGTTCAACGCCTTCGAGGCCTCGCATGACATCGTGTTCTATCGCGGAGACGGGCCGGACACGCCGTGGACCCATCTGTGCCTGCGCCAGGCCGATCGCGTGCTGCTGCTGGCCCGCTCGGACCGGCCGCTTCCGGCGCGGCCGCTCGATATGCCTGCGGCGAAGGAGCGCGCTGGAAGCCTGCCGGAACTGCTGCTCTTGCATCACAACAGCGGTCCGAGGAACCTGCCCGAGCATTTCGCGCTGCGCAGCGGACTGTTCGAATCCCACCACCATGTGCGCGTCGGCAATCCCGACGACATCCGCAGGCTCGCACGCTTTATCTCCGGCCGCGCGGTTGGCCTTGTGCTGGCGGGCGGGGGCGCGCGCGGTTTCGCCCATATCGGCATCCTCAAGGCACTCCAGGAGGCGGGCGTTCCCTTCGACCACCTCGGCGGGACGAGCATGGGCGCGATCATTGCCGCAGGCGTTGCCGCCGAATGGAGCCTCGAGGAGCTGACCGAGCGCGTGCGCGCGGCCTTCGTCGATGCCAATCCGCTTTCGGACTACACCCTGCCGCTGATCGCCCTTGTCCGCGGCCGCAAGGTCTCCACCCTGCTGCGCGAAAATTTCGGCGACGTGCGCATCGAGGAACTGCCCAAGCCGTTCTTCTGCGTGTCCTCGGATCTCACCACCGGGCGCATACACGATCACCGCAGCGGCGTGTTGTGGCGCGCGCTGCGCGCAAGCGTTGCGCTGCCGGGAATTCTTCCGCCCGTGACCCATCACGGCCACCTTCTCGTCGACGGCGGAGTGATGAACAACCTGCCCGTCGACGTGATGCGGCAGCACGAGGGCGGGCCGATCATCGCCTCCGACGTAACCGGCGAGATCGATCTGCAGGTGCGCGACGACAAGTATGGCGAGCGTCCCTGGTGGTGGCTGATCGCCCAGCGCATGCGCGGGACGCCCTCGATCGTCTCCATCCTGATGCGGTCGGGAACGGTGGGGTCGGAAGCGCAGCGCCGGCTCGTGCGCGAGCAGGCGGACTATCTGTTCGAGCCACCGCTGCCGGACATCGGACTGCGCGACTGGAACTCCTTCGACCGCGCCATCGCCGAAGGCTACGAGCACGCGCTCGTGATGATCGAGAAGAACGGCGTGCCTCTGACCGACGTGTGGACGGAGGGTCCCGCCGTCACGGTCGGACACCACGAGGCGGTGGCTTAGCGCTCGCGCACCTTGCGGACCGGCAGCAGGTCGGCGAATTTCGGGTTGCGCTTTTCCTTGCGCGCAATGAGCGCCTCGCGCATGTCGATCTCGGGATTGTACATGCCCGCCTGCCAGGTCGCGATGTAGTCGAGCCCGTCCGCGATCGTGTGGTCGCGCGCATAGTTGATCATTACCTTGGAGCCGTGCACGGCCAGGGGCGATTTCTCCGCGATCTCGCCCGCCAGCGCCATGACATGATCCATCATCGCCTCCCGGGTCGGGAACACGTCGTTGACGAGCCCGAATGCCAGCGCCTTCGCCGCCGGAAGCCGGCGCCCGCTATAGGCGAGCTCGCGCACCATGCCCTGCGGCAACAGCTTGCACAGCCGGGGGAAGGTTCCGACATCGGCCGTCATGCCGATATTGATCTCCTGCACCACGAAGAAGGCATCCTCCGTCGCGTAGCGGCAGTCGCAGGCGCTCGTCAGATCGACGCCGCCGCCGACGCAGCCGCCCTGGATCGCGGCGAGCACCGGCATGCGCGCGCGGTCCAGCACGTTGAACGAATGCTGGATGTCGAGAACGTGGTGGCGGAGATTGGCGGCGCGGCGTCCGCGTTCCTGCGTGGCCACGGCGGTGCCGGCCGTGCTGCTTGCGAAATTGGCGAGGTCCATTCCCGCGGTGAAATGCTTGCCGGTCGAGGAAATCACGATGACCCGCGCCCTTGCATTGTCGTCGATGTCCTCGACGATCGTGGGCAGTTCCCGCCAGAACTCCGGCACCATGGAGTTCAGCTCGTCCGGCCGGCTCATCTGGATATGGGCAATGCCCCCGGCGATGTCGACGTTGAAGCAGCGGTAGGCCATGGACGTTCCTCGGAATTTTCCGCACGCTAGCATCGCCGCCGCCGGGCGGCCAACTTTCCCTAGCGAAAGAGGCGCATTGGCAGCGCCGCGGCGCTCGGATACGACTGGCGCGGCGCAATCCCGGGAGCCGGACATGCCCATCATCTACGACGAACTGATGCAGGCCGCGTCGAAGGGCCTGACCGCGAGCTACACCGATCGCGAAACGATGCTCTACGCGCTCGGCATCGGCTTCATGCGCGACCCGATGAACCGGGACGAGCTGAAGTTCGTCTACGAGAACGACCTGCAGACCATTCCGACCATGGCGACCGTCATCGGCTGGGGGAAGGGCGGCACGCTCGCGCGTTCCGGCATCAACTACCTGATGGTGGTCCATGGCGAGCAGCGCCTGACCATGCACCGGCCGCTTCCCTCCGCCGCCGAAGTGACGTTCGACGAGCGCGTGCTCGGCGTCTTCGACAAGGGCAAGGACAAGGGCGCGGTCATCCTGATGGAGCGTGTCGTCAGCGAGACGGGCGGCGACAGGCTCTGCACGCTGGTCAACACGATCTTCGCGCGCGGCGACGGCGGCTTCGGCGGACCGAAGGAGGGTGCTCCGGAACCCCATCCCATTCCCTCGCGCGCACCCGATCTCGTGCACGAATGCGACACAAGACCCGACCAGGCGTTTCTCTACGCCCTGTCCGGCGACCGCAACCCGCTGCATCGCGACCCGAACATCGCGAAGATGGCGGGCTTCCCGCGCCCGATCCTGCACGGGCTCTGCACTTACGGAACCGCCTGCCGCGCGATCGTATCGACGGTGTGCAAATACGATGCGAAGAAGATCACGGGGTTCGACGTGCGATTCTCCGCGCCGGTTTTTCCGGGCGAGACCATCGTGACCGAGATGTGGATCGACGGCGCCATCGTCTCGTTCCGCTGCAAGCTGAAAGAGCGCGACGCGGTCGTCATCAACAACGGCAAATGCACCCTGGCGGGCTAGCGGCTGCGCGCGAGGCGGCCGCGCTCGCCCCGTCGGATGCGCGACTGGCGCTCGCCCACGGTCTTGCGCTTCTCGAAGCCGAGCGTATCGCGGAGGCGATCGCGGAGCTGCAGCGCGCGCTGCGCCTGGACTACGGGCTGGCCGATGCACGGCTGGCGCTCGGCCGCGCCTGGCTCGAGGCCGGCGAGCCGGACAGGGCGCTTGAGGCCCTTTCCCGCCTCGAGGAAGACGGCGAGGTGAGCGCACAGATCGCGCGCGCGCACGCGATGAAGGCACAGCGGCGCTCGGACCCCGGCTATGTGCGCCATCTCTTCGACCAGTTTGCCGGCGACTACGACAGGCGGATGATCGAGCAGCTCGGCTATGGCGCGCCCGGCATTCTTCGCGAGCTTGCCGATCTCGTGATGCCGGGCCGCGAACGGCTTGCCGTGCTGGATCTCGGATGCGGCACCGGCCTCGGGGGCGCGGCGTTCGCCGATCTTGCCGGAAGGCTGGACGGCGTCGATCTCAGCCCGCGGATGATCGAAAAGGCCCGCCTGCGCGGAATCTACGATTCGCTCGCCGTGGCGGATATCGAGGGCACGCTGGCGCGGGACGAGGCGGATTACGATCTGATGCTCGCCGCCGACACGCTCGTCTATCTCGGCGCACTCGATGGGGTTTTCTCCGGCGCCGCGCGAGGGCTGCGTCCGAACGGTTTCTTCCTCTTTACCGTGGAGCGCAAGGAGAACGCCGGATTCGAACTGGGACCCCGGCGGCGCTGGCGCCATTCCGAATCCTACCTGCGGGAGACCGCCGCCGGGGCCGGACTGGCCGTCGCCGGGCTTGTGTCCTGTGTGCCACGCTTCGAGTCGAAAATCCCGGTGGAGGGACTTGCGGTGGCTCTGATGCGACCGGCCTAGCAACCACGGCGCTCCCCGCACGTTTCCGGCACGAGCCAGCCGGGACCGAACGTGGCCGCGATCCAGCGCAATGCGAACATCCTGCTTTTGGCCGATCTGCGCCAACGCGGTCTTGTGCCGGCGGCGGCGGGCGCCGTCGCGGCATTCCTGCTTGGCTGGGCCGCGTTCATACTGCGCGATGGCGATATGGCTGCAACCCGCGCCGCGGCGAATAGCGTCCTCGGCGCCTCTTCGATCGTGTTTGCGCTCTATTTCCTGTCCCGGCCCCTGTCGCGGCTGATCCGCGCCCGTGCGACGGCGGCTCTCGGACGCAGGAGCGGGGCCCTGGCCGGCGTCTTCGCCGGAATGCAGGGCGTTTTCCTTCTATGGGTCTCGGTTCCGTACGTCGCCGCGGGCGAAGGCGCACCGCTGCCGACGGTGATCTTCGTCCTTCTCTCCGCCGTGGTGCTCGGGGTCTTCTACCTCGGCGCGACGGGAAGGCGTTTTTCGCAGACCGCCGGGGGCAGAACCGTCCAGAGGCTTGCCGTTGCCTATTTCTGGCTGGCCTTCGTCGCCCACGATGTCGGGCACATGTCCGCGCCGGGCTGGAGAGGCCACTTCTACGATGCCGCGCTGAGCCTGCTCTCGTTTGCACTGCTCGTGCGGCTCGGCGATGCGCTGCTGCAGAAGAGCAGGGCTGCCATGTCCGGGGAACCGTTCTGAATCCGCCATCGGCCGCGCTACGTTCCGGCACGGCACGGAAGGATCGCGGTCATGGCGCTCGAAATCGGAATTCTGGTCTTCGACGACGCGGAGGAACTCGATTTCGCGGGCCCCTGGGAAGTCTTCACGATGGCCAACGAGATGGCGAAGATTTCCGGCAGGCCGCAGCCTCACCATGTGTTCCTCGTCGCGGAACGCGAAGGCCCGATCCGCTGCGCGAAGGGCATGCGCGTATTGCCCGACAGGACGACGCAAACCTGCTCCGACCTCGATGTCCTTCTGGTTCCCGGCGGACAGGGCGCTCGGCGCGAGGTGGAGAACAAGGCACTGCTCGGCTGGATTGCTTCCGTTGCGAAAGGCGCGAAGTGGGTAACGAGCGTCTGTACCGGCGCGATGCTGCTGACGGCGGCCGGTCCCGCGAGAGGGAAAAAGGTAACGACGCATTGGGCCTTCGTGGAATCGTTGCGGGCGCGCAACGAGGCGGGAGAGGTTCTTGCGGGACAGCGCTATGTGCGCGACGGAAACCTCGTGACGGCGGCCGGGGTCTCCGCGGGAATCGACATGGCGCTCTGGCTGACCGGCGAATGGCATGGCGCGGATTTCGCGCGGCTCGTGCAGCGGGGCATGGAATACGATCCGGCGCCGCCCTATGCGGCCTTGGTCCCCTAGGCACAAATGTGCTTGAGTGCTGCGCCCGCGAGAGGTCGCGCAGAATTCAGGGAGTGTACATGTTGAACAGGTTGGTGATCGCTGCAGCATTGGCAACGGGTCTGGCGATGCCCGCGCTTGCCGATTCCGGGTCCTGCTACGAGCCCGTGGCGCCCGCCGCGATCGACGGCTCCAAGGCGACCGAGGCCCAGATGCAGTCCGCTCTCAAGGATGTGAAGAGCTTCATCGCCGCGTCCGACGACTATCAGAGCTGCCTGCTCTCCGACCTCGCGGAACAGAAGCGCCAGGCCGCCCGGTCGAAGGACAAGACCCCGCTCGACCCGTCGATCGAGGCCGCCGTCGATGCCAAGGTCCAGAAGAACCAGGCGCTGAAGGAGGAGGTCGGCAAGGAGTTCAACGCGTCTGCGCAGGCCTACAACGCGCAGCATCCGAAATAGGGCCGAATCGACTATCATCGCGCGATGGCGGATTCCTCTCCCGGCCGCAGCGACAGACGCGCCCGCGCGCGCAGCGTCGCGCGCGCGGGGATCCTGGAATCGGCTCGCCGCGTCGCGGCGCGAGAAGGGGCGCGCAACCTGTCCCTGCGTGGCGTCGCCGCCGAAGCCGGCTATGCGCCGGCAGCGCTCTACGGCTATTTCGCCAGCAAGGACGAACTGCTGCTCGCGCTCGCCGCGGAAGACCTCGGCGCGCTTTCGCGGGCCATGCGCGAAGCTGCCGCCTCCGATCCGAACGGAAAGCTGATGGCGGCCGCCTCGGTCGCGCTCGCGCTGTTGCGCGACAACGAGACCATGGCCGCTGCCCAGAGCGCGCTTCCGGCCGCGTCGTGCGGAAGCGGCGCCGCGCGGCTCTTCAATGGGCGCATGATCGCTGCGCTAAAGGTTCTTTCCGACGCCATCGGGCAGCCCGCCAGCGACCGCGACAATCAGCGCGACGTCGTGCTTCTGGCGGCGGCGCTGTCCGGGCTCGCCCTTCTGTCGCGCTCCGGACGCCTCGAGGCGCTCGGCTTCGGGACGGAAGAGGTCCTCAAGCGCCTGGGCGAGCGGTTCTCCCCGTAGTCAGGATCCGCTCGCGATCCGCAGGATCTCCTCGCGCACGAGCGCGGGATATTCCATCGGCAGGAAATGCGAGGCGCCCTCGCAGGCGACAATGCGCGCGGCGGGGTTCAGCCGCGCGAAGCGCGCAACCTCGCCCCGCCGCGCCGTGCCGTTCTCGGCGTGGACCAGCGTCACGGGGCAGCGCACGCGGCCGGCCAGGCGCGCCGCGCCCAGCGGGGCGAGCCGGAAGCATTCCGATTCCCATTCCGGCGAACAGGCCAGGCGAAAGCCTCCGGCCGAGGGAACGAGCCCGCCGCGCAGATAGTCGAGGATGGTTTCCTCCTTCCAGGTCCTGAAGGCGCCGCGCCGGCGATAGGCCGCAAGCGCCATCTCCATCGAGGGAAATTCGGCACGCCGCTTCAGCGCCCGCTCGGCGAGCGGCACTTCCCTCTGCAGGAAAGGAAGGAGCCGGACGAGCCAGGACCGGAATTTTTCCGAAGCCGGAATGAAGACCGGCTCGGTCAGAATCAGGGCGCGGACCTTGTCCGGCCGCAGCACCGCGGCCATGAGGCTGGCGGTTGCGCCCATCGAATGGCCGGCGAGGATCGCGCCGCCGGGCGCGATGCGGTCCAGCAGGTCGATCAGGTCGTCGCGGAAGACGGTCCATCTGCGTGCCATCCCGGGCGTTGCCGGCAGTTCGCTTCGCCCCTGACCGCGCGCGTCGCTGGCCACGATGCGGAACCGGTCCGACAGCGGCGCGAGCAGGCCGCGATAGGTTTCGGCATTGAAGCCATTGGCATGGGCGAAATGCAGCAGCGGCCCCCCGCCTTCCCATACCAGCGCGGATACCGCGCCGTCGCGCAGCGGAATGGTCTGACGCACGGGCTCGCTCATCCCGCCATCTGCGCAGGCAGGAGCATCAAGTCAATCGCTTTACGCAACGACGGAGCGCCGGTAACAATCCGTTCAAGGACAACAGCGAGGAAACGCCATGCATCCTGCGCGGCATGCCGAGACGGTGCCGGACAAGCCCGCTCTCGTCATGGCCGAGAGCGGCGAGACGTTGACGTATCGGCAGCTTGATGTGCTCTCCAATCAGGGCGCGCAGCTCTTCCGCTCGCTCGGACTGAAGACCGGCGATTGCGTCGCGATTTTCATGGAGAACAATCTCCTCTACCTGCCGATCTGCTGGGCGGCCCAGCGTTCGGGCCTCTACTACACCTGCGTTTCGTCGCGGCTCACCGCGGGCGAGGTCGAATACATTCTCGGCGACTGCAACGCCAAGGTGCTGATCGCCTCGAGCGGTTTGGCGAAGGTGGCGTCCGAGCTCACCGAAACGCTGAAATGGGTGCAGCTCTTCATGGTTGGAGGCGCGATTCCAGGCTATCGCAGCTGGGAGCAGGCGTCGTCCGAAATGCCCGCGACGCCGATCCCCGACGAGACCGCCGGGCTCGACATGCTCTATTCGTCGGGCACCACCGGGCGGCCGAAGGGCGTGCGCTCGCCGCTTCCCGATCAGCCTATCGATGCGCCGTCGCCGCTGCTCGGCCTGGTCGCGTTCATTTTCGGATTTAGCGCGGATACGATCTATCTTTCGCCCGCGCCGCTCTATCATGCCGCGCCGCTGCGCTATTGCATGGCGATCCAGCGCGCCGGCGGCACGGTGATCGTTATGGAGCATTTCGACGCGGAGGCGGCGCTCCGTCACATCGAGACCTATCGCGCGAATGCGAGTCAATGGGTTCCGACCATGTTCGTGCGCATGCTCAAGCTGCCCGACGCGGTGCGCCTGAAATACGACGTGTCGTCCATGAAATCCGCTATCCATGCCGCCGCGCCCTGCCCGATCGACGTCAAGCGCAAGATGATCGAGTGGTGGGGGCCGGTGATCCACGAATACTATGCGGGCACCGAGGGCAACGGCTTCTGCTATGTCGGCAGCAAGGACTGGCTTTCGCATCCCGGCACCGTGGGCAAGGCGATCTTCGGCGAGATTCACATCTGCGGCGAGAACGGTGAGGAGATGCCCGTGGGCGAGGAGGGCGTGATCTATTTCGCCGGCGCGACATCGTTCCAGTACCACAACGACCCCAAGAAGACCGCCGAGTCGCGCCATCCCGCGCATCCGGACTGGTCCACGCTCGGCGATGTCGGAAAGGTGGATGCGGAAGGCTTCCTCTATCTCACCGACCGCAAGGCGTTCATGATCATCTCCGGCGGCGTGAACATCTATCCGCAGGAGGCCGAGAACCTTCTCA
This sequence comes from Rhizomicrobium sp., assembly GCA_035549575.1. Classification (GTDB taxonomy): domain Bacteria; phylum Pseudomonadota; class Alphaproteobacteria; order Micropepsales; family Micropepsaceae; genus Rhizomicrobium. The sequence goes on from DASZQP010000071.1 coordinate 49,208, forward strand.
TCTCCCATCCCAGAGTCGCCGATGTTGCCGTGATCGGCGTGCCCAATGAGGAATTCGGCGAGGAGGTTAAGGCCGTTGTCCAGCCGGTGGACTGGGCTGACGCGGGCCCAGCGCTCGGCGAGGAACTCATCGCGTTTTGCCGCGAACGCCTGTCGCCGATCAAATGCCCGCGCTCGGTCGATTTCGAGCGCGAATTGCCGCGCCATCCCACGGGCAAGCTCTACAAGCGATTGATCAGGGACCGCTATTGGGGCAAACGCGAATCCCGCATCGTCTGAAGGATGTTTCCATGAAGCACGTCACGTTCGAGGAACTGCCGGGCCTTGTCGGTCAGGAAACGGGAGTCTCGGATTGGGTGACGATCGATCAGGACAGGATCGACAAGTTCGCGGACGCCACCGGCGATCACCAATGGATCCATGTCGATGTCGAGCGCGCGGCAAGGGAGATGCCCGGCGGCAAGACGATCGCGCATGGCTATCTCACGCTCTCGCTCATTCCATGGCTCACCGGCGATTTCCTCAAGGTGGAAGGCGTGACGCGCGGGATCAACTATGGCGCCAACAAGACGCGCTTCACGAACATGGTTCCGGTTGGCAGCCGCGTGCGCGCGCGCTCGAGGCTGCTTGCGGTAGAGCCGCGCGGGGGCGGGATGCAGCTCACCAGCGAAATCACCATCGAGATCGAAGGCCAGAAGCGCCCCGCCCTCGTCACCGAGTCGATCGGCATCCTGTTCAAATAGCCCCCTGGCCCGGCATTTCGCCCGCCGGCAGGCGGACGGGGGCGATCAACGCTTCGTGACAGCGGCCGCTGGCGCATCCGCAGTACGGTAGGAATCGCAGGCAAGGGATGCCCGGCATGCGCAGGACTGTTCTGGCCTTCGGCTGCACACTTGGCCTTGCAGCCGCGGCGCAGGGCCAGGTCGCAGACGGCCCGCCCGGCGCGCAGGGTTCGCCCGCGGCCGACACCGGCTATTTCCAGATCGTGCGGCCCGTGGCGAAAGGCGTGTGGCTCCTTGCCGAGCCGAAATTCCAGCTTCAGCCTATCGGCAACGTCACGGTGATCGAGCAGCGCGACGGGCTCGTGCTCGTCGATGCCGGCGGGTCCCCCGGCGCGGGCCGGCGCATCGTCGGGATGGTGAAATCGCTGAGCGAAAAGCCGGTGAAGGCGGTCATCGTCACGCAATGGCACGGCGACAAGCCGCAGGGACTATCCGAGATTCTCAAGGTCTGGCCCAGCGCGCGCACCATCTCGACCGTCCGGACGCAGGCCCATCTTTCCGATCCCAACACCATGAACACGCCGGCCGCGCCCGACGCCGCGCGCAATGCGAAGTTCCTCGAAGGCCTGCGAGGCCAGATCGAATATTTCGAAAAATCCCGCGACAGCGCGAAGACGGATGCGGAAAGGCGCGGCTACGACTCCGCCGCGCGCATGTTTCGCCAGTACAGGCTCGACATGGACGGCGCGCTGACGATTGCGACGAAGGAGGGCTTCGGGGATCGCCTTCTCATCGCCGATCCGGACCGCCCCGTCGAAGCGCTGTTCCTCGGCCGCGCAAACACCGATGGCGATGCGGTTGTGTGGCTGCCGAAACAGAAGATCGCGATCGCGGGAGAGATCGTGATCGCGCCGTTTCCCTACGGCTTCGAAAGCTATCCGGCGGAGTGGATCGCGACGCTCGCAAGACTCCGTGCCATGCCGTGGCGCATCCTCATCCCGGGTCACGGGATGCCGGAAACGGACCGAAGGCAGCTCGATCGAATTGCCGAGGTGCTGAAGGAGGTGCGGCGGCAGGTCGCTGCGCTGTACGCGAGAGGTCTCCCGCTCGAGCAGGTCGGCGAGAAGGTCGATCTTTCCACTCATGCCGCGGCATTCTGCGGCGGCGACGCCTGGTGCGCTCTCTGGTTCCGGCGCTTCTTCACCGACGCCATTGTGGCAAGTGCCTACAAGGAGGCGAAAGGCGAGCCCATCGTGCAGGGGTTCGGAAATTGAATGAATCCCGCTCCCACGCTGCGAAATTCGTTCGATGATTTTGTTGCACTGCACACTCAGCTAGTGGGCTGAATTCGCGCTTTTCTTCGGAGTCGCAGCGGACCTATAGTCCGCGCGCCGTTTCATCGTTTCGGGCATGACATCGCGCGCCGCGCCTATCGCATTCGACACCGCTCTAGCCACGAAGATCGTTGACGGCCTTGCCGCAACGCCCGGGGGGCTGCTGCCCGCGCTGTGGGAGATGCAGGCCGCGTTCGGCCACATACCACGGCCGGCGATTGCCATTCTCGCCCGCGGCTTCAACATCACCGAAGCCGAAGTGTTCGGGGTCGCGAGCTTCTATCATGACTTCAGGCTCGACCGGCCGCGGGGAAAGCGTGTTCTGAAGCTCTGCCGCGCGGAGGCCTGTCAGGCCGTCGGCGCCGATGCGCTGGCGGACTATGTGAAGAAGAAGCTCGGTCTGGAGTGGGGCGGCACCACGCCGGACGGCGAATGGACGCTGGAACCCGTCTTCTGTCTCGGGCTTTGCGCGAGCGGCCCGTCGGCGATGATCGATGAGGATGTTCACGCCCGCCTCGACAACGGCGCCGTCGACAGGCTGGTGACGCGATGAGGACGCTGCGCGCACGCCTGCCCAAAGATGCGGCGGCACTGGCGCTCGGCGCCGATCGCGTGGCCGGCGCCCTGCAGGAACACGCCGCGAAAAGCGGAATCGATCTGCAACTGACGCGCACCGGATCGCGCGGCATGTTCTGGCTCGAGCCGATGCTGGAGATCGAGACCGGGAAGGGCTGGCGCGCCTTCGGCCCGCTCGCACCGGAAGACGCCGGCGCGGTCCTGGACGGATCGTCGAAGAAGGCGCTGGGCGACATCGCGGAGCATCCCTGGCTGAGGCGCCAGACGCGGCTCCTCTTTGCCCGCTGCGGGCAGATCGATCCGGCTTCGCTGGACGACTATCGCAAGGCGGGCGGCCTTGCCGGATTGAAGCGCGCCATCGAGATCGGACCGGCCGCCATTGTCGACGAGATCGTGAAGTCAGGATTGCGCGGCCGCGGCGGCGCGGGATTTCCGGCCGGCATCAAGTGGAAGGGCGCGGCCGAGGCGAAGGCCGACCGCAAATACATCGTCTGCAACGCCGACGAGGGCGACAGCGGCACCTATGCCGACCGCATGCTGATGGAGGGCGATCCGTTCCTCCTGATCGAAGGCATGGCGATTGCCGCCATCGCGAGCGGCGCGACGTACGGCTACATCTATATCCGCTCCGAATATCCCCACGCGATCGCGGCGTTCCAGAAGGCCATCGATGCGGCGCGGAAAGACGGACTGCTCGGTCCGCATGTTCTGGGCTCGCCATACGCCTTCGACATGGAAATCCGCGCCGGCGCCGGATCCTATGTCTGCGGCGAGGAAACGGCGCTTCTCGAAAGCCTCGAGGGCAGGCGCGGCCAGGTGCGCGCCAAGCCGCCGCTGCCCGTGCATCGGGGCCTGTTCGGAAAACCCACCGTCATCAACAATGTGCTGACCTTGGCCTCCGCGCCAGCGATCCTCGAGAAGGGCGCGGCCTTCTATGCGAATTTCGGGATGGGCCGTTCGCGCGGCACGATGCCGATCCAGCTCGCCGGCGACGTCAAACATGGCGGCCTGTTCGAGGCCGCGTTCGGACTGACCCTCGGCGAGATCGTCAACGACATCGGCGGCGGCACGCGCTCGGGCCGCCCGATCCGCGCGGTGCAGGTGGGCGGACCGCTCGGCGCCTATTTTCCGCCGTCTCTGTTCGACACGCCGTTCGACTACGAGGCCTTCGCTGCGCGCGACGGCCTGCTTGGCCATGGCGGCGTCGTGGTCTTTAACGATACGGTCGACATGGCGCGCCAGGCGCGCTTCGCGATGGAGTTCTGCGCCTTCGAATCCTGCGGAAAGTGCACGCCCTGCCGCATCGGCGCGGTGCGCGGAACCGAGGTGATCGACCGGGTTCTGGCGGGACAGGACGTAAACGAGAATCTCACGCTTTTGCGCGACCTTTGTGATACGATGCGTTCGGGATCCTTGTGCGCGCTCGGCGGCTTCGTACCCTATCCGGTTCTGAGCGCGCTCAACCATTTCCCGCAGGATTTTGCGCGATGACGCCTCTATCCGACGAAATCGACTACGGTACGCCGGCTTCGATGAGCCAGGCCACGGTCGCGCTCACGATCGATGGCGCGCGTGTTGAGGTTCCCGAAGGCACATCGATCATGCGCGCGGCCTCGATGCTCGGCAACCGGATCCCCAAGCTTTGCGCGACGGACTCGGTGAACGCCTTCGGTTCCTGCCGCCTGTGTCTCGTCGAGATCGAGGGAAGGCCCGGAACGCCCGCCTCCTGCACCACGCCCGTGGCGGACGGCATGGTCGTGCGTACGCAGACGGATCGTCTCAAGAAACTCCGGCGCGGCGTGATGGAGCTTTACATCTCCGATCATCCGCTCGATTGCCTGACCTGCGCGGCCAATGGCGATTGCGAGCTGCAGGACATGGCCGGCGCGGTGGGCCTGCGCGAGGTGCGCTACGGCTACACCGGCGAGAACCATCTTGCCGACCGGAAAGACGAGTCCAATCCCTATTTCACCTACGACCCCTCCAAATGCATCGTCTGCTCGCGCTGCGTGCGCGCCTGCGAGGAAGTGCAGGGCACCTTCGCGCTCACCATCATGGGCCGCGCCTTCGACTCGCGCGTGGCGGCGAGCGCCAATGTGCCGTTCCTGGAGTCCGAATGCGTGTCCTGCGGCGCCTGCGTGCAGGCGTGTCCCACCGCGACGCTGATCGAGAAGAGCGTCGTCGAGATCGGTACACCGCAGCGCTCGGTGCAGACTACTTGCGGCTACTGCGGCGTGGGCTGCACCTTCCACGCGGAGATGCGCGGCGACGAGCTGGTGCGCATGACGCCGGCGAAATCCGGCAAGGCCAATAGCGGCCATTCCTGCATCAAGGGGCGTTTCGCCTGGGGCTACGCCAATCACCGGGACCGCATCCTGAAGCCCATGATCCGCGGCTCGATCGACGAGCCCTGGCGGGAGGTCGCCTGGGACGAGGCGATCGCCCACACCGCCTCCGAGTTCAAGCGCATCCAGGCGAAATACGGCCGCGGCGCCGTCGGCGGAATCACCTCCTCGCGCTGCACGGACGAAGAGACCTATCTGGTGCAGAAGCTGGTGCGGGCGGCCTTCGGCAACAACAATGTCGACACCTGCGCGCGGGTCTGCCATTCGCCCACGGGCTACGGACTCAAGACCACCTTCGGCACATCGGCCGGCACGCAGGATTTCGCCTCGGTCGAGAAGGCCGATGTCATCGTCGTCATCGGCGCCAATCCGACCGACGGCCACCCGGTCTTCGCGTCGCGCATGAAGAAGCGGCTGCGCGAAGGCGCGCGGCTCATCGTCATCGACCCGCGCCGCATCGATCTCGTGCACATGCCGCATGTCGCGGCGGACTATCACCTGGCGCTGCGCCCTGGCACCAATGTCGCGGTGCTCACGGCGATGGCGCATGTGATCGCGACCGAGGGACTTGCCAACGAGGAGTTCATCCGCGCGCGCTGCGAATGGGACGCCTACGAGGAATGGAAGGCGTTCGTCTCCGATCCCGCGCGCAGTCCGGAGGCGACGGAGGCGGCCACCGGCGTTCCGGCGGCGATGGTGCGCGGCGCGGCCAGGCTCTACGCGCGCAAGGGCAACAGTGCGATCTATTACGGTCTCGGCGTCACCGAGCACAGCCAGGGCACGACGGCGGTCATGTGCATCGCCAACCTCGCCATGGCGACGGGCAATCTCGGCCGCGAGGGCGTGGGCGTGAACCCGCTGCGCGGCCAGAACAATGTGCAGGGATCCTGCGACATGGGCTCGTTCCCGCACGAGCTTGCCGGCTATCGCCACATTTCGGACGACGCCACGCGCGCGCTGTTCGAATCCGCCTGGGGCGTGCATCTGGATGCCGAGCCCGGACTTCGGATTCCCAACATGCTCGACGCCGCGGTCGACGGCCGGTTCAAGGGCCTCTACATCCAGGGCGAGGACATCGCGCAATCCGATCCGGATACGCAGCACGTCATCGACGGCCTGAAGGCGATGGAATGCGTCGTCGTCCAGGACCTTTTCCTCAACGAGACGTCGAACTACGCCCACGTCTTCCTGCCGGGGTCCACCTTCCTCGAAAAGGACGGCACCTTCATCAACGCCGAGCGCCGCATCCAGCGCGTGCGCAAGGTGATGGCGCCGAAGAACGGCTACGAGGACTGGCAGATCACCTGCCTGCTGTCCGAAGCGCTCGGCTTTCCGATGCGTTACGGGCACCCGTCCGCGATCATGGACGAGATCGCCGCGCTCACGCCGACCTTCGCCGGCGTCTCCTACGAAAAGCTCGATGCGCTCGGCTCGATCCAGTGGCCCTGCAACGACAGGGCGCCGGAGGGAACGCCGGTGATGCACCGCGAAACCTTTGCGCGCGGCAAGGGCCTCTTCGTGCTCACCGAATATGTGCCGACCGACGAAAAGACCGGGCCGCGCTTCCCGCTGCTCCTCACCACCGGGCGCATTCTCACCCAGTACAATGTCGGTGCGCAGACACGGCGCACGGCAAATTCGCTCTGGCACCAGGAGGATGTTCTCGAGATCCATCCGCACGATGCGGAACAGCGCGGCATCGCCGACGGCGGCTGGATCAAGCTTTCGAGCCGCTCGGGAGCCACCTCCCTGCGCGCGAAAGTGACCGACCGCGTTGCACCCGGCGTCGTCTATACGACCTTCCACCATCCGATGACGCAGGCCAATGTCGTGACGACGGACTATTCCGACTGGGCGACGAGCTGTCCCGAATACAAGGTGACGGCGGTGCAGGTCGCGCTCTCCAACGGCCCGACCGACTGGCAGCGCGAATACGGCAGGCACAGCGAACGGAGCCGCCATATCCGCCAGGCGGACTCAGCGCCGGCCGAATGACGCCTTCGCGCGCCGCAAAGCGTCTGGCAATCGGCCGCTCCGGCTCGGACGAGGGCACGCGCATCGTCGCGGAAGAGACCCCGGTCGCCTTCACCTATGGCCGGCAGACCTACGCCGTGATGATGGCGACGCCCGCGGACCTCGAGGATTTCGCGACCGGCTTCTCGCTCACCGAGGGCATCGTGTCGTCGCCGCGCGAGATCGACGAACTCGAGATCGTCGAACATGCGAAGGGCGTCGAGCTGCGCATGACTCTCTGCGACGATCGCGACGTGGCGCTGATGAACCGCCGGCGAAAGCTGGCCGGGCCCGTCGGCTGCGGGCTGTGCGGCGTCGAGAGCCTGGAAGCGGCCGTCATGCCCGTGCGTCGCGTAGGGGGCGAGGCGCGGATCGGGCGCGAGGCCATCTTCGCGGCGCTCGCCCGCATCGGCGCGCACCAGACGCTCAATCTTGAAACGCGCGCCGTGCATGGCGCGGGCTTCTGGGCTCCCGGCGCCAACGACTTTTCGGCGGTGCGTGAGGATGTCGGCCGCCACAACGCGCTCGACAAGCTGTGCGGGGCTCTTGCGCGCCAGGGCCGCGACGCGCGGGACGGCGCGGTGTTCCTCACCAGCCGCGTCTCCATCGAGATGGTGCAGAAATCGGCGGCGATGAACGCGCCCATCGTCGTGGCGATGTCGGCGCCGACGGCGCTCGCCATCCGCACGGCGGAGGAAGCCGGCATCACGCTCGCGGCGGTGGCGCGCGCGGACGGTTTCGAGCTATTCACCCATCCGCACCGCATCGACGGATAGACCATGGCCGCATCCACCGAAGACAAGCTGATCCAGCAGGCAAACCAGATCGCGTCGTTCTTCGCGGCGCAGGGCGAGGCGAAGGCCGTTCCCGCCATCGCCGATCACATCCGCAAATTCTGGGACCCCGAAATGCGGCGGAAATTCCTGGCCGCCGCGCCCGGTGCGGACGTCAGGCTGCACCCCCTGGTGAAGAAGTCGGTCGCGTTGCTGGAGCGCACGGTTCAACCTTCCCGGTGAGGGAAGTCCCGAAAACCCTCCGCCCTCTCCAAATCCTCCGGCGTGTTGACGTTGAAGAACGCGTGCTCGGCGGCGTCTATATCGACCACGGTTCCGCCCAGATGTTCCACCGCGCCGAGCAAGCTGCGCAGCCTGCCGCCATCGAGTCCAGCCTTCAGCTCGTCCAGACAGGTCTTCGGCCAGAGCCCGCACACCTGCGCGCCGCGGACGACGACGGGGCGCGAATCCGCCCACACCGCAAGCTGTGCCACGAGATCGGCGGGCAGGAACGGCGTGTCGCAGGGAAAGGTCGCGAGCCAGCCGCCCTCGCACCAGGAAAGCCCGGTGACGATCCCGCACAGCGGGCCCAGCCGTTCGGTGTAGAGATCGGGAAGGATTTCCGCGTCGAGCCGCCGGCGATAGGCCTCCACGCAATCGGGTGCGACCTCGACCGCGAGCGGCCGGACCTGCGGCCCGATCCGCGCCATCACCGCCTCGATCAGCCTTGCACCGCGGAAGGGCAGAAGGGGCTTTTCTGCTCCCATGCGCGCCCCCGCCCCTCCGGCAAGGATCACGCCCGCGATCTTCACACCGGCCATCGCCCGAACGGAACGATCTTGTTGGCGACGTCGTGGCCGATATCGGCGCGGCCGAGATAGGCGATCCCGGCGGCGTCGCACCAGTGCCGCGCGATCCGTTCCTCGTCCTGGCCGAAGGGCGGATCGTTTGGCGGAATGTCGCTGCATCGGCCGAGCCGAAGTCCCGCCACGCGCCGGATCGAGTCGAACGAGGCGATGTGATGCAGCGAACGGTCGATGCGATAGTGATGCTCCGAGACCTCCTCGAGCATCAGCACATGGCCGGTCAGATCGGGCTCGAGCGCGGTGCCGAGGATGTGATTCAGCACGGTGATGTTGAAGGCAGCGGAAGGCGTCGAGGACGACACGCTCGGCTCCAGCGTGTCCGGCGCGCGTTCGACCAGGTAGCGCAACGCCCGCGTCACGGACTCCTCTCCTCCCGCGCGCTTGAGATCGGCGGGCATGGGACCGTGCGCCACGCGGTATCCCTCCCTGTAGAGACCTGCCAGCATGTAGCCCAGATCGCTGTAGCCGAGGTAGAGCTTGCCCCGCGCCGGCGCGTGCAGGTTCTTCAGTGTATCGGCCGCTATCCGGCCGGAGCCATAGCCGCCGCGCGCGAACCAGATGGCATCGAATGTCGGATCGTTGGCGAATTCCAGGAAGGCGTCCGCTCGCTCGGCGTCGGTACCGGCGAAATGGCCGCTGGAGAGAAAGCACTGGTCGTGAAAGTCGAGCGACACGCCATCCGGATAGAGGCTCCGGGAAAGCGTCTCGACCTCGTCCGCCAGCTCGCGCGAGATGCGCGAGGCGGGCGCGACCACGCCGATGCGCGTTCGACTTTGCGACATGCTTCGCTTATAGCCTCCGGCCATGATCCGGGACAGGCCCTACTTCTTCTGCGGCATCGGCGGCAGCGGGATGCTGCCCCTCGCGCTCATCCTGCGCGCCAGGGGCGTGACGGTGGCGGGCTCGGATCGTGCGCTGGACCAGGGCCGCACCGCACCCAAATTCGACTATCTGAAGCGGCAGGCCATCGCGCTGTTCCCCCAGGACGGGAGCGGCGTCACGGACGGCCGCCAGATCGTCATTGCCTCGGCGGCGGTCGAGGACACGGTGCCCGATCTCGTGGCGGCGCGCAGGGCCGGTGCCCGGATCGTGCGCCGCGCCGAGCTTCTGGCGGAACTGTTCAACGCCGCACCCCTCGGCATCGGCGTCGCGGGCACGAGCGGAAAGTCCACCACCACCGCCATGATCGGATGGATATTCCATGCGCTCGACCGCGATCCGACCATCGTCAACGGCGCGGTGATGAGCAATTTCGCCGATGCCGATGCGCCCTTTGCTTCCGCGCTCGTCGGCGGCGGCGAGGCCTTCGTGAGCGAAGTGGACGAGAGTGACGGTTCGATCGCGCTTTACCGGCCGGCAATCGCGGTCGTGAACAACATCGCCCTCGATCACAAGACGATGGACGAGCTGCGCGCACTGTTCCGCGACTTCGCGGCGAAGGCACAGATTGCCGTTCTCAATCTCGAAAATGCCGAGACCGCGGCGCTGATTCCGGCGGCGAAGCGCGCGATCACCTACAGCCTTTCGAACGCTTCCGCCGATCTCCTGGCGCGGAACATCGTTCCCGCGCAGGATGGAATCGGCTTCGACATCATCGCGCGCGCAGCAGACGGGAACGCTCGAAAACAGTGCAACGCGGCTGCAGCGCGCGTTCGCGTGAGTCTGAAAGTGCCCGGGCGGCACAACGTGTCAAACGCGCTGGCGGCGCTGTCCGCAGCAGGGGCGGCCGGCATTGCGCTCGAGGATGCGGCGCGCGCCCTGGAAGGATTTGAGGGTGTGCGGCGCAGGCTCGAGACCGTGGGCTCGGCCGGAGGGGTCACGGTGATCGACGATTTCGCCCACAATCCCGACAAGATCGCGGCGACGCTGTCCACGCTGCACGATTTTCCGGGGCGGCTGCTCGTGATGTTCCAGCCGCACGGGTTCGGCCCGCTCGCCAAGATGAAGAACGAATTCATCGCCGCCTTCGCGACGCATATGGCTGCGGACGATATCCTGCTCATGCCCGAGCCCGTCTATTTCGGCGGCACGACGACGCGGGAGGTTTCGAGCGAGGACATCGCGGCGGGCATTCGCGATATGGGCCGCCATGCCCAGGCGTTGCGCGATCGGGCCGCGTGCGGACAGAAGCTGCTCGAACTGGCAAGGCGCGGCGACCGCATCGTCATCATGGGCGCGCGCGACGACACGCTGAGCGAATTCGCGCGTTCACTGCTGCAACGTCTGGACTGAAGCCGCCGGCGGCAGGCGGATCCACTGCGAGAGCAGCCATTTCTCGCCCCGGCTGGGCGCGAGGCCCTCATGCAGCGTCGCCGGATCGGGCGCGCCGGACGGGTCCACATTCCAGAACAGGATGGCGTCGCCCTTCTGCCCGCGATAGCGCCAGCCGAGTTTCAGGAACGAGGTCTCGGCCGCGTCGAAATCGTCGTTGAGATAGACGAGAAACGTCGCCACCCGCTGCCCGCCCCGCGCGATAGTCTGCGCGATGCGGGGCTGGGCGGGATCGAGATAGTCGTAGTGGGGCGCGAAGCGCTGCCCGGGCGCGTAGTGCAGGACCTGCGTGTTCTCCATGCCGAAGGCGGGCAAGCCGGTAATCGCCGCGATGCGCGTGCGAATGAGCGCCAGCACGATGTCGATGTCGGCGAAATTGAACTCCGCGGCGCCGTTGCTGCGGCCGGAATCGAGCTGCGCCGCCGCTTCGCCGTCGAACGTCCTGGCCCGGACGATCTTCGGGCGCGCGCGAGCGATCAGCCAGTCGCAAAGCGCGGGCGAGAGGAATTTTCCGGCGAGCGCGATGCGCGGGCCGGCATGGACCTGGCGCAGTTCTCCCGGCGCGAGCAGGGCGGGCAGGTCGATGGCGTCCCGCAGCGATTTCCACGCCGCACCGGAGCCTCCCGCAAGAAGGCGCAGCTCGTCCTGCGCGGGGAGCCAGTCGCGCTCGGCGCTTGCCTGCAGGCAGCCCAGCGCCATGTCCCAGTTCTGCGCGAGTCCGGCGCCGAGGGCCGACATCACGCCGCAGAAATGGATTGCTTCGCCGCCGCCCCGGTTGGCGGCGTCGACGATCGCCTTGACGCCTTCGTAGGTGGCGAGCGGCTCGCGCACGAGCATGTTCCGCCCGAGCGCGGTGAGCGCGGCGATATCGCCTTCGCGCGCCATCGCGGCGTAGAGCCGGCGGGCGCCTTCCTGCTGGCCCTCGGCCTCCAGCTTCTGCGCGAGCTGGAACTGCGCGGCGCGTTGCTCGTCGCTCATCGGCATCCGGCGACCGTAACAGCGTGGCGGCGAAAGCGGAAGAATTGCGGGCCGCCGGGCGGACGTTGAAAGCCGCAGGCCCTGCCAGTATGGTCCCGGCCCCTATTGGGGCGTCGCCAAGCGGTAAGGCACCGGATTTTGATTCCGGCATACGAAGGTTCGAATCCTTCCGCCCCAGCCACGCCTCATGCCGCTATTCTCCTCGCGGCACATTGTAGTCGCTGAAGCCGGTTTCGACGAATTCCGGCATCGCGGCGAGGCGCTTCCAGAGCCGGTCGAGCGCGGCGAACCGGCCTTCCGGGGCAAGCTCCGGGGCCGTCACCTTTACATAGTCGAAGGCGCAAGCCGTGGTGATCTGCGCCTGGTCGATGCGCCCGCCGCCGGGCCAGTCGCGCGCATCGAGCGCACGGAGCGCACCCAGGCCCTGCGTAGTGGTCCGCTCGATCCATTCCGGCCAGCGATAGCGCGGCGGGCGGATCAGGATCTCGTAGTTGCGTCCCCCGCCGATCTTGTCGACGGCGCCATTGGCGAGCGCAATGCGCTGGAGCGCTTCGCGCCGCGCGGCGCCCGAAGGCGGCAGCAGCGCGCGTCCGGGTCCGGCGGTCTCGTCGATCCAGTCCAGTATGGCGGCGGAATCGATGAGGACGGTGCCGTCGTCGAGGATCAGCGACGGGATGCGTCCCAGCGGGTTCGTGCCCAGCATGGACCGGAAGTCGCCGAACACGGAGCGCGTATCGTGTTCGTAGGGGATGCCGAGCACGCGAAGCGAAATCGCCACCCGCCGCGTATACGGGGAATCGTATTGGCCGACCAGGATCATGGATCGGGATTTAGCAGGGTTTCCGTGGCGTTCAACGGCTGTTGCGGCATGGCGGCCCCGTCGTTATAAGGCGCCCCTTGGCCACGGAGAGTAGCTCAGCCTGGTAGAGCACCACGTTCGGGACGTGGGGGCCGGAGGTTCGAATCCTCTCTCTCCGACCATTCCCTGGAAGGTCCCCGAGCGCGCCATCGGGTTAGCGCAGCGCATCCCTTGGATCGAGTCTCAGCGTCATCTCGGTCTCCGCGGGATAGTTTCCCGCGGGAAGCACGATGGGCGAGGACAGCAGCGCCGCATTCCGAGCGCTGAGCGCGATCTGCCGGTACGCGGCGTCGGTCGCATATCGGCGCTTGTCGACGATCTCGGCTCCGGCAATGACGCCGTTTGCCTTCATCACGATCCGCAGGACGACCTCGATGGAGCGCCCGCCCGGCGCGCGCAGGTCCAGATTCCAGCGGCGCAGGATCTGGGCGCGGATGTAATCGCGCAGGCCCCGCGCCGATCCGCCGCCGGTCGGCGCGTCGTTCGCCGTCTGCACCCGCGCATCTCCCGCGCCGCGCAGCGCCAGCGTGTCCGTCTCCGGCGCCCGCAATCTGGAAAGCGCGTTCAGCCGGTTCTGCAGCTCGTCGTGCGGCCTCGGCGTGCTCGGGAGATCTCCAACCGGCGGGCTGTGCGCGGTCGCCGCGCGCCGCGCGAAGGCCTGCTGCTGCGGAAGAGCCGATTTCGCCGGAGAGGGCGGCGACATTGTTTCCTCGCCGAGGCGCACGATGTCGACGGGCACGGCCCACGCCCTTTCCGGCGCGCGGTGCGGCATGTGCCGGATCCAGTAGAGGATGGAGAGGAGCGCAAGGCCGTGGGCGAGCGTGGAGAGCAGGATGCCCGGCCCGTTGTCCCGAAAATAGCGGCCTGCACCGGCCGGCCGCCACATGCGCAGCGTCCATCCGCTGCGCGGGCTCACGGAAGATCGCGCGCCACGCGGAAACCCGCAAGGCTCGAATAGTCGTAATCCCCTCCGTTCAGTCCGGCGCTGCTGCGCGCGGCGGACCGCGCGAAGGCGGGAAGGTTGTTCCATGCGCCGCCGCGCAGGACGTGCTTGTCGCAGTCCCCGCCGGACGTCCACGCGCGGCCGTCGGCGGGAGCGCCGGCATAGTCGGAATGCCAGCAATCCGCGGTCCACTGCCACGCATTGCCGAGCATGCCGTAGAGACCGAACGGGTTGGATGCGAAGCTGTCCACGTCGGCGAGCGTGCTGGCGTCGTAGCTGCTGCCGCAGCCGTTGCAGTTCGCGTTGCCGTGCCCGATGCCGTCACCCCACCAGCGCGACGTCGCGGTGCCGGCGCGCGCGGCATATTCCCACTCCGCTTCGGTCGGCAGGCGATAGGGGCCCTGCTTCGATGCGATGGCCGGCCTGGCCGCGCGCGCCTTCTTGTTGATCCAGTCGATATAGGCGCCGGCGTCCTTCCAATCGAGGCACACGGCGGGCCAGCGCGGCGGCTCCGTGTCGGACGGCGCGGGGGGATAGGCCTTGCCGTCGTCCGCGATGCGCCAGCGCATGTTGAGGATCGGGTTGCACGGCTTCGGCCGATAGCCGGTCGCTTCGAGAAAGCGAAGGAATTCCGCGCTCGTCACATCGTATTTTCCGAGCGCGAAGGCCTTGATTGCGACGCGGTGCGGGGGCCCTTCGTTGTCGAAGCGTCCGGCCTCGCCGGGCGCGCTGCCCATCGTGAAGCTGCCCGCAGGAATGCCGACCATCTCGGGGCACTCCGGGCATTCCTTGAATTCGCGCTCGGGGCGATCGGTTGCATGAACGGGCCTTGCCCATGCCAGCACGAACAGGGCGATCAGGGCGGCGGAAAAACGCGGGAGCATCCGCCAAGAGTAGGGCCGCCGGCCACCGCGCGCCAGCATTGCCCGCGACCGTTGCCGCATCGTAATGCGAATGCGGTCCGATGAACGACAGGACACCGGCCGGACCGGGTCCGGTGCGGCATGCCGGGATGCGCAGCCTAGGCCCGCGCCGCCACGTCGCCCGAAGGCTTCGGTGTCTCGCGCGCGGCAGAAGCCACGGGCTTGATCTGGGAGACCGGTCTGTTTTCCTGCTTGCCGTATTCGGGCTTCAGGTGGCCGTCGATATAGGCGCCGGATTCGATCTTGATGTCCTGGTGAACGACGTCGCCGGTCATCCGCGCAGTGCTGGCGAGAACGACCTTCTTCGCCTCGATCCTGCCCTCGACGGTGCCAGCGAGCTCCACCGACTCGCCGCGCACGGTGCCCTTGACGCGCGCATTCGGTCCGACGTTTACGGACACGGCCCGCACATCGCCATCCACCTCGCCGTCGATGCGGATGTCCTCCGTGCTTTCGAGTTGCCCCGTGATCCGAAGCGCCTTGCTGATGACGGAAACGTTCTGTGTGGTCATGGTGGTCCCCGAAAGTGGCTGGGTGGTTGCTTGTGGACGCGTTGCGTAGTCCGCGGCCGCGCCGGTGCCCTGCGGGCGCGCCGGGCTGACGGGGTTCGGCTCCGACGCCTTGTCGTTGCGGGTGAACATGGTCATTCCTTTGTCTCCGGAAGTTGTTCGAGGGTTTCGAAGAAGCTGGGAGGCCGCCACGGCATGCGCGCATCGACGCGCGCGCCCCTCTCGACAGTCACGGTATTGTGGAAGATCCGGCCCGAGACGTCGGCGGAACTGTCCAGCGTCACATTGAGCGCGAAGATGCGGCCGTTGAAACGCCCGCCGATATGGGCATCGCGCGCAACAATGTCGCCCTCGACATAACCCTCGGGCGACACCACCAGGGAACCGGCATTGATCCGGCCCAGCATCCTGCCGTGGATGTGGACCTCCCCATCGGTATCGATGATCCCTTTCACCGTCAGCGACCGGCCGAGATGGGACCGGGACGCGGCGGCGTCGCTGCGCCCGTTAGGCCTGGCAAAAGTCCGCATAGGCGAAAGCATGCAAAGAGTCCGCTCCGTCCGAACGCCGAGCCCCCGCTCTGCCCGGCTGATATTGGCTGCCTTTTCAATGGCCTGCAAGCGGCCGGCCGATCGGCGGCGTTTCCCGGCACGATGCTGCGGCGCTTTCGTGACGGAGCGATGAAAGCCCGGCCGTGCCGCCCCGCCCCCTCATGCCCGGACGTCGCAAAAAATCATTGTTGAAAACGGAAAAAAATCTGACGAAAAATGAAAAATACAGGCTGACTGGCGGCAAAAAACCGGATAGCGTCATGTCGCCATTGCGGGAGGCAGAAAAATGAGCGCACGCACGGCGAGGCACCCGGCGCCTGCGGCCGGGGAGGGTCCCGCCTCTTCCGGCGTCACCGTTGCGAAGTCGCGGGGACGTCAGCTTCATTGGCGCGAACATGCCGCGGAGCTCGAGGATTTCGTGCGTGGCAGGGAGACGGGCACGGCCGGCGCACCGGGCGACGATCTCGCCGGGCTGCCGCCGGAGCTTCTGAAGGAGCTCAGCACGGGCAGGGGCGATCCGCTCGATGCGCAGATCGTCGCCGTGTTCCGGTCGCTCGGCGGCAGCGCCGATCTCGACCAGCTTCTGATCGGGCTCTACCGGATGTTCGGCCTGATCCAGAAGCGCAGGTTTCTGCAGAACAAGCTCTGGCGCATGGTCCGCAAGGGCGTGATCGAGAAGGCCGGCCGTGTGCGCGGAGTCTTTTCGCTTGCCGGGACGCCGCCACGCAGGCGCGGCAAGAAGTGGCGCAAATGAATGCACGGGGGGCAAGCTCCCTTTCCGAGGATGCCACGGCGCAGCAGGGCGCGCGGGGTCACGCGGGAAGGGATCACGCGCATCGCCTGTCCCGCACCGGCGGGGGCATGCGCCCGGAATCGCTCCGGCATGCCCTGGTGATCGCATGGTGCGACTGGATCGCGAGCATGACCATCGGGCTGATGCCGCTCTTGTGCCACCTCCTGCTTCATTTCGCGGCGAAATCCGCGCCCGATTGGGACGACAACTGGGCGCCCGACCTTCTCTTCATCAGTATCAGCAATTCGGGGCTTGTCGCCGTGACCGTGTTCACGCGGATGCTTGGCGCGCACCTTTCGATCTCGAGCCTGACGCCGGCCATGCGCGTGGTCTGGGGACTGACAATCGTCTGCTTTGCGCTTGCCTCCATGCTGTACGGCGCGGCCGTGACCGGCATGGGAAATCGCTGGACGGGCTGGACCTCGCTCATCTTCGTCGTGTTCTCGGCCTACTGCTCGCTCAACTTCGAGCTCGCCGTCGCACGCGAGCATTTTTCGCCCAGACGGCCGGGCCGCAGGCACATGGAAGAAACCCTTCTGGAAGGCCTGACAGGCTGATGCTCCACAGCTCGCTCACGGAGATCGCCTCCGGCATTCTGGGAAGCCTCGGCGTCGCGGTTCTGCTCGCCTGCATCCTTGTCGCCGGCAACATCGTGGCCGTGCTCGCGCGCGCGGTTGTCCAGTGGTACGGCCGAACGGAAGAAACTCCGGAACTAGGGTCCAAACCACCGCGCGGCGATTTCCCTTAGCCTCCGGTAGAGCGCGATATCGGCGCGGTACCATCGCTCGATGGCTCTACGCCCGCGCGCGCTGAGTTCCGTGTCGAAGCCAGGCGGCGTGCGATGGGAGGCGATCTCGTCGCCCGGCAGCGCGACGTCCTCCGGCAGCGAGAGGACATGCTTGAGCCGGGAAAAATCCCTCTCCAAAGTCTCCTGAAATCCGAACAGCGCGATGTCGCGCCGTCTGGACGCGACATAGGCGGCGCTGTCCAGAACATCCGTGAGCCGGGTGCCGACGTGGCCGATGGCCGTCATCGCCATTTCCGCCATGGAGCGGCGGAAGCTCTCGTGCGCCAGCAGGCCCTCGGCCAGCTCGTTCGCGGTCCGGAATTCCTGGAATGCGATCTCCTCCTCCACGGTGTGACGGCTGTGCCGGCCGGGAAGGCCCTTCCGCAGACGGCTGTTGAAACCGCTCACGAAGCGGGTGACGGGATCGCGCACGAAGAACACGGCCTGCTCGCCATCGGGTACGCGCGCGAGGGTCATCCTGTGGTCGTGCAGCCTGAGACCGCGCGCGTCCGCAACGGGCGCCAGCGCCGCCCTGATCGCGGTGCCCCCGGTCTTGCCGATATGCAGAACGTGAACGGGTGGCGGCCTGTTCATGACCGGGCGGGAGGTTGCCGATCCGCTATACAGGCTCACCGGCGCACGTTTCAATGCCACGTGTGGGAATCGGGACGGCAACCGGCGCGAGAGCGGGCGATTCCCCGCACCCCCGGACGTGATAGGCTGGCGCCCGCGGCGTGGAGGATTTCATCCGGCCTCGCCGCTGCTGCTTCCACGCAGGGGCGATCGCGGAATGACCCTTACCCGACAAGCCGGCGCGACCCCGGCGCAGCTCCGCCGGTCGTGGCTCGACCGCATCGAGGTGGCCGAGAACATGCTCGCCGCCGGGGATCCGGAACTCGCGCGCCGCTGCGCCTGCGAAGCGGAGCGGCTCGCGCTCATGCTGGGCGAACCCAGGCCCCTGCGCCGAACCGGGCGGATTTTCGAATCCCTTGCGGAGCCGGGCAGGGCGGCCGGGCTGGTTGCGGACGCCGAGAGGATCGAGCAGCCCTGCGGTCCGGCCGAGTGGACCGGAGAGCCGCTCGACGGAAGGCTCGCAGTGATCTCCCGGATCGATCACGTCGGGCGCCCCATCCGCATGGCGCGCCTGATACACCTTGCCTCCCTCCGCGTCGCCCGCTGCACCGTCATCGCGGAGCCGCGGCTCGTTCCGCTGTTTCGCAGGAGCTTTCCGTTGTCCGAGACCGTAGCAAGCGGGGACGGCGACGCGGCGATACTCGCGGCGTCGGATGCCGTTGCGGGATACAACACGCTGGCGCGCCATCTCTGCGGCGATGCCCAGGCGATGAAGGCCAATTTCCGCCCGCTCCTGCCCGACAAGGGAATGCTGGGTCGGCTGCGCAAACGGTACGGTTCCGACGCGCTCGTGGGTATCTCCTGGCACAGCGTCGGCGAAAACAAGGATCTCCCCGGGCTGGAGCGCTGGTCGGAATTTCTCGGTGCGACGGACGCCGATTTCCTCTCGCTGCAATATGGCGACATCGCAGCGGATGCGGATTATCTGAAGCGGTCGGGCGGCCGGAAGCTGATTCACGACGGGACGATCGACCCGCTTCTCGACCTGGACGGATTCGCCGCGCAGATTGCCGCCTGCCGCGCCGTCGTCACGATCAGCAACACCTGTGCGCACATGGCCGGCGCGATGGGAAAGCGCACGTTTCTTCTGCTGGACGACGATATCCGCCTGTCCTGGCCGGCGGACGGGCTTGCATCGCCCTGGTATCCGGCGACGACCATCATTCGCAGGAGAGCGCGGCCTTGGGCGAAGGTGTTCGAGGAGGCGCGGATGCGGCTCTCGCGCTTCCTGACCCGTCGGGCCCAACGCGCCCCCTCCGGCGCATGAGCTCCATTTCCTCCAGCCACAATTCGGCATAGGCGACGCCGCGCCATTCCTCGAACCATGGTCCGCCGCGAGTGAAGTGGATGGCCTTGGGCGGCGGACCGTCGGGCGGAGCGTCCCATCCCTCCAGCCAATTCCACTCCCCCGGCAGCGCCCCGATCGCATGATCCGGCGCCCAAAGCAGGCGCTGCAGGTAGCGGCCGTCGCGCGTATTCACGGCATCCGGCGTCAGGGACATCGAAGCGGCATGCGCGCAGTTGAACAGCATCAGCGACGACCAGTTCTTCCGGGGATAGACCGTCTGTGTGCGCTCGTGCAGCTTCGTCGTTTCCGCCGGCCGGTAGTCGTGCTTGACGCACTGCACCGCCATGGACCCGTCCGCCAGCGCCACCAGGCCGGCAACGTCCGCGGTCCAGAGGAAATCGCAATCGCAGAAGAGCGCGTGGCCCGCATATCCGGCAAGCGCGGGGACAAGGAAGCGCGAATAGGTGAACTCGGTCGAGGCGAGCGGGTCGGCATCGCGCCGATAGAGCCCCGCTTCGCGCAGGCGGTCGAGCCTCAGCGGACGGATGTCGAGCGGAATCGAGGCGTGGCGTGCGAGCGAACGGGCGCAGACCTCGTAGGCATCGACCTGCGCGCTGTCCCAGCCGATGTAGATGCGAAACGGGTCGCTCACGCGAGGCGGTTCCGTCGCGCGACGCCGCCGAGCCAATGGGCGCTCGGCTTCGGTGTCCGCAGTTGGGTCGCGCGATCGACCGCGACGAGGCCGAATTTGGGCCGATAGCCCTCCAGCCATTCGTAATTGTCCATCATCGACCAGTGGATGTAGCCGCGCACATCGATCCCGTCCGCAAGGCAGCGCAGCACGCCCTCAAGCGCGCGGCGCGTATATTCGATGCGTCGCGTATCGTCCTCGGTCCCGATGCCGTTCTCGGTGACGATCACCGGGCAGCCGCTGATGCGCGCGGCGAGGCGGATCGTGGCTTCCAGCGCCTCCGGGTAGAACTCGTATCCCATCTGCGTGCGCTCGCTTCCGTCGGGCGGGGGCAGCACCGTGCCCGGGCCGAAGCGGACGCGCGTGTAGGTCTGCACGCCGACAAAATCGTCGCCCGCGAGGGCTTCGAGGAAGCGGCGATTGATGGCGCGGTCCGCCGCCTCGCACAATTCCTCGCCGCCCGGTTCGGCCTGGAAATCGTTGAGCGCGAGCGTGATGCCCACGGGTCCGTTCACCAGCGGCTTGAGGATTTCGTAGCTCTTGCGATGTGCGGCGATCAGGTTGGCGACGGTGGGATGGCCGTTGCCGGAAAGATAGGGTGCAAACCGTTCCGGCTCGCCGCCCGAAAGCCGCGCGGCTTCCGCGAGCGCCTTCGCGCGCCGGCCGCCGCCTCCGGCAACGCCGACCGCCTCCCGGATCATCGTCACCATGACCGGAATGTTGGCTTCGTTGATGGTGCAGGCATAGTCGACGATATCGCCGAGCGCGCGACCCGCCCGTTCGCAGTAGCGGGCGAAGCGGTCGACGGATTTCGGGTCCTCCCAGCCGCCGTCCCGCGTGAACCACAGCGGCGCGGTGAAATGATGGAATGTGACCATGGGGACGACGCCGTTCGACAGGCAGCACGCGATCATGCGGCGGTAGTGATCGAGCGCGGCCTTCGAAAAGAACCCTTCCTCCGGCTCGATCCGCGCCCATTCGACGGAAAAGCGGTAGGTGTCGAAGCCGAGCTGCCTGAGGAGGGCGATATCGGACGGGTAGAGATGATAGTGGTCGCACGCGTCGCCCGAGGGCTCCGCGAACAGCGACGGCTTCATCGTCTCCATCAGCCAAAGATCGCTCGCCGTGTTGCCGCCCTCGACCTGATGGGCGGCGGTCGCCGTGCCCCAGAGGAAGCCGGAAGGGAATTCTCCGGTCACAGGCGCAGCCCTCCCGTGCCGATGGAGAGCCGGAAACCGCCGTCGCTGAGCAGGGTTTCGCCGGTGATGTTGCGCGACTCCGGCGAGGCCAGGAAGATCACCGGCTTCGCCATTTCATCCGGGTCCGCGACGCGGGCGAGCACCGCGGTCCTTTCGTAGTTCGCCTTCACGCGGGCGAACGCTTCGGCGCCGAAGCGTTCCGTGAACCAGGGCGTCGCGACGAGGCCGGGGCACACCGCGTTGACGCGGATTTCCGGCGCCAGCGCCCTTGCGAGGGAGAGCGTCATCGTGTTCAGGGCGCCCTTGGACGCGGCGTAGGCGACGGACGAGCCCAGCCCCTCGATGCCGGCGATCGACGACACGTTCACCACCGCGCCGTCCGCGTTCGCGCGCAAGGGTTCGACGCAGGCGCGGATCATCTGGAACGCGCCGATGACGTTCACCGCGTAGATGTTCGCGAAGTCCTCCGACGAGAGCGCGTCGAGGTCGCGGTGGTTGGCGAATTTCGTCGTTCCGGCATTGTTGACGAGCACGTCGATGCGGCCGAACGCCTCCGTCGCCGCCTTCGCGATCTTGCGGCAATCGCCATCGTCGGCGACATTGCCCTGCACGATCGCAACCCGACCGCCGTGTCTTGCCGCCGCAGCGGCGACATCTTCGGCGGCCCGCGCGCTCTTGGAATGGTTGATGACGACATCGGCGCCGCGCGCGGCCAGGCCGATCGCCACGCTCGCGCCGATACCGGACGAGGAACCTGTGACGATTGCCGCCTTGCCTTTGAGGTCCGCCTGTTCCATGAGCCCCTTCCCGTTTATCATTGGATGCCGCCATTCCGGACGGATCGTACAGGGCCGGCGCGACGCCGCAAGGAGCCGTCATTTCCATCGACGTTCATACCGCAACGGCGGACACCTCGCTTGGGACGCGGGAGCGGATGCGGATCATCCTGATCCGGCACGGCCAGCCCGCGATCCCGCTCGCGCCGCGCACGACGCATTCGGGGTTTCGCTCCTATATCGACGCCTATGAGCAGGCAGGCCTCGATCCGCGCAGCGCGCCGCCGGAGGAACTGCAGGATCTGGTGAGCGAACTGACCGCCGTGTTCACGAGCGGCCGGGCGCGCGCGCACGAGAGCGCGAAGGCGCTTGCGCCCAACGCCGAGCTGATAGCCGATCCGCTGTTCGCCGAAGCACCGCTTGCGAGCCCTCGCATCCCGCTTCTGCGCATGAAAGTGCCGAAATGGGCGGTGGTCGCGCGCATCCTCTGGCATGCCGGCTATCATCCGGAAATCGAAAACTACCGCCGCGCCAGGTCGCGCGCCAGCCAGGCCGCCGACATCCTGATCGCGCGCGCGCGGGACGACGGGCAGGCCGCGCTGGTCGCGCATGGATATTTCAATGCGATGATCGGGCGGCAGCTGCGTCTGCGGGGCTTCGTGCGCTCGGGCTCGCACCGCGCGCGATACTGGAACGCGGTCATCTACGAGCGGATCTGACCTCTTGCGCAGGATGTCCCTTGCGCGCGGCCGCGGCGCGTGATACTTAAGTGCATGCTTAACTATGCGGAGCCGCTCGATCGGGTTTTCCAGGCGCTCGCCGACCCCACGCGGCGCGGGATGGTGGCGCGCCTTTCGCGCGGGCCGGCCTCGGTCAGCGAGCTGGCCCGGCCGTTCGACATGTCGCTGCCGGCGATCGTGCAGCATCTCGATGTTCTGCAGTCGAGCGGGCTGGTGACGTCGCAGAAGGTGGGGCGGGTCCGCACCTGCCGCATCGAGCCCAGGCAACTGATGACGGCGGAGGAGTGGATTTCCGGCCAGCGCGCGAGCTGGGAGGCGCGGTTCGACCGGCTCGATGCCTACCTCGCGGAGTTGCAGGCGAAAGGAACCGGCCGTGGCCGACAGAAATGAAATCCTTGTCGAGGCCCCGCCGGGCGAGGGGCTCCTGCGGCTGACGCGGCGCTTCGATGCGCCGCGCGACCTCGTGTGGGATTGTTTCACGAAGCCGGAGCATGTCGCGCGCTGGTGGGGACCCGAAAAATACGCAATCGAAGTCGAAGAATTCGACGTGCGTCCCGGCGGAAAATGGCGCGTCCGGCATTCCGACGGAACCAGGACTGTCACGTTTTTCGGCGAGTATCGCGAAGTCGTGAAGCCGGAACGCCTGTCGCGCAGTTTCTGCTTCATGGAATTTCAGCCGATCGAAGAGGAATACACATTCCATGACGAGGGCAAAAAGGCGCGGCTCGTCTGCGTCCAGCGCTATGCGGACGCCGGCGCGCGCGACCGGATGGCGAAGAGCGGCGCCGTCGAGGGCGGGCGCGAGTCCTTCGAGCGCCTCGACGCACTCCTCGGCGCACTCCGGGCGCAATCGCGGAGCTCTGCCATGACCGATCCCGTCTTCACGCTGACGCGAACCTTCGACGCGCCGCTGCCGCTGGTGTGGGAGATGTATTCGCGGATGGAACACCTGACGAAATGGTGGGGTCCGAAGGGCTTCGCCTGGGTCAGCGGCGGCCTCGATTTCCGCGAGGGCGGCACATTCCACTACGGCATGCGCGCCCCCGACGGCCGCGTGATGTGGGGCAAGTTCGTCTATCGCGAAATCGTTCCGATGAGGAAAATCGCGTTCACCACCTCGTTCTCGAACGAGGCCGGCACGATCGAGCGCGCGCCGTTCGCGCAGAATTTTCCCCTCGAGGTTCTGAATACCGTCGAATTTTCCGGGACGGCCGGACGGACGACGCTGCATATGACGGGAACGCCCTACAATGCCAGCGACGAGGAAAAGGCTTTCTTCCAGTCGATGTTCCCTTCGATGAGCCAGGGCTTCGAGGGAACGCTCGACCAGCTCGAGAACTATCTTTCGACCGCCGGAAAATGGCGGCAACCAGGAGAGACCGCTATGCAGCTCAATGCCTATCTTCATTTCGACGGGAACTGCGAGGAAGCCTTCCGCTTCTACGAGCAGGCCGCCGGCGGGGTTATCGAAATGCGCTCCACCTTCGGCGAATCGCCGATGGCCGCGCAAATGCCCGCCATGAAGGACAAGATCGTTCAAGCGCGCATGCGCATCGGCGACCAGATCCTGATGGGTTCCGATTCGCCGCCCGACCGGTTCCAGAAGCCGCAGGGCTTCTCCCTCAGCCTCGGCTGCAGGACCAATGCGGAAGCCGAGCGCGTGTTCCAGGCGCTGAGCGCCGGCGGGCAGGTTCACATGCCCCTGGCGCAATCCTTTTTTGCGGAGCGCTTCGGCATGCTGGTCGACAAGTTCGGTATCCCATGGATGGTGATATGCGAAAAGTCCGCGGCCTAGCTCTTGCCGGACCGCACTCGGCATTTGCCGTTCTCCCGGAAATCGCGATCGGCACCGTGCTCACGAAAAAGGGCTAGTCCATGACGCTCAAGCTCTACTATCACCCCCTGTCGTCCTTCTGCTGGAAGGCAACCATCGCGCTCTACGAGAACGGCACGCCGTTCGAGAAGGTGGTCGTCCATCTCAACGAGGAAGCGTCCCGCGCCGCGTTCCTGGAGATCTGGCCGATCGGCCAGTTTCCGGTGCTGCGGGACGAGAGCCGCGACTGGCTGGTTCCGGAGTCGAGCATCATCGTGGAATATCTCGACACGCACCATCCCGGCCGCACGCGCTTCGTTCCCGACGATCCGGACCTGGCGCGGCAGGTGCGGATGCGCGACCGCTTCTTCGATCTGCATGTCCAGGTTCAGATGCAGAAGATCATGGACGATCGCTGGCGCGCCGACGCCGACAAGGACCGCATCGGGGTCGAACGTGCGCGTGCGCGTCTGACGACGGCGCTCGGCATGATCGAGCAGGCCATCGGCGAGGAGTGGGTCATGGGCAGCGAATTCACAATGGCCGATGTCGCCGCCGCCCCCGCCCTTTTCTACGCCAATGTCGCGATGCCGTTCGGGAGTGCCTATCCCAGGACGGCACGCTATCTCGAGCGGCTGAGAAATCGCCCCTCGTTCGCGCGCACGCTCGAGGAAGCCGCGCCCGATCTTCGCAGCGTCTTCGGGATCGTGCCGTGACCATCGCGCATGGAAATTTCACGATCCGGCGGGAATTCGAAGCGCCGGTGGAACTGGTGTTCCGGGCATGGGCGGACCCCAAGGCAAAGGCGCGCTGGTTTGCGGCGCCCGTGGAATGCACGGACGTCGTGCGCGAGCAGCATTTCGAGGTCGGCGGCCGCGACCGGCTCCGTGCCACCTGGCCCGGCGGCCGCGTGACCGATTTTCGCGCAGAATATCGCGACATCGTGGAGAATGAGCGCATCGTCTATGTTTACGACATGTACGTCGACGGGACGAAGATTTCGGTTTCGCTCGCCAGCGTGACTTTCGACAGAACCGCCGCAGGCACAAGGCTCACGGTTACGGAACAGGGCGTGTTTCTCGACGGCTATGACGACGCGGGCGCACGCGAGCACGGCACGGGCATATTGCTCGACCGGCTGGGCCGCACTCTCGCCGCAGCCTGACCCTAACGCCCGGGACGCTGATTGGGCCGGTCGCCGGGCACCGTCGCGCGATACGTGAGGCGCTCGTCCGGCCCGCAGTCGCCGGCTGTGTAGTGCTGCGCCGTGGAAAGAGGGGCGATGCGCAGCGCGTCCTGCGAATGGTCCTGCGGCCGGGGGCCGGCCTTGCATTTATACTCTATTGACTCGATAGAGTATATCAATATTCTCCGGCTACGGCCTTCGCGCGGCGCGCGGCCGGCCACGAGCGGAGGAGGGGACATGCAATTTTCGGCAGGGACGTTGACGGCCGTGTTGCTCGCCGCCGGCGCGCTGATTTTCCCGGCACCGGCGGGCGCCGGGGCGGGCGGGGAACCGCCCGGCCAGCCGGATCGGGTCGCCGGCGGCCGCATTCCGCAGCCCGGGCAGGACATTCGGGATCTTCGGGCGCAGGTGCGGGACATCGAGCAATCGGCCGCCCACCGGTACGGCGACATCCGGAACGGGCAGGCCGTGGCCGCCAAGGTCACGATCGCGAACGGCCGGCCAACGATTTCCGGCGGCGATTTCAGCCTGTCGCTGCGCGCGCTCGTGCAATACGACAGCGCCTACTACGCCCAGGGAAAGGCGCCGGCGGGAACGGATTTCTCGAGCGGCAGCAATTTCCGGCGCGCGCGCTTCGGCTTCGAGGGCACGGCGTTCGACGAGTGGTCGTACCAGTTCGTCTACGACCTCGGCGGTTCGCCCGGGGCGGCCGCCTCGATCAGCTCGGCCTATATCCAGTACGACGGGCTTGCCCCCGTGCATCTGAAGATCGGTGCTTTCCCTCCGCCGGAAAGTTTCGACGATTCCACATCCGCCTCCGATCTGTTGTTTCTCGAGCGCGCGCAGCCCGCCGATCTCGGCCGCGGTATCGCGGGCGCCGATGGCCGCGAAGCGATCGACATCCATGCCTATGACGAGGGCTATTTCGCATCGCTCGCCTATACTGGCCGGCTGACCTCCGAAACCGGCGCCTTCGACGAGCAGCAGGCGCTCGTCGGCCGCGTTGTCTACCGCCCGATCGCATCGGATTCGGCCAATCTCGCCGTCGGCGGCAATTTCACCTATGTCCTCAAGTTCCCGGACCTTTCCGCGGGCGCAAATGCCGCCCACGCCCTGCGCTTGCGCGAGCGGCCCGAGCTGAATGTCGACGACAACAACATCCGTCTCATCGACACGGGCAATATCGATGCCGGTCGCGGCCTGGAGTGGGGCGTCGAGGCGGCCGGCAACTGGCGGAATTTCTATGGCCAGGGCGGCTATTTCGGCTTTTCCGCGGAGCGCAGGCCCGGCGGCAATCCGGCCGGCCTTCCCGATCCGGCTTTCAACGGCTGGTACGTCCAGGGAAGCTGGGTGCTCACCGGCGAGGCGAAGAAATACAAGCCCGAAACGGGATCGTGGGCCATCCCGAGGCCGGTCCATCCCTTCACCATGGACGAGCCCGGCATCGGCGCCTGGGAAATCGCGGCGCGCTACAGCGATCTCGGCCTCGACTATCGCGCCGGCGCGGCGGGAGCGGCGGCGCCGGCCGGCGGCATCCGCGGCGGCGATCAGCGCATCTGGACCTTCGGCATCAACTGGTATCCGAACCCGGTGCTGCGCTTCGCGCTAGATTATCAGTACACGGATGTATCGCGGCTCGACTCCACGGGCGGCGATCTCGGCGCGCGGCTCGATGCGATTTCGCTGCGCACGCAGATTTCGATCTGAACCCGAAAAGGCCCGGCCATGGAAACCCTGTTTCAACACATCGATCCGCTCTACGTGATCAGCGGCGTTCTGGTCGGCGGGCTCGTCGGCTTCACCGGCGTCGGCGGCGGCTCGCTGATGACGCCGATCCTCATTCTCGTCTTCGGCGTGCACCCCGCGAGCGCGGTCGGAACCGATCTC
>DASZQP010000072.1:0-27735 GCA_035549575.1 Rhizomicrobium sp.
GAACGCGACTCGGATCGTGCCCCGGCATATGGACCGCCGCGTGGCGTGCCATACCGGCCCTTGCCCTCTGGGGCAGCGCAATCGCCGGGGCAGCGGACAGAAAATATTTCGCTGCCCGAGTTCGAGGAAAGCCGACACGAATACGCGGTCGCGCAGGCGCCGACCCCGTCTTCTTCTTCCGGAAAATCCGAAGGGACCATCCAGACACGGCCGGCAACTTTTGAATCTCCGGCTGCGACGGACGTTCGCGTGCAGAACCAGCTTGCGCGCGCCAACCGGTTGGAGGTCCCTGTTCCGGATGCCCTTCAACCCGATGAATTGCCGCATCAATCGCCGGATCGGGATCAGGGGCGGCCGTCCGAATTCACCGGCAAGCCGAAGGGCGAGTTCGTCACGAGCGGAGCCCGCGCCACCGCGCCGGATCAAAACGGACCCTCGCCATCGCGCGCTTTGGAAACCCGGGGCGTGGTGCCAGCCAGCCGGGGATCTGCTGCACCGCCCGAGGTGGCGGAGGGCGTCGTGTCCGGAACGGATGAGGGTAGCACTTGGAACGCCACGGGACGCGCGTTGCCGCTTGCAGAGGATCGGCACGATGCCGCATCGCCTCGGCCCGAACGGCCGGTCCGGCCGCGGATACCGGCGGCGCCGCTTCCTGCCGCGATCTCCGACGACGTGGATGTCGTGGCGTCCCCCGCCTCTCGAATTCGAGGAACAAGCGTGAATGCCGGTCCGCGGAGACCGGTGCCGCTCACGCTGCGCCAGGCACATTCGCCGCGCGACCCCGCAGGACCTGAGACGATTCCATCGCAGGCGGAGCCGCAGACCTCCCGGCCCGCACAGCCGCGCCAGCCAATGGAGAGCGATCCTTCGCAGGAGGAGCCGTCCGAAAATCCGCCGCCGGCCGAACGGCAGGGGAAGGAGGACGGGGCCTCGCCGCAAGCATCCGTCCCACAGGGAGAAAGACAGACCCAATCTGCAGCGATCGACCCGGCGCCCGGCATCGGTTCGGCTGCGCGCGATTTGAGCCAGCTTGCAACCTCCGCCGCGGCCGCCTCGAACCAGCCGAACAACACAGCGCTCGAGATGGCTGCAGCGGCGCGAACGGCAAATCCGGCCCAGGCGCGTGCCCAGGAAGGAAAAGGCCTGCCCGACCTCCCCGCCTTCGCAGCGCAAATCGCGGCCAGATCCGGCTCCGGCACGAAGACATTCGACATCCGCCTCGATCCGCCCGAGCTGGGCCGCGTCGAGGTTCGCCTGACGGTTTCCGGCGAGGGCAAGGCGGAGGCGCACCTTACGGTCGACCGTCCGTACACGCTCGAACTCCTGCGCCGCGATTCCCAAGACCTCGAACGCGCACTGAAGGACGCGGGACTCGAACTGGCCGGCAATACTCTCAATTTCTCGCTGAGGGGCGAGCAGCGCCAGGGTGACGGCGGCGGATTTCAGCCGCGCGCCCGCACGCTGACGGACAGCGTTGTGGCGCGGGCGGAAGCCGAAAATGCCCGCGAGCCGATCAACCATGCCGCGCCGGGCTCGGCGCGGCTAGACATACGCATCTAGGAGCCGACAATGACGACCATTGACACCAGCCAAACCCTGAACGGCAGCCAGTCCGCAGCGGCAAACCAGCTTGCAGGAAATTTCGATACGTTTCTGACCCTGTTGACGACTCAGCTGCAGAACCAGGATCCGCTGAGCCCGATGGACTCCACCCAGTTCACGCAGCAGCTCGTCGCGTTCTCGAGCGTCGAACAGCAGATCAACACCAACGACAATCTGAAATCCCTGATCGCGCTCAGCCTCAGCCAGCAGGCGTCGGCCGCGGTGAACTACATCGGCCATTCCGTCGTGCTCACCAACGGCAAGGGATCGCTCAACGGCGGCACGGTGGATTGGACGTACAACCTCGGCGCACAGTCGACAGGTACGATCCTGACGGTCACGAACGCATCCGGCCAGGTGGTCTACACGACCTCGGGCGAAACCGCGCAGGGCAACAGCGATTTCACCTGGGACGGCAAGGACGCCGGCGGCAATCAGCTGCCCGATGGCGAATACACGCTTTCGGTCCAGGCGGTCGCGGCCGACGGATCGGCGATCACGACGACTGTCGCGAGCAAGGCGATAGTGACGGCAGTCGACATGTCGGGCACCACACCGATGCTGGTGCTGGGCGCGATGGAAATTCCGCTTTCGGACGTATCCCTGGTCGGAGCCATCTGACGAATCTCAACCGGCGGTTCGGAAGCAACCGCCTCGAACAATCAGGCGAAGGAGCGAAGTTCCCGACCGCCGGTAAGGAAAGAAACCATGAGCCTCTACGATGCAATGATGATCGGCGTGGCGGGCCTGGACGCGAATTCCAGGGCGCTCAGCATTTCATCCTCGAATATCGCGAATGTGAACACCGTCGGTTACAAGACCTCGCAAAGTGCCTTTTCGACCATGCTTGCGGCGGCCGGCGGCCCGAATGCCGCCTCCGGCGCGGGCGTGATGGCGGCGGCGCAGCAGAATATCGTCCAGCAGGGCCTGATCTTCTCGACGAGCTCGCCGACCGATCTGGCCATTTCCGGAAACGGGTTCTTCTGCGTCAACACGGCGGCCGACAAGTCCGGCCAGGCGCTCTACACCCGCGCCGGAAGTTTCACGCCGGACGCCCAGGGCAATCTGCGCAATGCGACCGGCCTCTACCTGATGGGTTGGCCGCTTGTCGGAGGCCAGGCCGCGGACGTGAACCCCGGTGCCTTGCAGGCCGTGAATCTCAGCGGTCTTTCGGGAAAGGGCGAGCCGACCACCAAAATGTCGCTCGTTCAGAACCTGCAGGCCAGCGCGGAAGCACAGACCTATACGCTGGGCGACATGGCCGCGGGGAATGTCACGCCCCAATTCTCGCGGACCATAAACATCTACGACACCCAGGGCGGGTCGCGTCCTCTCAAGATCGACTATGTCAAGACCGACGCCAACAAGTGGTCGTATGAAATCTCCTATGCGGGCGATATCAACGACCTCGACCTCTCGGGTACGGGATTGCCGAGCCCGCTGATCGGCGCTGGCGAGATCGACTTCAACTCGGATGGCTCCCTGGCGGACGTCATTCCCCAGGGCGGCAGCGGCGGAAGCGGGTCCTTCGACCTGAACATCCCGTGGAACCCCGCGACATCCGGTCTTCAGCCGCAGGACGTCACCGTGGACCTGGGCACCATCGGAAAGACGGACGGAACCACCCAGTTCGACACCGATTCCGTGCTGACGGCGAAGAACGTGGACGGTGCCGTTTTCGGCAATGTCACCGGCGTCACGATCGATTCCAGCGGTATTGTCTATGCGAACTACTCGAACGGGCTGAGCGAGGCCGCTTTCGAGATTCCGCTGGCGACTTTCGCCAATCCGGATGGCCTGTCGCAGGTGTCCGGAAATGCATTTGCCCAGACATCGGCATCGGGCGACGTCATGATCAATCCGGCCGATTCCGGCGGTGCGGGCACCATCGCCTCGTACGCGCTCGAAGGTTCCACTTCCGACCTGGCGACGGAATTCACGAACATGATCACGACGCAGCGGGCGTACTCGGCCTCCGCACATGTCGTGACCACGGCGTCTCAGATGATGGACGAACTCATCCAGATGGCGCGGTAGCACACCACTTGCCGGTGCCTTCGCGTGAGAAGGCACCGGCATTTCATACAACTGGAAGGTTCCGCTTATCGATCCGTTTACCCTCGTTCTTGGCCTTTTCTTAAAGGGCGAGCGGTTATTTTCGAGTCGGGTAGTGGAATCAGGAGCAACGCCATGATGGGCGATGATCGCAGGGGGCGTGTGAGCTACGTCATCGGACCCGACGGGAGTCCGTTGACGCTCGCCGACTTGCCGCCGCCCAATACAAAGCGTTGGGTCATCCGCCGGAAGGCGGAGGTCGTCGCCGCCGTGCGTGGCGGCCTGCTAAGCCTCGACGAAGCCTGCAAGCGCTATACGCTCACCGTCGAGGAATTCCTTGCCTGGCAGCGCGCGATCGATCGCCATGGTCTCGCGGGCTTGCGCGCCACGCGCGTGCAGCAGTATCGCAACTGACCCAGCCGGTCGCGGTAAGATTCCGTTAATTTCAATTTCCGGGTCCTGAATTCGGTTTTCCGGCGTCGTTAAGGCGGCTTTTACCAACAACGCGGCAAGGTTTGCCTAGCAGGGCGCTGGGAGCAGACATTGCCGGAATTCATCAAAGCTATCGGGGCGGCGCGCTTCGGCGTGATGGCGGGTGTGGCGGCGGCGCTCACCGCCTTCTTTCTGTATGTCGCCGGCGTCATTGCGACCCCGCCAAAGAGCATTCTCTTTTCCGGGCTGGAATCGCGCGATGCCTCCGCCGTCACGACCAAGCTCGATGCGATGAATGTGCCCTACGACCTGAAGGACGGCGGCACCATCCTCGTCCCGGCCGATCAGGTCACAAAACTCCGCATGGAGCTGGCACAGGACAATCTGCCGGCGGCCGGCGTGGGCTACGAGATCTTCGACAAGTCCGATGCTTTCGGCGCCACGGCCTTCGTGCAGAACATCAACCAGCTGCGCGCCCTCGAGGGCGAACTTGCGAGATCGATCCAGACCATCGACGGCATCGAAAGCGCGAGAGTCCATCTCGTCGTACCCGAGCGGCAGATTTTCTCGCGCGAAGAACAGTCGCCCAGCGCGTCGGTGGTTCTCAAGACCCGCGGGCGGCTGGAAAAGGGTCAGGTTCAGGCCATCCAGCATCTTGTCGCGGCGGCCGTCGCCGCGCTCAATCCCGATCGCGTGGCCATCGTGGACGACCGCGGCAGCCTGCTTGCCGGAGGCGACGACAGGAACGGACCCGACGCCATCGCCGAAGGCGAGGAGCAGCACACCACGCAGTTCGAGGATCGCCTGCGGCAGCGCATAGAATCCATCGTCGGCAGCGTTGTTGGCGCCGGCCATGCGCGGGTCCAGGTCACCGCCGACATGAACTACAATCACACAAGCGAGACCAGCGAGACGTTCGACCCCGACAGCAAGGTCGTGCGCTCCACACAGACGGTGGAGCAGACCGCATCGGACACCAATGCAAGCAGCACCAATTCCATGAGCGTGGCGAACGCGCTGCCGAACCAGCAGAGCCCGGGAACGGACAATTCCACGAAATCCTCCTCGGGGCGCACCGAGGAGACCACGAACTACGAAATCTCAAAGACGACCAAGACCAGCACCGTGGACGGAGGAGTGGTAAAGCGGCTTTCCGTGGCGGTCGTCGTCGACGGCGCGAAATCGGGTGCCTACAAGCCGAGAACCCCCGCCGAGCTGAAGCAGATCGAAGCGCTCGTAAAGTCGACCATGGGCTTCGATGCGTCGCGGGGCGACCAGATTCAGGTCACGAGCATGGCTTTTGCCGAGATCGACACGGCTGCGGCAACTCCCGCGCCGGAACCGTTCCTCGGCATCGACGGACCGATGTGGTTCAAGATCATCGAGGCGGGCATTCTCTCGATAACGGCGCTGCTTATCGGGCTGTTCGTGATGCGGCCGCTGATCAACAGGATGTTCGCTCCCGTAAGCTATGCCGTGCAGCAGGTGACCCAGGCTTCGCCCGTGGCGGGCCAGCTGGCAGCACCCGCCGCTTCGCCGCAGCAGCAGGGCGGCGATTCCGCCGTGGTAGCGGGCCAGATGCCCCAGGCGCTCGCGGCGCCGCGGGAAAACATGATCGACATATCCCGGATCGAAGGCCAGGTCAGGGAATCTTCCGTCCGCAAGGTGGGTGAAGTCGTGCAGTCGCATCCGGAAGAAGCGCTCGCGATCCTGCGGACCTGGCTCCATCAACCGGTGTAGAAGATGTCCAGAGCCGTCAAATCCGCCGTTCGGGACGATGTGCGCCAATTGAGCGGCGCGGAGCGTTCGGCCGTTCTGCTGCTTGCGCTCGGCGAGGAGCACTCCGCAAAGCTCTGGCAGATGATGGACGAAGAGGAGGTCAAGGAAGTCTCGCAGGTGATGTCGAACCTCGGCTCGGTGTCTTCCGGGCTCGTGGAAAAACTGATGGTCGAATTCGTTTCCCAGATGTCGGGAACCGGGTCTCTGATGGGATCCTACGAGTCCACCGAGCGGCTCTTGCAGCGCATCATGCCGCAGGAACGCGTCTCTCAGATCATGGAGGAAATCCGGGGTCCGGCGGGCCGCACCATGTGGGACAAGCTCGCGAACGTGAACGAGACCGTGCTGGCGAACTATCTCAAGAACGAATATCCGCAAACCGTTTCCGTCGTGCTCTCGAAAATCAAGCCGGAGCACGCGGCCCGCGTACTGGGCGCGCTGCCGGAGGAATTCGCGATGGAGGTCGTGCAGCGGATGCTTCGCATGGAGAGCGTGCAGAAGGACATTCTCGACAAGGTCGAAAAGACGCTGCGCGTCGAATTCATGTCGAATCTGGCGCGCACGGCCAAGCGCGATAGCCACGAGCACATGGCCGAAATATTCAACAATTTCGACCGCCAGACCGAGGCACGCTTCATAACCGCGCTGGAGGAGCGAAACCGGGATTCCGCCGAGCGCATCAAGGCCCTCATGTTCACCTTCGAGGATCTGGGCAAGCTCGATCCGGGATCGATCCAGACGCTTCTGCGCCATGTGGAGAAGGACAAGCTCGCCCTCGCGCTGAAGGGCGCAACCGATACGCTGCGCGACATATTCTTCTCCAACATGAGCGAGCGCGCCGGGAAAATCCTTCGCGAGGACATGGAGGCGATGGGTCCCGTGCGCCTCAAGGACGTCGATGAAGCCCAGATGCGGATGGTGAACGTCGCCAAGGATCTCGCCAACAAGGGCGAGATCATGATCTCCAACAAGCAAGGCGAAGACGAGCTGGTCTACTGATGACACCCGCGAAATTCAATTTCGACACGGAATTCCGCAGCGACGGCGATCGCGTTTCGATGGCGGCGCGCGCGCGCGCGAAAAGGCTGCTGAGCCAGGACGAGATCGACCAGATGTGCGCCCGCGCACGTGCCGAAGGCATGAAGACGGGAGAGGGGCGCGCGCTCGATCTCGTCGCGCATGGCGCCAACGAGGCGGGCCGGGCCCTGCGCGAGCTTGTAGCCCGCATCCACGAAGAAGTCGAGATCCTCCGGCGTGACGCCGTCGAAATAGCGTTCGCCGCGGCACGCAAGCTCGCGCCGATGGCGCTCGATGCACTACCCTCTGCCGATGTCGAGCGGGCGCTTCGGGAGGCGATCCACCAGGCAATCGGCGAGCCCAGGATCGTGCTGCGCGTATCGGCGCGCGTCGCGGAAGCCCTCGACGGCCGCATTGCGAAAATCGCGCAGGAAGAAGGCTATGAAGGCCGCATCATTCTCGGCGCGGATCCCGCCATCAAGGGCGCCGATTGCCGGATCGAATGGCGCGGCGGGGGCGCCGAACGCAGCGAAGCGGCAATCGCCGATGCCTTCGCGCAGCTGATCGAGCGCCGCTTCCCGCACCAATCCATTCCCGTTCAAGCTGAGTCCACGGAGGAATAAATGGCCGGATCAGACGAAGTCGATCTGCCCGAACTCGGAAGCCAGAGTCCGCAAGGCGAGACGCCGGCGCTGCTCACAAGCGATGCGCAGCAGGATTCCGACGCCAAGCGCTCTGCCCAGGACCTCGAGGCCGTATTCGACGTGCCGGTCACGGTGTCGGCCGTGCTCGGGAAGTCCGCGATGGAGGTCAGCCAGCTCCTGAAGCTCGGCAAGGGGACGATCGTCGAGCTCGATCGCAAGGTGGGCGAGGCGATCGACATCTATGTCAACGACCGCCTCGTCGCGCGCGGCGAGGTCGTGCTCGTCGAGGACCGCCTCGGCGTGACCATGACGGAAATCATCAAGGCCGGCCAGTCTTAGGGGATCACGAAACATGCGTCTTCTCATCATCGGAAGCCTCCAGGGCCAGATCGGCGCGGCCACAAAGATCGCGATGGATCGCGGCGCGAAAGTCACGCATGCCATCGATGTCGAACAGGGCATGGCGACCTTGCGCGGCGGGCGCGGAGCCGATCTCGTCTTCTGCGACGTGTCCTTGAACATCGGCGAACTGGTCCGAGCGCTTTCGACCGAGCGGATCTGCACGCCGGTGGTCGCCTGCGGCGTCGGAACGGACGCGCGCCGCGCGGTCGATGCGATTCGTGCAGGCGCCAAGGAGTACCTCCCCCTGCCGCCGGACGCAGAACTGATTGCGGCGGTGCTCTCGGCCGTTGCGGACGAGTCGCATCAGCTTGTCTTCGAGGACGAGGCCATGGGCGCTGTGATCGCGCTCGCGGACCAGGTTTCGCAGAGCGACGCCTCGATACTGGTCACCGGCGAATCCGGCACCGGCAAGGAAGTTCTCGCGCGATACGTTCACAGAAAGTCCGCCCGCGTCGACAAGCCGTTCATTTCGGTCAATTGCGCGGCCATTCCGGAAAACCTGCTCGAAAGCGAGCTGTTTGGCCACGAGAAAGGTGCGTTCACCGGAGCAGTGGCCCGCCGCATCGGCAAGTTCGAGGAAGCCAACGGCGGCACGCTCCTGCTCGACGAAGTCAGCGAGATGGCCTTCCATCTACAGGCCAAGCTCCTGCGTGCCATTCAGGAGCGCGAAATCGACCGCGTGGGCGGGACCAAGCCGGTCAAGGTCGATATCCGGATCATCGCGACTTCCAACCGCGACCTTGCGGAATCGGTGCAGCGCGGAACATTCCGCGAGGACCTTCTTTATCGTCTCAATGTCGTCAATCTGCGCATTCCGGCGCTGCGCGAGCGTCCGAAGGATATCCAGGCCCTGGCGCGGCACTTCGCCCACAAATATGCCGAGGCGAACGGAACACCCTACCGCCCGATCGCATCGCAGACCGAACGCCTGCTGGCGTCACACCCATGGCGCGGCAATGTTCGCGAGCTGGAAAACACGATACACCGGGCCGTTCTGCTCGCGGATGGGCCGGAGATCGGTCCGCAGGCCATCCGTCTCCCGGACGGAACGCAGGTCGGGGCCGGAATTGCGGCGGCAGACCTGTCCAATCCGGTCAAGGTGGCCGTGGAGAATGCGGCCGCGGTGACGCGCGGTCTGGTCGGCCGCACGGTCGCCGATGTGGAGCGCGACCTGATCCTGGACACACTGGGCCATTGCCTGGGCAACCGCACCCATGCGGCCAACATCCTCGGCATTTCCATACGCACCCTGCGGAACAAGCTTCGCGAGTATTCCCAGGCCGGACTCAGGATTCCTCAGCCGGGCGAGCAAAGGCTGGCGGGCTGATAGAGCATGACCGACGTCGCCGCGGGCAGCCTTCCACGGACAAATTCGTTCTCGCTGCCGAGGATCGTCGATTTCCTCAAGCGCAGCGAGCTCGCGCTCGCCGTCGGCATCATGGCGATTCTCGTCGTCCTGATTCTGCCGCTGCCGACATTCCTTCTCGACATCTGCCTGGCGTTTTCGCTTTCCCTTTCGATCCTCATCCTCATGACGGCGGTGTTTGTGAAGAAACCGCTGGAATTTTCCTCGTTTCCGACCGTCCTTCTCATCACAACGATGATGCGGCTGGCCTTCAATCTCGCCTCCACGCGCCTGATCCTCGGTCATGGCAGCGAAGGCACGGCGGCGTCCGGCTATGTCATCCAGGCGTTCGGCAAGCTGATCATGGGAGGCAATTTCGTCATCGGCCTGATCGTGTTCGCCATCCTCGTGATCGTGAATTTCGTGGTCATCACCAAGGGTTCCGGACGCATCGCCGAAGTCGCCGCGCGCTTCACCCTCGATGCGATGCCGGGCAAGCAGATGGCGATCGACGCCGATCTGTCCTCGGGCCTGATCGACGAGAAGGAAGCGCGCATCCGCCGCAAGACTCTCGAACTCGAATCCAATTTCTTCGGCGCAATGGACGGTGCAAGCAAGTTCGTCCGAGGCGATGCCATCGCGGGCCTCTTGATCGTCGCCATCAACGTCGTCGGAGGCATCATCATCGCGGTCGCGCAGAAGGGAATGAGCTTCGCCGACGCTTCGCAGACATTTACGCTGCTGACCGTCGGCGACGGGCTGGTGAGCCAGATGCCGGCCCTCATCGTCTCGACGGCAGCGGGCCTCATGGTCTCGAAGGCGGGTGTCGAGGGCTCTACGGACAAGGCCCTTATGGGACAATTGTCGTTCTACCCCCAGGCGCTGGGCATGGCGTCTGCGGTCATGGGCATCGTCGCCGTCCTGCCGGGCATGCCGACGGTCGCCTTTGCGGGTCTTTCCGCCGGCATCGGCGCGTTGGCCTGGGCCGCCTACAAGCGCAAGGGCGCGCTCGAGGCCGAGACGCGCGTGGCGGAGCAGAAAGCGCAGTCCGAGGCGGCGCCGAAGGAGGAACCGATTTCCGCGGCCCTCGCGCTGGATCTTCTGCGCGTCGAGCTGGGCTATGGGCTCCTGCCCCTGATCAACGACGTCAAAGGCCATCGCGTCACCGATCAGATAAAGGCTTTGCGGCGACAGCTGGCCCAGGACATGGGATTCGTGATGCCCGCGGTGCGCATCGTGGACAACATGCAGCTCGGCGCGAACGAATACCGCATACGGGTGAAGGAGGTGGATTCGGGAAGGGGCGAGCTGTTCCCCGGCAATTTGCTCGCCATGGACCCGAAGGGCCTCCCCGTCGATCTGCCCGGAACCCACACGACGGAGCCTGCATTCGGACTTCCGGCGACTTGGATCGGCGCAAGTCTGCGGGACGAGGCGTCCTTCCGCGGCCTCACTGTGGTCGATCCCGGGACCGTGCTGACAACCCATCTGACAGAAGTCCTGAAATCCCACATGGCGGAGCTTCTGTCCTATGCGGAAACCAAGAAGCTGCTCGACGATCTGCCGCCCGAGAACAAGAAACTTGTCGAGGAGCTTGTACCCTCGCAGATTCCGGTTACCGGCGTGCAGCGCG
Organism: Rhizomicrobium sp.; assembly: GCA_035549575.1. GTDB lineage: Bacteria > Pseudomonadota > Alphaproteobacteria > Micropepsales > Micropepsaceae > Rhizomicrobium. Next base: position 10,910 of record DASZQP010000072.1, read on the forward strand.
TTCTTCAGACCCTTTTGGCGGAGCGCGTTTCGATCCGCGATCTGCCCGCCATTCTGGAGGGGATCGCCGAGGCAGTCGGTCACACGAAGAACGCACTCTACATCACCGAGCACGTCCGTTCGCGGCTCGCGCGCCAGCTCTGCAACGCCAATCTGGCGCCGGGGGGCTATCTTCCTCTCATTGCGCTTTCGCCCGCATGGGAGCAGGCCTTCATCGAAGCCATTGTCGGACAGGGCGAGGAACGCCAGCTTGCCATGGCACCGTCGCAGCTTCAGCAATTCATCCAGGCCGTGCGGGACCGCTTCGACGAAGCAAACGCCAAGAACGAATTGCCCGTGCTGCTCACCAGTCCGCAAACGCGGCCCTTCGTGCGATCCATCGTCGAGCGCTTCCGCCCGTCCACCGTGGTGATGTCGCAGAACGAGATTCATCCGTCGATCCGGCTGCGAACGCTCGGCCAGATCTGACGCCCGGTCACGGGGATCGCTAGCGACCCTCCAGCCGCCATGCCAAGGCAAGCGTACCGATCAAAAGCATGAGCCCGGCCCAGGGCGGCAGCAGCTGTTCCTGTTCGACCGCCGTTACGCGATAGGCCCCGTTTCGCCTCAGACCGATCCAATTCTCCGCGCTGGCCTGCGCGTTCGCGGCGACGCGGCGGATCGCGGGCATTCCGTCACTGAGCCAGTGCACGGAACCGCCGCTTGCCTCGGCGACCGGTGCCACGATAGAGCCGGTCGCGCGCATGTCGGCGACCTCCCTGGGATTGAGGGGACCGGCGGCCGTGACGGCGGCGAGCCTGCCGTCGCTCAGCCTGTAGAGGCCCAGTTCGTCAACCTTCACGGACGCCCGCCAGATACCCGGTGCCATCTTGCGAAGGACCACGGTGCGCTTCTTCCCGGAAGGCGATATCAGCGTCACCGGCGCGGCGCGATCCGACATCGTGCGCCGCTCGATGCTGGTGACGCCGCCTGCCGTCGTGGCGGTGAGGCGTTCTTCCTCCAGCTCGGGTTCTTTCATCAGCCAATGGGCGAGGCGGCGCAGCAATTCGGATTCCGGGCCACCCCCCTCATAGCCGCGCGCCCAAAGCCATCCCTGGTCGGAGAGGAATTCGGCCACGCGGCCCTTGCCGATGCGATCGAGGACTAACAGCGGCCGGTTGTCCGGCCCGGACATCACCGTCTCTCCGGTCACCTTGTTCGCGCCGATCAGCCGAAACCAACGTCCCCAGCTCGGCGGGGTATCGGCAGTGTTGGCGCCGGGAAGGTCGCTTGTCACGGGATGGGCCTGGCCCTGCGGCGTCACGAGGGGGCGAAACCCCTGCGTGACGATGTCTCCGGTCGGCGCCGCAGGCAGCACCGACGCAAGGGGTGTTCGATATATGCTTGTCGGCTCGGCAAATTCCGGACCGGCCGAAACCAGAAGGGCACCGCCGTTCTCGACATAGCCCGCGAGGTTTTCGAAATAGGCGAGCGGCAGGATCCCGCGTTCCCTGTACCGGTCGAAGATTACGAGGTCGAACTGGCTGAGCTTTTCGACGAACAGCTCGCGCGTCGGGAACGCGATGAGCGACAGCTCGTCGATCGGCGTGAAGTCCTGCTTGTCGGGTGGGCGCAGAATGGTGAAATGCACGAGGTCCACCGACGGGTCGGCTTTCAGGAGGCTCCGCCACACCCTTTCGCCCGCGTGCGGCTCGCCCGATACCAGGAGCACGCGCAGCCGGTCGCGGACTCCGCTGACCGTAACCACGGCACGATTGTTCTGAAGCGTAAGTTCCGACGGTCCGGGTCTTGCTTCGACCTCGACGACATTTTCACCGCCGTGCCCGATGGGAACGTGGATGGTCGTGTCCTTGCCGACCGGCACGGTTCGCGTGCCGGCGTAGCGCCCGTCGATGCGAACTTCGAGCTCAGCCGTTCCGGAGGACGGAGCACCGAAATCGTCGACACGAAGGACAAGCGTCGCATCCTGGTCGACAATCGCAAAGCGCGCCGCATCCACGACGGTCAGCTTCCGATCGCGCTCGTTTTTCCGTCCGACGATGAGCGCCTGGATCGGGGCCCGAAAGGGTGGCTTCTTCGGCGCGTCGTGAACTTCGCCGTCGGTGATCAGGATTGCGCCGGCGATTCGGTCCGGCGACACGTCGGCCAGCGTCGAGCCGAGAGCGGTGAAGAGCTGCGTGCCGTTCTCCTCCCCCGTCGCCTGCGTCGTCACTGTCGCGATACGCAGCTCGAGGTCCTTTTCGGGCCCCAGTCGCTTTTTGATTTCCTGCAGTGCCCGTGCCGCCTCGGCACCCCGCGTACCGATTCCCATGCTTTGCGAGCGATCGACGACGACGGCGGCGATGTCCGTCAGCGGTTCGCGCCGCTCGCGCACGATCAGGGGATTTGACAGGACAAGGAGCATGGCGCCGAGCGCCAGCCCGCGGCCCCAGCTTCCTGGCGCCCGGCGGAAAACGGCGTATGCAAACAGGGCAGCGGCAATGACGGCCAGCGTCCAGAAGAGCGCCAGCGGCACATGCGGCACGAAATCGACGGTCGTCACCATCACTGCCTCAGCCGCTGGAGCAGGGCGGGAACGTGCACCTGGTCCGCCTTGTAGTTGCCGGTCAGTGTGTACATCACGAGATTGATCCCGAAGCGGATCGCCATTTCGCGCTGCCGGGCTCCTCCCGGCACAACATCGACCAGGGGCTGCCCCTGTGCATCGACTGCCCAGGCCGCCGCCCAATCGTTGCCGCCTATAATCACAGGAGACACGCCGTCACCGCCGCGCGCTGGCGCCGAGGCCGCCTTGGGATCGGCCGGCGGCAGAGCTTCGACCCAAACCTTCCCGCCGTCCCATCGTCCCGGAAAGTCGCGCAGCAGATAGAATGTTTTCGTCAGCACGTGATCCGTGGGCACGGGCTCCAGGGGCGGCAGGTCCAGTTTCGAGACCAGCCGCCGAAGCGCCTTCTCACCGGGAGAGTCCGGTCCCCTCGTCGCACCGAGCGTCAGATCGCGCGTGTCGAAGACGATCGTGCCGCCATTGCGCATGTAGTCCGAGATCTTCGACAGTCCTTGCGGCGAGAGGTCCTTTTCGCGCGGGTCCATCGGCCAGTAGAGAAGGGGAAAGAAGCTGAGATCGTCCCGGACGACATCGACGCCGACCGGCTCCTGCGGAAGATAGGAGGTGCGCATCTTGAGCGCATTCCCAAGTCCGGTCAGGCCCGCGCGGCTCATGGAATCGACATCGGGGAGCCCCGTGACAACGTAGGCGAGGCGGGTGTCGAGCGCCGCCTTCATGTCGAAGGCGTCGTCCGCGCGTGCGGATTGCGGATGCGCAAGCGCGACAGCGAGAAGGACTGCCGCGAGGCGCGCGGCCGGCAGCAGGCCGCGCAATCCAAGTGAGATCATCGTGTCTGCGAGCAGGATCAGCAGCGCCAGCGCGAGCAGCGGGGGCTCGAGCGGCCGCGAATTGCCGCGTGCGTACGCCTCGACATCCACCCCGGCGGCGCTCAATGGTCGCAAGACGGTATCCGCGTTGACGGCATTCAGCGCGAAGGCTGCATTACGCGCGCCATAGAGGCCCGGAGGGTGTACGCGCGACGGCGTGGTACGGGAAAGAGCCGACGCGCGTATCGGCAGGGCGTCCGCCTGCGGCGGCCTTGTGCGCCCGAAGCCGTCCAGAACGCTCAACGCGGGAAGATTGGCGGCGCTGGCAAGATCGCTCGGGCTGGTTCCGCTCGCCAGCGCCAGCAGGCGGCGCAACATGTCAACATAGAGGCCGGACAACGGTAGCGAGGACCAGGACGGATTGGCGCTGACGTGGAACAGGACGATCCAGCCCTTGCCCCGCTGCTCGGCCGTGACGAGGGGCGTACCGTCTGCGAGCCGTGCCCAGGTCCGATCCGAGAGCTGAACCGAAGGCTCCGCCAGGACCTGGCGTGTCACCGTCACGTCGGCCGGAACGGCAAGACCGCTGAAGGGGCTGCCGGCACCGAACGGCGCCAGATGCTGCGGTTCCGACCAAGCAAGCGCACCGCCGAGATAGCGTCCACCCGTGCGCAGCTTGACCGGAACCAGATCGTCGACATCTCCGGTCATGCGGTCGCCTGCAAAGCGGATCAGCAGCCCGCCATCGGCGACAAACCTCGCCACGCGGTCGTGATCGGCCCCGGCGATATGCCCGATATCGGCGAGAAGGAGCACCTCGACATGCTGGTCGAGAAGCCGCGAGATCGTGCCCTTTCTGACTTCGGCAAAGGGCGACAGGGCGCGCTCCAGATAGTACACATCCGACAGCAGGGGCGGCGCGGCGTCCGAATTGCTCGCGGAAACCACTCCTGCCATCCGCCGGGGCGTTCCCGAATTGAAGAGCTGCACCGCGCCGGCGGATTCCTCATTTGCGATCTGCAGCCGGGCCGCTTCGTTGCTGAGCTGCAGCGGCATGAGCAGCTTCACGGTTGAGCGCCTGCTGCCGTCGTCCATGCGGAATGGCCGCGTCGCGAGAATCTCTCCGTGCTGCCCTTTTGCCTCGACGGAGCCGTCGCGCACGCCTTCCGCGTCCGCGCGCTCGACCGTTACTTCGTAGCCGTTGGCCGTGTTGCGCGGCGGAAGCAGAGCGAGCGCTCCACCGGCTTCGGCGAAAATCCGCACATTGCCGATCTTGGATAGCGCCTCCGCTGTCGCCCGCGCCTGGCCGTCGTCGATTCCGTCGCTCAGCCAGAAGATCTCGGGTTTGGCCTGGAAGTGCATGCGCGCAAGCGAGGAAACCGCGCGGCTTCGGCTTCCTGCCCAGGATTCCGGCACGAGGTCCGCAGCGCGGCGCGAGGCTTCGGCCGCGTCGAGGAGATTCGGGTCCGGTTCGGTCGCCGTTGTGACGATTGCTGCCGGACGTCCGTCCCTGACCGCGCTGCGCAGGATGTCGCCCACGAAGTCCTGGCGCTTGTCCCAGCCATGTGCCGCCGTCCAGCCGTTGTCGATGAACAGAACGACCGGTCCGGAGCCGCCGATCCTTGCCGGCTGCCCGAGAAGCGGTTCCGCTAGAGCAAAGATCACGATCCCCGCCGCGATCACGCGCAGAAGAAGCAGCCAGAGCGGTGTACGCGCCGGCGTCTGCTCCGAAGTCTCCAGGCCCACCAGCAGTCGCAGCGGGGGGAAAACGGCGCGTTTCGGCAGCGGCGGCGTGACGCGCAAGAGAACCCAGATGGCCGGCAGCAAAGCGAGCGCTGCAAGCACCCATGGCGCACCGAAGCTCAACTGGCCGAGAAAACCCATTCGGACGACTTCCTAGATCCGCACGCGATGCGCACCGCTCATTTCGGCGTACAGGGAGGCCAGTGCGATTTCCGGGCGCTTGTCCGTGCGATGGGCCAGATAGGTCCAGCCGAGCCTCCCGGCGAGGTGGGCCAGCGCTTCGCCATGGGCCCTAAACCGCGCGCGGTAGGCCGGGCCGACCGTCTCCGCCCGGCCCAGCGTTTCCCGCAGTTCGCTTCCCGGAGCCTCGAACCGTGTGCGGCCGGCAAAGGGAAAATCCTCTTCCACAGGGTCGATGATATGGACGAGATTCCCTCCCAAGCCTCCCTGTGTCATCCGTCGCAGCACGGTATCTATTGCCCGCAAGGGAGACAGAAAATCGCTCAGCCACACGAATTGGGCATTCCTCGATATCTGCGCATCGGGTGGCAGCGCGTCGTTCGAGGGCGCGATCTCCGTCAGCGCATGCGCCATCCGGCGAAGGGCCGCGCGAGAGCTGGCCGGGGGATGTCCTTCTCCGAGCAAGGCAATCCGCTCGCCACCCCTGACGAGCGCGGAGCCCAGAGCGAGAGTCAGCAGGCTCGCGCGTTCGAGCTTGCTGGTCTTTCCCGACCCGAACCGCATGCCGGGCGAGCCGTCGCGCCAGAACCAAACCGATTGCGCCACCTCCCATTCGCGCTCCCGCACGTACAGATGCTGCGATTTGGCGGACTGCCTCCAATCGACGGCCGATGACGGATCTTCGCCGCGATAGCGGCGAAACTGCCAGAAGCTTTCTCCCATTCCAGCCTTGCGGCGCCCGTGAATCCCAAGACTGACCGCGGACGCCAGGCGCTCCGCCTCGACCAGAAGCGGGGGCAGGGCTGCCGACAGCGCCTCTGCCTCGTCGGGAAGCGAGTGGCGCGGCGAGGTGGCGGTTCGACTCAAAGAAGTTCCCGGCTCAACCGGTCGATCAGGCCAGTCAGGGTGATGCCCTCCGCACGGGCGGAAAAAGAGAGCGCCATGCGATGCCGCAGGACCGGACGGGCGAGCGCCACGACATCATCCGTCGAAGGCGCGAGCCTGCCGTCCAGCAATGCACGCGCCCGAACTGCAAGCATGAAGGCTTGGCTCGCACGCGGACCCGGTCCCCAGGAAATGGAGTCGCGCAAGTCCTGCGGTCCGTCCGAATCGGGCCGGGCGCCGCGAACCAGCCGCAGGATCGCGTCCACCACTTTTTCGCCCACGGGTATGCGGCGTACCACCTGCTGGGCTTCCATCAATTCCGCCGCCGTACACACGCCCACCGGGGCCGGTTCGTCGCCGAATGTGGTCGCCAGCAGCATTCGCCGCTCGGATTCGCGGTCGGGATAGCCCACATCGATCTGCAGCAGAAAGCGGTCGAGCTGCGCCTCGGGAAGAGGATAGGTGCCTTCCTGTTCCAGAGGATTCTGCGTCGCAAGGACGTGGAACGGCCGGGGCAGGTCGTAGCGCCGGCCAGCGACCGTGACCTGACGTTCCTGCATGGACTGGAGAAGCGCCGACTGGGTTCGCGGGCTCGCGCGATTGATTTCGTCGGCCATCAGCAGCTGGGTGAATACCGGGCCGGGTATGAATCGGAAAGAGCGCCTTCCCGCGTCCTCCTCCATTACTTCCGATCCGATAATGTCGCCGGGCATGAGATCGGGCGTGAACTGGATCCGCTTCCAGTCCATGCCGAGCACGACCCCGAGCGTCTCCACGAGTCTCGTTTTTGCCAGTCCCGGCACGCCGACCAGCAGGCCGTGCCCGCCGCATAGCAGCGTTACGAGCGACTGCTCGATGACCTCGGCCTGGCCGAATATGACCTTGCCCACCCCCTCGCGCACGCGCATCATCGTGTGAGCGGCGCGCTCGGCAAGCGCGACCGCTTGCTTGGTTTCGTCGGCCACGGTCGCAGAATCGTTCATTTCGGAGGGGTCCGGTTGCAGGCTGCGCAAGGCCCCGCATATTCTCGCGCACACATCGGTTTGCGGGCCTTCAGGTATGTACCCCGCCCGGACGGGCGCAACAAGGTAAAGACCTGTAAGGCTGTCACGAGGCCGTGAGACCCGCACGGAACAAGCCAAGTCATGAGTCTCTCTTTTTCCATTGGGCTGGCGGATTTGCAGCGCGAAGCGGCGGCCGGCCGACCCCTGCCGCCGGTGGAGCGCTGGAATCCCGCTCACTGCGGCGACATCGATATTCGAATCGCACGCGACGGCACCTGGTTCCACCAGGGGACACCGATCGGCCGCAAGGAACTGGTGCGGCTCTTTTCGACGATCCTGCGGAAAGACGGGAACGATTACGTTTTGGTCACGCCGGCGGAAAAGTTGCGCATCGTTGTCGAGGACGTGCCGTTCCTCGCCGTGCTCATGGATGTCGAAGGTCCGGGCCGGCAGCAGAGCCTTACCTTCACAACCAATGTGGGGGATCTGACGGTCGCAGGTCCGGACAATCCCATCCGGGTCGAAATCGACCCGGTCAGCGAGGCGCCGTCGCCCTATGTGCATGTGCGGGGAGGCATAGAGGCCCGCATTTCCCGCCCCGTGTTCTACCAGCTCGCGGAAATCGCGGTGCCGGGCGAGGACGGACATGCGGGCGAGCTCGGCGTCTGGAGCCGCGGCTGTTTCTTTCCGATCGGGCGCCAGCCATGAGCGTCACGCTCGAGCGATTGCGCGCGCATCTCCTGAATACGCCTCCGATGCTTCCGCTCGCGCCCACGCGCGGGGACTACGATCTCAACCCGGAGAATCGTCCTCCCGGACCTCGCACGCTGCTGCCCGCCGCCGTGCTTCTGCCGATCGTCACCCGCCGGGAACCGACCGTTCTGTTTACGGAGCGAAGCCCGGCCCTTTCCCGGCATGCCGGGCAGGTGAGCTTCCCGGGCGGGCGGGTCCAGCCGGACGACGCCTCGCTGATCGAGACCGCTCTTCGCGAGACACGCGAAGAGACGGGCATCGCACCGGAGTTCGTGACCGTCGCCGGATTTCTCGACGCCTACGAAACCGGCACGGGATACGCTGTCCTGCCGGTTGTGGGCCTTCTGAGCGAGGGCTTCGCGCTCACACCGGACACCAATGAAGTGGCGGAGATTTTCGAGGTGCCGCTTGCCTTCCTGCTCGATCCCTCGAACAGGCAGAAAAATCAGACGGAATGGAAAGGCAGGCTGCGAAGCTACTACGCGTACCGCTACAATGGCCACTACATCTGGGGTGCGACCGCGGCGATGCTCGTGAATTTAGGCGAAAGACTGGCGGCGGCGCCGTGAAACTCGATCCGGACAAGCATGCCTGGATGAAGGCGCCCGAGACACGCGCCGTGCTGGCTGCTCTCGGCGCGGGAAACGCGCGCTTTGTCGGTGGCGCGGTGCGCAACGCGCTGATCGGCAGGGAGGTCGTCGAGGTCGACATCGCCACTTCGCTGACGCCCGGCGAGGTCGCGGAACGTCTCGAAGCTGCCGGTCTCGCGGCGATACCGACCGGAATCGCTCATGGAACGATAACGGCCGTCTCGAACTCCAGGCCGTTCGAAATAACGACGCTGCGGCGGGATGTCGAAACCGACGGCCGGCACGCAACCGTCGCGTTCACCAGGAGCTGGGAAGAAGATGCGCGCCGCCGCGACTTCACGATGAATGCGCTCTTTGCCTCCGAAAGCGGCGAAGTGTTCGACTATGTGGGCGGCATCGACGACCTCATGGCGGGCCGCGTGCGCTTCGTCGGCGATCCTGCCACGCGCATAAGGGAAGACTATCTTCGCATCCTGCGATTGTTCCGGTTTCACGCGTTGTACGGAAGGGGCGAACTCGACGGCGATGCGCTTCGGGCGGCGACGTCGGAAAAACAGGGTCTGGCGAGCCTTTCCGGCGAGCGCGTACAGAAGGAAATGTTGCGGCTGCTGCTGGCACAAGATCCGCTACCGGCGCTGCGCACAATGGCTGCCGTGAGCGTGTTGACGGAAGTCCTCCCGGGTACGCTCGCGATGCGGCGGCTCGAACGCTCGGTTGCGATCGATTCGGACTGCTTCTTCGATGCGGACGCCATTCGCAGGCTGGCGGCACTGCTTCCGGACGAGGCCGCGGCGGCCCGGGTATCCGGGCTGTGGAAGCTTTCGAATTCGGACGCCGAACGCCTCTCAGATATCTGCGGCGCCCGAGAGAAGATCGTGTCGTATCTATCCGTGAAGGAAGTTCACAAGTTCCTCTACCGGCTGGGCAAGGAGCGCTTCAGGGACCGCGTCTTCCTGAAATGGGCGGAGGACTCGAAGGAGTCGAACGCCGTGCAATGGCGCGCGCTTCTCGCACTAGCCGATAGCTGGCGGCGTCCCCGCCTGCCGGTTACCGGAAGAGACGTCATCGCGGCGGGCGTACCGGAAGGGCCGCTGGTCGGACGCGTTCTTTCGGAAGTCGAGGAGTGGTGGATCGACAGCGATTTCACCGAGGACGAATTCTCGCTTGCCGAACGGCTGAAGGCCGTGGTGCAGGCGATCGCGTATTAGGCATGGAATTCACCTTCCTTGATGCGATCTCGCTTCCCGGAAATCCGGCGCAGCCGAATGACGACGCCTGGGGACAGGCGGCCAATGCCGCCGTAGTTCTGGACGGTGCCACGAATCTCGGTGAGCAGCTCCTTCCCGGTGGCAGCGATGCGGCCTGGATCGCGCGCTTCGGCGCCCGGCGCCTGATGGCGCATTGCCAGGACGGTGTGCAGCCGGAAGATGCCCTGAAATCCGCGCTGGCGGATGCGGAGCGGTCGTTCGCGGGATTGCGGCGGCGCGCACCGAGAGAAAACTATGAGATCCCCTATGCCTCGATGATGTTTCTTTGCCCGTCGGAGCAGGGCTTTTGGGCGCTGTGGTTCGGCGATTGCGCGGCGCTCGCGAGCCGCCCCGGCGGGGTGCTCGAAATCGTCGGCGACGCGTTCGACAGGCGCGCAGCCGAGGCCAGGCGTGTGGCAATCCTCGCCAGGGCGAAGGGCATTGCGCCGGCGGCCGGCCACAGCCGGCCGGAGTTTCTCCCGGCGCTTCGCGCCGCGCGCAACAGTGTCAACACGGACAGGGGCGGATGGCTCTTCGGACCCGATCCGAAGGCGGCCGATCACGTGCGGCGCAGGCACGTCCATGTTCCGTCCGGAACCACGGTTCTGATCGCCAGCGACGGCTTCCTCTCCCTCTGCTCGGACTACGGCCTTTACGATCCCGAAGGACTCGTGGCGGCGGCGCAGGCGAAGGGACTCGAGCGTCTGGGGCGGGAAATCCGCATTGCAGAGGATGCCGATCCGGACGGCGAGCGATTTCCGCGGTTCAAGAAGAGCGACGACGCGACCGCCGTTCTGCTGCGCCTCGACTAGGGAATGAGTTCGCTCAGGAGGGGTGGAGTGATGATCATCATTCCGCCGTGATAGATCATCGTCAGTGCGACGTAGAGCACGATGAAGACGCCGGCATAGCTGATCCAGGCGTGGCGGTTGAGGAGCTTGGCGACGAGGTTGGCCGCAATGCCCATCAGGCCGATCGACAGCACCAGGCCGATGGCGAGGACCCAAACGTGATGCAACGCCACGCCGGCGACGGCAAGAACATTGTCGAGCGACATCGAAATGTCCGCGATCGTAATCTGCAAGATGGCGCGGCGCATCACGATCTGGCCGGATTCGTCCTTCAGCGACGCCAGCGGCCCGTCGGCCGAATCTCCATTGGGTCCGGATTGGCGGATGTCGCGGTAGAGGCGCCACGCGACCCATAACAGGAGTATTCCGCCCACGACGCGCAGCGGGATGAAGGCGAACAGCTCGACCGTGATCGTCGCAAGGAAAACGCGCATGACCACGGCTGCGGCCAGTCCCCAGAAGATGACCTTGTGCCGGAGGGCCTTCGGCAGCCTGGCCGCAGCCATGCCGATGACGACGGCATTGTCGCCCGCCATCACGATATCGATGAGGATGACCTGAAACAGGGCGAAAATGGCGCCATGCGCGCCAAGATAGGTCAGGGCCTGCTCGTAGAGCTGGGACAACGCCGTTCCTCGGTCTCGACCCTACGGCCAGCGTGCTTCCGGTGGCAGGGACATCAGGATTGCCTCGACATTGCCTCCGGTTCTGAGGCCGAACTGCGTGCCGCGGTCGTAAAGGAGATTGAATTCCACATAGCGACCCCGGCGCACAAGCTGGTGGTCCCGATCGGCGGACGTCCAGTCCAGGCCCATCCGTCTCCTCACGATTTGGGGATAGATGCCCAGAAAAGCCAGCCCCACGTCGCGGGTAAAGGCAAAGTCCTTCTCCCAATCGCCGCTGTCCAGCCGGTCGAAGAAGATGCCCCCCGCGCCCCGCGGTTCGCCGCGGTGCGGAAGGTAAAAATATTCGTCGCACCACTTTCTGAACCGCGCGTAGTAGCCGGGATCGTGCGCGTCGCAGGCAGCCTTGAGGGCGCCATGAAAATCCTCCGCATCCCGGTCGGCCGGAAACATGGGGGTCAGATCCGCCCCCCCGCCGAACCACGAAAGCCGGGTCACGATGTATCGCGTGTTCATGTGCACGGCCGGTACGTGCGGGTTCTGCAGATGCGCCACCAGGGAAATTCCGCTTGCCCAAAACCGCGGGTCTTCCTCGGCCCCCGGGATGGTCCCCGCGAATTCCGGCGAAAACCGTCCGTACACGGTTGAAACATTGACACCGACCTTTTCGAACACCCGGCCCTTCATCAGCGCCATGACGCCGCCACCGGCATCCTCGCCGGCTTCGCCCGGCCGTCGCCAGGCCGTACGCTCGAATCGGCCCGGAGGCATGGTGGACAGGGGGCCTGCGTGTTCGGCTTCGATCGCTTCGAACTCGGCACAGATGCGGTCCCGCAGTTCTTCGAACCAGGCGCGCGCCCGCGCCGTGCGCTGGGCCTGAGGCACCGTCATTGCGGAAATCCCGATGTCTGTCTCAAGGCTTCGCCCAATACAATTGCGCCTGCTTGTGCGACATTGATCGACCGCAACGATCCGCGCAAAGGGATACGTAGCCGCGCGTGCGCGGCACGGTGCACGATTTCGGGAGCACCGGCACTCTCGCGGCCTAGCAAGAGACAGTCGGCGGGGTGAAAGGCGAAAGCGGTGTAGTCCGTGGCGGCCCTGGCCGTCAGAAGGATCAGCCGGCCGGGCTGCCTGACGCGCAGGAATGCGTCCCAGGACTCGTGCCGGGTCACGTCGGCGAATTCCAAATAGTCCATCCCGGCGCGCCGGAAGCCTCTATCCGAGAAAACGAATCCGCAGGGTTCTATGATATCCACCGACACCCCCAGACAAGCCCCGAGCCGGACAAGTGCGCCGGCATTCTGCGGAATGTCCGGCTGGAACAGTGCGATCCTCATGGATTTCCTTGACTTTTGCCATAATATACTAGAGTGTAGTATATCCTAAAAGGATATACTGTGAAATACTCGCAGCTCTCCAGATATTTTCGTGCACAGTCCGCCGAATGCCTGCCGATGACCTTCGGTGCAGTGGAACGGGAAGCAGGGGTCCTTCTGCCGCCCTCGGCACACCGGTATGCGGCCTGGTGGGCAAATGACAGGAAAGGCCACGCACAGGCCAGGGCTTGGCTCGAAGCCGGATACCAAACCGAGCAGGTGGACATGTCGTCCCGGACACTCGTTTTCCGGCGCGTTGCGACCGCACGGGTGCCAGGATGGCAGGACGGCGGGGCAGCAGACGCGGCGCAGGGGGGCGGCCCCCAGACGACCCCGAAGCGGGCCTGCCGGTCGCCGCTTTTCGGCGCGCTCAAGGACTCTTTCTGGGTGGATCCGCGGTGGGACGCGAACCGGCCTATCATGAGCGCGGACGACCTCGCGGAAATGGTTGCGAACATCGAGCGAACCGCCGATCTCATCGAGGCGGGCCTCTCGAGGAAGCCCAAGTGAGCCTTCTGCTCGACACCAGCGCGGTATTGCTGACGGTGGCCGGCGCGTGGCTGCAACCCGACGCGGCCGCTGCCATAGACGAAGCTCACGACCGCGGAGAAAGACTTTACGTATCGCCGGTCTTGGGCTGGGAAATCGGGCTGGCTGCCGCACAGGGACGCTTCAAGTCCCGCTACACGCTGCAGAGATGGTTGGAGACGTTCCTGTCCCGCCCTGAAATCGATCTTGCGGATCTGCCGCCCCAGGTACTGCTAGCCTCATGGTCGCTGCCGGGCAGTCTGAACCGCGATCCCGCCGGCCGAATTGTCGCGGCGACGGCGCGCGAGTTCGGCTACACGGTGATGACGCGCGACAAGGCGCTGCTGGACTACGGGCGGGAAGGTCATCTATCGGTTCTGGAGTGCTGAGGGCCGGGCGGCGCCAGGGAGGATCCATGAAATCGACAATTCTCATTGCCGCGGGTGCGGCCGCGCTTTTGCTCGCGCAGCAGGCATCGGCGAAGGACATCGTAGTCCATGCAGGACGCCTGTTCGACGGAGTGACGAAGTCCGAACGCACGCAGGTCTCGGTCGTGATCCACGACGATCGGATCGTCGATGTGCAACAGGGCTTCACGACGCCGCCGGGAGCGGAGGTCGTCGATCTGTCGAACGCCACGGTGCTGCCGGGCCTGATCGACTGCCACGACCATATCACGGCCTTTTTCGACGGCGGAAATCCGGTCGCGGAAGCCGTGACGCGGACGGATTTCGACGCTGCGTTCCAGTCGGTGGACAATGCCGAAAAGACCCTGCTGGCGGGCTTCACGACCATCCGCGATGTCGGCGCGGAACCCAATGTCGTGATCGCACTCAAGAAGGCTGTCGCAACGGGAAAAATACCGGGCCCGCGCATGTTCGTGGCGGGCCCTCCGCTGGGTCCAACCGGGGGGCATGGGGACCCGTCGAACGGTCTCGACCCTGGCCTCAGCCACCCGGGATGGAGTGACTGGGTCATCGACAGCCCGGAGGCGGCGCGCCGCGCCGTCCGGAAGCTGCATCAGATGGGCGCCGACCTCATCAAGATCATGCCCAGCGGCGGGGTGCTGTCCATCGCGGACGATCCCAATCAGCAGCTCATGGCGGATGACGAAATCAGGGCCGTGATCGAAACGGCCCATGCGCTGGGCATGAAGGTTGCGGCGCATGCTCACGGAAAGCAGGCCATCGACCACACGGTCGCGCTTGGCGTGGATTCGATCGAACATGGTTCCTTTGCCGATTCCGATTCCGATGCCCTGATGAAAAAGCACGGCACCTACCTGGTCCCGACCATGCTGGTTGCGCAAACCGTCGTCGATATCGCGAAGTCTCATCCGGAACAGCTCAATCCGTCTTCTGCGGCCAAGGCGCTCGCGGTCGGTCCGCGAATTCGCGAAAATCTGGCCCGCGCCTACAAGGACGGCGTAAGGATCGCATTCGGCACGGATCAGGGGCTCGCGCCGCACGGAACCAATGCCAGGGAATTCGCGCTCATGGTTGCTGCCGGCATGACGCCCGCCGATGCGATCTGGTCGGCGACACACAACGCAGCCGAGCTGATCGGCGATGCGAAGGATATCGGCTCCGTCCAGCCGGGCCGCTATGCCGATCTCATCGCGGTCGCCGGCGACCCGCTTGCCGACATCACCACGCTCGAGCACGTTCAGTTCGTGATGAAGGGCGGAACGGTCTACAAGGAAGGCGGCGCGGCCAAGCGGCCCTGACCGCAGAATCGTCGAAAGAGCGCGGATTCGCTAGGATTTCTGCGGCATCGTGCCGCAAGACCCTCCAAATCCGACTCTCTATTTTAGCCCCGGGTTTTGGGTGCGCCGGCATTGTCGGGGATGGCGCATTCCCGTTTTCCTGCCTCCCCGAGCGATCGTACGACAAAGGGTACACCGTGACCACGACGACAGCGGACGAACCGACGCGACGGGACTTCATCTACATCGCGACGGGAGGCGTGGCAGCGGTGGGCGGCGCGCTCGCCGCCTGGCCGTTCATCGACCAGATGAATCCCAGCTCTGCCGTTCTGGCTCTTTCGACGATCGAGGCGGACATCTCGTCCGTACAGGTCGGTCAGCAGGTCGTTTTCAAATACCGCGGCCACCCGCTTTTCGTGCGCCGCCGCACGCCGAAGGAAATCGAGGAGGCGCGGGCGGTGAGCGTGTCCGATCTGCCCGACCCGCTGGCACGCAACGCGAACCTTCCCGACAGCGCGCCCGCCTCGGATGCGGATCGCGCCGCAAAGGATCCGCAATGGCTGATCCTCGTCGGCGTTTGCACGCATCTGGGATGCACGCCGACCGTCTCGACGCCCCAGGCGCCCCAGGGGCACTACGGCGGCTGGCTCTGCCATTGTCACGGTTCGGAGTACGATACGGCGGGACGCATTCGAAAAGGCCCGGCGCCGCAGAATCTCGCCATTCCGCCCTATCAGTTTCTGACTCCCACGCGCATCAAAGTCGGCTAACGGAGCGCCCCCATGTCCGGTCACTCGACCTATGTTCCGAAATCGAACTTCGCGCGCTGGATGGATTCGCGTCTGCCGATCGCGCGGCTCGCCCACGATACGATCATCACCTTCCCGACCCCCAGAAACCTGAACATCTGGTACGCGTTCGGCGCGATCCTGACCACGATGCTTGGGATCCAGATCGTCACCGGCATCGTGCTTTCCATGCACTATGTGGCGAACGCCGATATGGCCTTCGACTCCGTCGAAAACATCATGCGCGACATCAACTACGGCTGGCTGCTGCGCTACATGCATGCCAACGGCGCTTCGTTCTTCTTCCTTGCTGTCTATATCCACATGTTCCGCGGCCTCTACTACGGTTCCTACAAGGCCCCCCGCGAGGTGCTGTGGATCCTGGGCGTGGTCCTCTACCTGTTGATGATGGCGACCGCATTCTTCGGCTACGTCCTGCCATGGGGTCAGATGTCGTTCTGGGGCGCCACCGTCATCACCAGCTTCTTCACGGCGCTTGATCAGATCACGCCGCACTGGGGCACGGCCGTCCAGACCTGGCTGCTGGGCGGCTTCGCGGTGGGCGACGCCACGCTCAACCGATTCTTCTCGCTGCACTATCTGCTGCCGTTCGTGATCGCAGGGGTCGTCGGGCTGCACGTCTGGGCGCTGCACGTGCCGGGGAACAACAACCCGCTTGGCATCGACGTGAAGGGCCCGCAGGACACAGTGCCGTTTCATCCCTATTACACGGTGAAGGACGCGTTTTACGTCGCGCTCTTCGTCCTCGTCTATCTGGGCTTTGTTTTCTACGCTCCGGATTTCTTCGGCAATCCCGACAACTACACTCCGGCCAATCCGGTCGTGACGCCGCCCGATATCGTCCCGGAATGGTATCTCCTTCCCTACTACGCGATGTTGCGCTCGGTACCCCAGAAGCTGATCGGCGTGCTCGTCATGGTGGCCTCTCTCGTCACCCTGGTGTTCATTCCCTGGCTCGACACGTCCAAGGTGCGATCGTCGCGATTCCGCCCGATGATGAAGCAGTTCTTCTGGATTTTCGTCGCGGATTGCCTGCTTCTCGGCTATTGCGGGTCGCAGAGCGTGGACGCTGTGAAGTTCGGAATTCCGCTGGTCCTGGCCGCGCGTGTCGGAACCGCCTACTACTTCCTGTTCTTCTGGCTGATCATGCCGCTGCTC
>DASZQP010000073.1:0-139542 GCA_035549575.1 Rhizomicrobium sp.
CGCTCTGCGCGTCGTAGCCGTAGGCATACTGATCCTTCTCGATGATCTTGCCCACGACCACCGAGCCGTCTCCGCCGGCATTGAGGGCGATCTGGCGCGCCGGATAGGAGAGGGCCTTGCGCACGATCTCGATGCCGACGCGCTGGTCGTCGTTGGCGGGCTTCAGCTTCTCCAGCGCCTTGATGGCGTAGAGCAGGGCGACGCCGCCGCCGGCGACGATGCCTTCCTCGACCGCGGCGCGGGTCGCATGCATCGCATCGTCGACGCGATCCTTGCGCTCCTTCACCTCGACCTCGGTGGCGCCGCCGACGCGGATCACCGCAACGCCGCCGGCGAGCTTCGCCAGCCGCTCCTGCAGCTTCTCCCTGTCGTAGTCGGAGGTCGTCTCCTCGATCTGGGTCTTGATCTGTCCGACGCGGGCCTGGATGTCGTTCTTCTTGCCCGAGCCGTCGATGATCGTGGTGTTGTCCTTGTCGATGCGGACCTTCTTGGCCGTGCCCAGCATGTTGATCTTCACGTTCTCGAGCTTGATGCCGAGATCCTCGCTGATCACCTGGCCGCCGGTCACGATGGCGATGTCCTCGAGCATGGCCTTGCGGCGGTCGCCGAAGCCCGGCGCCTTGACCGCAGCCACCTTGAGGCCGCCGCGCAGCTTGTTGACGACGAGCGTCGCCAGCGCCTCACCCTCGACCTCTTCGGCGATGATGAGCAGCGGACGGCCGGACTGCACCACCGCTTCGAGCAGCGGCAGCAGGTCCTTGAGCGAGGAGAGCTTCTTCTCGTGGATGAGGATGTAGGGCTCTTCCAGCTCGGCCACCATCTTGTCGGCATTGGTGATGAAGTAGGGCGAGATGTAGCCGCGGTCGAACTGCATGCCTTCGACGACCTCGAGCTCGGTGTCGAGGGACTTGGCCTCTTCCACCGTGATCACGCCTTCGTTGCCGACCTTTGCCATCGCCTCGGCGATCATCTTGCCGACGCTGACGTCGCCGTTGGCGGAGATGGTGCCGACCTGCGCGATCTCGGCGTTGTCCTTGACCTTCTTGGAGCGCTTCTTGAGGTCGGCGACGACGGATTCGACCGCCTTCTCGATGCCGCGCTTGAGGTCCATGGGGTTCATGCCGGCCGCGACCGACTTGGAGCCTTCGCGCACGATCGCCTGGGCGAGCACCGTCGCCGTCGTCGTGCCGTCGCCGGCCGCGTCGTTGGTCTTGGACGCGACCTCGCGCACCATCTGCGCACCCATGTTCTCGAACTTGTCCGCGAGCTCGATTTCCTTGGCCACCGTCACGCCGTCCTTGGTCGTGCGCGGCGCGCCGAAGCTCTTTTCGATCACGACGTTGCGGCCCTTGGGACCGAGCGTCACCTTCACCGCGTCGGCGAGGATGTCGACGCCGCGGAGCATCTTCTCGCGGGCGTCGGCGCCGAAGCGTACGTCTTTTGCTGCCATTGCTCTCTCACTTTCGTTCGTTCGCAGAAGTCGGAAGTCAGAAATCGGAAGCCAGAACGCCTGCTGCGCCTGTCATCGATTTCGCAAACTTCCTCCTTCCGATTTCTGATTTCCGGTTTCCGATTTCTTCCTGAAGGGCGCTACGCGGCCTTCTTCGAAGGGCTCTTGCGCCCTTCGATCACGCCCATGACGTCGGACTCCTTCATGATCAGGAGTTCCTCGCCGTCGATCTTGACTTCCGTGCCCGACCATTTGCCGAACAGGACGAAGTCGCCGACCTTCACTTCGGGGGCCACGCGCTTGCCGCTGTCGTCGAGGGCGCCGGGGCCGACCGAGATGACTTCGCCTTCCTGGGGCTTTTCCTGGGCGGTGTCGGGAATGATGATGCCGCCGGGGGTCTTCTGATCCTCCTTGACGCGGCGGACGACCACGCGGTCGCCGAGCGGACGAAATTTCATGCGGTCTTCTCCTAAAAAGCTAGCTTTGTCAAAGCCTTGAGGCTGTGCGGCAGCACTCCCATGAGGCGAGTGCCAACGGCTGGGCGGGACATAATGCCGGTTCCGGCGGGCGTCAAGGGTACCCGGTCGGAAAGTCGCGCCACCGGGCTTGGCAGCGTGGGGCCGGACGCGCGTCCGTGGGTCCGCCCCGGGGGGCATCCGGCCCTCCGCCGGCCCCCGCCCTGTCTTGCTTTGGGCGGGGCAGGGCGCTAGCTCAAGCCAGAATCCCCGGCGCGGATGACGATGACGATCCGATCGATGGCGGCCATCCTGCTGCTATGGGCAGCCGTCCCCGCGGCGGCCGAACCGGCGCATTTCACGCCGGCGAGCGACGTCACCCAGCAATGGGCGGGATTCTACAATGCGAAAAATCTCGACGCCCTGATGACGCTCTATGCGCCGGATCCGATGTTCCTGCCGGTCTCCGGCGGGCGATGGGAAGGACTCGGTGAGATCCGCAGGCATTTCCTCGAGGAGCTTGCCGCCTACGATCCGCGCCTTGTCATGCGCAGTGTCAGAAGCGACGTGTCGGGCAATCTCGCCTACGACAGC
This sequence comes from Rhizomicrobium sp., assembly GCA_035549575.1. Taxonomy (GTDB): domain Bacteria; phylum Pseudomonadota; class Alphaproteobacteria; order Micropepsales; family Micropepsaceae; genus Rhizomicrobium. The sequence continues at coordinate 2,500 of DASZQP010000073.1, forward strand.
GGCACCTATACGGAAAGCATGGCCCCGGTGAAGGGCGGCGGGGAAATCCGCGCCAGGGGAAACTATCTCATTGTCTACCGGCGCAAATCCCGCGGCGCGCCGTGGCGCATCCTCGAGCAGAGCTGGACCAGGGGCGCTGCCTCCGCCCCCTGACGTGGTATAAGCCGCGCGAACCCGGAGATACCGCATGCTGGCGAGCGCGCCGACCAAAGAATTGAGAAGCTGGACCACCGACAGCCGCCGCTGGTCGCACTACCGGCCGCGCGCGGGCGACATCGTCATCGCGACCGCGCCCAAATGCGGCACCACCTGGACGCAGCAGATCGTCAGCCTGCTCGTTTTCGGCTCGCCCGAGCCCCGCGAGATCCAGCTCATCTCGCCGTGGATCGATTTCCGCCTGCCGCCCATCGACGCGGTGATCGCGCAGATCGAGGCGCAGACGCACCGGCGCTTCCTCAAGTCGCATCTTCCCTTCGACGCCATGCCGATCCACGACGAGGTGCGGTACATCCATGTCGGGCGCGACGGGCGCGACGCGTTCCTGTCCTGGCACAATCACGCCAGCCACTATTCGGAATTCGCGCGCGAGCAGCAGAGCGCCTCGGGCATGGCCGACGAGACGGTGGCGCGCCCGCTTCCGGTATTGCCGGACGATCCTGCGGCGTATTTCGACATCTGGATGACGGAAGGGCCGCGGGCCCGCGAACTCAACGATTTCCATGCCGGCTGGTATTTCGACGTCCAGCGCAGCTTCTGGGCCGAGCGCCGGCGCGAGAATGTGCTGATGGTGCACTACGCCGACCTCAAGGCCGATCTCGAGGGCGAGATGCGCCGCATCGCCGCGTTCCTCGGCATCGCGGTCGAAGAGGCGCTGTGGCCGCAGCTGGTTTCCGCCGCCGGATTCGAGTCCATGCGCGCCAACGGCGCCACGCTTTTGCCGCGCGCCGCACAGAGCTGGGACAAGGGGCACGAGCGCTTTCTCAACCAGGGACGCAATGCCCGCTGGCGCGAGGTTCTTTCGCCGGCGCAGGCCGCGCGCTACGAAGCGCGGGTGGCGCGCGAGTGCTCGCCGGGCCTGGCGGCTTGGCTCGAAGGCGGGCGCCTCGCCGCGGGCGATCCGCGCGGCTCCGCTTTCTGATCCCTGCCGGCGGCGGTTCGCCGCGCTATTCCGGCGGCGCCTGAAGGATCGGGACGAGAACCTTCTCGAGCTCGCTGTCGGTCAGGTTGGCGTATTCCTTCGGCACTTCCCGCCAGATCGTGCTCTTCACCCTGTCGCTTGCCACGCTGCGGAATTCGCCGACGCTGCGTTCCGGCGCGACGACAACGAGCGCGTTGAACATGTTGCGGTCGAGCGCGGCGCCGATGGCCCCGGCGATCGCCCTGACGAAATTGTGCTTCTCCTGCTTGCGCGGATCGTGCTGGGATTCATAGGCATGATGCTGCCCGCTGCTGGAGAAGCCGCGGCCGGGCCGGTCGCTCTCGATGTCGCGGCGGAAGCGGGCGAGCCCGGAGGCGATATCCTCCAGAACCAGATCGAGCCTGCCGTGCTTTCTGTCGTACTCGAAGAAGCGCGCGCGCGATGCGTCGAATACGGCCACGAGCGTGTGATCGGCGGACATGGGAGCCTCCTCTGGAATATAACATTCTGATGCGCTCAACAGTTCCCGTGCAAGTTACGTTCAAAAGCCGATTTGCCTCGCGTCTTTCGGGTTGCAGGGCCGGGCGGCGGGCGAAATAGTCGTGGCAGCAATGAAAGCGATCGTCTCCGGCGCGGGAATTTCCGGTCTGGCACTCGCCCGGTGTCTGGCCGACGACGGCTGGCAGGTGACGGTCGTCGAACGCGCGCCCGGCCTTCGCGACGAAGGCTACATGATCGATTTCTTCGGCTCCGGCTTCGACGTGGCGGAGCGGCTCGGCCTGCTGCCGCGCCTGCGCGCGGTCTCCTACGAGGTCCACGAGGTCGATTTCCTGGACGCGGAGGGCCGTCGCCAGGCCGGCGTCAGCTACGACGCGTTCCGCAAGGTCCTCGGCGGCAAGCTGCTGTCGCTGATGCGCGGCGACCTGGAACGGACGCTGTTCGACACGCTGCCGGACAATGTCGAGATCCGCTACGGCTGCTCCATCGATGCGGTCGTCAACGCGGCGGATTCGGTGCAGGTGACGCTGAGCGACAGCACCGTGCTCGAAGCCGGCCTCCTTGCCGGCGCCGACGGCATCCACTCCGCCATCCGCGACAAGACGTTCGGGCCGGAGCGCGAATTCCTCCGCGACCTCGGGCTGCGCGTCGGCGTGTACATGTTCCGAGACGATGCCGTTCACGGCGCGCTCCGCAACGGATTTCCGCTGCTTACCGTTCCCCGCCGGACGGTCGGGCTGTTCGCGGCGCGCGACGGCAGGGTGATGGCGTTCTTCGTCCACGCCGGACGCGAGACGGTGCCGGCCGCCGACCCGGCCGCGATCCTGCGCGGCCATTTCGGCGATCTGGGATGGCTCGTCCCGTCCGTTCTCGCGCACGCGGCCGACGGTCCCGTCTATTACGACGCCGTCGCGCAGATCGAGATGCCCTCCTGGCAGAAGGACCGCGTCGTGCTGGCCGGCGACGCCTGCGCCGCGGTCTCGCTGCTCGCCGGACAGGGCGCGTCGATGGGCATGGCGATGGCCTATGTGCTGGCCGAGGAGATCCGCAACGCCGGCGATGTCGGCGCCGGGCTCGTGCGCTACGAGCAGCGGCTGATGCCGGCCCTCGCCGCGAAGCAGAAAGCGGGCCGCGACACCGCAACCTCCTTCGTTCCGATGAACGAATGGCAGCTGATGACGCGCAACGCGGCGCTCAGGCTCGCGCGGCTTCCGCTACTGTCGGGGCTGCTGAACCGCGTGTTCCTTTCCGGGAGCGAGAGCGTCATCCGCTAGCTTGTGCACCGCTGCGCTTGCCGCTACAGCATCGCCAACCGCCATTTCGAAGGCTTCCATGTCCACCGACATTCCCGCCGGCTTCGCGCCGTTCAAGCTCGCCATGGGATTCCTCGCCGCCAACGGTCCGCTCTACGGCAAATGGGACGGTACGCACCTCGTCATGGGCTTTCGCGTCGAGGCGCGCCACTGCAATCCGGGACAGGTCGCCCATGGCGGCATGATGGCGACCTTCGCGGACATGCTGCTGCCCATCGCCTCGCGCTTCCAGGCGAAGACCGACATGGGATTCCTGCCGACGGTCAATCTCGCCTGCGACTTCATGGCGCCCGCCCGGCTCGGTGCCTGGGTGGAAGGGCGGGCGGAGGTCGCGCGCATGACGCGCAACCTGCTGTTCGCGCAGGGCCTTGCCACCGCGGACGGCGAACCCTGCCTGCGCGCCAACGGAATTTTCCGCATCACCGCTCCGCGCGAGGGTGCGAACGTCCCCGATTTTTCGGTAAGGTCGCTGTTCGACTTCACCTGACGGAGCCCCGCATGGTGCCCGCCGATTCCTCCGCCCCGCCGCCGGGGAGCAACCAGGATGCGCGCTGGAAATTCCTGCGCGACGTGGCCGTGTTCGAGCTCAAGCTCGCGCTCAACAACGTCCACAATTTCATCCAGATCCCGCTGACCTTCGCCGTGGCGGTCTTCGACCTCGTGTTCCGGCACGGCAGGGAGGGCGAGCGGTTCTACTGGCTGGTGGAGCAGGGCCGCCTGATCGACGATCACATCGACATCTATTCGATCATCTCCGACCGGGAGCGCGGCCTCAATCGCGACTTCACCGTGGACGCGGTGCTGCGCCGGGTCGAGGACGTCATCAAGCGCGAATACGAAAAGGGCGGCACCGCCGCCAGCGTGAAGAACGCGGTCGACCGCGCGCTCGACGAAATGCAGGCCAAGACCGCACCCGCCACCAAGGCAGCGGTCTCCGCGGCGGAGAAGGCCAAGGACGCCGTGCGCAAGGCGGCGGAGAACCTGCGTCCGGCGAAGGACGATGCCGGGGACGCGCCGAACTAGCTCCGGGGGGAGCTACCGGCCGAGAAATCCCTCCAGCACATTGACCGTGTTGATGCCGAGCATCTCGACATTGTAGCCGCCCTCGAAGACGAACAGCGTCGGCAGCCGCAATCCGGCGATGGCCTCTCCCAGACGCAGATAGTCCTCGGTGCGCAGCGCGAAGTCCGCGATCGGATCGCCGGCGAAAGTGTCGAGACCGAGCGAGACGAGCAGAACGTCCGGCCCGAACGCCGCGATCCTTTCCCGTGCCGTCGCGAAGGCGGCGCCGTAGCGCTGCCAGTCGGTGCCGGCTGGCATCGGCAGGTTGAGGTTCTTCTCCTCTCCGGCGCCGGCGCCGCGTTCGTCCGCGTAGCCGAGGAAGTGCGGAAATGCGTAGTTCGGATCGGCGTGAATGGAGCAGAAGAACACGTCGTCGCGATCGTAGAAGATCGTCTGCGTGCCGTTGCCGTGATGATAGTCGACGTCGAGGATCGCCGGGCGCAGGCCGGCGTCGCGCAGGTACTGCGCGGCGATGGCGATGTTGTTGAGATAGCAGAAGCCGCCGAACACGTCGCCGGCGGCGTGATGGCCGGGCGGCCGCGTCAGCGCGAAGGCGGCCCTCTCGCCGCTGCGGACGGCCTCGGCGGCGCTGAGCGCCACATTCGCCGCCGTGCGCGCCGCGCTCCAGGTTCCCTTCATGATCGGCGTGCCGGCGTCGAAGGCGAAGGTGCCGAGACGGGATTCGATGTCGGGCGCGCGCCGCGCGGACAGGCCCGCCGCAGGCCAGCGCGACGGCAGCGCCGCACGCGCGCGCAGGCCGTACGCTTTCTGCCATTGCGCGAATGCCTCGCCGAGGAACGCGACGAGCTCGGCATCGTGCACGCGCAGCAGCGGCTCATGGCCGAATTCGGACGGCGCCAGGATGGGACCGAGCCCGCGCTCCTCGATCCGCGCGCGCACGGCTTCGGCGCGTTCCGGGATCTCGACAGCGGGCAGCATCCGCCCGCGCTCGAATTCCTCCGCGGGCTGATGCTCCAGATGCGCGGGCGAATAGAATGTCCTCATTCAGCCAGCTTGGAGCATGATCGCGCCGGCCGCAATCGCCCCCGCCGCGCACCAGCGCCGCAGCGTCATGGGCTCGCCGAGGAACACGGCCGCCATCGCGGTCCCGAACACGACGCTCGTCTCGCGCAGCGCCGCGAGCTGCGCGGTCGCGCCGACGCGCCACGCGAGCATCGCCGCCCCGTAGCTTGTCATGGACAGGATCGCGAGCAGGATTCCGAGCCGCCATTGCCGCCGCGCCTCGACGACGACCGCGCGCCCCCGGATGCCGGGCGCGGTCACGACGACGCTCGCGCCATGCGCCACGAAGAACCACAGCACATAGCTCATCGGCTCGGGCACCGAGCGTACCCCCGTCGCGTCGATCAGCGTGTAGCAGCCGATGCTGACGCCGGTGCCCAGCGCAAAGAGCAATCCCGCCTTCGCACCTTCGCTCGCGCGGTGCGTGATGCCGATGGCGATCACGCCGCCGCACACGAGCAGGATGCCCGCGATCTCCGCGGCGCCCGCGTGCTCGCGCAGGACGAAGATCGCCCCCAGCGCGGTGAACAGCGGCCCGGTTCCGCGCGCGACCGGATAGACGGCGGAGAACGCCGCGCTCTCGTAGGACCTGACCAGCAGCCATTCGTAAAACGCATGGACGAAGACCGTGCCGATCAGGCAGCGCAGCGCCAGTCCGTGCGGAAGCGGAACCAGCAGGAGCAGCGGCGCCGCCACGATCGAACCCATCACGCCGATCAGCAGGCGCATCGCATATTTGTCGCGCGCCCGCTTGGTCAGGACGTTGACCACGGCGTGCGTGACGGCCGACAGAAGGATCAGTGCCAGCGCGGCTGCGGTCATGGGGGAAGCGGGCGCAACGAATTCCTCCGCGATCCGTTATCGAATACGGGTTCCAGGAGGCAAAAGCGATGGTCGATTCCCCGAAGAAGAAGCCGGATCTGCGCAGTGGCCTTCCCGGCGGCGAAGGCATAGTCGCCATGCGGAAGGGCGCGCTCGCGGCGGAGGATCCGGCCCGCCTCTCCGGCAACGACGGCACGCGCGTCGAATCCGATCCGGCGATCGTCGCGCCGGTCCCCGGCAAGAACGTTCCGGAAGGTCAGAACACCAAGGGCTGATTTGCCGCTGGATCGGCGGGCGGGTTTTCGCGCAAACTGCTGGGCGTCCTTCCGCGGCGGAATCCGGCCTTGCTCAATGACGATCTCATCGGCGTCCCCGGAGGACGATGGAAGCTGCAGACACCGGCGCTCGTTCTCGACATCGAGGCGCTCGAGCGCAACATCGCGCGCATGGCGGATCATGCGCGGCGCAGCGGCATCGCGCTTCGTCCCCATGCCAAGACGCACAAATCCGCGGAGATCGCGCGGCGGCAGATCGCGGCCGGCGCGCTCGGCGTGTGCTGCGCCAAGCTCGGCGAGGCCGAAGCGCTGGCGGAGGCCGGAATCGATTCGATCCTGATCACCTCGCCGATGGTGACGGACGGCGGCATCGCGCGACTGGCCGCGCTCAACGCGCGCATCGCCGGGCTGATCGCCGTCTGCGACAATGCCGGCACCGCGCTTCGCCTGGATGCGGCGGCGGGAGCGGCGGGCAAGACGCTGCGGATCTTCGTCGATATCGATCCGGGCATGGGCCGAACCGGCATACGGCCGGACAGGGCCGTGCCGCTGGTGGAGCAGGTGGCGGCCGCGCAGAACCTCGAATACGCCGGGCTGCAATGCTACGCGGGCCAGGTCCAGCACATGGAATCGCCGAACCAGCGCCGCGACGCCTCGCTTTCCGCGCTCAAGGAGCTGGCACTGCTGCGCGACGAGCTCGGAGCGAGAAATCTCGCGCCGCAGATTCTCTCCGGCGGCGGCACCGGCACGTTCGACATCGATCCGGATGCGCGCACGCTCACCGAATTGCAGGCCGGCTCCTATGTCTTCATGGATCGTCAGTACAATGACGTTTGGACGAAACCGGGCGGCCGCCCGCCGTTCGAGACCTCGCTCTTCGTCCAGACCACGGTGATCAGCGCGAACCGCCCGGGCATGGTCACGACCGACGCCGGGCTCAAGGCCTTCGCCACCGACGACGGCGTGCCGGTCATCGCGGAAGGGGCGCCGGAAGGCGCGGCCTATTTCTTCTTCGGCGACGAGCAGGGCGGCGTGGCCGCTCCGCCTGGGGCGGGCGCGCTCCGTCTCGGCGACGCCGTCGCCTGCGTGGTTCCGCATTGCGACCCCACGGTGAATCTCTACGACCGCTATCATGTCGTTCGCGGCGACGTGCTCGAGGCGGTCTGGCCGGTGGACGGACGCGGGCGTTCGGCCTGAGCCGGGTTCCCTCGGGAGCCGAAACCTGAAAGCGCCGTTCATGCAGGGTTCAGCCGCCACCCGCCATCATGCGCGCGGGTAGGGCAATGAATCAGGACGGAGAGTAAACATGAAATCCCTCAAGAATCTCGCGCTTGGCGCGCTGATGCTGGCCGGCACGGCTGTGGGCGTCAGCGCTCCGGCAAATGCCGGCGTCCACGTCGGCATCGGCATCGGAATCCCGGGCCCGGTCTATTACGGACCGGCCTATGCCTGCGATCCCTACTACGACTACTACGATCCCTATGGCTGCGGCGCCTACTACACGGGTCCCGTCTTCATCGACGGCGTGTGGGTGCGTGAACCGCTCCGCTGGCGCTGGTGGCACGGACATCGCCAGTTCTGGTGGCGCGGCGGCTGGCGCGCCGGCACGCATTGGCGGTCGGGCGGCTTCCATGGACGCGGATTCCATCCGGCGATGCACAACAGCTTCCGTGGCGGATTCCACGGCCGGCCGGCGTTGCATTCCGGCTTCCGCGGCGGCCCGAGCACGCATTTCGGATACCACGGCGGCTTCCGCGGCGGTCCGGGCCTGCATTCCGGACCGCGTGGCGGCTTCCACGGCAGCCCGGGAATGCACTCCGGACCCCGGGGCAGCTCGCACGGCGGCGGACACGGCTTCCGCCACTAGCAGACAAGCGCGTGTCTTGAGTTAGACATGCGCGGTGCGTGGCCTGGCGCAGCCTCACGGTTGCGTCAGGCGCGTCCGCAGGGAGTGCCTCTATGAAGACCATGTGGGCGAAGTCCGCAGCCTGTGCCGCGCTGCTCGCGGCGGCAATGTTCGCGGCGTCGACGCCCGCATCCGCGCAGGCCGGAATCGCTTTCGGGCCCGGCGGGCCGGACTATCTTCTGGGCGATCCCTGCGACTACTACGAATATTACGACGAGGCGCCGCCCTGGGGCCTGCCGCCGGACTATTGCGACTATCCGGTGTACTACGAGCCGGTGTTCTACGGCGGATACTGGTATCGGGGACCGATCTACTATCGCTGGTATCGCGGCCGCCGCCTGTTCTGGCTGCACGGCAAATGGCGCGGCGACGAATGGCGCGGCCCGAGGCCTGCGCATATCCAATGGCAGCATCGCGGCGGATCGAACAACGGGTTGCGGCCCGGCGTCCGGCTCCGCGGGGATTTTCGCGGCGGCGTGAGCCGCCCGCGCGAGCTCAACGGCACGATCCACTTCGGAAACGGAGGCAGGCCGGGCTCCTTCGCGCCCCGCTCCTGGCCCGGCAATAGCGGCGGATTCGGGCCGGGCAGTGGCGGATTCGGCGCAGGCGGACGCGGCTCCCCCCATGGCGCGAGCCACGGCGGATTCGGCGGCCGCGGTCCGCATTGAGCCGCCGCCGCCGGCGTGCTTCGGCGCTCGCGCGCAGGGGGCCGGGGCGTGTATGCTCCGGTGCAACTTTTCTGGGAACGCCGCCGGCGAACGGAAATCGCCGATTGGGAAAGGAAGCATTGCCATGAAGGGTTTTGTCAGAACATCGCTCGCAGCGGCCGCTCTTGCCCTGCCGCTCGCGGCGGCCTCGGCGCCCGCGCGCGCGCAAATCGATCTCAGCTTCGGCACGCGCGGGTTCAGCTTCTCGATCAGCACGGGCGGATATTGCGACCGCTGGGGATGTCCGGACGAGTTCTGGGATCTGCCGGTCTACTACTGCCCGGTCTACTTTCGCGGCGACTGGTATCGCGGCCCGCTCTACTATCGAAAGTGGCGCGGCCGGTACTGGTACTGGGTGCGCGGCGGCTGGCGGCTGGACGAATGGCGCGGCGCAAGGCCGGCCTGGGCCTGCTACGGCCGCTTCGGCGAGCCGCTCGGCTTCCAGTTCTACGAAAGCCATGGATTCCACATGCGTCCGGAATGGCGCGCGAAGTGGCAGCGCCGCCATCCCAACTGGCGGAACGAGCGCAACGACTGGCGCTCGCGCTGGCATCCGGAATGGGACCGCCACGACTGGAAGGATCGCGATCGCGGACGCAACGATCGCGATAGCAGTCACGGCGATGTGAACCGGGGCGGCCGTGGCAATCCCGCGGGCGATCGTGGCGGAATGAGTGGCCCCGGGCGCGGCGGCGGCATGACGGGTCCGGGCGGCGGAATGAGCGGTCCGGGCCGTGGCGGCGGCATGACGGGTCCGGGCGGCGGAATGAGCGGCCCCGGTCGCGGCGGCGGCATGACGGGTCCGGGCGGCGGAATGAGCGGTCCGAGTCGCGGCGGCGGCATGACAGGTCCGGGCGGCGGAATGAGCGGCCCCGGCCGCGGCGGCGGCACGATGAGCGGCCCGGGCGCTGCCCAGCCCGGCGGCGGCAAGGCCGGTTCCGGCAACGCCGAATCCGGCGGCAGCAAGTCCGGTCAAAGGCAGAAAGGCAAATCGGACGACAACGCGAATCCGAAAAGCCAGGGCAACTGACATCCCGCAGCATCGCGAAACGGCCCCTTCGCGGGGGCCGTTTCTTTTTTTGCCGCACGCCTGCTAGTTTCGGAGGCGATCCCGGGAAGATTCATGAGCCTCAGCAGGCCGAACGACCTCGGCGCCTTCTGGCTGCCGTTCACGCCCAATCGCGATTTCGGCGCGCATCCGCGGATGCTCGCGCGCGCGGAAGGCATGTACTATTACGACGAGGGCGGGCGCGCTCTTATCGACGCCTGCGCGGGATTGTGGTGCTGCAACGCCGGCCACGGCCGCAAGCAGATCGCCGAGGCGATCGCGAAAGCCGCGCGCGAGCTCGACTTCGCGCCGACATTCCAGTTCGCCCATCCCGCGGCCTTCGCACTGTCGCAGCGGCTTGCCGCCATGGCGCCCGAGGGGCTGGATCACGTCTTCTTCGTCAATTCCGGATCGGAAGCCGCCGATGCGGCGCTCAAGATCGCGCGCGCCTATTTCCACAAGATCGGGCAGGGCAGCCGCTTCCGCGTCATCGGGCGCGACAAGGGCTATCACGGCTCCACCGTCGCCGGCATTTCGATGGGCGGAATCGGCAACAACCGCAGGCATTTCGGGCCGCTCATTCCGGGTACGGACGATCATCTTCCGCTGCCCTACGATCCCGCCGCCATGCGCTTCACGCGCGGCGAGCCCCGGAATCTCGAACGCTACGCCGATGCGCTGGAAAGCCTGGTGGCGCTGCATGGCGCGGAGACGATCGCCGCGGTGATCGTGGAGCCCTTTTCCGGTTCGGGCGGCGTGTTCGGCGCCTCGAGGAGCTATTTCGAGCGGCTGCGCGCGATCTGCGACCGGTACGGAATTCTTCTCATCTTCGACGAGGTGATCACCGGCTTCGGCCGCATGGGCCACGGCTTCGCCGCGGAGCGCTACGGCGTCGCGCCCGACATCATCAATTTCGCCAAGGGCGTGACCAGCGGCGCGGTTCCGATGGGCGGCACCATCGTATCGGGGAAGATCTACGGCGCGTTCATGGAAAACAGCGGAGCCGCACACAACATCGAGCTGTTTCACGGCCACACCTATTCGGCCCATCCGCTCGCCTGCGCCGCCGCGATGGCGGCACTCGACATCTATCGCGACGAGGGCCTGTTCGAGCGTGCGCAAATCCTGGAAAAGACGCTGGAAGATGCGGTGCATGCGCTCAAGGGCGCGCCGTTCGTCGCCGACATCCGCAACGCCGGCTTCGCCGCGGGCATCGAGCTGGAGCCCGATCCGGCGGCGCCCGGCCGCCGCGGTCTGGAGGCGATCCGCCGCGCCTTTCACGAAGAGAACATGGTGCTGCGCGTGGGCGGCGACACGATAGCGCTGTCCCCGCCGTTGATCGCGGCCGAATCCGACATCGCGCGGATCGTGGACGGCGTACGCGCCGTTCTGTCGCGGCTTTCCTGACGCCGCCTATCCGCATTGCGAAACAAGGGCTTGCTCCCGGACGGCTCCGACCGGCTTTCCTCGCGGAAACAAATAGGCTAATCCGCGCGCGCCAACCCCGCGAGGACCATCATGCGCATCGGCGTGCCCAAGGAGATCAAGAACCACGAATACCGCGTCGGCATGACGCCCGCCGCCGTGCGCGAACTGACCTCGCGCGGACACGAAGTGTTCGTGGAGACGTTGGCCGGCGACGGCATCGGCCTTTCCGACGAGATGTACGGCCGCGTCGGCGCGAAGATCCTGAAGAGCGCCGACGAGGTCTTCGCGAATGCCGACATGATCGTGAAGGTGAAGGAGCCGCAGCCGGTCGAGATCAAACGCCTCACGCCGAAGCACACGCTCTTCACCTATCTGCACCTTGCGCCCGATCCGGAGCAGACGAAGGGCCTGATCGACTCCGGCGCGGTCTGCATCGCCTATGAGACCGTGACCGACGCGCGCGGGGGCCTGCCGCTGCTGGCACCCATGAGCGAGGTCGCGGGCCGCATGTCGATTCAGGCCGGCGCCCATTCTCTGGAGAAGGCGCAGGGCGGGCGCGGCGTGCTGCTGGGCGGCGTGCCGGGCGTCCCCGCCGCGAAGGTCGTCGTTCTCGGCGGCGGCGTCGTCGGCACCAATGCCGCGCGCATGGCGATGGGGCTGGAGGCGCATGTCACCATCCTCGACGTCTCGCTGCATCGTCTCAACGAGCTCGATCTCCAGTTCGGCGCGATGCTGAACACCATCTATTCCACCATCGACGCGGTGGAGGAGCATGTCATCGGCGCCGATCTCGTCATCGGCGGCGTGCTCTTGCCGGGTGCGGCGGCGCCGAAGCTCATCACGCGCAAGATGGTGAGCCAGATGAAGAAGGGCTCGGTGATCGTCGATGTCGCCATCGACCAGGGCGGATGCGCGGAGACCAGCCACGCCACCACCCATGCCGATCCGACCTATGTCGTGGACGGCGTCGTGCACTATGCAGTCGCGAACATGCCGGGCGGCGTCGCGCGCACCTCGACCTTCGCGCTCAACAACGCGACGCTTCCGTTCACGCTCCAGCTCGCCGAGAAGGGCGCGGAACAGGCGATGAAGGACAACGCACATCTGCGCGCCGGCCTCAACGTCTACAAGGGCACGCTGACCTACAAGGCCGTCGCCGACGCGCAGAACCTGAAGTTCAAGAGCGCCGAAAGCGTGCTGGGGATGTAAGAGCTGCCCTCGCCACCGCATAGGCGGAGGAGAGGGCACCCATTTTGTCAAATCGTCGCGCCGCCGTCACAGACGATCACCTGTCCCGTCGTGAAGGAACCCGCCTTCGAGGCGAGGAACACGGCCGCGCCCGCGATCTCGTCCGGCTCGCCGATGCGGCGCAGCGGCGCGCCCTGCGTCGAACGTTTCAGCGTCTCGGGATTTTCCCACAGCGCACGTGCGAAATCGGTCTTTATCAAGCCCGGCGCGATGCAGTTGGCGCGGATGTTGTGCGGCCCGTACTCGACGGCGATGTTGCGCGCGAGCTGCATGTCCGCCGCCTTGGAGATGCAGTACGCGCCCAGCACCTGCGAGCCGCGCAAGCCTCCGATCGACGACACGATGACGATGGCGCCGTCCTTGCGCTCCACCATCTCCGGCAACACCATCGAACAGAGCCAGTGATTGGAGCGGATGTTGGCGCCCATGATCTTGTCGAAGGCGTCGTCGGGAATGCCCGCCATCGGTCCGTAATAGGGATTGATCGCTGCATTGCAGACGAGGATGTCGATCTTGCCGAACTTCTTGCGCGTCGCGTCGACGAGCGCCTGAAGCTGCTCCTTGTAGTTGATGTTGCAGGGAATGGGAGCGGCGACTTCCCTGCCGCGCTCCCGGTTGATGTCGGCGGCGACCTTCTCGCAGGCGTCGGCCTTGCGGCTCGAGACCACGACATTGGCGCCGTGCTCGGCGAGGCGATGGACAATGGCCTCGCCGATGCCCTTCGTCGAGCCGGTGACGAGCGCGGTCTTGCCGCTCAGATCGAATAGATTCATGCCGTTTCTCCCGTTTCGGATAGCTGTCCGGCGATCATTAACCGCCGCCGGATGGCTTGCAAACGACGCCTAGATTTTGCCGCGCTCGCGGGCGAAGCTGACGAGATGAAAAAGCTTTTCGCACCGCTCGCATTGCTGGCGCTGGCAGCCTGCCGGAGCGCGCCGCTTCCGTCCCATCTTCCGCCGCCGCAGCCGCCCCCGCCCGAAGCATCGCCTCCCGCCGGGCAGCAGCACGCCGTGCGGCCGCCGCGCGCGAAGCCCTCGGTCCCGGGCTATGCCGGCACGGCCGGACCGCTGACCGCGGCGAATGTGGGCACCTACATGGACGCGCTGGAGCGCGACCTGCGGCACTATCTGCGCGGCATTCCGGTGGCGCGGCCGGGCGATGTCGTCGTGCTCAATCTCAAGAGCGACGACATGTTCGACAAGGCGAGACTCAACGATGACGGCCGCGATCTGCTTCGGAACCTGTCGTCGGCGCTGCGCCACTACGATCACACGCTGATCCAGATCGGCGGCTACACCGATACGAGCGGCACGCCGGAATCCAATCTGCGCATCTCGCAGAAGCGCGCGGATGCCGTCGCCGCGGAGCTGCGCGCGGACGGCGTTGCGGCGAACCGGCTCACGGCGGCCGGCTTCGGCGCGACGCATCTGAAGAAGGCGACAGGCGAGGGCGTGAGCGAAGCGCGCAACCGCAGGATCGAGATCAGGATCCTGCCGCACGTTTCGAGTTGAGCGCAGCCGCGGCCGGCGAACCGCAGTCTTGGCTGGCGCAGACTTCAACAATCTGTGATTGTAGCTGCAGTGCCGGCTTTCAATTTGGGGAATTGCGGCCCCCTTGACTACTACGGAATTTCCGTATATAGAGATGCAGACTGTCGTTGAGACGCCGGCGTTCCAGAAGTCCGCCGAGCAGGCAGGCATGGCGGAGGAAGAGATCGCCGCGCTGATCGAGTATCTCTCGTCGAACCCGGACGCCGGCGCGGAAATCAAAGGCACCGGCGGATGCCGGAAAATCCGGGTGGCGGGGCGTGGGAAAGGAAAAAGCGGTGGCTATCGTGTCATCACGTTCTTTTCCGGCAACGCGATTCCGCTGTTCCTGCTCTACGCCTATTCGAAGGCGGAGAGGGACGATCTCGACGGTCGACAGCGAAACAGCCTGAAGACGGTGACGAAGGAAATTGTGGCGGCTTATTCACGGCCGGTTCGGAGAGTGAGATGAAGAAGAAGCCGAAGAAAGAAACCATCTTCGAAGGCGTCATGGCCGGCGCGCGCGAGGCCCTTGCTTATGCTCGCGGTGAAGCCGACAGGTCCGAATACAGGGTACACATTCCCGAAGACCTTGACGTGAAAGCGATCCGTGAGGCGACCGGGCTGACGCAGGAGGCTTTCGCACTGCGCTACGGCTTCAATCTCGGCAGGCTGCGCGACCTGGAACAGAAGCGCACGCATCCGGATTCCGTCGTGCGGGCGTATCTGCTGGTCATCCAGAAAAATCCGGAGGCGGTCAAGAAAGCTTTGGCAGCGTGAAACCGTCAAACGCTATCATCCCGGAGAGTTCTGTTCACCACGGGTTCAGCGGGTTCTGGCCAATTTGCGCCAGTTCTCCTATATCGACGGCTGAACGAGGAGGTCCCGGGTGCCCTGGAGCCCGAAAAGCTGGCGAGCGCGGCCGATCCGTCAGGTTCCGGAATATCCGGATCCGGCGGCGCTTTCGGCCGTCGAGAACCAGCTTCGCACCTACCCCCCGCTCGTCTTCGCCGGCGAGGCGCGCAGCCTGGCCGACCGGCTCTCCGCCGTCGCGGAGGGCAAGGCGTTCCTGCTTCAGGGCGGGGACTGCGCGGAGAGCTTCGCGGAGTTCAGTGCCAACAATATCCGCGACACGTTCTGCGTTTTCCTGAGCATGGCGACCGTGCTGACCTTCGCGGCGGACGTGCCGGTGGTGAAGGTCGGCCGCATCGCCGGCCAGTTCGCGAAGCCCCGCTCCGACGACAACGAGGTACGCGAGGGGCAGACGCTGCCGTCCTACCGCGGCGACATCATCAACGGCGAGGACTTCACCGTCGCCGCGCGCATACCCGATCCGGAGCGGATGCTGCGGGCCTATTTCCAGGCGGCGTCCACCGCCAATCTCGTCCGCGCCTTCGCGACCGGCGGCTATGCCGACCTCAGCCGCGCGCGGCACTGGTACCTCGACGACCATCATCATCCCGACCTGCTGCAGCGCTATCTCGCCGTGGTGGAGCGCATCGGCGAGGGCGTGGGCTTCCTGCGCACCTTCTCGCTGGCCGAGGCGGTGAAGCAGCAGACCTCCCGGGTCGATTTCTATTTCAGTCACGAGGCGCTGCTGCTTCCCTACGAGGAAGCGCTCACCCGGCAGGATTCGATCACAGGCGACTGGTACGACACGTCGGCCCACATGATCTGGATCGGCGACCGCACGCGACAGCCGGACGGCGCGCATGTCGAATACTGCCGGGGCATCCGCAATCCCATAGGCCTGAAATGCGGCCCGTCCATGACGGAGGACGAGCTGCTCCGCCTGATCCAGATTCTGAATCCGGAGAACAGGCCGGGACGCCTCACCCTGATCGCCCGCTTCGGCGCGGACCAGGTCGCGGAGAAGCTGCCCCGCCTCACCCGCGCGGTGAAGCGCGCCGGCGCGCAGGTCGTATGGTCCTGCGATCCCATGCACGGCAACACGGTCAAGTCCGCCGCCGGCATCAAGACCCGCCCGTTCGAGCGGATCATGAAGGAGCTCAAGACCTTCTTCGATGTCCATCGCGCCGAAGGCACCCATGCGGGCGGCGTCCATCTGGAGATGACGGGGCAGAACGTCACGGAATGCACCGGCGGCGCGCAGGAGATCACCGACCGCAATCTGCGCGACCGCTACGAGACGCGCTGCGACCCGCGCCTCAACGCGAGCCAGGCGCTCGAGCTGGCCTTCCTGCTCGCGGACAATCTCAGCGCCGCGCGAAAGGGTTCAACCTTCGCGGCGTCGGCTTGAGGCGCGGGAGAGGGATCTAGCCCATGGGAATGGCGCGGCTGCTCGCGAAGGGCTGGGTCGTGTTCTGCCTCTATGCGGGCGGCCACGCGCTCGTGCTGGCGCTGCAGCGCGGAGCCGAGCCGCTGCGCGCCGCGGAGATGATCGGGGTCTGCGGGCTGCTGTTCCTGGCGATGGGGCTTCTCTTCGTCGGCGGCTATGCCATCGCCACCGACCATGGCCACGCCCCGCGGGGGATCGCGGCCGGCCGGCTGCTGCCGGGGTTCAACGAGATCGTGTTCGCCGCGTTCGCCGCGGCGAGCTTCGTCAACCAGAACTGGCTGGCGCCGCTGTTCCTGCAAAGCCCCGTCGCAGATGCGATCCGGTCCGCCATCTTCTTCGCCGTGCCGGGGCAAAGGGCGCTGGAGGACACGCTCACGCCGCTCGGGCTGGACGGCGGCCGCTTCTTCGCTTCGGCCTTCGCGTGGCTCCTGGCGATCATCTTCGTCGGCTCCGCGGCGTCGCGGCTCAGACTTTCCGCCGGCCTGATCCGGCTCGAGCGCGCCAAGCGACCGGAGGCGCTGGGCGATGCCACGCTGGCCCTGCTGCAGGGCGTCCTCGCGGTGGGGGGCATCCAGCTTCTCTATGTCGGAACCGCCTACGCGATGCTGCCGGAAAGCATCTACACCGAAGTGGCCGGCGCCATCCTCATCGGGCTGGCGCCGCTGATGCTCGCCTATCTGATCGTCGTCGCCTGCGCCAATCTTCTTGCCACCGGTCCCGAATGAGCGCCCGTCCGCGCGTGCACGGGCTGGATCTCGACCCGCAGACGCGCTGCGCCCATTGGCACTCGCCGCGCGACGTGATCGCGATCCGGATGAAGTGCTGCGGCGTCTATTACGCCTGCAGGTCGTGCCACGACGAGATGGCCGGGCATCCGGCGCAGGTCTGGCCGCGCGCCGAATGGGACGAACGGGCGGTGCTGTGCGGCGTCTGCGGACACGAGATGCGCATCGGCGAATATCGCGCCTCGCCGGACGGATGCCCTTCCTGCGGCGCAGGGTTCAACCCCGAATGCCGCCTGCATCATCACCTCTACTTCGCGTCCTGACGGCGCGCCGGGCGCCGCAGCGCGGCGTCACGGAACGTTGCTGGTCGAGCGGATGAACTCCGCCACGGTGTCGTGCAGTTCCTTCAGCGACTGCTGGTGCGCGTACACCATGTGTCCCGACTCGTAGTAGTGGTACTGGATGTTCTTCTGCAGCGAGTCCGGTATGGGCAGCTGGTGCATCTCGTACCAGCCTTCGTAATAGGGCGTGGCGAGATCGAAATAGCCGCCGGTGAGCAGGATCCTGAGATTGGGATTCTGCTTCATCGCGTTGGCGAGATCGGGCATCACATTGGCCGCGCCGCGGCTGGCGAACTGCTGACCGGGCGCCTTGTGGCGGAAGTCCCAGTCCCGGAACAGCCGGGCCGACGGCACGAACAGCTTGCCCTGGCCGTAGTTCAGCGTGTTGCGGACATAGGCGTTGAACGCCGACACATAGGCCGAGCTGATGGCGGCGGACTGCGGATCGTAGTCCGATTTCTCGCTCAGCGGATCGAGCGTCACGCCGGAGAAGCGCGTGTCCAGCCGTCCGGTGGTCAGGCCCATGTCGTCCTGCAGCGTCTTCTCGAACTCGCCGCCGTCGATGCGCAGATTGGCCTTCAGGATGTACCACACCGGCAATCCCGTGAAGGCGTGGAGCCTGTTGGCGACGGCGATGCGCCGCGCCTTGGAGAGGCCCGCGCCGGCGGACAGCGCCTGCGCATACTCGCCCATCGCGAAGCGCTCCACCGACTGCACGAACTTCGCCAGGTCCTGCGGCTTCTTGCCGGGGAGCTTGTTGTGATACCACGCCGTCGCCGCATAGGTGGGCAGCGCGAGCTGGTAGGGAAGATTGACGCCGGGATTGAATTCCGGCCGGTCCACCGAAAGGTCGAAGTTCAGGATCTGCGACAGCATGATCACGCCGTTGAAATCGATGTCGCGCTCCGTCTCCAGATCGTTGACGAGGACGGCCGCGCGCGGCGTGCCGTAGCTTTCTCCGAATATGTACTTCGGCGAGTTGAAGCGGTTGTACTTGGCGAGGAATTCCTGGATGAAGCTCGCGAACGCCTCGGCGTCGGCATCGACGCCGTAGAACGCCTTTTCCTTGTCCTTGCCCGCGATGCGGCTGAAGCCCGTTCCCGGCGCGTCGATGAACACGAGGTCGCTGGCGTCGATCAGGCTCTGGTCGTTTTCCACGATCCGGTAGGGCGCGGCCGGGCTGTGCGTGTCGTTGGCGGTGATGACGCGCCTCGGCCCCCAGGCCCCCATGTGCAGCCACACCGAGGCGGAGCCGGGGCCGCCGTTGAAGATGAAGGTGACCGGGCGGTTCTCCGGCTTTTCATCCTCCTTCGCGTAATAGACGAAGAACATCGACGCTTCCGCCGAGGATTCGTCGGCCTTCGCATCGGGATTCTTCGAGCCTCCGTTCTGCGCGGAATCGTTCCACCCCGCCGGATGCACGACCAGGGTGCCCGCCGTCGCCCGATAGGAAACGCCGTTCGCCGAGCCGTGCGTGACGACTTCCTCCGACTTGAAGAACTTCCCGGAATAGAGATCGGACGGCTTGGCTTCGTCCTTCTTCGGAGCGGGCGCTTCTGCGGCGAGAACCACGGCGACGAGCGCGGCCGCCGCGGTCGAGAAGACGATGGTACGTGTGCGAGGCATGGCGAATTCCCTTGGCCGGTTGGCGGCGGGAATATTAGACAGGCGCAAACGCGCCGCAACGCCAGGCGGCGGCGCGGAGCGTCTCGCGACAAATTGGGACAAATGTACCGGTCGCTTCGTGCGCGCGGAAACCGTCTGCTAAGCATCGAAACACTTTGCGCTACCCTGGCGTGCAGCGCCGTTCTATGCCTCTTCGAGAATGGACAGCGCAAAGGCGGGGCGTCATTGAACAGGGAGCGTAGGCAGCGCGTTCTCGCGACGCTGGTTCGGATGCAGGAGCAGCGGTGCTGCTATTGCAAGCGCGAGTTTACGCCGGACGGGCCCAGGCGGCCGACAATCGAGCACAAAAAGGCAAAGATGGACGGCGGCACGGATTGCCTCTCCAATCTCGCCGCTGCCTGCCAGCATTGCAATCAGCATCGCGGGCGCCAGATGGTAGGGGCCCGGCTCGCTGCGAAGCGCAAAAAGGAGGCAAATGCGGCGGCCGCCGGGAATCCGGAATCGCCCCAAACGGCCGCCCTTGCTCCGCCCGCTATGCCGCGTCGTCCGGTCCCACGCGCACGAGCATCTTCCCGAAATTCTCTCCCTTGAAGAGCCCGATGAAAGCTTCCGGCGCCCGCTCGATTCCGTCGTAGATCGTTTCGCGCCACTTCATCTTGCCCGCCTTGATCCACTCGCCCATGTCGCGCAGGAAATCCGGCATCATGTCGAAATGATTGCTGACGATAAAGCCGCGCATGGTCAGGCTCATCGCGACGATCAGCATCATGTTGCGCGGGCCGGGCGGCAGCTCGGTGGCGTTGTAGTTCTCGATCATGCCGCATTCCACGAGCCGCCCGAACTGGCGCATATTGGCGAGCGCGGCATCGAGATGACCGCCGCCGACATTGTCGAAATAGACGCCGATGCCGTCGGGAAACGCCTTCGCGACCGCCGCGTTCAGGTCGCCGCAGGTCTTGTAGTTGATCGCCTCGTCGCAGCCGATCTCCTTCAGATAGGCGCATTTCTCGTCGGACCCGGCCGAACCGACCACGCGCTTCGAACCCTTGGCCTTGGCGATCTGGCAGACGACCGCGCCGACCGCGCCCGACGCCGCGGACACGAATACCGGATCCTCCGCCTTGAATTCGCCGATGCGCAGCAGCCCGGCATAGGCCGTGAGACCGGGCATGCCGAGCGAGCCCAGATAGCTCTGGATGCCCACGCCGGGAACGGGATCGAGCTTCTGCATCATCTCCATGCCGGTGGAGACGAACCATTCGCGCCAGCCGGCCATGCTCATCACGCGGTCGCCGACCTTGAAGGACGCACCGGGCCCGGCGGCGACCACCTGGCCCACCGCGCCGCCCTGAAGCGGCTCGCCGATCTGGAAGGGCGGTATGTAGCTGCGCCGGTCCATCATGCGTCCGCGCATGTAGGGATCGACGGTCATGTAGGCGTTGCGGACCAGGACCTGGCCGGGCCCGGGATCGGGGATATCCACTTCGGCAAGTTCGAAATTGGCGGCCGACGGCATGCCGGCGGGACGGGATTTGAGTCGAATTTCGCGGCTTTTGCGGGTTGTCATGGTTAGTCCTCTCAATGGCTTAGGGCGGGATGTCGCAATTCGGGCAAGCCTATCAGGGGCTTGGCATGTAACAACACGAAACATTTTATGAGTCGCCCGTGACTCCGATCCGGGCGTTTATGTGCCTGATTCCCCGAGGGATTCCCGGTTTGCAACGACGGTTAAGACACAAGGGGCAGCTCAAGGCTGCCGTGATCGGTGCCGGCGCATTCGGCCGTCACCATGCCTCGAAATACCGCGGGCTCGAAGGAGTCGAGCTTTCGGCCATCGCCGACGCCAATCCCGAAGTGCGCAGCGGCGCGATCAGCGACCATGGCGTCGCAGCCGTGGCCGACTGGCGCGACCTGCTCGGCCGTGTCGATCTCGTCAGCATCTGCACGCCCGCCGTCACCCATTCCGCGATCGTCCGCGCCTTCCTGAATGCGGGCGCGCATGTGCTGGTGGAGAAGCCGATCGCCACCTCGCTCGAGGAGGCGGATGCGCTCATCGCGCTCGCCGAGGACACGGGCAGGGTTCTTACCGTGGGCCATCAGGAGCGCTTCGTCTTTGCCCGCACGGGGCTTCTCGACTTCCCCGACGCGCCGAGGGAAGTATCGTGCTGGCGCATGGGCCCGTGGACGGGCCGCGGCGACGATGTGAGCGCCGTGCTCGACCTGATGATCCACGACATCGATCTCGTCCATCAGCTCATCCCCGGCGCGGTCGCCGCGGTGGATGCGAAATCCCACACCGAAATGGGCCGGTTCGCCGACGAGGTCGCGGCAACGGTGTCGTTCCGCAACGGTTCCGTCGCCAGGCTCGAGACCAGCCGGATCGCGCACAACCGGCGCCGCGGCATGCGCGCGGTCTATCACGACGGGATCATCGAGATCGATTTCCTCACCCGCAAGCTGCGCAACACCACGCGGCGGCGCCTCAATCCGCTCGAACTGGGCGATCCGCTCGGCGAGTCCGTTGCGGCCTTCGTGAAGGCGGTGCGCGAGGGCGTTCAGCCTCTGGTGCGGCCGCAGGAAGCGCGCCAGGCGCTCGAGACGGCGCTGCTCATCGACGAGGCGGCCGAGTTCTCCGGCGACATCCCGCGCCAGATGCAGTACGCCGCCTACGCCTGATCGCGCCCGCTATTCGGAAGCCAATTCGGCCGCGAGACGGTCGTGCGCCGCCTGCCAGGCCCGTGCCTGCGGCCGCCGCATGAGGTCCTTCCATTGCGGATTGCGCAGCAGCGCGGCCGGCGTCGTCGGAGAATAGGCCACCGCGAAGAGGTCGTGGTTCCTGCGCGCGAAGCCCCGCTCGAACCAGGCGAGCGCCTTGCCCGTGTCGCCGCCGGCCAGATAGAAGCCCGCGATGTCGGTCTCGTCATAGACGAAGGCCGGGAAGCGCGCGGCGATCCTGTCGGCAATGGCGCGGGCTTCCGCGATCCGGCCCGCACGCGCGGCGTTGCGCAGCGCACATCCCTGCGCCGCGTCAGCCTGCTGCAGCGCGAGCAGCTGGCCGACGAGAATCTGCGCGTCGCGCCAGCGCGTCGAGCCCGCATAGGCCAGGCACAGCGTATAGGTGGTCAGCGCGCGGTCCGGGCGCAGCGCAAGCGCGTCGTTGGCCGCGGAAGCCGCTTCGGCGTATTCACCCCGGCCGATATAGACGCTGGCGAGATTGTTCAGGTCCACGAAGGACAGCGGGTCCAGCCGCGTCGCCTCGCGCAGGGCGGCGGCCTGCTGCTCGGAGAACCCCAGAGAGCCGTAGTATTCGTTCATCGCCCGCAGCGTGAACACGCTGTGCGGATTGAGCGTGTTCAGTCTCCTGGCGTCGGCCGCGGCGGCATCCCAATTCCAGCCTGCCACCGACAGAATGACCCGGAGCGAGAGTGCCTCCATGTTGCGCGAGTCGATCCGCAGCGCAGCGTTCAACGCCTCCTGGGCCGCCCGGACCAGGTCCGACCGCTCGTGGTGGAATTGCGACATGTGGATGTAGGTTCGTCCCAGCGCGGAAAATGCCGGCGCGAAGTTCGGGTCCGCCTGCGTCACCTCGCGGAGAAGCTCGACCGCCCTCGCGTCGCCCTCGTCCGTTTTCTGTCCGGAGAAGGAGCGTCCTTCCAGATATTTGCGGTAGGTTTCCGGATTCACCGGCGCGCGGGCGGGGGACGGGTCGGCGCCCGCGCTGCCGAGCAGCCTGTGGGTCAGGGAGGCGGTGATCTCCCGCGCGATCTCGTCCTGCAGCGAGAGGATATTGCTGAGATCGCGATCGTAGGTCTTCGACCACAGGTGAAATCCGTCGGCGGCGTTGATGAGCTGCGCCGTGATGCGGATGTGGCGGCCGTCCTCCCTCACGCTGCCCTCGAGAACGGCGCGCACGTTGAGCGCGCGCGCGATGCTGCGGATGTCCTCGTTCTTTCCCTTGAACGCGAAGGACGAGGTGCGCGCGGCGACGCGAAGCTCGGGGATGTTGGCAAGCTGGTTCAGCAGCTCCTCGGAAATACCGTCGCTGAAATAGTCCTTCGAGGCGTCGCCGCTCATGTTCATGAAGGGCAGGACGGCCACCGACGTGCCGGACGGCGGCATGTCGGCCGCGGGAGCGGGGCCGGATTTCGCCGCGCCGGGCCCGGGGATCCCCGGCAGCAGGCCGAACTGGGATGCCAGCTCCGCGGAGCCGAGCAGGATGACCGCCGCCAGCAGCACGAGGAGCACCGAGTCCGTCGCGCTGGACGGCGCGGGCGCGCCGTGCCGGTGGCGCGGAGGCGGGGACACGTGCCAGGCGATCCACAGCGCCAGCGGGAAGCCCACGATCGCGGCGACGATGAAGAATTTGAGCACCCAGGCGGGCGCGCCGAACGTGGGAAGCGCAATCGAGGCGGCCTGCACGAAGAGCCATGCCGCGACGCCATACGCGGCAGCGACACGGTCGAGCTTTCTCTGCCGGACGACTCTGAGAAACCGTTGCACGATGGTCCCCGCTGGGCCGGGCCAATTCTAGATTGCGCGGGGCACAGGCGCCACACGGCTCGCTATCGGCCCGGGCCGATCCGTGATAGGATCGCCCGGCGCAGGGGGCTGGCCATGTCCGAGACGCGGCGGCAAATCTTCAAGGCATCCGTTCTGTCGGCATTCGGGCTCATGGCCGCTCCGGCCCTGTCCGGCTGCACCGGAAATGCCAGCCTGTTCGGCCATGGCGAAGGCGATCCCAATGTGCCGATCGTCGGAAAGGGCGATGGCAACGACCCCTACTGGTACATAATCGTTTTCGTTCCGGACGCCGCGCAGGATGGCGCGTATCAGGTCTGGAGGACCAGCGACGCCCCGCCGGCGCGGCCGTTCGACACGGCGGAGTGGTATTCCGAACTCAAGGGCAGGAACCGGCTGGAGCAGGCAAGCGGCAGCTTCACGATCGGGCAGCACACCTTCGTGATGAACGGCCCCTATCTGGAGGGCCCGTCGACATCCGCGCTGCAATATGCGGTGCGCGTGAAATGGAGCGAGGTCGGCAAGGTGTGACCGCGCCCGGTCGCGAAGGGTGCTGACGCGGCCTGAAATCTATGGTAGAACATCGCGTCTCAGCGGGGGACCGCCATGGCCGAAACGCGACGCGAAGTTTTCAAGTCCTCGATCCTGTCCGCATTCGGCCTGATGGCAGTGGCAACGGTTGCGAAGGCGTCACGATCGTCGACGGAATTCGTCCTTGTCCGGGCCAAGAATTCCTCGGGCATGGCCACGGACATCCTCCTGAGCGTTCGCGAGGACCGCATACGCGCGCTCGAAATCAAGCCAGCGCCGCATGGTCGATCCGTGCCGACTTCCCCTTTCGATATCGAGGAGGTCATTGTGGACTCCGGCAATTTCACGCTTTCCCCTCTCGGGTCCCAGATCTTCACGGTCGGTTCCGGCTCCTTATGCGTGGAAAACGGAACGGTGTCGCCCGAGCAATTCAAAAAGCTGTCGCCGGCGGGCTGGAACGAGGTCGGCGGCGCAAAGAACAAGTGTCTGGAAACCGGCTCCGGTGGATGAGTTCGTTTTCGTCGTAAAACTCTCCAAGTTCTGCAATCTTCGCTGCGCCTACTGCTACGAGCACCGCGAGCTTCATCTTCGCGAGAACATGACTCCGGGCACCCTCGAGCGGCTGTTCGCCGATGTCGATGGATTTGGCGCGCGGCTGCGGGAGATGGGAGTGTCGCCGGAGTTCTCCTTCGTCTGGCACGGCGGCGAGCCCCTGCTGCTCGGGCGCGGCTACTACGAGCGGATTGCCGAACTGCAGCAAAGGCACATCCGCGATTTCCCCTGTCGCAACAGCGTCCAGACCAATCTGCACGGCATCGCCCGGGACTCGCTGGAATTCGTTCTGGATTCGGGATGGCACCTCGGCGTCTCCATCGATTTCGGCGCCGATGTCCGGGTCAATGCCGGAGGACGCGATTCCGGCGCTTCCGTCGTTGCCGCGGCAGAGAAGCTCCATGCCTCGGGCGCCCGCTTCGGCGCGATTTCGGTGCTCGGCGCGCACAATCGCGATACGCTCGCCGGCGCCTACGACTGGGTGGCGGCGTTCTCCGACGGCTGGCGCATCCTGCCGATGTTCGAGGGCGGACCCGAGGCGGGCATTTCCCGGCTGCAGCTGCCCGGGGAGGAGGTGATCCGCGTGTTCGCCGAACTCTTCGAGCGGCGCGCCAATTCGAACAGGCACATCCCCATCGCACCCCTCGACGACTACGTCAAATTCGCCACGCTCGGCATCGCCGGCCACCGCTCGCAGCCGGATCTCGAGCGCGATCTGCTGGACAACATATTCGTCGTCAATGTGAACGGGGACATCCATACGCGCCCCTTCGCCTACGATCCCCAGCGCTGCCTCGGCAATATCAATCGCGACTCCATGGCCGAGATGGTCGAGGGCGCAGCCTACAGGGCCTGCCAGCGCGACATCCGGCAGCGGAAGAGTCTCAACTGCGCCTCCTGCGCGATGCTCGGATTCTGCGACACCTCTCCGATGCACGAGCACGGAACGGTCACGGGCGGCCGCTGCGTCGTGCCGCAAGGGTCGATGCTGGCACTCGAGCGGGCGCTGCTCGCGGGCGGCGTGGACAGGACCGTCGTCGCCGGATGGGCCCGCGAATGGCTCGCGGGACACCGCGGGCAATTCGCGCCCGCCGCGTCCGAAGGCGATCGGTCCTAGCGGTCCGGCGGCCAGGCGTAGCCGTGATCGGGCGCATGGCCGATTTGCACCGCCTTCATCGTCCCGTTCGCGACCGGCCCGCGGGCGACGAGCGCATGCCCGACGGACGGCGGAGCCACCCTGTATCGCGCCGCGGCGGATGCGGCGTCGATCGCGAGCGTCTTGCCGTCGCGCAGCTCCACCGTTAGCCGGTACCCGGAGATGCCGCGCACCGTTCCGCGTATCTCGTGCTCGCCCGGCGCCAGCTTGGCGCGCGTATCGACGATCGCGGGCGGGGGCGGCATCGCGGCGGCCTGCGCGCCGTTCTTCTTCAGGCCCCAGATGGTCAGCGACTTGACCGTCGCCACATAGACCTTTCCGTTCGCCACCACCGGAACGGTGTTGGAATCGCTGATCGAGTTGGTCCAGTACCCCGCATCGGCGACGAAGATCTGGCCGCCCTTTTCGGCGTCGAAGGCGTGGAGCTTGAGGACCTCCTGCCCGAAATCCGTGGGCCGGCCCATCGCCCAGACGATCTGCGTCCCCGCCCTGGTTCCGTTGGAGGAGACGCTTGTCAGGAAGCCCGGGAAATAGATGCCTTCCACCTGGCCCAGGGTCTTGTCGAGCGTGAGCGACGGCGTTCCTTTCGGATCGAGCTTGTAGACGCGGGCGTTGTTGCCGCCGCTGGTGACGATGCGCGGCTTGCCGTCGCTGGCCACGAAATAGGACGGCCCGCACCAGCACGGATCGCTGGTGACGTGGCTGTACTCCATCCCGCCGTTGGGCTGGCCGTTGCTGACGTCGTCGGCATTGAAGACATAGGTGACGGCGACCTTGCCCGTGGCGACGGCGAGATTGCTGGGCTGTCCCTTCTGCGGCGGGATCAACATGAATCCGCCTGCGCCGAAGTCCTGATCGTTCTGGTCCAGCACCTTCCAGCCGTGCTGCGCGTCCATCGGGGTGAACAGGTGCTTCACCCCCGAGAGGTCCGGCGGCATCTGCACGACGCTTTCCTCGATGTTGTTGACCGGATCGAAGGAGTCGCCTGCGTAGTCCGAATTGCCGGTGATGAAATAGACGTCGCCGGCGGCGCTCGCGGCCAGCCCGTATCCCGACATCCAGATCGCGCTCAGGAAGAAATTGTGCGTGGTATGCGCCCAGCTGTCGGTGAGCTCGTTGGCGGGCAGCGGCTTCAGGTTCTTCGCCTTCCAGCCGAGGATCCATCCGCGCGAGAGATTGGCGTCGTAGTCGCAGAAACTTCCGAAGCCCGCATAGAGCTTGCCCTTGGACAGAAGCAGGCCGGGCCGCTGGCGGCTTTCGTGGGGATTGAATTCGTAGGTAGTCCCGTCGGTCAGCTTGGCTCGGGCGGTGACGAGCCTCGGCTTGACCGTGTCCTGCAGCGTCGCCGGATCGAGCGCGTGCACGTGATAGACGGGCTTCTGCCCCTCGTAGGTGTAGGCGATCAGGTAGATGGTGTGCGTCTGCGGATCCATCGTGGGCGTCGAGTTGATGCCGAGATTGGGGCCGCCGTTGGGGCACTGGCCGGGCAGGCTGGTGCGCGGCACGGGAGCGCCGAGATTGCGTTGAAGCAGCACTTCCCCCGTGTTGGCGTCGATCGCATAGACCGTGTTGGCCTCGGTCGCGATATAGACGACCTCGCGCGCCGTCTGGCCGTTGACCGACTGGCTGGACAGGACAAGCGGCTGGGCGTCGACCTGGTCGTCGAGCACGGTCGAGGCGATCATCTGGAATTGCGCGCTGGCGACATTGGCGGGCGTCAGCGTCTTTTCCTTCCTGTTCCACCCGGTGCGGAAATTGTCGTAGTGATAGGTCGTGATATCGACCGGCCTGGCGCCGGCCGCAGCCGCGAGCAATGCCGATGCGGCGAGCAGCGCCGCGCAGACGGCGGACCGCGCGATATTGGATGGACGCACGTCTGACCCCCTCGGAGACTTCGCGGGGATATTAGCGCAGGCGATGCCGCCCGCCACGCGCTCCGCTTCGCGGGGCTCATCCCGTGCGCACGATGCTTGCGCGACGCCGCGGCGATTCGCTTTCATTCGGTCCGCGCTCGCTTATTTTGTTGCGCCGCGCTAAAGAGCGGCCATGACCGACCGCATCCGCATTGCGCTCGCCCAGCTCAACCCGCTGATGGGCGACATCGCCGGCAATCTCCGCAAGGCGCGCGCCGCGCGCGTGGAGGCGGCGAAGGCGGGCGCCGATCTCGTCCTATTCAGCGAACTGTTCATCGTCGGCTATCCGCCGGAGGATCTCGTGCTCAAGCCCGCGCTGCAGGACGACGCGCGCCAGGCCATCGAGAAGTTCGCGGGCGACACGGCCGACGGCGGCCCCGCGGTGCTGATCGGCACGCCCTGGACGGAGGCGGGCAAGCTCTACAATGCCTGCGTCTATCTCGACGGCGGGACGATCGCCGGCAGGACGTTCAAGGTGGACCTGCCCAACTACGGCGTGTTCGACGAGAAGCGCGTCTTCGCGCCCGGGCCGCTGCCGGGGCCGTTCGACATACGCGGCGTGCGCATCGGCATCCCCATCTGCGAGGACATCTGGACGCCGGAGATCGTCGAGTGCCTGAGCGAGACGGGCGGCGAGATTCTCCTGGTCCCGAACGGCTCGCCCTTCGAGGCCGGGAAGGAAGACGTGCGTCTGAACCTCGTCGCCGCGCGCGTGGCGGAAAGCGGGCTTCCGCTCGTCTATCTCAACCAGGTCGGCGGCCAGGACGAGATCGTGTTCGACGGCGCATCGCTCGCGGTGAACGCGGACGGCACGGTGGCCTGGGCGCTTCCGGCGTGGGAAGAGCAGGTCGCCGTCACCGAATGGACCCGCACGGCAAAGGGCTGGGTCTGCGCGCGCGGACTCGTCACGCCGGAAGAGGAGCGCTCCCAGTCGGTCTATCACGCGATGATGCTGGGGCTGCGCGACTATGTGGACAAGAACCGGTTTCCGGGCGTCGTGCTGGGGCTGTCCGGCGGCATCGACAGCGCGCTGTCGGCGGCGGTGGCGGTGGACGCGCTCGGCGCGGACCGCGTGCGCTGCGTGATGCTGCCGTCGCGCTATACCTCGCGCGAAAGCCTCGACGATGCGGCCGAGGTGGTGCGGCTGCTCGGCTGTTCCTACGAGACGATTCCGATCGAGCCCATGGTGGAAGCATTCGGCGCGACGCTGACGCCGACCTTCGCGGGAAGACGCGCGGACACGACGGAGGAGAACATCCAGTCGCGCATCCGCGGCGTGATCCTGATGGCGATCTCCAACAAGTTCGGCCCGATGGTGCTGACCACCGGCAACAAGAGCGAGATGAGCGTCGGCTATGCGACCCTCTACGGGGACATGTGCGGCGGCTACAACGTGCTCAAGGACGTCTACAAGACCGAGGTGTTCCGGCTGGCGCGCTGGCGCAACCAGACCCATCCGCGGAACGCGCGCGGGCCCGAGGGCCGCGCAATGCCGGAGCGCGTCATCGACAAGCCGCCGAGCGCTGAGCTGCGCGAGAACCAGAAGGACCAGGACTCGCTGCCGCCCTACGACATTCTCGACGGCATCCTGGAATGCCTGGTCGAGAACGAGATGACGTTCGAGGCGACCTGCGCGAAAGGCTATCATCCCGCGACGGTCAAGCGCGTGGAGCAGCTTCTCTACGTCTCCGAATACAAGCGCCGCCAGGCCCCGCCGGGCGTGAAGATCACCCGCAAGAGCTTCGGCCGCGACCGCCGCTATCCGATCACCAATGCGTTCAGAGATGCCAGAGATATCTAGAGCAGCAACGTCCTTCTCCTCGTTCGAGGGGGCGGGGGAGGTACGGACATGACGACGCTCGTCCGTTTCGCGCCGTCGCCCACGGGATTGCTGCATGTCGGCAATGCGCGGACGGCTGTCGTCAACTCGCTGTTCGCGCACAAGATGGGCGGCAGGTTCCTGCTGCGCATCGACGATACCGATGCCGAACGGTCGAAGCCGGAATATGAAGCGGCAATCGTCGAAGACCTCGCATGGCTCGGGCTCACGCACGATCTCTTCGCGAGGCAGTCGGAGCGTGCCGTCGCGCATCGCGCTGCCGCCGAATCCTTGAAGGCAAGCGGCAGGCTCTATCCCTGCTACGAGACCGCGGCCGAGCTGGACCGCCGCCGCAAGCGGCAGATCGCGACGCACAAGCCGCCGGTCTATGACCGCGCTGCGCTCGCGCTGACCGACGACGACCGCGCGAAGCTGGAGGCCGAAGGGCGCAAACCGCATTGGCGCTTCAAGCTCAGCCAGACCAAGGTGAAGTGGCGCGACCTGATCCGCGGCGAGGTGGAGATCGACACCGCGCATCTCTCGGACCCGGTGCTGATCCGCGAGGACGGGCGCTTCCTCTACACGCTGCCCTCGGTGGCGGACGATGCCGATTTCGCGGTCTCGCATGTCGTGCGCGGCGAGGATCACGTCACCAACACCGCGGCGCAGATCGAGATCTTCGAGGCGCTTGGCGCCAAGGTGCCGGCGTTCGCGCATTTCCCGCTGCTGGTCGGATCGGGCGGAGAGGCGCTGTCGAAGCGCGCCGGCTCGCTCTCCCTGCGCGAGCTGCGCGAGGGCGGCATCGAGCCGCTGGCGCTCGCCTCCTATCTCGCCAGGACCGGAACGTCCGATCCCATCGAGCTGCGCCCGGCGCTCGAGGTGCTCGCGCACGAATTCGACTTCGCCAAGATCGGCCGCGCGCCCGCGCATTTCGACCCCGGCGAGCTGGAGGCGCTGAACGCGAAGCTGCTGCATTCGCTGCCGTATGAGGCTGTCGCCGCGCGCCTCGAGGCGATGGGCATCGGATGCGCCGCGCCCGTCTGGGACGCCATCAGGCCGAACCTCGCGCGCCTGTCCGACGCCGCCGATCTCGCGAGGCTGATAACCGGCCCCGTTACGCCCGTGATCGAGGACGCCGTGCTTGCGGCAAGGGCTTGCGAACTTCTCCCTCCCGAGCCATGGAACGAGGAAACCTGGGGCGCGTGGACCAGGGCCGTGGGTGCGGCCACCGGCGCAAAGGGCAGGGCGCTGTTCCATCCGCTCCGCCTCGCGCTTACCGGCCGCGAACAGGGACCGGAGCTGAAGAAGTTGCTGCCGCTGATCGGACGTGCGAAAGCGCTATCCCGCCTGAACGGACTTGCCGCGTGACCCAGCTTCGCCTCACCAACACGCTCACCCGCACGAAGGAAGACTTCGCGCCGCTCGATCCGAAAAACGTGCGCATGTATGTGTGCGGGCCGACGGTCTACGATTATGCGCATATCGGCAACGCGCGGCCTGCCATCGTGTTCGATGTGCTGTTCCGGCTCCTGCGCCATCTCTACGGGCCGGCGCACGTCACCTATGTGCGCAACATCACCGACATCGACGACAAGATCAACGCGCGCGCGCAGGAACGCGCGAAGGGCCGCAACCTGCCGATCCTCGACGTTCTGCGCGAGCTGACCGAGGAAACCTACGGCATCTATCGCGATGACGTGTCGGCGCTGAACTGCCTCGAGCCCACCTTCATGCCGCGCGCGACGGAGAACGTGCCACGGATGATCGCCATGACCGAGCGGCTGATCACGGAGGGTTATGCCTATGCCGCGGAGGGCCACGTGCTGTTCCGCGTCAAGAGGAAGGCCGACTACGGCAAGCTCGCGCGCCGCAGCGTGGACGACATGCTGGCCGGCGCGCGGGTGGATGTCGCGCCCTACAAGGAAGACCCGATGGACTTCGTCTTGTGGAAGCCGTCGGACGCGGCGACGCCGGGCTGGGACTCGCCCTGGGGCCGCGGCCGGCCGGGCTGGCATCTCGAATGCTCGGCGATGATCGAGGCGACCATGGGCGAGACCATCGACATCCATGGCGGCGGCATCGATCTGGTCTTTCCCCATCACGAGAACGAGATCGCGCAGAGCGAGGGCGCGCACCACGGCCATCCGCTGGCGCGGTACTGGCTCCACAACGGCTTTCTCAATGTCGAGGGCGAGAAGATGTCCAAGAGCCTCGGCAATTTCGTCACCATCCACGATCTTTTGAAGGACTGGCCGGGCGAGGTTCTGCGCTTCAACATGCTGCGCACTCACTACCGGCAGCCCATGGACTGGACCGTCGCCGGCATGAAGGAGAGCTGGAATACGCTCGAGAAATGGTACGCCGTGACCGAGCCGCTTGCCGATCCGCCGGTCGGACGGGCGTTTCTCGATGCGCTGTGCGACGACCTTAACACCCCGCAGGCCATTGCCGAACTGCACAAGGGCGGCGATCACGAACTGGCGGGCGGATTGGGCCTCCTCGGCTTCTCCAACGTCCAGGAGCGTATCGCGGCGCGGCCGCCGATTGACGTTGCGGAAATCGCAGACGCCATCGCGGCCAGGAACGAAGCGCGCAAGGCACGGAACTTCGCGGAATCCGACCGCATCCGCGACGAGCTGCTCGCCAAAGGCATCGTGCTGAAGGACGGACCCGGGGGGACGTCCTGGGACGTGAAACGGTGACGCGCGGGGTGTTTGGGTTTGCGTCCGCAACCGCCACGCTCCTGCATAGCCGCAATGCACTGTCCGGTGACGACGCGCGCGCCATCGTGGCTACATTGGACTCATGAGCGCTGGTGCAGACGATCGCCGCGAAGAGGCGCTCGGCATTCTCTATGCCGGGGGCGCCTATGTGCTGTGGGGATTCGTGCCGCTCTATTGGGCGCTGCTGGGTGGAACCTCGCCATTCGAAATCACCGCGCACCGCATTCTCTGGGGCGCGCTGTTCGCCTTGGGCGTAACGCTCGCGCGCGGCCGCATGGGGCCGTTTCGCGCCGTCTTCGCGAGCCGGGACACGCTCGGCGCGCTTGCGGCTTCCAGCGTCCTGATCGCGGTCAACTGGACGATCTATATCTGGAGCGTCTCGACCCATCAGCTCGTCGAGGCCAGCCTCGGCTACTACCTGACGCCGCTCGTCTCGATGGCGCTGGGCCTGCTCCTTCTCGGCGAGGAGATTTCGCGGCTGCGCATGGCGGCCATCGGGCTCGCGGCCCTGGCGGTGGCGGTGCAGGCGATCGAGCTCGGCCATGTGTCGTGGATCGCCCCGGCGCTCGCCGTGTCGTTCGGCTTCTACGGATTCCTGCGCAAGAAGACGGCGGTAGACGCGCTCGACGGCCTCGCGGTCGAGACCATGATGATGCTGCCGGTGACGCTTGCGCTGATCCTCTACTGGGGCTGGAGCGGAACGGGCACGTTCGGCACCGGCCACGCCTGGCGCGACCTGCTGCTCGTCGGCGCCGGTCCGATCACCGCCGTTCCGCTCACCATGTTCGCCGCAGGAGCGCGGCGCGTGCGCATGACGACGCTGGGATTCCTGCAATACCTCGCCCCGTCGCTGACCCTGATCGTCGCCACCGTCTTCCTGGGCGAGCCGTTCACGCATACCGACGCGATCACCTTCGGCTTCGTGTGGAGCGCGCTGGCGCTGGCCGCGATCGACGGGCAGGTGGCGCGGCTACGCGCGCGCCGGGCGGCCTAGACGTTCGCGCAGCAGGTCGATCGCCTCTTCCGGCCGCTCCACGCGGCGGTAGAACGAACGGATGTCGGGCCGCGCAAAACCTTCGGAGACGATGCGGGCGAGCAGCGCTTCGAGACTCGCGTAGAAGCCGGCGTGATCCACCAGGACGACGGGCTTCGGCAGCTCCCCCAGCTGGGCCGAGGTGATCACCTCGAAGAACTCGTCCAGCGTGCCGAGCCCGCCCGCCAGCACGACGAACGCGTCCGACTTCGACAGCATGACCCGTTTGCGCTCCTGGAGGTCCGCCGTGAAAATCACCGATTCGTCCCGGGGAGAGGGCGGCTCGAGATAGCGCAGGAACTCGGGGAGGACGCCCGTGACCCTTGCGCCGGCCTCGCGCGCCGACCGCGCGACCTCGCCCATGAGACCGACATAGCCGCCGCCGAAAAGCAGGTCGAACCCGTGTTCTCCGATGAGGGTGCCCATGCGGCGCGCGGCCGATGCGTGGGCCGCATCGCTCCCATGCGAGGAGCCGCAGAAGACGCAGACGACGGGATTGATATTGTCCATGGAGCGAGCAGGGTTGCGGTGCAGGGAGCTTCTTCCTAAACAGGTTCGAACAGCAACACCACCGGAGGTTCGCGTGCCGCGCTGGCTTGTCACACTTTTGATCATTGCCGTTGCGGCCACCGTACTGGGTTTCGTGATGTTCGTCCCCGGAGTGTGGGGGCACTGATGGCCGGCCCCATCGTGGAAGAAGGCGACGGCGCGCCATCCTTCAGGCCGCTGTGGATGCTGATGCCCTATCTGTGGCCGAAGGGGCAGCCGGAGCTGCGCCTGCGCGTCTTCGCGGCGATCTTCTTCCTCGTCCTGGCGACCTCGGCGACGAGCATCTCGCCCCTCTTCTACGGCTGGGCCGTCGATGTGCTGGCGAAGACGCCGGCGGAGATCGTGCTCGGCGCGGCGCTGTCCTGGATCGCGGCCTACACGGTGTCGCGCATTCTCCTGCAGGCCTTCGCCCAGCTTCGCGACGGCGTCTTCGCCAAGGTCCAGTATCACGCCATGCGCGAGGTGGCGGTCTCGACCTTCGCCCATGTCCATACGCTTTCGCTGCGCTTCCACCTGGAGCGCAAGACCGGCGGGCTGTCGCGGGTCATCGAGCGCGGGACCAAGGGCATCGACACGCTCCTGTCCTTCGCGCTGTTCAGCATCTTCCCCACCATCGTCCTTCTGGTCTTCTACGCCGTCATCCTGTTCGTCAAGCTCAACCTCACGATCGCGCTCGTCACCGTGGCGATGGTCGTGGCCTATGTCTGGTTCACCTTCGCGATCACGCGCTGGCGCATCCAGTTCCGCCGCGACATGAACCAGTCCGATCAGGATGCGAACACCAAGGCGGTGGACAGCCTGCTCAACTACGAGACGGTCAAGTATTTCAACAACGAGGAGCACGAGACGCGGCGCTTCGACAGGTCGATGGAGAAATACTCGCGCGCGTCGATCCAGGCGCAGATCTCGCTTTCGGTCCTCAATACCGGCCAGGCGCTGATCATGGCGCTCGGGCTGGGCGCGGTGATGGCGCTCGCGGCCATGGGCATCAAGGCCGGACAGTTCAGCGTCGGCACGCTGGTGGCGGCCAACGCCATTCTCGTGCAGCTCTACATCCCGCTCAACCTGCTCGGCACGGTCTATCGCGAGATCACCCAGGCCCTCGTGGACATGGAGGCGATGTTCCGCCTGCTCAACCAGCCGCGCGAAGTGAAGGACAAGCCGGGAGCGAAGCCGCTCGTGGTGTCGAAGGGAGAAATCCGCTTCGACAATGTCGTGTTCGCCTACGAGCCGGCGCGGACGGTGCTCAAGGGCATCAGCTTCACCGTGCCGGCGGGAAAGACGGTCGCCGTCGTCGGGCCTTCCGGCGCGGGGAAATCCACGATTTCGCGCATCCTCTACCGCTTCTACGACATCACTTCGGGAAGCGTGACCATAGACGGCCAGGACATTCGCGACGTGACCCAGGCGAGCCTGCGCGCCGTCATCGGGATCGTTCCGCAGGACACGGTCCTGTTCAACGACACCGTCCGCTACAACATCGCCTACGGCCGCATCGGCGCCAACGAGGCCGACATCAAGGAGGCCGCGCGCATGGCGCAGATCGACAAGTTCATCGTCGAGCTGCCGCTGGGCTACGACGCGATGGTCGGCGAGCGCGGCCTCAAGCTCTCCGGAGGCGAGAAGCAGCGCGTCGCCATCGCGCGCACCATCCTCAAGAACCCGCCGATCCTGCTGCTGGACGAGGCGACCTCCGCGCTCGACACCGGCACGGAGCGCGAGATCCAGGGCGCGCTGCAGGAAGTGTCGCGCAACCGCACCTCTCTCGTCATCGCGCACCGGCTGTCCACCGTCGTGGATGCCGACGAAATTCTCGTGCTCGACCATGGAGTGATCGTCGAGCGCGGGCGGCACGGCGAGCTGCTCGCGCTGAACGGCCACTACGCGGCGATGTGGAACAAGCAGAAGGAAGCCGCCGCCGCGCGCGAGAAGCTCAAGCAGGTCGAGAACGATCCGGATGTCGCGCCCGGCGTCGCGCGCGCCGCTCCGCTGGGTGCCGCGGAATAGGGCAGGCGGGCGCCCCGTTTCGCCCTTCGCGGAGCGCGAAGGCCGGGTCTATTCCGCCGCCTCCCCGACAAGCGGCACGTCCGCGTGCGGAGGCACGAGGCCCAGCGGCGCCTTCTGCCTGTGCGCGGCTTCCCTTGCGGCGCGGCGCTCCCGGCGGCGATAGGGCCAGGCGAGCATCGACGGCACGAGGCCGAGCGTGATCATCTTCGAGAATGCGAGCCCGAACACGATGGCGGTGGAAAGCTGGACCCACATCATGCCGTTGGGGCCGCCGATGGTGACTTCCCGTGTCGCGAAATCGATCTCCACCGCGAACATCATCGGCAGCAGTCCGCCGATCGCCGTGATCGTGGTCAGGAACACCGGGCGCAGCCGCTGGGCCGAGGAGC
Organism: Rhizomicrobium sp.; assembly: GCA_035549575.1. Classification (GTDB taxonomy): domain Bacteria; phylum Pseudomonadota; class Alphaproteobacteria; order Micropepsales; family Micropepsaceae; genus Rhizomicrobium. Next base: position 38,675 of record DASZQP010000073.1, read on the forward strand.
GGATCACCGCCTCGATCGGCTCCATGCCCGCGTCGCGCAGGCGGTGGAAGGTGTCGATCAGCACGATGTTGTGGTTGACCACGATGCCGGCGAGCGCGAGCAGGCCGGTGCCGGTCATGATGATCGAGAAGGGCTGCGCCATCACGATCATCCCGAGCAGCGCCCCGATCATGGCGAGCACCACGGCCACCAGGATCAGGAAGGCGTGATAGAAGCTGTTGAACAGCACCAGCAGCACCATCGCGATCAGGAACAGCGCCAGGAATGCGGCCTCGATCAGGAACGCGCCCGACTCGTCCTGCTGCTCCTGCCCGCCGCGGAACTTGACGCGGACGTCGGAGGGGAAGTTCCGGCCGTCGATCCACTGCTTGAGCTTGGCGACTTCCTCGCCCGGCTGGATCTTCCGGGCGATGCAGTCCGTGGTCACGCTGGCCGAGCACACCGGCTTGATGTTCGCGCGAACGTGATAGACGCGATGGCCGTCGACGCGCTCGATGGAGTTGACCTGCTGGGCCGCGCGCTTGGTCACGAAATTGCTGATGGGGACCATGCTGCCGTCGCCCGTCGCGACCCGGAGATTGTCGAGCGCATGGAACCCGCGGAACTGCTCGGGATAGCGCACGCGGATGTCGACCTCGTCCTCGCTGTCGTCGGGCCGGTACTTGCCGACCAGAATGCCGTTGGTCACGAGCTGCACCGCCGTCCCGATGGACTGCGCGTTGGCGCCGAAGCGGCTCGCCAGCTCGCGGTTGATGTCGAGGTCCCACTCGATGCCGGGCAGCGGCCGCGTGTCCTCGACATCGCGCAGCTCCGGCGTCTTGTCCATGTGCGCGCGGATGGCGCCCGTGACGGCGGCGAGCGCCTGGTAGTTGTCGGAGCTGACGTCGATCATCACGTCCTTGCCGGTGGGCGGGCCGTTCTGCGGCTCGCGCACCTCGACATGGACGCCGGCGATGCCGGCCGTCTTGCGCCGGATCTCCTCCTCGATCTGCTTGGCGGGACGGCGCTCGCGGTAGTCCTTCATCTCGATGCCGATGCGGCCGATGTTGTCGACCGGCACGCCGCCCTGGCTGTTGAGGGAGTTCGACTGGCCGCCCGAATTGGCGTTGACCGCGCGGATGCCGGGCACCGTCTGGATGATGTGCGATATGCCCATCACGATGTCGCGCTTCTCGTTGGCCGACAGATTGCCGCGCGCCGAGATGAAGACCTGGGCGTAGCCCGGATCCTGGTCGACGAAGAACTCCACGCCCTTGTTGAACACGGCGAACAGCGCGATCACGGCGAACACGACGCCGCCCGCGCCCAGCGCCACACGGCCGGGATGGCGCGTGAGCTTCTCGGCGAGATGGGCGTACCATCCGGTGACCCCGGAGATTTCGCGCCAGTCGCCCGTCTCCGACGCCTCGATCGCCCTCTCGTGCTCGAGATCGCGCGGCGGCGCCTTGCCGAAGATGCCGCCGAGCACCGGCAGGAAGATGAGGGCCACCACCATCGATGCCGAAAGGATGATGATGAGCGTGATCGGGAAGAAGCTCATGAACTTTCCGGCGACGCCCGGCCACAGCAGCATGGGCAGGAACGCGCCGATCATGGTGGCGGTCGCGCTGACGACCGGCCAGAACATGCGCAGCGCCGCCTGCGCGAAGGCGTCGCGCGGAGAATGGCCCTCGGTCATCTTCCGGTCGGCGTATTCGACGACGATGATCGCGCCGTCGACCAGAATGCCGACCGCCAGCAGCATCGCGAACATGATCATGAAGTTGAGCGTCATCCCCAGCCCGTTCAGGACCATGAATGCCATCAGGAACGAGGTCGGGATCGCCACTCCCACGAGCAGGCCGGAGCGGAGGCCGAGCGCCGCCACGATGATGATCATCACCAGGATGATGGCCAGGATGATCGAATCCGACAGCGAGCCGAGCTGCTCGCGGATGTCGGTGGAGTCGTCGTAGAGATAGGTGACGTGAAGGCCGGCGGGCCAGGTCTTGGCCGCCTTGTCCACGATTTCGCGAACCTGCTGGTTGTTGGCGATGATGTTGGCGCCGATGCGCTTCGTGACCTGCAGCGAAAGGGTGGGCTGGCCGTTCACGCGCGAATAGGTGGTGGGATCGTAGAACGTGCGCCGGACCTGGGCGACGTCGCTCAGCGTCACCGTCGAGTTGTTGGTCGAGCGGATGGGCAGCCTGAGGAGGTCCGAGGCGTTCTCGATGACGCCGGGCACCTTGACGGCGAAACTGCCCCTGCCGGTGTCGATGAGGCCGGCCGCGATCAGGCGGTTGTTGTTGGAGACGGCCGAAAACATCTCCTGCTGGGTGATGCCGAAGTTCTCGAGCTTGGCCGGATCGATGACGATCTCGAGCATCTCCTTGCGCTCGCCCGAGATGTCGACGTCGAGCACGGTGGGGATGAGCTTGATGTCGTCCTTCAGGCTGCGCGCGACCTTGAGCAGCGTGCGCTCGGGCACGTCGCCGGACAGAGCGACCGCGATGACGGGCTGGAGCGAGGTGTTGAATTCCTGCACCGTCGGCGGATCGGTTTCCTGCGGCAGGAGTCCGCGCGCCTCGTCCACCTGCGCGCGCACGTCCTCCAGCGCCTTCTGCTTGTTGAAGTTGACGTCGAACTCCAGAATGACGATCGCAACGCCGCTATAGGCGCGCGCGGTGATCGTCTTGAGGCCCTCGACGGACCGGAGCGCGGTCTCGAGCGGCTTGACGAGCAGGCGCTCGCTGTCCTCCGGGCTGATGCCGGGATAGGTCGCCTGCACCATGATGACCGGAATGGGAATGTCGGGGTCGGCTTCCTTCGGGATGTTGATGAAGGCGAGCAGGCCCGCGATGATGACGACGACGATCGTCGCGATCACCACGCGCGTGTTGTTCACCGCCCATTCGACGATTCTTGTCACGACGCCGCTCCCGATTTGTCGAGGACCGTCTTCACCCTTTCGCCGTCGGTCACGTACTGCTGCCCGACGGTGATGACCTGCGTGTCGCCGGGGATGCCGGTGACCCAGATGCCGTCCGGCCCCTCGCCGATCGTCTGGACCGTCACGAAGCGGACGACGCCCTTGTCCACGACGCGCACCCCGACCTGGCCGGAGTCGTCCAGGACGAGGATGCCCGGCGAGATGCGCACGGCGCTGACCTTGCGCACCGGGATATGGATGTCGGCGCTGACGCCGTCGCGGAGCTTGTTGTCGGCGTTGGGCAGCTCGACCTCGATGCGGAAGGTGCGGGTGACGCTGTCCGCGCGGTTGGCGACGAAGCGGACCTTGCCCTTCACCTTCTCGCCGGTGACGAGATCGGCAGTGGCCGGATCGCCGACCTCGATCTGGCCGACCTCGTGCTCGGACACCGCGCCAACGGCGAGGAAAGGCTCCGGCGCGATCACCATCTCGCACTTGTCGCCGGCGCGCATGTAGTCGCCGACGTCGACATAGCGGTCGTCCACATAGCCGTCGAAGGGTGCGCGAATGCGGGTGTTGGCCAGCTGGATTCCCATCGTGCTGGCGCCTGCCCTTGCGGCCTCATAGGCGGCCTGCGACTGGGCCAGCTGCGTCTTCGAGCGGAAGCCCTGGGCGTAGAGCTCCTTTGCGACCTCGAGCTCCTTGGCGGTCTGCGCCACCATCGCGTTCATCTGCGCCACCTTGGCGCCGCGGTCGTTGATGTCGATCTCGCAGAGTACGTCGCCCTTGCGGACCTTCTGGCCCTTGTCGAAATGGATTGCCTTGACGACGCCTTCCACCTCGGCGCGGACATCGACCTCGTGCAGCGCCTGGGTGCGGCCGCGCACGGTCACGGTCGCCGAGCGCTCCACGGGCGTCAGCGCGGCGACGCGCACCATCGGCGTCGCGTCGGACGTCTTCGGCTCGGAGGCTTCGGCCGTACCGTGCCTGGCGGGGGGGATGATCAGGCTGGAGGCTATCCAGAGCGTCGCCACGATCAGGATGGCGCCGGCCCATTGGTAGCTCGCCTTCCAGCGCAGCCAGAAGCCGGGCATCACCTTCTCGTACAGACGGTCGAGAACCGCCTTGACGCTGCGCAGAACGTTCATCAACCAGGACATCGTTGCGACTTTCCCTACTCGGCGGCCATGGCTTCGGTGGCCTGGTATCTGGCGCGCTGGTGTTCCAGAAACTCCAGCATCGCCTTGTAGATGGCGCGCCCGAATCCGTTTGCAAACTCTTCGCCCGGGGTTTTCGGGCGGGTGTTGCCCTCGTTCAACTGTGCGAGCTTGGCTTCGGTCTGCCGCGCGTAGGCATCGATCATCTCGGCGACCCGCGCGGGCGGAAGCAGATCGCTGAACAGCATCGCGAACACGAAGGGCGAACGGTGGCGGTCCTCGGGAAGCGGCTTCATCAGCGACGCGAGAAAGGCGCTGCGTCCCGCCGGCGTGATCGAATAGACCTTGCGGTCTGGACGTTTCTCCTGCGCTTCCTCGCGCACGGAGACGAGCCCCGCTTCCGTCAGCCGGTTCAGCGCCGGGTAGATCGAGCCGAAGCTCGCCTCGGCGAAGTGCTGATACCCGTCCTGCTGGAACAGGTTCTTGATTTCATAGCCCGTGGCATCCCCGCGCGTGAGGATGCCCAAGCAGATCGTGCGGACGTCCATGCCCCGGTCCCGTATCTATATTGGTCCGATATAGATCGGGTCTATATATGTGCGAAATGTTACTATTCAAGGCGGGGACGGGTGTGAAATTCACAATCCCCGGATGCGAAATTGGGCAGTCTGACAAACTACCGCGGATTGCCGCAACATCAAGTTCCGGCCGGATGGCGGAATTCGCGGAAGGGGCGGGTCAGATCAGTTCGACCCGATCCACCTCGACACCCTTGTTGCCCTGCCTTGTCGAGAAGCGGATGCGCTGTTCCGGCTCGAGCGCCTGAACGCCCGAGCGCCGGAGCGCGCTGGCATGAAGATAGATGTCGCCGCCGCCGCCGTCGGGCATGACGAATCCGAAACCCTTCTGGTCGTTGAAGAACTTGACCTTGCCTTCCTGCATCGGCCCGCTCGGGCCGGAGTCCCGGTCGCGATAGCCGCCCCCTCCGAAACGGTCGTGCCCGCCCCCGAAACGGTCGCCGCGTCCGCCGCCGAAACGGTCGCCCCCGCCATAGCCTCCGCCGTCGCCGTAGTCGCGGCGCGGCTTGCGCGGCGCCGGCTCGGCCGTGCTCGCGTCGACGCTATGCACCGTCACCACCTGAAGGCCGCGAGGCGAATTCTGCAGGTCGCACACAATGGTTGTGCCCTGCTGCAAGCTGGGCTGACCGACGCTCGCCAATGCCGATGCGTGGCAGAAGGCGTCCGCTCCGTCATCCAGGGTTATGAAGCCATACCCTTTGGTTGCGTTGAACCACTTCACGGTCCCCTTCACAGAAGCTCTTGCGAGAGGTCCAGAATTGCCGCTGTCGTAGTTTGCCATTCGTGCCGATGCCGCGCCTCGCCGGGAAATCAGGACGCACGCGCCGCTCCCTCCAGGCCCAGGCCCGGCGCGCGAAGGCTATATTGCGCGAAAGCGAGGGCGAATCGCAACGGGGTTGCCGCGCACCCGCCTCTTTTTTGCAGTTGTTTTGCGGCGGCGGACGAAGGCGGGCAGCCGATTTTGTGCTCCATGCGCATTTCGGCACAAGGGCAAATCGCCTAGTTTCCGCACCACGCAACCGCTTACGAGGACATGATGCCGGGCAGTCAGGATTTCGCCGCCGATCCGCGCAACGAGAATGTCCTGCTCTATCTGAACGGGGCGCTGGTTCCGCGCAGCGAAGCGAAGATTTCCGTCTTCGACGCGGGATTCGTGCTTGGCGACGGAGTCTGGGAGGGCCTGCGCCTGCACAACGGCGCATTCCTTTTCCTCGATGCGCATCTCGACCGCCTTTACGCGGGCGCCGGGGCCATCGCGCTCGATATCGGAATGAGCCGTCCGGATTTGGTCGCGGCGCTGCGCCGCACGGTCGAGGCCAACGGCATGCACAGCGGGGTTCATATCCGGCTGATGGTCACGCGCGGACCCAAGAAGGCGCCGAACCAGGATCCGCGCAACGCGCTGGGCCGGCCGACCGTGGTCATCGTGGCCGAGCACAAGGAGCCCAGCCCCGACATCGTCACGCGCGGCCTAAAGCTCGTCACCTCCTCGATCCGCTGCACGCCGAGGGAAATGTTCGACATGCGGCTCAACTCCCACAGCCGCCTCGCGCTCATCCGCGCGCTGCTGGACGTGCTCGACAAGGGCGCGGACGAGGCGCTGATGCTGGATCCCGACAGCTTCGTGTCGAGCTGCAATGCCACCAACTTCTTCTCGGTCAGGGACGGCGTGGTGCGGACCTCGACGGGAGAGTTCTGCTTCAACGGCGTGACGCGGGCGAACGTCATCGCGCTGTGCCGCGAAAACGACATTCCGATGAAGATCGCGAATTTCACCCTCGACGACATCCACGCCTCGCACGAGGCGTTCGTCACGGGCACGTTCGGCGGGATCACCCCGGTGCGGGAGATCGACGGCTACACGCTGCCGCAATCCGTTCCCGGGCCGGTGACGGCGCGGCTCCGCGCGCTCTACGCCGCGCTCAAGGACGCCGATGCGGCGAGGGCGCAATGACCGGCACGGTGCGCATCGCCATGTGGTCCGGGCCTCGCAACATCTCCACGGCGATGATGCGCTCCTTCGGCAACCGGCCCGACACGGCGGTCGCCGACGAGCCTTTCTATGCGGCGTTTCTAAAGGCCACCGGCATCGATCATCCGATGCGCGCGGAATCGATGGCCTCGCAGCCGACCGATCCGGACGAGGTCGTGCGCCGGATACTGGGTCCCGTGCCCGGCGGCAGGGCGGTCTGGTACCAGAAGCACATGACCCATCACATGGTGAAGGGATTTCCCATGGACTGGGTCGCGCAAATGCGCAACGCCTTCCTCATCCGCGCGCCGGAGGACGTGCTCGCCTCCTATGTGCGGAAGCGCGGGGAAGTGACGCTGGACGACATCGGGTTCGCGAGCCAGGCGGCGCTGTTCGACCGCGAGGCGCAGCGCCTCGGCCATGCGCCGCCGGTGATAGAGGCGGACGACGTGCTCGCCGATCCGCGCGGAACGCTGGGCGCGCTCTGCGCCGCCCTCGGCATTGCCTTCAGCGAGCGGATGCTGTCCTGGCCGGCGGGAAGGCGCGACACCGACGGCGCGTGGGCGCCGGTCTGGTATGCCTCGGTCGAGCGCTCGACCGGATTTGCCGCACCGCGCGCGGCGGTGTCTCGCGGCGAACTGCCGGCGCATCTCAGGCGCATCGCCGACGCCGCGCGTCCCCATTACGAGCATCTGCGCGCGTTCACGCGCAAACCCGCCAGGTGACCGCGCCGTCGGCGCAATCCGTGTGCAGGCTCAGCGTGCGATCATGGGCCGCGAGCGCGCCTTCCCACAGCGCGTTCCAGGAAAGGAACGCAAGGCCCGGATCGGCAGCCGCCACGCCATCCATCAGCCGCCAGCCCTGCTGCACGACGGTGTCGCCACTGCGCGCCACCTGCTCGCCCTGGGCGGACTGCATCGCTTCGAGATAGGATGCGAAGGAATCCGCGCCGATCATCGCCGCGGTCTCCTCGTAGAATTGAAGGCCGATCAGCCGCGCCGTGCGGGCGACCAGCGCCATTCCGTCCCCGGCGCCGAACAGATCCTGCATGACCGGCAGGAGCGACCGCACATATTCCATCGCATAGGATCGTTCGACCTTGCGCAGCCTCTGCTCGGGCCAGCTTTCGCTGTCGAGCCTGGGCGCCGCCGCGGGATCGAATTCCGGCATGCGCTCGCCCGGCGCAAAGTGCACGCGTTCGTCGGGCCGCAGGTCGCGGTCGTACTCGAGATAGTAGCCCTCAAGCCCGGCATCGCCGAGGACCGTCTGGCCCGTGCAGACGAATCCCAGGCGCGGATTGCCGAGAGACACGCCGTTGTGACCGTGCCAGCCGTGCAGCATCGCTTCGTTCACCGCGCGCGGAATCGCGCAGATCGCCGTCCCCTGCCAGATCCAGCGCGGCGGGGGATAGCGCACCCAGGCCTTGCGGCCGGATTGGGCGACGTATTGCGTCTTCACGCCGCCGAGCGCGTTCGAGAAATAGTGATATTGCGCGCACGCGACCGCGTCGGGCAGGCCGTCCAGCCCGAGCTTCCTCAGGCCCGGAAGGAATTTCTCGAGGTGCTGCCGCCGGAAATGCGCGAATACGAATCTGCGCGCGTCGCCGGCGCCGCGCTGCGCGACGAGGGTCAGCACGAGGCCGGTCATGAGCGCATTGTAGAGGCGCGAGACGGCGCGATAGGCCCCCGCGGTCCGGTCCGGCATCAAATCCGTCCTCCTGGCTTCGTTAAGCATACCGTCAGGTTCGGTCCGCGACACGTTCATGTGAGGACAACCTTTGATAGAATTTACCGCGAACGCCAAAATCCAGATTTGCGGGATGCGGAGTTTCGCGCGCTGCGTGCCAAAGAACTAACAGCATCGAAAGATTCTGCGGCGATGATCCGCGCCGGATCCGCAAATCCCGTGGCATTGTGATCGCATCGGAGGGGACATGCACGCCGCGCTGGGGCTTATCGAGGCATTCTACGGAACGCCCTGGACCTGGTCCATGCGGGCCGAGACGATCGGCTTCCTCGCAGCTCACGGTTACCGCTTCTACTACTACGCGCCGAAGGCTGACCCCTTCCTGCGGGAGCGCTGGCACGAGGACCATCCGCCGGAAGCGGCGGAAGAGCTGCGCCGCCTCGGCCGCATCTGCCGCGAGCGCGGCGTGCGCTTCGGCGTGGGCCTGAGCCCGTACGAAATCTACAGGGACTTCGACCGCTCCGCGCGCGGGGCGCTGGCGCGAAAGATCTCGTTCTTCGCCGACATCGGCGTCGAGAGCCTCGCCATCCTGTTCGACGACATGAAGGGCGATCTGCCCGGGCTCGCCCAGGCCCAGACCGATATCGTGCACTGGATCGTCGAGCGTTCGACCGCGGATCATTGCGTCGTGTGCCCGACGTACTACTCCGACGATCCGGTTCTCGACCGCTTCTTCGGCGCCCGCCCGGAGCACTATCTGGAGGAATTCGGCGCACGTCTCGACCCGACCATCGACATCTTCTGGACGGGCGAGGAAGTCTGCGCGCGGGAATACTCGCCCGGCCATCTTCAGCGCATCGCGCGCCTCATCGGCCGCAAGCCGTTCCTTTGGGACAACTACCCCGTCAACGACGGAAGGCGCATGTCGCAGTTCCTTCACCTGCGCGCCTTCACCGGCAGGCCCGCGTCGATCGCGCCCTATATCGCGGCGCATGCGGTCAACCCGGCGCTGCAGCCGGTGCTCACGCGCATTCCGGCGCTGACTCTCGCGGAGAATTACGCGAAGGGCGAAGACTACCAGTACGGTTTCGCCTTCGCGCGCGCGGCCGAGGCGGTCGCCGGAGCCGAGCTCGCGCAGCGCATCCGCACCGATCTCGCGCTGCTTCAGGACACGGGACTGGATCGCCTGGGAACGGCGGAGGAGGGGCTCCGCGCGCGCTATCGCGATTTCGATCATCCCGCCGCCCGCGAAATCCTCGCATGGCTGGACGGGGCCTACCGGCACGAAGGCGAGTTGGCGGGATCGTAGCAATGCGCTATGCGGGGCGGATGAACCCACGAAGCCGCCCATGAAGCGCACCGGTCTCGTCGCGGACGCCGGCGGAACCAACATCCGCTTCGCGCTGATCGACCTCGACCGTCCGTCGGGCGGATTGCTTGCGCCCCGGAAGTTCGTCTCCGCGAACTACGCGCGCATCGAGGACGCCGCGAAGGCCTATCTCGCCGCACAGGAGGGCTCCGCCGCGCCGGAGGGCGCGGTCATCGCGGTGGCGGGCCCCGTGAGCGCCAACGCGATTGCCATGACCAATCTCGGCTGGCGATTTTCGGGAGCCGCGCTGGAGCGGTCCCTCGGCATCGGCCGCGTGCGCCTGATCAACGATTTCGAGGCGATCGCGCTTTCGCTTTCCTCGCTTGGCGAGGGGGATTTGCACGACATCGGAAACGTGCCGCCCGTGCCCTCGCAGGCGCGCGAGACCGCCGCCATCGTCGGCGCGGGAACCGGCCTCGGCGTCGGAGGCTATGTCCGCGACGGCGACAGGTTCGTTCCTCTCGTCACCGAGGGCGGTCATTCCGATTTCGCGCCGGCCGACGACACCGAGGCGGAGGTGCTGAGGATCCTGCGAGGGCGCTTCGGTCATGTCTCGGCCGAGCGGGTCCTTTCGGGTCCGGGGCTCGTCAATCTCCACGAAGCGCTGGCGCTCGTCGAGGGCCGGCAGGAGGAACCGCGCAAGGCGCAGGCGATCACGCAGGAGGCGCTCGCCGATCCGGCCTGCTTCAGCGCAAGGGTGCTTTCGCGCTTCTGCGCGATGTTCGGTTCCCTGGCCGGCAATGTCGCACTCGTGATGGGCGCGCGTAAGGGCGTGTTCGTCGCTGGCGGAATCGCGCCCGCGATCGCCGGTTTCCTCGCGGCGAGCGAATTTCGCGCCCGCTTCGAATCGAAGGGACGCTTCGGAAACTACATGAAGGCGATACCGACCAGGATCGTCCTTCAGGAATATGCGGGCCTGCTGGGCGCGGCGGCATCGCTGCGGGCCGCCGCCGCGGACAGGTGACGGAGATGGCGCGCTCCATCCGCGGTGTGCTCGTCGCGGCAGTCGCGGCCGCCGCGCTTAACGCATGCACGCATGCGACGCAGAAGGAGGAGGTGGCGGCCGTGCAGCCCGTGAGCGAGCCCGAGGAACCCGGCGTCGTCCATCCCGCGCTTTGGCCCGCCGGCGCGAGCGGCGTGGGGCGCGACGCGGCCATCGACGCCGAGGCTGCCCGCCTGCTTTCGCAGATGACCACGGAGGAAAAAGTCGGTCAGACGATCCAGGCCGACATCGCCTCGGTGTCGCCGCAGGACGTGCGGACCTACCATCTCGGCGCGATCCTCAACGGCGGCAATTCCGGTCCCCACCGCGACGACCGCGCCCCGCCCCCCGCCTGGCTGAAGGCAGCCGACGAATTCTTCGAGGCTTCGCTTCCCGCGGCGCCGGACCGGCCCCGCATCCCCGTCATATGGGGAACGGATTCGATGCACGGCAATTCGAACATCGCCGGCGCGACGATCTTCCCGCACAACATCGGGATCGGCGCGGCGCGCGATCCGGAACTCGTGCGCGAGATCGGCCGCATTACCGCGATAGAGACCCGCGTCACCGGCGCGGACTGGGTGTTCGCGCCGGTCGTGGCGGTCGCGCGCGACGACCGCTGGGGCCGCACTTACGAAAGCTATTCCGAGGATCCCGCGCTGGTGAGCGAGAACGCGGCGGCGCTGGTCGAGGGGCTTCAGGGAAGGCCGGGCGATCCGGACTTCCTGCGCGGCGGGCACGTCATCGCGACGGCGAAGCATTTCATCGGCGACGGCGGCACGGACAGGGGCAGGGACCAGGGCGACACGCTCGCCGACGAGGCCACGCTGCGCGATCTCTTCGCGCCGCCCTACGAAGCGGCGATCGCCGCCGGCGTGCAGGCGGTCATGGCCTCCTATTCGAGCTGGCAGGGCCGGAAGCTGCACGCGAACCGCCCTCTCCTGAGCGATGTACTCGTCGGACGCCTCGGCTTCGACGGCATCGTGGTGGGCGACTGGAACGGATATGCGCAGGTGCCGGGCTGCAGCTTCGTGAGCTGTCCCGCCGTCTACAACGCGGGGATGGATCTCGTGATGGCGCCGGACAACTGGCGCGGCCTCTACCGGAACACGCTGGCGCAGGTGCAGTCCGGCGAAATCCCGATGGCACGGATCGACGAGGCCGTGTCGCGGATCCTCAGGGTGAAGCTGCGCGCCGGCGTGATGGATGCCGGCCCGCCCTCGACGCGCCCCTATGCGGGTCGCTGGGATGAGCTCGGCTCGCCCGGGCATCGCGCGGTCGCGCGGCGCGCGGTACGGGAATCGCTCGTGCTGCTGAAGAACGACGGGGCGATCCTGCCGCTCGCTCCCACGCTCGACGTTCTCGTCGCCGGCGACGGCGCCGACGACCTGGGCAAGCAATGCGGGGGGTGGACGATCTCCTGGCAGGGCACGGGCAATTCGCGCGCCGATTTCCCGGGCGGCCAGACGATATTCGAGGGCATCCGCGAGCAGGTGCAGGCGGCGGGCGGTACCGCCACGCTCAGCGCCGACGGAAGCTATTCGCGCAAGCCCGACGTCGCGATCGTCGTCTTCGGCGAGAATCCCTATGCGGAGTTCCAGGGCGACCGCGACGATCTCGCATTCCGCTCCCCCGATCTCGAGACGATGCGCGGCCTGCGAGCGAAAGGCGTGCCCGTGGTCGCCGTCTTCCTTTCGGGGCGGCCGCTCTATGTGACGAGGGAGATCAACGCTGCAAACGCCTTCGTCGCCGCGTGGCTGCCCGGCTCGGAAGGCGGCGGCGTGGCCGACATGCTGTTTCGCCGGGCCGACGGCACCATCGCCTACGATTTCCGCGGCCGGCTATCCTTTTCCTGGCCGCGCGCGCCCGGTCAGACCCCGCTGAACGTGCCGCGCCCGTCCGATCCTCCCGAGGTCCGGGCGGCCTACGATCCGCTGTTCGCGTTCGGCTACGGTCTCGACTACGCCCATCCCCGCGATCTCGGCCCGCTGCCGGAGGCCGGCGGAAGCACACAGGTCGCGGCGCGGGAGACTGCTTTTCGTGCCATGCGGTGAGATTGCGGCCGTTTTGCGATTGCGGACGGCGCGCGGGCGATGAATTGTTCCCCCGCCGGATCCGGTGGGGGCAGGTACGGCGCGAAACCAGACCCAGCGGGATCGAGCCACATGAAATCGCTATTCGCCATGACGTCACTGGTCGCGGGCCTTGCGGTCCACGGCGCCATCGCCGCAACCCGGATCGTCCTTCCGGCGAATGTCGTGCCTTCGCACTACGATATCGCCATCCGCACCGACGCGGCGCGCCTGCGGTTCACCGGTTCGGTCAAGATCGACATCGTGGTGAGCCGCCCGGCACGGACGATCACGCTGAACGCGGCCGACCTCTCCTTCCGCCGCGCCGTCCTGTCGGACGTGCGGGGCGAGCCGGAAATCTCCTATGACAAGGCAGAGGAAACGGCGACGCTGACCTTCCCCGCCCCGGTCGCTTCCGGGCATCACGTTCTGACCATCGACTATGCGGGGAGGATCAACCGGCAGGCGGCCGGCCTTTTCGCGCTCGACTACGCGGGGGCGAAAGGCGACCGCCGGGCGCTGTTCACGCAGTTCGAGAATTCCGATGCGCGGCGCTTCATCCCCTGCTGGGACGAGCCGAACCGCAAGGCGACCTTCACGCTGACCGCCACCGTGCCGGCCGGCCTGATGGCGATCTCCAATCAGCCGGTGGCGATGACCGACAGCCTGCCGGGCGGCCTCAAGCGGGTGGTGTTCGCGACCTCTCCCAGGATGTCGTCCTATCTCCTGTTCTTCGGTCTGGGCGATTTCGAGCGCGTGTCGCGCAAGGTGAACGGTGTCGACATCGGTGTCGTGCTCAAGCGCGGCGATGCCGCCAAGGGGCAGTTTGCGCTCGATGCGGCGGCGCAGATCCTGCCCTTCTACGAAAACTACTTCGGGGTGAAATATCCGCTGCCCAAGCTCGACCTTATCGCCGGGCCGGGGTCCAGCCAGTTCTTCGGCGCCATGGAGAACTGGGGCGCGATCTTCTATTTCGAACGGGCGCTCGAGATCGATCCGAAGCTGTCCACCGAAGCGGACCGTCGCCGCGTCTATATCGTCATCGCGCACGAGATGGCCCATCAATGGTTCGGCGATCTCGTCACAATGGACTGGTGGGACGATCTCTGGCTCAACGAGGGCTTCGCCTCCTGGATGGAGATGAAGGCGGCCGACCGCTTCCATCCCGAATGGAATGTCTGGCTGGATGCGGTCGAATCCAAGGAGGGCGCGATGCAGCTGGACGCGCGCGCCGGCACCCATCCCATCGTCACGCCGATCCTCGACGTGCTGCAGGCGAGCGAGGCGTTCGACGGCATCACCTATTCCAAGGGCCAGGCGGTGATCCGCATGCTCGAGAACTACACCGGCGCCGATGCCTTCCGTGCGGGGGTGCGCAACTACATCAGGGCCCATGCCTACGGGAACACGGTGACGGACGATTTGTGGCGGGAGATCGACAAGGTTTCGCCGCGGCCCATTACCCGGATCGCGCACGATTTCACCCTGCAGCCGGGCGTGCCGCTGATCTCCGCGGCGGCGGACGGCAGCAATATCCGGCTGAGCCAGGGCCGCTTCGCGATGGATGACAGCGCGAAGATGTCCCTGAGCTGGCACGTGCCCGTTCTGGCGCTCGCGCCGGACGCCAGGGACGTCTGGCGGGGCGTCGTGACGGCGGCCGCACCGGCTTCGCTTCCCGGCAAGGCGGGCACCGTCGTCAACGAAGGTCAGGCGGGCTATTTCCGCACGCTCTACGACGCCACGCTGTTTACCGGCCTGATCCACGGCTTCGCCCGTCTGCCGGCGGCCGATCAGCTGGGACTCGTCAACGATACGCTCGCGCTGGGCTATTCGGGGTACGAGCCGCTCGGCGATTTCCTCGGTCTGGCGAACCAGGCCGATCCCGCCATGGCGCCCCAGGTGCAGAGCGCGATCGCGGCCAGCCTTGCCGCGATCGACGATCTCTATCGCGGGCTTCCGGGGCAGGCGCGATTCCGGGTCTTCGCGCGCAACCTGCTGGCGCCGCTGTTCGCGGCGGTCGGCTGGGACGCCAGGGCTTCCGACAGCCAGAACACGGCGTTGTTGCGCGCGAGGCTGCTCGCGGCCCTCAGCCAGTTCGACGACCCTGCGATCGTGGCGGAGGCGCGCAGGCGCTTCGCGTCCTATCTGAGGGATCCGTCCCATATCGCGCCGGACGTGCGGCACAGCATGCTCGCCATCGTCGCCCGCCACGCGGACGCGGCGACTTGGGACAAGCTCCACGCGATGGCGCGGCAGGCGACGGACACGCTGGAGAAGCGGGAGCTCTACGAGCTGCTCGGCACCGCCAAGGACCGCAAGCTGGCGGAGAAGGCCCTCGCCCTCGCGCTCACCGGCGAAGTGGCGATCACGACGCGGCCGACGATCCTGCGCAGCGTGAGCGGCGAGTTTCCCGGCCTGGCGTTCGATTTCGCGAACGGTCATCTCGGTGTCGTGAACGGCTGGCTGGAAACCGACAGCCGCAACCGCTTCGTCCCCAGCCTGGCGGGAAATGCGCACGATCCCCAGCTTGCCGCGAAGGTGAAGTCCTTCGCCGGCGCTCACATTCCGCCGACGGCCAGAAGTCCCGCGGTCAAGGCCGAGAGTGCCATCCGGTTCAACGCGCGGGTGCGCGCCGAGCGATTGCCCGAAGTGGACCGCTGGCTGTCCGCCCAGCACATCCAATAGGCGCGGAGGCGGAGACAAAAGGAAACGGGCCGGACTTTCGTCCGGCCCGTTCCGTCTCGGGGCGGAAGTCCCGCCCGCGAATATCGTCCTAGTTCACCGTGACGGCCTTGGCCTTGGAGGCAATGCCGTTCACGACGACCTGAGCGGTGCTGGCGCCCGTCTCGCACGAATTCGGAACATCGAACTTCGTGGTGTTGGCGGAGCCGTCCGAGATACCCATCGAGTTGTGGTCGTGGGTCTTGGCATAGCAGACGTGACCGGTGGAGTTGTTGGTGATCCGGATCAGCGGATAGTTGGTCGAGGTCTGCACGTCGTCGCCGTAGTAGCCGCCGAAGGTGAGGCCGTTGAAGCCGAAGCCCTTGGCGACATTGTTGGTGCTGCCGCGGGTCAGCGTGGCCGGGATCTTCTTCAGCTTCGGGATCGCCGCCTTCACCGGCTTGCCCTTGGGCGTGTAGATCTGGACGTCACCGACGTCGGAGCTCCACAGCACTTCGCCGGTCGGCAGCACGAGCATGCGCGCTTCCCAGGACGCCTGGATGGAGGCGCTGGCCGGTTCGCTCACCTGCTTGATGTTGACCGTGTTCGGATCCTGCACCTCGATCTCGATGAAGTGCGACGGCGGATTGAACACGCCGGGGCTCACCTGGGCCAGAATGTGGCCGTTGGGCAGCACCGCCGCGGGACCGTCGGCCGAGTCGAGCTGGCCGTTGATGTTCGGCAGGTCGGGACCCGCCGTCCAGCTGTCGGACACGTAGTTGTAGACCGCCGTGTGCGTCGTGCCGCAGAGCTGGAACATCAGCCCGTTCGGCAGCAGCGGCGCCGGTCCGATTTCATGCGAGCCCTGATCCGTGCAGGAGGCGGGCGTCTTGTTGGCGGAGGTCGTCCACTGTCCGGAGGCTTCCGAATAGATTTCGACCTGGTTCGGAACGCCGAGGCTGCGGTTGGCGTCGACGGTCACGATGGTCTGGTTGGGCAGCTGCGTCCAGCCTTCCTCGTCGTTCACGTCGCCCTTGCCGAAGATGCCTTCGGTCCAGGTCACGCTGGTGCCGCTGATCGCCGCATGGGCCGTGTGCGTGGTGCAGCAGTCGGCCAGATAGTAGGTCCCGTCGCTGAGCACGACGCTCTGCGCGTCGCCGATCTGCGACCAGCCGGACGGCGGGTTGACGTTGGTCCAGGTGTTGGTCGCCGGGTCGTAGATGGCACCCTTGTTCGTCCAGACGGCGTTGCAGTTCAGATACTCGCCGCCGTTCACGATGAGCTTGCCGTCGGGCAGAACCTGCGAGGCGAAATACAGCGGCGAATAGCCGGACGGCATCGCGCCGACCGTCGACCAGGTGCCGTTCTTGTAGCTGCCCGCGTTGTCCGGCGTCAGGCGGAACCAGTTCACGGTGCAGCCGTCGTGCATGAGGACGGTGCCGTCCAGCATCAGCAGCGCGGTGTCCGGGAAGCCGCTGCCCGGGAAGGCATGGGTGAGGCCGCTCCACGTGCCCGACTTGATCTTCGGCGGGGCGACATAGGGCGCCTTCGTGACCTGGCCGTTCCAATGGCGGGTGGGAAGCGGATCGATGAATTTCTGGTTCGCGAGCGCGGTGGTGCTGAGCAGTGCCGCGGTCGTCGACGCCAGGAGAACGATTCGACTGAGACGCATAGAGGGACTCCCCTTTTTTGATTGTTGGTCGACATGGGACGCGCGGACTTGAGTTCCCGCCTCGCCCTTTTTTCCGGAAATGTTGCGCGGACGTTAGATAGGAGTTCGGGCTTAAGCAAGCATTCGCTTTCGCGAAGGGCGGTCGATCGTCTTTTCTTCGCGATCGTATCGCAGGCGCGAAGCAATCGATCTCGCCGGCGCGCGCGCCGACGCACTATCGAGATACAAATTTCATCGAACTGTCAGCGAGGCGGGGCACCCGTGCGGATCGCGACAGATTGCTTTGCGCGATTTGGCGAACGTGAAACGGAAGCAACGTAAATTCAATAGTGAGTATCAAGTGCAAGAAGGCCATTGAGGGCGATAGTCGTTCGCAATTGCAAAAACTGCACGCCGGAAACGCCCAAAAGCGGGAGTCGAAGACTGGAATAATTCTTATTAGCAAAAATTATTTGTGCTTCGGGAACGCTCGCGGCGCCCGATGGGACGCCCGCACCGGCTCATTTGTCGATTCGCCGCTGCACCTTGAGCGCCTCGGCCAGTCCGGCGGTGGGCACGGGAATGGCCACCGTCTTCCCGCCGCCGGATGGCGAAAATTCGATCGTCATCTTCCTCGCGCCTTCGATCGCGGGAAGATCGGCAAACCGTACGGAATAGATGGCAAGACAGAATTGTGCCGAGCAGGCCCGCACGGGAACGGGAATCCGGGTCCCGTCCACGCGAAGCGTGACCGTATCTCCCGTCGAGGCATCCTGCGTGGGCAGCCTCAGGAAGATCCCCAGCACGCGCTTGAATCCGAACAGGCGGAAGGTCATCCGCAGGTTCTCGGACGGATTTTGCGGACTGTGCATTCCGATCCCGACCCTGCAGCGCGGAATCCTCCAGCCCGGGGGCGGTCCGGACCTCGGCCGCGCATCCTCGTGGCCTTTCAGGGCGGGTGGAGTGGGCAGCGCCTCGCCCTTGCCGCATCCCAGCCGCCACGCGCCAATCTTCACATGGCCGACGAAATCGTCTCCGATCGCGGCGGCGATCCGGGCCGGCGTGGGAGGAGGGGGCTGTCTTTGCGGTTCCTGCCGGGGGCCGGGGCGCGAGACGGCGAACAGCGCGCCGAGGAAAACCACACCCAGAACCAGGCCGATGATCGTGTTTCGCATGTCTCTCCATCCGGCGCGGGTCTCGACTAGCCTCTGGGCGGCCCGTACTCAAGTCCCGCATGCCGGCGGCGGGAACTCCGGCACGCCGGGATAGGCGTCCAGAACCGGCCCGAGCGCGGCCTTCAGCGGATCGAGCCAGGCCTCGAAATGCCGCCAGTGGTCCACGCCGCTCCGGTAGAGCGGCATGCGCACCTGCTCCGAACTGGCGGTGCGCACCGGCCGTTCGGTTTCGTGAAAGCGCAGGCATTGCTCGTCGAACGGCAGGCGGAGGTAGTCCAGAAGGCGGCGGATCTCTCCCTCCGGATCGGCTACGAGGCGCTCGTAGAACACGCGATGCACCTTGCCCGGAAGGATGGCGTCGTAATGCGCCATGAGCTCGACATAGTCGCTGTAGTAGCGGCCGACATCGCCCAGCGCGTAGGAGAAGTGCTGGCCGCGCGCGAAGTGCTGCTTGTAGTTGGAGAAGCACGACGCCATCGGATGCCGCCGCGCGTCGACGATGCGGGCGCGCGGCAATATCAGGTGGATGAGCGGGATGTGCGCATAGTTGTTCGGCATCTTGTCGATGAAGAACGCGCGGCCCAGCCTCCGGTGCGGACGCGTGCTCTCGATGTACGCCCTGCCGCGGCGCTCGAACTCCTCCGCCGGCAGCTCGCCCAGGACGTAGGGATATTCCGGACCCTCCGCCGCGTTGTCGTCGTTGAGATGGCGCGCGAGGGAGGTGATGTCGGGCAGCTCCATCGTGCCTTCGATCGCCGGGTGACTCGCCAGGATCTGCTCGATCAGCGTGGAGCCGGCGCGCGGCAGTCCGACGACGAAAATCGGATCGGGCGCGTCATGGCCGAAGCCCTCGCGCTCCGCGAAGAATTCCGGGGTGAAGAATTCCTTGCACGCCTTCACGTAGGCGCTCGTGCGGGCGGCGTCGTAGTCCACCGTCGACCGCCAGAGCGCGTTGCCACGGCGGTAGTTCTCGAACGCCTGCTCGTAGCGGCCGAGGTCTTCCTGCGCCTTCGCGAGGGAGAAGAAGAACTGAACGCGCGCCTCGACGCGCAAGTCGCCGCGCTCCAGCTGCGCCTGCATCGCGGCGATATCGGCTTCGGTGAAGCGGAAGGTCTTGAGGTTTGCGAGGCTCCAATAGGCTCCGCCCAGCTGCGGCAGGAGCGCGATCGCCTTGCGATAGGCGGCAATTCCCTCGTCCTGCATTCCCGCCGACTTGAGCGCGTGGCCGTAGCTGATCCACGACGCGGGATGCCGGGGAAACTCGCCCACCAGCTCGGCGAACAGCGCCAGCGACCGGCGGTCGTCGCCCATCTGTCCGAGCAGCGACGCCTTCATCGTGCGGAATTGCGGGTTGGCGGGATCGCGTTCGAGCAGGATGTCGATATGCGGCATTGCCTCGTGCAGCCTGTTCTGCAGGTAGAGGGTCGAGACATAGCGATAGCGCGCGGCGGCGAAGTCCGGCGCGAGTTCGAGACAGCGCTCGAGCAGCGCGGACGCATCCTCGTTGCGGTCGCAGGCGATCGCGGCTTCCGCCAGCATCTTGATCGCGTTCACGTGGTCGGGGCAGGTCTCGAGGAATTCGAGCAGAATATCTTCGGCGACGTCCGGCCGCCCGTTCCGGAGCGCCGCCACGGCCTTGAGCAGCATGGGCTCGTGCACCGCGACGTTGAAATGATGCGAATAGGCCGCGTCGGCGGCGAGAATGTCTCCGGCGAGCACATATTGCTCGCCGAGCGCCGACCAGGCACGCGAGAAGTTCCGGTCGATTGCGACCGCTTCCGTCAGCGCGCCGATCGCGGCCTCGCCCTGGCCGAGCGCGGCATAGGTCTCGCCAAGCTCGCAGCGGACCTCCGCCCATTCCGGGAACGCGCGCGCGAGCGGCTCCAGAACACCCTTTGCCGCGCCGGCTTCGCCTTTCGCGAGCAGGGCCGCGCCGAGCTGCAGCAAGCTGTCGGGATCGCGGGGCGAGCGGGCGAGGCGGTCCCGCGCCAGCGCTTCTTCCCGCGCCGGATCGGAATTGACGCGCCGCTTCATCGCCTCGTAGCGGGCGCGGGGCGGCTGCGGATCGCGGTCCTGCACGGTTTCGCGGCGTTCGGACATCTCAGCCGTTCCAGCCGAACTGCACGCCGCCGTCGTTCCACTGCGCGGCGATCGCGGCCCTGACGCCGCCGTAGGATTTCGGAACGGCGGGATAGGCGTCGGCGAGACCTCCGAGCGCGTGTTTCAGGGGCGCGAGCCATGGCTCGAAATGGCGCCAGTGATGGAGCGCTCCGCTGTGGATCGGCCTTCGCACCTGCTCCGCGCTGGCGCTTCGCACGACACGGCCGTTCTCGTGGAACCGCAGGCAGCGTTCCTCCATCGGCAGATCCAGGTGGGCGAGCATCGCGCGTATCTCGCGCTCCGGGTTCTCGACCAGCCGCTCGTAGAAGACCCGGTGGACCCGTCCGGGAAGAACCGCGTCGAAATGCGCCATGAGCGCGGCATAGTCGCGATAGTAGCGGCCGATGTCGCCGAGCCCGTAGCTGAAAGCCTGTCCCGTGCCGAAATGCTGAGCGAAATTCGACCAGCCGCAGGCCATCGGATGGCGGCGCACGTCGATGATCCTGGCGTGGGGCAGGATGAGATGGATGAGGCCGATGTGGGCGAAATTGTCGGGCCGCTTGTCGACGAAGAACGGGCGAGCCGTCCGCCTGTGCACGCGCGCGCGGTTCAGATATTCCGCTCCCAGCGCCTCCCGCGTTGCGCGGTCGAGCCGCGCCAGCGCCTCCGGCATGTGCGCGGCCTTGTCGTCCGGCGTCCGCTTGCCGCCGAGCCGGCCTGCGAGATAGGGGATCGCGCGCAGCTCCGTTGTGCCCTCGATCGCGCTGTGGCTCGCGAGGATCTGTTCCACCAGCGTGGAGCCCGATCGCGGAAGGCCCACGACGAACACCGGGCCGGCCTCGCCGCATCCCTCGCCCGCGCGCGCCGCGAAGAAGCCGGGCGTGAAGAGCGCCTCGGACCTGCGCAGATTCTCCGACGTCTCTTCCGCGTCGTAGGGCAGGAGCCCGCGCACGATCGCATTGCCGCGCGCATAGTTGTCGAAGGCGTCTTCGAAGCGGCCTTCGTCCTCGAGCGCCTTGCCGAGAGCGAAGTGGAGCTGTGCGCGGTTGTCGCCCCCGATGTCGGCACGCGCCAGCTGGACGCGCATCGCTTCGCGCTCCTCCGCGGCGAAGCGGTAGGTCTTGAGGTTGGCGAGGCCCCAATAGGCTTCGCCGAGGCCCGGAAGCAGCGCGGCTGCCTTGCAATAGGCCGCGACCGCCTCGTCGCGCCGGCCCATGGCCTTGAGCGCATGACCGTAGGAAACCCATGCGCCCGGCCGGTTGGGATTTGCCGCAAGCAGGATTTCGTATTCGGCGGCGGCTTCTGCGAAGGCGCTCATGCGGATCAGGGCTGCGGCCTTGAGACCGCGGCTGTAGGGCTCGTCCGGCTCGCGCGCGAGAAGGGCGTCGATCTGCGCGATGGCCTCCTCGGGCCGGTTCAGCGACATCAGCACCGTCGCGTGGCGAAAGCGCGCGGCGGCGAAGTCCGGGGCAAGCTCGGCGCAGCGCCGGAACAGCGCCTCCGCCCGGTCAGGCCGGCGCGCGCGGGCCTCGACCTCGCCGAGCAGCTTCAGCGCGTTCACGTCTGAAGGGTCGTTTCCGAGCCGGTCGAGCAGATGTCCCCGCGCCTCGTCGAGGCGGTTCGCGCGCAGCGCGGTCAGTGCCTCGCGCAGCGCCGCATCCTCGACCGTGGCGTAGAATGCATTCGCATAGGCCGCGTCCGCGCCCTTTCGGGACTGCATCCTGGTCATCTGGTCGCCGAGCGCATTCCAGGCTGCGGCGAAACCGGGATCGAGATCGACCGCCGCGCGCAGCGCCCGCGCCGCCTGCCGGTTCTCCCCGCATTCGCCCAGGACCAGGCCGAGCTCGTAATGCGCCTGCGGAAGCTGGGGCTGGGCCCCGACGAGGCCTTCGAGCACGCTGCGCGCGGATGCCAGGGCGTTTTGCTTCCGCAGCGCCGCCGCCAGCAGCAGCAGCGCGCCGGCGTCGGCCGGAGACTCCCTGAGGATTTCGCGCGCATGCGCTTCCGCCGCCCTGGGATCGGTTGCAAGCAGGCGCCGCAGCTCGGCGGCCTCCGGGCCGTGCCGGTCCCTGATCACGGCGGCACGGGATAGCCGGAAAGCGCGGGGCCGAGCGCGGCGCGCAGCGGCTCGAGCCATTCCTCGTAGGCGCGCCAGCTTTCGAGAGCGTCGCGGAAGATCGGCATGCGCACCTGCTCCGAACTCGCGGTTCGCACGGGACGGGCATTCTCGTGAAAGCGCAGCGCGGCCTCCTCGAACCCGAGGCCGAGGTAGTCGAACAGCCTGCGGATTTCCGTTTCGGGGTCGGCGACGAGCCGCTCGTAGAAGACGCGATGCACCTTGCCCGGCAGAACCTCGTCGAAATGCGACATCAGCTCGACATAGTCCGCATAATAGCGCCCCAGGTCCGCGAGGCTGTAGGAAAAATCCTTTCCGAGCGGGAAGTAGTGGCGGAAATTGGACAGGCAGCACGCCATCGGGTGGCGCCGCACGTCCACGATCTTCGCATTCGGCAGCATCAGGTGGATCAGTCCGATATGCGCGAAATTGTCGGGCATCTTGTCGATGAAGTGCCTGCGGCCCAGAACGCGGAACACGCGCGCGCGCTCGAGATATTCCTCGGCGAGCGCGGCGAAATCCGCGCTGCCGAGATTGCGCAGGATTTCCGGATAGGGCGCCTGGGTGTCGGTGCGCAGCGCCCGATTGGTCTGGCCGGGAATGAAGCGCATGGAACCGCCGGCGCCCATCCGGCCCACGAGATAGGGCAGGATGCGCAGCTCCATCGTGCCTTCGATCTGCGAATGGCTGGCGAGGATCTGTTCGACCAGCGTGGAGCCGGAACGCGGCAGGCCCACGACGAAGACCGGATCCGATGCCTGCGAACCCGACCCGCGCGCGGCCGCCAGGAAGCCGGGCGTGAACAGGGTCCGGCAGTTCAGGACATAGGCCGATGTCAGCTCCGCATTGTAGCTCAGCGTCGCGCGCTTGAGCGCATTGGCCTCGCTGTAGTGCTCGAACGCCGCCGCGCGATCGCCTTCGTCGCCGAGCGCCTTTGCGAGCGCGAACCGGATCTGGATCCGGCTCTCGACCGGAAGCTCGCCGGCCGCGAGCAGCGCGCGCATCCGCGCGATCTCCTCGCCGGAGAAGCGGAAGGTCTGCAGGCTGGCGAGGCTCCAGTACGGGTCGCCCAGGCGCGGGAAGAGCTCCATCGCCTTCCGGTAGGCGGCGACACAGGCCTCGTGCCGGTCGAGGATGCGAAGCGTGTTGGCATAGGAAAGCCAGGGCCCGGGGTGACGCGGTCCGGATGCCAGCACGATCTCGTATTCCGCCGCGGCGCGGTCGTGCTGGCCGATCCAGACATGCGCCATGGCCTTGAGATTGCGATGGGCGGGATTGCCGGGTTCGAGGCCGAGCAGGGCGTCGATCTCCGCGAAGGCCTCGCCGGGTCTGTTCTGCGTGAGCAGCGCCGTCACGAGGTTGTGGCGCGCGGGCGCGAAATCGGGCGCCAGGGCGACCACGCGGCCGAGCAGCTCCCGCGCGTCGTCCACGCGATCCTGGTGGAGCAGCGCCTCGGCGAGGAGCGTCATCGCCGCGGGGTGTCCCTCGTTCTCCTCGAGGAAGCGGCGCAGGACAGATTCCGCCGCCTGCGGACGGCGCTGTCCGAGGGCTTCGATCGCCTTCCTGAGCTGCGGATCGTCGAGACTCCGCCCGGGGTCCAGCGGCCGCACGCCGTTATTCGTAGACGACGTAGTCGTTCTGATAGTGGCCAAGATAGGCGGGCGTGAAGGTGTAGAGATAGGTCTGGACGGCGTGGGTGCCCGCACCGATTTCCATATTGGTCTGGTTCGTCCGGTTGGCGAAATGGCCGATGGCGTCGATCGAGCCGGAGAAGTAGCAGGACCCGTTGGTGAAATAGCCGTCGACGATCGGGCATATCCCGACCTGGCTGTAGGAATAGTACGAGAAGAGCTGCGCGACGTGGTTGGTCACGATCGTGCAGGTCTTGTCGCAGACAAATCCGTGCGGCGGATCGAGCCGGACGTAGCCGGGCGGAATCGCGGAGGTGGAGGCGGCCCAGGTCTCGATCAGGAATTTCTGCTTCAGCTTCCCGGAGCGCGCGGCGTGCGGCTGCTGGGCCTTCGAGAGGCGGAAGGGCGCCTTGGCGAAATTCGCGCTGCCGGCGGGCTTGGCCGCGGGCGGGGCGTGCTTCTTGCCGAGCGGCGCCGCGTGTCCGGCGACCGCGAATGCCAGGCTCACCGCCGTCGTCAGAAGGAGATGGGTCTTGCTCACGCGAAATCTCCTCTCAGGGCCGCTCACTCATAAACGTGGTAGTCGTTCTGGTAGTGGCCGAGATAGGCGGGCGCGAAGGTGTAGAGGTAGGTCTGCACCGTATGCTGTCCGGGTCCGACCGAGAGATTGGTCTGGTTCGTCCGGTTGGCGAAGAGATCGTCGAAGGAAAGCGTGCCGGAGAAGTTGCACGAGCCGTTGGTCGCGTATCCGTCCACCACCGGGCAAATGCCGACCTGGTTGTACGAGTAGTAGGACAGCAGCTCGGCGGTGTTGTTCGTGACGATGGTGCAGGCCTTCTTGCACTTGAAGGATTGCGGCGTGTCGAGCGGCACCGTCCCGCCGGGAACCGCGACCGTCGTGGCCGCCCAGGTTTCGACGAGGAACTTCTCCTTCAGCGCCGTGGCGCTCGGCGTGCTGCTCCGGGGCGCCTTGAAGGGCGTCTTCGCAAAATCGGCATGGGACTGCGGCTTGGAGCCGGCCGGAGCGTGCCGTTTTCCCAGCGCGATCGCCGAAGGGCCGCTGACCGCAAAGGCCAGGCCGACAGCCGTGGAAAGAAGAAGACCCGCCTTGCCCATTGCCTTCACCCCTTGCTCGCGAGCCTTGCGAAGCCCGGCGCGGCAAGACGCTACCGGCTCCTCAATCTGAGATCAATCCTCACTCGCACAAACTTTGCGTGCCGGCGGCATCGCGCGAGCCCGCGCGGCTGCGGTACGACTGACGAAAATTTAATTCCCTCCGCGGCGCGTTTCGGGGCGGCGTCGAAATGCGAGCAAGGATTGCACGGCGCGCAATGTGCGAGCCCCGCCGCGCGCGCGGGCGGTTGGAAAAGTCCGGGTGCGGCGGAAATTCGCTTCGGTATTAAGCGGACTTAATATATTCCTTCCGTAATCTGCGTCGTAGATCGGGTGCCGGGGCGGGACGTTGCTCCGTCGCGATCCCTTCGCTCGGTCGTGGCAATTTGGAATGTCGCGACATAGGCTAGAGGCGCAGGCACGCCAAAGAACAGACATGACGGTGATGAAGCTAGAGCAGCTTGTCCTGGACAGGGGACTGGTTGCGCCGGAAACCCTGACACGCGCCCGGCTGGTACAAGCCGAAACGGGCGAGCGTCTGGATTCCGTTCTCACCCGGCTTGGAATGATCGCCGAACAGGCGCTGGCCAATGCCATCGCCGAGGAAACCGGCCTCGCCATCGTCTCGCCGACGGATTACCCCCCCGAGCCCGTTCTGGGCGACGCCGTGTCGGTCCGCTTCCTCCGGGACGTGAAGGCGGTGCCGCTGGCGGCGACCGACAGCGGCGTTGACGTCGCGCTCATCGATCCGCTCGATCCCTATCCGGTCGAGGCGCTCGGCTTCGCCCTGAAGCGTGACATCCGGCCCTTCGTGGCCAAGGCCAACGATCTGGAAGCCGCGCTGGACCGTCTCTACGGCGCGGCGGCCGAAATGCAGGCCGATTCCGACACTGTCGACGAATCCGACGTCGAGCGCCTCAAGGACCTGGCGAGCGACGCGCCGGTCGTGCGCACGGTGAACAATCTCATCGCCCGCGCCTCGGAATCGCGTGCTTCCGACATCCATATCGAGCCGGCCGAGGACTGCGTGCGCGTGCGCTACCGCATCGACGGCGCGCTGGTCGATGTCGAGACCCTTCCGGCGCAGATGAAGCTCCCGCTCGTTTCCCGCATCAAGGTCATGGCCTCGCTCGACATCGCCGAGCGGCGCCTGCCGCAGGACGGCCGCCTGCGCGTCGCCGTGCGCGGGCACGAAATCGACCTTCGCATCGCGACCTCGCCCACCATCCACGGCGAAAGCGTCGTCATGCGCATACTCGACCGCTCGTCGCTGTCGCTCGATTTCAAGGCGCTCGGCTTCGCCGACGACGTGCTCGAAAAATTCCTGCACGTGCTCAAGCAGCCGCACGGCATCGTCCTGGTGACCGGCCCGACCGGCAGCGGCAAGACCACCACGCTCTATGCCTCGCTGACCGCGATCAACTCGCCGGACCGCAAGATCCTCACCATCGAGGATCCCATCGAGTACCGCCTCGCGGGCATCAACCAGACCCAGGTGAAGCCGCAGATCGGGCTGACCTTCGCCGCGGCTCTGCGCTCGTTCCTGCGCCAGGACCCCGACGTGATGATGGTCGGCGAAATCCGCGATCTGGAGACGGCGGAGGTCGCCATCCAGTCGGCGCTGACGGGCCACACCATCCTCTCGACGCTCCACACCAACAGCGCGGCGGCCTCGGTCACCCGCCTCATCGACATGCGCGTGGAGCCGTTCCTCATCACCTCGACCCTGAACGCGGTGCTGGCGCAGCGTCTGGTGCGCAGGCTCTGTCCCAGGTGCCGCGAACCGCACGAGCCGGCGCCGGGGTTCCTGGAAAGTCTCCTGCCGGGAGTGGACGTCGGCTGGGTCAAGACGCTCTACCGGCCCAAGGGCTGCGCCGAATGCGGCAACACCGGATTCCGCGGCCGCCTCGCGGTGATGGAACTGCTGCTCGTGGACGACGAGATCGCCGGTCTCATCCTGTCGCGGGCCGAGGCGCGGGAAGTCCAGCGTTCGGCGGTCGCCCACGGCATGCGCACCATGCTGGCCGACGGACTGATGAAGTCCGAGCAGGGGCTGACCACCATCGAGGAAGTCCTCCGCGCGACACGGGAAGTTTGATGGCCACCTACAAGTATCGCGCGGCGACACCGGCAGGGCAGTTGCGGACGGGGGTCCTCGAGGGCGCCTCGCGCACGGACGCCATCGAGCGCGTCAAGCGCCTCGGCCTGATGCCGATCGAGACGGTGGAAACGACGGCGAAGGGCAAGAGCGAGGCGCCCCGGCTCCGGCTCAGCACGCCCACGCGCCGCGGCATCGTCAATGCGGTCGGCGAGCTTGCGGTGCTGCTGAATGCGGGCCTTGCCCTCGACCGCGCGCTCGCGGTGTGCGTCGAGAACATCACAAGGCCGCCGGTCAAGGCGGTGTTCGCGAAGCTGCGCGACCGCGTGCGCCACGGCGCCTCGCTGGCGCGCGCGATGCAGGAAAGCGACGGCGCGTTCTCGCCCATGGCCTCGGCGATGGCGGAGGCGGGCGAGGCGAGCGGCAAGCTGGACGAAAGCCTGGGAAGGCTCGCCGAGACGATGGAGCGCGCCGAGACGCTGCGCCAGACGATCGTCTCGTCCATGGTCTATCCCGCGATGCTCATCGTCATCGCGACGAGCGTCATCCTGGTCATGCTTCTCTTCGTCGTTCCGCAGTTCGAGGATCTGTTCTCGGACACGGGGGCGAAACTCCCGTTCATGACCGAGGTGGTGATCGGCGCGAGCCACGCGGTGAAGAACTACGGGATCGTCGGCGCCCTGCTCGCCGCGGTCGGCGTCTACATGCTCGTGCGATGGGTGCGGCAGCCCGCGGTGAAACGCGTTGTGGACCGCCAGCTGCTCAACGCGCCGGTTTTCGGCGCCGTGATCCGCAATGCGGAAACCGCGCGCTTCGCCCGCACCCTGGGCAGCCTTCTCGACGGCGGCGTGCCGCTCGCCTCCGCGCTGCACATCGCGCAGCGCTCGATCGCGAACATGCACATGTCGGAAGCGGTCGACAAGGTATCGTCGGGCCTTCGCCAGGGCGGCGGCCTGTCGCGGCCGCTGGCCGCGACCGGGCTTTTCCCGCCGATGGCGCTGAGCTTCCTGCGCACCGGCGAGGAGACCGCGCAGCTCGGACTCATGCTCGGCCGCCTCGCCGACGTGCTCGACCGGGAGGTGCGCAATTCGATACAACGCGTGATCGCGGTGCTCACGCCCGCAATCACCGTGATCATGGGGGCGATCGTCGCCGGCGTCATCGCCTCCATCATGTCTGCAATTCTGGGCTTCAACGATTTGGCGGTAGGACCATGATCAGAGACAAAATTCGCCGCGGCGAAAGCGGCTTCACCCTCCTCGAGCTCCTCGTCGTTCTGGCGATCATGGGCATGCTGGCCGCGATCATCGCGCCCCAGGTGATCAAGTATCTCGGCACGTCGCGCACCCAGACGGCGAAGGTGCAGATCCAGAACGTGATGTCGGCGCTGGAACTGTTCCGGCTCGACGTCGGCCGCTATCCGACCGGCCAGGAAGGTCTGCAGGCGCTGGTCACGCAGCCGCAGACGGCGCCCAACTGGAACGGTCCGTATCTGAAGAAGGACAGCGCGCTCAGGGATCCCTGGGGCGCGCCGTACATCTACCAGATTCCGGGCCAGCACGGCGAAGTGGATGTCTTCACGCTCGGACAGGACAAGCAGCCGGGGGGGACCGGCGAGGCACAGGATGTCGGAAGCTGGCAATAGCGTACCCGGCTTCACTCTGCTCGAGACCCTGGTCGTCGTCGCGATCATGGCGCTGATCGGCGCCATCGTCGCGCCCAACCTCGCAAGCGCGCTCGACACGCTGTCGCTGCAGCAGACCGCGCGGCTGCTCCAGGCGGATCTGCGCGTCTTGCGCGGCACCGCGCTGAGGACGGGCCGCAGCGTGGACCTGAACGCGTCGAACGGAGGGCGCGAATACGACTGGATCGGCGGCACGCGCTATCTGCCGCCGGCCGTGCGGATGAGCATGGCAAGGCCGATCGTCGCCTATCCCGACGGGTCGGTGCAGACGACGCCGATCACCGTGAGCACCGCGCACCGCCGGTTCGTTCTGACGGTCGATCCGATCAACGGCGCGGTCGTGGTGAGCAGCCAATGACGGCGAGGCGGGGCGAAAGGGGCACGGCACTCGTCGAGGCGATGATCGGCGCGGCGATCGTCGCCATCACGCTGGCGGCGATGTACGGCGCGATCACCCAGAGCGCCGCGGGCAACCGCATGGCGGAGGACCGCCGCATGGCGATGATGATCGCCAGGTCCCAGCTGGCCGCGGTGGGCTCGATCATCCCTTCGGTCCCCGGCCTCACCGAGGGCACCAACGGCGATTTCTACTGGCGCGTGGACATAGAGCCCTACGCGGGCGGACCGGCGCCCGGCAGCGCCGGCGTGCTTTGCACCGTGACGGTGACCGTCGCCGACCAGCATCGCAGGCCGCTTGCCAATCTGGTTTCCCTCACGCTCGCGCGGGGGACCTAGCCGTGAGCGCGCACAACGCCGGCTACACGCTCGTCGAGCTGCTCGTCAGCCTGATCATCATCGGTCTCACCAGTGCGATGATGTTCTCCGGCATCGTCGCCGGCCGCCGCGTGTGGGAGCATGGCGATGCCGCCAACGTCGCGGGGGAATCCGTGTCGGGGGCGCAGATGCTGCTGCGCGGGCGGATGGAGCGCATATTCCCCGCGACGCGCTTCGACAAGATCCCGACCTATGCCGATTTCTCCGGCAACGCGAGCAGCGTCACATTTCTGTCGCCCCCGCGCGACATCCATGCGCCGTCCGGCCTCGTGCGCTACACGCTGACGCTGGCCCCGAACGGCGATCTCGTGCTTCTGACGCTCAGCGATCTCGCGATCGATCCGAAGGCGCCCGGGAACCCGCTCGTGCTGTTGCACAATGTGCAGCAAATCGATATCGGCTATTTCGGCGTGCTTCCGCCCGACCCCGTCGCGGCATGGCACGACCAGTGGCAGGGCAGGGCGACTTTACCTTTGTTAATTCGCGTCCGCGTACAATTTCCGCCCGACGACATCCGCGCGTGGCCGGATCTGCTGGTCAAACCCTATGCAATGGTCGACTCCATGTGCGTGCTCACCGTCATGACCGGAAAGTGCCGGGGCCGGCAATGAACGCCAAGGACCTGCTCAACATGGATCTGCAGACCGCCATCCAGCTGCTGCTGCGCGGCTGGCGGTGGTGGATCGACGAGCTGTCGGGGATGCTGCCGCTGGAATGGCGCGAGCGGCTCTCCCGCAAGAGCCATGTCGTCGCCGAGATCGAAGGCGATACGCTGGTCTACCGCAAGGAGGAAAGCGGCACGCCGCTCGCCGAAAGGCCGCGCGGTCCGGTCAAGTTCCTGATGCCGGCCAACCGCGTGCTGCTGCGGCGGCTGGATCTGCCCCTTCTGCCGATGAGCGACGTCCGGCGCATGGTCGCGCTCGACATCGACCGCCTCACGCCGTTCCAGGCCGACCAGGTCTATTTCGACGCGGAAGTGACCGCGCGCGATCCGGAAAGCGGCCGCCAGCAGGTCACGCTCGGCTTTCTTCCGCGCGACACGGCGAACAAGTTTCTCGACTACGCGCGCCAGAACAATCTTCAGCCGGCCGCGATCGGGGTCGCGCCGCGCGACGGCGTCGTCCACGATTTCGATTTTCTCTCGGCGATGCGCGACGCGCACGGCGGAGACGCCGCGCAGCGCCGTTCGCTCTACTGGTGGGCGGCCGCGGGCGTGCTCCTCGTCCTCAACCTCGCGCTTCTGACCTGGCGCGACACGAACCGGCTCGACGAGCTGCGCCAGGCGGTCGAGGCGCAGCAGGCGCCGGTTTCGGTGGCGCTGCGCACGCGCGAGAAGGTCGACCGCGAAACCGCGCGCCGCGCGGACTTGCTCGCAAAGAAGCAGAGAAGCTCGCCGCTGCCGGTTCTCGAAGCGGTGACGAAGGCGATGCCCCAGGACGCCTGGGTGAAGCGCTTCGAATGGAACGGCCGCGCGGTTCACGTCATCGGCTACCGCAAGACCTCGAGCGACATCCTCGCGAGGCTGGAGGCTTCGCCGGTCCTGCGCAACGCGCGCTCGCTCATCACCGAGGTCCGCAACAGCGACGCCGCCGCCAGCCAGCAATTCGACATGTCCGCCGAACGGCAGACCGGAGGCGGACGATGAGAACGCTGCAGCCCCGCGAACGGCAGCTCGTCGCGATCGGCATCCTGATCGTGGCCCTGATCGTGGCCTGGTTCGGCCTGATCGATCCGGTCCTCGGCGGATTCATCGCGCGGGCGGAGGAGCGCAGCCAGCTCATGGAGACCTACGCCCGCAACGAGCGGGTGCTCGCCGGGATTTCGGTCTGGCGCGCCGAGGCGGACCGGCAGAAGATGACGGAATCGCAATATGCCATCGTCGCGCCGACGAAGGTGCTGGCGACGGAAAATCTCAAGCAGCGCCTGACCAAGCTCGCTTCCTCGGTGGGCGGCAGCGTGCAGACCATGGCGGAGCTTCCCGCCGAGGCGCCGGACGGCTGGGTCAGGGTGCGCGCCGACATGCAGCTTACAATGAGTCAACTTTACAAGAGCCTGTCACGGCTTGAGAATGAGGCACCTTATGTCGTTGTTGGATACGTTTCGGTCGTTGCCGACCGTGCAGTTCAAACCGGACATCTTGCGACAATGGATGTCCGGATTGAAGTCTCGGCTCCCGTCCGAACTAATCAGCCGTCGTAATCCGGAGTTGATGCCCGCGATGGCAGCGACCGTGTTGCTCATTGCCGCCGGCCTGCAGCTCGCCCTGCCGTCGAGCCTGGAGCTCCCGCAAGTGGCGCGCCGCGCGGCGCCGGCCCGCGCCCAGGACACGGCACCCGCGATCCGGCAGGCGGCCTATCCCGCGATCCTGGCGCATCCCATTTTCGCGCCGGACCGCGCGCCGCCGCCGGTCGAGGCGGATGCGTCGGGAAATCTGAGCGGTTACGAGGTGATCGGCACGGCGATCGCCGGGAACGCGGCTGCCGCGGCGGTCTTGCGCGATTCCGGCGGGGAGATGTCGCGCGTGAAGATCGGAGAGACGATCGACGGCTGGAAGCTCGTCTCCATCGAGCCGGAGGGACTTGTCTTCGACCGCAACGGCGAGCGGCGTTCGCTTGCGGTGGACATGAGCGCCCCGAGGGTCGCCGGACAGGGCGGGGTGAAGATGGGCAAAGCCGGCGCGGCAAGCGGCTACAACAGCAGCAGCAGCTCCGACAGCGACGATTCCGACGACGACGACGACGAGGAATAGGGGGCCATGAACCGAATAATGCTAGCAGCGCTCGGCGCGCTCCTGCTCACAGGCGCCGCCGCCGCCGATGGTCCACCCCCGGCTCCGGCCTCATCGCCGTCCGGCGGCAGCGCCGTCTATCCCGGCACGCAGACCTTCACCGCGCCGCATCGCCCGGCGCCTGCGTCGAGGCAGCCGAACGACGTCACGCTGAACTTTCCCAACGCCGATGTGCACGAGGTCGCGAAGGCGATACTCGGCGACATCCTGGGACTGAACTATGCCGTCGATCCGTCGGCCACCGGCAATGTGACGGTGCAGACCGCGGAGCCGGTCTCGCGCATCGACGTGCTGCCGATCCTCGAGGAGTCGCTGGCCGCGGCCAAGCTCGGACTGATCAAGAAGGGCAGCGTCTATACGATCATCCCCATCGACAAGGCCAAGCGCCAGCCGCAGCTCCTGAACGCGGACGAGCCGGGCTACGGCAGCGAGTCGATCATGCTGCGCTACGTCAACGCGGTCGAGCTGAAGAAGCTGCTCGATCCGCTGGTGCCCGAAAACGCGATCAGCCAGGCCGATGCGGGGCGCAACATCCTGCTCATCACCGGCACGGCGGACCAGCGCAATGCCATGCGCGAGCTGATCAAGCAGTTCGACGTGAACTGGCTGCGCGGCATGTCGTTCGCCCTGCTGATACCCCAGCGCACCGACGTTCACATGCTTCAGCCCGAGCTCGACGCGATCGTGAACACGCAGGGCGCTCCCACCCAGGGTCTGGTAAAGCTCGTGGTGATCGACCGCCTCAACGGCATCCTGGCGATCTCGCCGCAGCCGCAATATCTGACCGACCTCAAGAAATGGATGGAGGTCCTGGATCGCGCCGGCGGAGACAACGACCGCAAGCTCTTCGTCTATCACGTGCAGAACGGCCGCGCCGCCGATCTGGCGACCGTGCTCATCAACGCGTTCGGCGGCGGGCAGGGTGCTCAGAGCACGACGCCGAAACCGGCCGCGCCGAACCTGGCGGCGACCGGCCAGCCCTCGCAGATCGGATCGACCCAGACCGGCTTCGGCGCAAGCGGGCAGCAGACCGGCTTCGGCTCGTTCCAGTCCGGCAGCACCGGCTACCAGCCCGGCGGAGGCTTCGGTTCGAACACGCAGACCGGGGACCAGACCGGCACCGGCTCGACGGTGGGCGGGCAAGGCTCCAACCAGCCGCAGAACGTCTCGCAGACGCTTCAGCTTCCCGGCGGCGGCACGCCGATCAGCGTCAGCTCCGACGAGACCAACAACGCCATCGTCGTGTATTCCACGGGCCGCCAGTTCGGCATCATCAAGGATGCGCTGCATCAGCTCGACGTCGCGCCCCTGCAGGTCGTGATCGAGGCCGCGATCACCGAGGTATCCCTCACCAAGGAGCTGCAGTTCGGCGTGCAATGGCTGCTCAAGACCGGCGTCGGCAATGTCGGATTCTCGCAGGGCACCGACGCCAACCCCACCCAGGTCTTTCCGGGCTTCTCCTACATCACCTCGGGCAACGAGATCACCGCCACGCTCAACGCGCTGCAGAGCATCACGACCGTGCGGGTGATTTCCGCGCCGAAGGTGATGGTGCTCAACAATCATACCGCGTCGCTGCAGGTGGGCGACCAGGTTCCGGTCTCGACGGGAAACCTGGCCACCGGCGGCACGACCGAGCCCACGGTGGTCAACGAGATCCAGTACATGCCCACGGGCGTGCTGCTCACGGTCACGCCGCGCGTCAACGACAGCGGACTTGTCCTGCTCGACATCATGCAGGAGGTCAGCGACGTGAAGAAGACGACCTCGTCCAATCTCGACACGCCGACCATCGGCGACCGGAAGTTCACCAGCTCGATCGCGGTGCATGACGGGCAGACCATCGCGCTGGGCGGGCTGATCCGGGACAACAACAGCCATGGCCGCGACGGAATCCCGTTCCTGTCGCAGATTCCCTATCTCGGCTCGCTGTTCGGCTCGACCGACAACACGGACGATCGCGTAGAACTGCTCGTGCTGCTCACGCCGCGCGTCATCCGCAACGCCCAGGACGCCAAGACCATCACCGACGAGCTCAAGGAAAAGATCGGGACCGTTGCGCCGCCGGGTCCGCCCAGGGGAGTGATCAACTGACCGCAGGCCGGGAACGCGGCTACGCCATGATTGCGGCGATCATCGGGGTCGCGGCGTTCGGCTTCGTCGCGTTCCAGATGATCGCGCAGAACCGCGGCGTGCTGGCGGAAGTCCGCGCCGAGGCGGAGCAGGCCAAGCTCGAGGCGGCGTGCGATGCGGGGCTCTACATGGCCATCGCTGGCCTGGGCGTGCGCGACGTCACCCAGCGCTGGTCGATCGACGGGCGGCCGCGCGTCGCCTCCTTCGGCGATACGGTGCTCACGATCACGGTGGAGGACGAGCGCGGCAAGGTGCCCCTCAACGGCATCATCGAGGAAGAAGTCCACGACATCTTCGCGGACGCGGGCGCAACCGGCGCACAGCTCACCACCGTGGTCCAGGCCTATGAGGACTGGGAAGACACCGACAACACGCCCCGTCCGGGCGGGGCGGAAGCGCGGGACTACGCCAGCCTCGGCTACAAGCCGCGCAACGGCGGGTTCCGCACCGTGGGGGAGCTGCGCATGCTCAAGGGCATGACCGATCAGCTCTACGAACGCATCGCGCCGGCGGTCACGACCTTCTTCGGAGAGAGCGGCGGATTCAGCGAATCCACCGCCCAGCCCCTCGCGCTCGAGGTTCTCGGCGAGCTCGAGCCGAACTCGCCGGAGGTGATCGAGCGCATCAAGGAGCTTACCGGACAGGCGCCGGTTCCGGAGACTCTGGCGAAGGCCAGCCTCATCGCGCGCACGCTCACCGTGCGGGTGGTGGCGCAAAAGGGCGCGGCCTATCTCAAGCGCACGGCGATATTCGAGTTCACAAACAATCCCAAGGATCCGTACTGGATCCGCTACCTCGACTAGCCGCGCGCCGCGCCGGCCGGGAAGGGCCGGCGGACGCCTGCGCCTATATCATCGGCGCGAAGAATTCCGGCGGTCCGTAGAGCCAGACGAGCCAGATGCCGATGCAGAGCGCGGTGCCGAACGGAATGCGCTCGCGCAGCCCCTCCCGCCCGCGCCGGATCGTCGCGACCCCGACCCAGACGAGTCCGACGGCGCAGGCGAAAAGGACGACATAGGGAAGCGGCTCCCATCCGAGCCACGCCCCCG
This sequence comes from Rhizomicrobium sp., assembly GCA_035549575.1. Classification (GTDB taxonomy): domain Bacteria; phylum Pseudomonadota; class Alphaproteobacteria; order Micropepsales; family Micropepsaceae; genus Rhizomicrobium. The sequence continues at coordinate 74,372 of DASZQP010000073.1, forward strand.
CGGCGCCCGCGAGCTTGACGTCTCCCAAGCCCAGTCCCTCCTCGCCGCGCAGGCGGCGATAGGTGGCGGCGACCGCATAGAAGAGAAGCATCGCAATCAGGGCCGCAGCGATGTGCCCGACGATGTCGCGCGCCGGCAGGATCAGCGACACGCCGAGCCCTGTCACGATCAGCGGCAGCGTGAGCAGGTCGGGAAGCCGGAACGCGAGCGCATCGACTGCCGCCAGGACCAGCAGGGCCCAGCCCAGACCCAGGGTGACGGCAAGGAGCGGCAGGGACGGCATGATGACGGTGGCCCATGCGCCAAGCGCCGCCGCGCCGGCTATCATCGTCCAGACGGAGGGATGCGGGCTTTCCGCCAGCCGGCGCGCGGCCACCGCCGCTGCGTATCCGGCGGGTATCGCGCCCGCGGCGACAGCGGCGAAACAGGTATTGGAAACGATCATCGGTTCGGGAACCCTCGCGCCCTTGACGGCGCACCCGCGCACGCCCGCATGTTTTCCACCCGGACGGGATGTTGCGCTCCCCGAGGCGATTTTTCACTTACCTCATACGCTATTTGGTGTCATTCTCAATTGCGAACGGAATGCGGACCGGTCGCGGACATCGGCGCGCGCAAGGGGATGAGGGGAGTCTGACATGAAAACATTCCTTTGCGGAATCCTGCTGGGGCTTTGGGTGGCGGCGCTTGTGCCCGGCCAGGCGCTCGCGGACGGCGGCGTATGTCCGAGGCCCGCGGGGCAGACGGAAATCCAGCAGCCGCCGGACATCTACAGCGTCAACAACCTCATCGACATCAACCTCAACTACTACACCTCGATGGATGACGAAGGCAGGACGCTGTTTTGCTTCGTCACCGACGACGGCAAGGAATCGCCCACGCTCCACGTCAAGCCGGGCGACACGATCAGGATAAAGCTGACGAACCAGGTGCCGGACGCCCCGGGTGCTCCTTCCGAGGTGGTGTCGAGCGGCGACCAGGTCTGCGGCGACGCGGTGATGACGATCACCTCGGTGAACATGCATTTCCACGGCACCAACACCTCGCCGAAATGCCATAGCGACGAGGTGATCCGGACGCTGATCAATTCCGGCCAGACGTTTCAATACGTGCTGCGCATCCCGCCGGACGAGCCGCCGGGCCTCTACTGGTATCACCCCCATGTTCACGGCACCTCCTCGCAGATGGTCCAGGGCGGATCGACCGGCGTGATCGAGGTCGAGGGAATCGAGAACATCCAGCCGATCGTGGCGGGGCTTCCGCAGCGCTATATCGTGCTGCGCGACCAGCAGATGATGGGCGACGCACGCAAGGGCGCCGGGTTGCCGGCCGTGCCCAACTGGGACGTGTCGATCAACTACGTGCCGGTCGACTACCCGAAATACTATCCCGCAACGATCACGATGCAGGCGGGCAGCCAGGAATTCTGGCGCGTGGTCAATGCCGGCGCCAACACGATCATGAACCTCCAGGTCCTCTACGACGGCGTGCCCCAGCCGCTGCAGATCGTGGCGTTCGACGGCGTGCCGACGGGCTCGAAAGACGGGCAACACCAGGGCAGCGTCGTCACGGAGGACACCGTCATTCTGCCTCCCTCCGGGCGGGTCGAATTCGTGGTCGCGGCGCCGGGCCCGGATGTCCAGAAGGCGCAGCTGGTCACGCTCGGAATCGACGGCGGCGCGGCGGCCGACAGCAATCCCAAGCGGCCCTTCGCCAATATCCTGACGACGAAGAACCCGGTCCACCTCACCAGGATGCCCGAGCCGTCCGGCGCGATACGAAAGATGCGCTTCGACGATCTGGCCAACGCGAAGGTCACGGCCCATCGCGATCTCTACTTCTCCGAATATTTCAAGTCCTTCGGCCACGACCAGGAGCGCGTCGATTTCTTCATCACCGTGGACGGGCAGGCGGAGAAGCTCTTCGACCCCAACAATCCGCCCGCGATCACCACCACCAAGGGTGCCGTCGAGGAATGGCGCATCGAGAACCGCACCCAGGAGCTCCACGAGTTCCACATGCACCAGATCCACTTCCTGGTGACGGCGATCGACGACGTGCCGATTCCCAAGAAGAAGCAGCAGCTCTACGACGTGTTCCAGGTCGGATACTGGGACGGCGTCAGCGCCACCAAGCCCAGCATCACCGTCAAGCTCGACTTCCGCGGCCCGACCGTCGGCGACTTCGTCTATCACTGCCACATTCTCGATCACGAGGACGCCGGCATGATGGCGATCATCCGCGTGCTGCCCCGGGGCACGCCGGCGAGCCCGCCCCGCGCCGCCAGCGCGGCCGCGCCCGTGCGGCTTGCGGCGGCCTGGCCCCACGCGGTGCTCGCCTCGCCCTAGTCCCGCGTTCCACGGCGGAGGCGGCATCGCGTTCCGCGCCGTGCCGGCGTATTCGCAACCAATTGTTGTGGTTTCGTTAATGAGCGCGCCGCTACTGTCGGGCCGTGTTCCGGCGCGATGGGACGGCGCCCATGCTCAAAAATCTCTACGGCGAGCCGCGTGCCCCGCGCACGCAGCAGGAGCTGAACGTCATTCTGCTTGCCCATGAGCGCTACGTCTCCTTTCGCGGCGGCTCGCGGGCGCAGCTTGCGCATGCCGAGCTCGACGGCCTCGTGCTCGCGAACCGCAATCTGGCGGAGGCGGATTTTTCGGGCGCCTCGCTGGTCGGCGCGAGTCTCTACGGATCGAACCTCGAGCGCGCCAGCCTCTACTGCGCCGATCTGCGCGACTGCAACCTCCAATCGGCGATGCTCGCGCGCGCGGATCTGCGCGGCGCGTCGTTCAAGGGCGCGAAACTGTCCTACGCCGTGCTCGACAATGCCGATCTGCGCGCGGCGATGATGATGTATGTCGGCCCCGGCGGGGTCTCCCTCGTCGACCGCGAGCGCGCCGGCGGCGGCGAGGGCGCAACGGGCGTCGATTTCTCGAACTGCTCGATGAAGGGCGTCTCGTTCGGCAATGCGAAGCTGGACGGCGCGAATTTCACCGACGCGATCCTGCACGGCGCGAATTTCAAGAACGCCAGGCTGACCAACGTCACCTTCCGCAACGCGGTTTTGACGGGCGTCAACCTGGCCGAACTCCAGGTGCCGCCGGAAGCGATCGCCGGATGCGTCGGCGACGTCACGCCGCAGGCGGCCGCCAGATTCGAGACGCTGAAGGCGCGGCTGGAGGCGCACCAGATCTGGGTGACGTCGTTCGGCGCGCAGGGCGCTCCGGCGAATTTCGAGGGCGAGGATTTGCGGCCGCTGCAGGGACTGCTGGTCGGCAGGTCGCTGGCCGGCCTCTGTGCGCGCAATGCCGTCTGCGTCGGCCTGGATTTCTCGGGAAGCCAGCTTCAGGCGGCGAAGCTCGACGGCGCCGACCTGCGCGATGCGAATTTCTCGAACGCCGATCTGCGCGGCGTGTCCCTGCGAACGGCGAAGCTCACGCACGCAAGGTTCGGCAACAGCAATCTCGGCCGCTTGCCGCTCACCAACGGTACCTCGCTCGCACCCGACCTTTCCGGGGCCGATGCGAGCGAGGACCAGTTCCGCGGCGCCATGTTCGACGACAAGCTGGCGTCGCTCGGTTTTGTTCCGGCACGAATGCCGGGTGCGCCGCCGGCCGGACCGTAACGGCGCGGCGCGGCGTCAGTTCGGCTTGATCGAGCCGAGCAGTCCGTGGGCCTCGTCGTCGGGGCCGGCGGAGAACTGCACCGTCGACTGGCCGGGACCCGCGTCGAGCGCCCACAGCCCGTCGATCTTCAGCGGCTTGCCGTTCGTGCCCTTCAGCGTGCCGAGGAAATCGCCGGTGTTGGGATCGTAGGCGTTGATCTTGCCGTCGCCGAAATTGCCGACGAGAAGGGCGTTGGCGAACTCGCCGAAGCTGGAAGGCGCGATCGCGAGGCCCCACGGCGCGTTCAGCTTTCCGTTGGCGATCAGGTGGGTGAGGAGATTGCCGCTGAGGTCGAACACATCGACATAGCCGCGGTGCTTGCCGGCCCTTTCGTCGATGCTGTGCTTCGCCCGCTCGGCAAAGGCGACGTAGATCTTGCCGCCGAGAACCTGCACGTTGAAGGGCGCGTAGTTCTTCGGAAGGCTCGGATCGGTGAAGCTTCCCACTTCCGTCCAGTTCGTGTCGATCATCTGCACCCGGTTGTTCCTGAAGTCGGCCGTGAGCAGATGCTGGTTGGCGGTGTCGATGGCGATGCCCTTGTAGGCGGACTTCTGCGCCGAGCCGTCATAGCCGACGATGGCGTTGAAGTTGTCGAGCGAAGGAGCCCAGCAGGAGATCAGGCCGGATTCGGTATCGTAGGCGAAGGAGCAGTGTCCGCTCTGGCCGTTCTTGGTCACGTTGAAACCGACATTCGACGGCACCGAGACGATGCCGGTCGGCGCGCCGGCGACGGCGACCACGGGGCTTTGCTTGTTTCCGGTGACGCGGTCGTAGAACGTCGATTTGTCGGTGCCGTTGTCCGAAACCCAAACCGGCGCGCCGTCGAAACTCTGCGCAAGTCCCCACGGATTGACGAGATCGGGATCCTGCACCTGCGCGACGCCTGCCTGATCGGAAACGAGCGGCGTTATGGTGTAGCCGGCGGCGAGCGCTGGCGAAGCGAACAGCGCGAGACACGCTGCGAGGCTGATCGAGTACTTCATATTTTTCTCCCCAATGAATCGAGTTGATTTCGAATGCGCAATTGCTGCGGTTCAAGAGCGGGGCGGAGCCTGACACCGCATCGCGCGATTGCCAAGTGCATGGCACAAGCGAAATGCGCGTATGTCACCGAATATTGATTGTCTTACATCGTATTGTTCGCGCAGCCGCGTGCGACGTGCTTTTTTCGACCTCTCCGTTGCGATCCGCGCGGCGAATTCCCGGTTTGTGACATTCGCGTTCCGGGCGAGACGCGACGCGATCAGGTCAGAACGTCGCCCGCATCGGGATGGCTCCGGAACCACGCGACCGCATAGGGACAGGCCGCAACGATTCGAAAGCGTTGTTCGCGCGCGAGCGCGACGATGCCTTCCATCAGTCGCGCGGCCTCGCCCTTGCCGCGAAGCTCGGGCGGCGTCTCGACATGCAGAATCGTGACGATGTCGCCCGCGCGGCGATAGGTTGCGAATGCCGTGCGCTCCGGCGCATCGAGTTCGAACCGCCGGCGCTCCTCGTTGTCGATGACCTTGCCCATCAGTTCCGCTTGCCGATCCATTCCGCCATCATGTCCATCGCGTGCACGCGATGTTCCTCGCTGTCCTCGAAATAGTGAGCGCCGCGCACGAATTCCAGTGTCTTGTCCGCGCTCGCGATGCTGTCGAAGATCTTTCTCGCGTCGCTCGGAAACACGCCCGTGTCGCCGAGGCTCTGGACGACGAGCGCGGGCACGTCGAGCCTGGCGAGCTGGCGGGGTCCCTGGCACGGCGACGTATCGAGGCCCCACATCGACAGCCATGTGCGCAGCGTGCTCGCGCGGCCGATCCCGAACGGGCCGCGGTTCGCAAGCCTGGGATCGCCCGCATAGCAGGCCGGACAGGGGCGGTCCGTCGGCTCGATCGCCGGATCCATGAACCGCAGGTCGGCCCATGTCCGGAACAGGGGAAAGATGCGGTCGGGAATTCCGGCCGCGTTGAGACGCGCCAGTTCCGCCTGCGCCCAGGCTGTGATGCGCCGGTTGCGCGCGCGCTGTGCCGCACGATAGCGCGCGACGAATTCCGCCGGGTAGGGCGGACCGTTGGCCGCCTCGAACGGATCGAGCGCGCGGTCGGTCGCGGCCGGATCGGTTTCGTCGGTGACCGAGGCATCCATCCAGTTGGTGAGCACTTCGGGCCTGCCGGGATGGGCGTTGAGCGAGATGTAGAGATCGCCGCGCGGCAGGTCGGCGAGCGCCTCGGCCAGCCTGCCCGTGCGCGTCCCGGCCAGGGAGGGCGCTGCGGCCTCCGCCTGATACGCGGCCATCAGCGAGCCGCCGCCGGAATTGCCGAGGAGCACGATCCTCTCGGCGCCCGCCTCGCGCCGCAGCCAGGCGATGCCCGCCGCGATGTCGGCGAGCGCCTGTTCGAGCATGAAGAGATCCTCCGCCCCGCGATAGCGTGTGTTCCAGCCGAGGAATCCCAGCCCGCGCGCGGCGAAATAGGGCGCGCCGTAGTGCTCGGAGAAATCGACATTGTAGTGCGTGGCGATCACGGCCGTGCGCGGCCGCTTTCCCGCCGGCGTCCAGTAAAGTCCCTGGCAGGGATGCCCTCCCGCGCTGGCGCGCGGCGCCGTCGGCGAGGCGAGGCCGACGAACGCGCGTTCGACGGCGCTCATACGCGGACCATCAGCTTTCCGTGGTTCCTGCCCGCGAACATGCCCGCCAGCGCGTCCGGCATGCGATCGAAGCCTTCGACGATTTCGACCGGCGCCTTGATCCTTCCTTCGTCGAGCCAGCGCGCGAGCGCGGCGACGGCCTGGGCGCGGCGATTGTAGAAATCCATCACCACGAAGCCTTCCATGCGGATGCGCCTGGTGACGAGGAAGCCCGGAACGCCGAACGGTCCCGGCGCGGGCGTGGACGTGTTGTACTGCGAGATCGCCCCGCAGCAGGCGATCCGGCCGTACAGGTTCATGCGCCTGAGCGCGGCGGCCAGCACCTCGCCGCCCGTATTGTCGAAATAGACGTCGATCCCGTTCGGGCAGTATTCCTTCAGCGCGCTGTCGAGACCGGCGCTTTTGTAGTCGATGGCTCCGTCGAACCCCAGTTCCTCGACAAGCCATTTGCACTTGCCCGCTCCGCCCGCCGTGCCGATCACGCGGCAGCCCGACAGGCGGGCGATCTGTCCGGCGATCGACCCCACCGCGCCGGCCGCACCTGATACGAGCACGGTCTCGCCGGCCCTCGGACGGGCGACGTCGAGCATGCCGAAATACGCGGTGAGTCCGGTGATGCCCAGCACGCCAAGCAGATGTTCGGGCCGGTGCGTGCGGTCGTGCCGCGTGAGCGACCGCGCGGGCAGGCACGCATATTGCTGCCATCCGTACTCGCCGCTGACGAGATCTCCCGGTTCGAATCCGCTTGCCTTCGAGGAGACGACCTCGCCAAGGCCCCACCCTGCCATCACCTCGCCGGGCTTGAGCTGCGAGCGGTAGGTCGCGCCCTGCATCCAGGCTCGGCTGGCGGGATCGAGCGAGAGCAGCGTGGTCCGCACCAGAACCTCGCCGGCGTTCGGCTCGGCGACCGGCGCTTCCCGCAGATCGAAGTGTTCGGGACCGACTTCCGCCGCCGGCTTTCGTGCGTAGATCCACTGCCTGTTGACCGCCATTCCGTTCTCCCGTGCATGGCCGGAAGCAGCATGGCGCGGTTCGCGGCGATTAGCCAAGAATGATGTGGAGCCTGTGCGACTGGCCGTCGTCGGCAAGGGCGATGGCGGACCGCTCCTCCTCGCCCAGCATGCGCCCGTCCAGCTTCGCGGCGAGGATTCCGCCGCAGACGCCGAGCGGATTCTCGACCAGGATCTCGTAGAGCGTCCGGCGGTAGCGGAACGCGATCTCGAACTGCGGCCAGCTGCGCGGTATGCACGGCGCGATCGCCAGCCGGTCCCCGGCGGGGCGGAAGCCCAGCAGTCCTTCCAGCGCGGCGCGATACATCCAGCCGGCTGAGCCCGTGTACCAGGTCCAGCCTCCACGCCCGGCGTGCGGCGGGACCGAATAGATGTCCGCGCAGACGACATAGGGCTCTACGCGATAGCGGTACATCCCGGTCCGGTCGTCGGCGTGATGGATCGGGTTCATCAGGGACAGCATCTCCGCGGCCTTGTCGCCGTCGCCGAGCATGGCGAAGGCGAGCGCCGCCCAGGCCGAGGCGTGGGTGTATTGCCCGCCGTTCTCGCGTACGCCCGGCGGATAGCCCGCGATGTAGCCCGGATCGCGGCCCGGCGCGTCGAAGGGCGGCGTGAACAGCAGCGAGAGCTTCTCGGACCGGCGGACGAGATATTTGTCGAGCGCCTCCATCGCCCGCCGGCAGCGTGCGGGGTCCGCGGCGCCGGAGATGACGGCCCAGGATTGGGCGATCGAATCGATGCGGCATGCGTTGTTGGAGACCGAGCCCAGCGGCGAGCCGTCGTCGAAATACGCGCGCCGGTACCAGTCGCCGTCCCAGCCGTCGCGCTCCAGCGCGATGTCGAGCCGGTCCGCGGCCTCGCGCCAGCGGCGGCTGCGCGCGCCGTCGCCGCGCCGGTCGGCGATCTCGGCGAACGATCTCAGATTGGCGCAGAGGAACCAGCCCAGCCAGACGCTTTCGCCCTTGCCGCGCTCGCCCACGCGATTCATGCCGTCGTTCCAGTCGCCGGTGCCCATCAGCGGCAGATCGTGCGGCCCGAACGCCAGGCTCTTCTCCAGCGCCAGCACGCAGTGCTCATAGAGGCTTGCCTTGCGGGCCGATACGGCCGGTTCGAAGAAGGAGTCGTGCTCGCCGTCGCGCAGCTGGGGTCCTTCGATGAACGCAACGCTCTCGTCCAGAATCGCCAGATCGCCGGTCATGGCGGTGTACCGGGCGACCGCATAGACGAGCCAGCAGCAATCGTCCGACACGCGCGAGCGGATGCCGCGGCCGGATTCGGGCAGCCACCAGTGCTGCACATCGCCCTCGGGGAACTGGCGCGCCGCCGCGCGAAGCAGATGCGCGCGCGCAAGATCGGGGCGGGAAATGCAAAGCGCCAGCACGTCCTGCAGCTGGTCGCGAAAACCGTAGGCGCCGCTGGCCTGGTAGAAGCCGGTCCGCGCCCACAGGCGGCACGCGAGCGTCTGATAGGGAAGCCAGCGGTTGACGAGGATGTCCAGCGCGCGGTCCGGCGTCCGGATCTGCACGGTTCCCAGGACGTCTTCCCACTGTTTCTCGACCTCGGCCAGCACCGCATCGAGATCGGCGCTGCGGTATCTGGCGATCAGCGCCTGCGCCTGCGCGCCCGACGCCGTCTGCCCGAGAAGGAAATCCACCTCCGCGCCGGCGGTCGCGCCGAGCCTGATCTGCGTGGAGAGCGCCGCGCACGGATCGAATCCGGCGCCGACGAGATTGGTGAGCGCGGCCCCCGGCGTCAGCGCGACGGGATGGTCGAGCGCCCCGTCCCGGCCGATGAACTCGGTGCGGTCGCAGGTCCATGACGTCTGCTTCCCGCCCAGGTCGGCGAAGGCGACGTGATCGCCGAACTGCTCGTTCCAGGGATTGCGCGCGAAGATGGCTCCGGTCTGCGGGTCCAGCTCGGTGACGACGAACGGGGCCGTCTGCGAGCGGTTCGGCCCCAGGACCCACTCGGCATAGGCGAAGACGGAGAGCCTGCGCGGGCGTCCGGAACGGTTGGAGATCTTGAGCCGGCAGATCTTGATCGGGTCGTCCGTGGGCACGAACACCACGAGTTCGAGCGCGATGCCGTGGGAGACATGCTCGAAGCGGCTGTAGCCCTGGCCGTGCCAGATCCAGTAGGGCGCGGACCTCTCGCGGATCGGAAGCGGCGTCGGCGTCCAGAATTCGCCGGTATCCTCGTCGCGTATATAAAGTGCCTCGCCGGGCGGATCGGAGACGGCATCGTTGGACCACGGCGTGAGGTGATTCTGCTGGCTGTTGATGGCCCAGGTGCCGCCGCTGCCGTCCGCCGAGATATGGAATCCGAAGTTCGGATTGGCGACGACGTTGACCCACGGCGCGGGCGTGGCGTCCTTGTCCTCGAGCACGATCAGATATTCCCGGCCGCCGTTCACGAAGCCGCCGAGCCCGTTGCCGAATTCCATCGGCGGGTGCGGAAGGGGAGGCTCAGGAGGATCCTGGGGGTAGGTCCGGCGCGCGGGCGGCTTTCCGACCGATTTCCGCTCCCGGGCGCGGTTGATCTGCTCGATGAGCGACCCGCGGCCGCCGTGGAGCACCGCGCGCGCGGCCGATTGGAGGAGCAGGCGCGTTTCCGGGGTCAGGGCATCGGCGCGAAGGGCGAAGACGGAGCCGCGCGCGCTGTCGCTGGCGAGCTTGGGGAGCGACTGGTTCATGCGCACCAGGCTCTCGATCCCGTTCTGGAAGTCCTGGATGTAGGACGTGGCCCGGTCGTTGACGATCACGAGATCGACGGCCAGCAGCTTGAGCCGCCAATATTCGTGCGCGCGCAGGAGCTGGCGCACGAGCTTCAGATCGTCCTCTTCCTCGACGCGCACGAGTATCATGGGCAGGTCGCCCGAAATCCCGTATGGCCACAGCGTGGAGGACTTGCGGATTCCGCGCGCCAGAATGTCCGCCGGCGGGCGCAGGGTCGGATCGCTGAACAGCACATGGTTCGCGAGGCGCTGGAACAGGTTTGCCTCGTCCGCGCCGATGCCCAGATGGCGCAGCTGCATCTGGCCCTGCGTCCACGCCAGTGTCGAGGCGCGCTCGAAGGCCTGCACGTCGCGGTGACGGTCCACCAGAGCCAGGATCTCCTCGCGCGTGGCCGCGGCGAGCGTCCAGAAGGCTATGCGCACGGTCGCGCCGCGCGGAATGCGCACGCGGCGGCGCAGGCTGAAAATGGGATCGAGCACGGCGCCCGCGGTGTTGGACAGCGGCCATCCGTCGGCGATCGCCGATGCGGAGCGGATGGTCTGCCCGCGTCCGAGGAAGCGCCCGCGATCGGTCTCGAACTGGACGTCTCCGGCCCCTTCGCCGTCCACGACGGCCAGATGCGCGGCCCAGACCCTGGGATCGTCCGCCGAACGCTGGCGGCGGTGCGCGAGGATCGCGCCCTCGTCGGCGGCGAATTCGGTCTGCACGAAGAGCTTGGCGAAGGCGGGATGGGCGATGTCGTCGGCCTGTCGCGCCAGCGCGATCTCGCAATAGGACGTCACCTCGATCTCGCGCATCCGTGCGCCGCGATTGGTGATCGACAGGCGGCGCACCTCGCCGTCGTCCTCGGGCGAAACCAGGATTTCCAGCACCGTGGTCAACGAGCCGTCGTTGCGCACGATTTCGGCGCGATCCTCGCTGAAGGTCACCTCGTAGCCGTCTGGCTCGACCGCCGCCGGCTGGTACGCGGCGGACCAGGTTTCGCCGCTGCGCATGTCCCGCAGGAAGATGTAGTAGCCCCACGGATCGCAGGTCACATCCTCGCGCCAGCGCGTGATCGCGACGTCGTGCCAGCGGCTGTATCCCGAGCCGGCGGCGGAAATCATCGTGGAATAGCGTCCGTTGGAAAGAACATGGGTCCGCGGAATGCGCGAGTGCGCGTTGGTATAGCGGCGCTGGATCTCCGGAACGAGCGCCGCGTGGGTCGTCGCCACGTCGACCTGCATCGGCGGCGGCTTCGCCAGCGCCACTTCGCGCGGCATGCGCTCCTGCAGCAGCAGCTCCGCCGCCTGGACGATCGGCTCGGCATGGAAGCGGGCGCGCATGAGTCCGTCGTGCACCGCGTTGGAGATGGCGACCAGCGTCATCGCCTGGTGATGGGCCATGTAGGCGCGGACAACGGCGAACTTCACGCCTTCCGGAAGCCGCGCCGGCGTGAAGTCGATCGCCTCGTACCAGCCATAGGCGCCGCAAGCGCCCAGGCGGGCCATGCGCGCGTAGTTGGCGGCGGCGGCCGCCGGATCGATCATCGCCGCAAGGCCGCTCGCATAGGGAGCGATCACCACGTCCTGGATCAGGCCCCGCTTGTAGCCGAGATCGGGAACGCCGAAGCTGGAATATTGATAGGTCTGGTTCAGGTCGCGCGCGTTGAACGCGGATTCCGACATGCCCCAGGGAACGTCGAGCTCGTTTCCGTATTCCTCCTGCCGCCGCACGACGAGCCGGTTGGTCTGTTCGAGCAGGCTTCCCGACGGCGCGCGCATGACAAGCGACGGCATCAGGTATTCGAACATCGAACCCGACCACGAGATGAGCCCGGAGCTTTGCAGTATCGGCGTCAGCGTCCGGCCGAGACGGAACCAGTGCTCCGCTGGCACGTCGCCCTTGGCGATGGCGTAGAAGCTCGCCAGCCGCGCTTCCGACGCCAGCAGATCGTAGAAGCTGGGATCGAGCCGGCCGTCGCTTCCGCGATATCCGATCGACAGCAGCTTGCGTTCGGGGTCGAACAGAAATCCGAATTCCATCGCCGCCGCCGTGCTGCGCGCCCGCGCCGCGATGGACGACAGCCGGTGCTGGACGAGCTGCGCCGCGCCGCGCGACTTCTCGAGGGCGCTCGCCATGGCGTCGCGTGCCGCGTTCGCTCCGCCTTCGGCGCGCAGGCGCGAAAGCTCCTCGAGCACCAGATCGCAATGCGCCCCGAGCGTCGCGTAGGTGGGCATCACGTCGAGCAGGGCCGCGGTCTCGGTGTCGAGTTCGGGAAGCCGGAGCCCCGCCCAGGGCATCATCGTCTCGATGTCGTGCCGGTGCGTCCCGACCGCGGCGCAGAGCGACTCGAGGCGCGCGACGACCGCTTCGGGAGCCTGGTCGCGGCGTGCCGCGGCGGAGAGCGCGCCGGCCTGCATCTCGAGGTCGAGGAGGCGGTCGGCCGTCTGCGCCGGGCCGAAGGGCGTGTCGCGAAGCATCTTCGCGAAGATTTCGATGTCGTCCCGGATCTTGCCCAGCGCCTCCTGGTCCCGCGCGGCTTCCAGCACCTCGGTCAGAAGGAGGAGCTCGTCCTCCAGCCCGATCCTCCAGCTGGGATTGACGATCGGGCCCGCCGCCATGTCGCTGCAGGCGTTCGCCAGCGCGATGAGGTGTCCGGCGAGGTTGCCGCTGTCGACGGAGGAGATGTAGCGCGGCTCGAGCGGCCTCAGATCCGTCGTGTCGTACCAGTTGAAGAAATGCCCGCGGAATCGTTCCAGCCTGTCCATCGTTGCGAGCGTGGCCTCGAGCCGGTCCAGCGTTGCCAGCGTTCCCAGCCAGCCGAAGTCGCGCGCCGAAACGGCGGACAGGAGATAGAGGCCGATATTCGTCGGCGAAGTCCGATGCGCGACGGCCGGATTCGGATCCTCCTGGAAATTGTCCGGGGGAAGATGGTTGTCCGCCGCGGTCACGAAGTTGTGGAAGAAGTCCCAGGTCCGCCGCGCGATGAGCCGGAGGGATCGCGCGTCGCCCTCGCCGATCTTCAGATGCGCATCCGGCGGCGCGGGCATGCTCGCCCAGCGCGCGACGACCGGCGACAGGACCCACAGCGCCGCGAACGGCGTCGCGATGGGCCAGGTGTGGTGGCCGGCAAGAACGATGACCAGTCCGACGCAGGCGGCGAAGGCGACGCTCGCGGCGATCTGTGTCGCGAGGTCGCGGCGGTCGAAGGTGGACTGCCGGCTCACCTGCGCCGCCGTCACCCATTCGAGAAGCCGGCGGCGGTGGATGAAGAGGCGGCAGAGCGTGCGCACCACCGCATCGACCATCAGCCATGCCTGGTGCGCGAGGAACGTGATCAGGAATCCGCTCTGCAGGAGCCCTAGCATGAGATCGCGCCCCATCCCGCGCAGGTGATTGCGCAGCGAGGCGCCGGGCCGCGGCGCGAGTCCTGCCGCGGCCGGCAGCAGCGGCGGCACGACGATCGTGGCGACGATATAGGCGGTCCAGACTTCCGCCGCGGCCGCCGGCAGGAGCCATCCCACCAGCATCGCCAAAAGCGCCGCCGGCGCGGAAAGCGAGCGCCGGAGATTGTCGAGCAGCTTCCAGCGGCCCATGAGCGGGATGACGACCTTCCTGTCGCATCCTTCGGCCTGCCGGCCCGAGCCGAATATCCACGGCAGCAGCTGCCAGTCGCCGCGGGTCCAGCGGTGCTGGCGCGCGGAGGCGACGTCGTAGCGCGAGGGGAATTCCTCCACCACCTCGATGTCGGAGACGAGGCCCGCACGCGCGAAAATGCCTTCGAGGAGATCGTGGCTGAGGACGCAGTTCTCCGGGATCTGCCCGTTCAGCGCCTCCTCGAAGACGTCGACATGGTAGATGCCCTTGCCGCAATAGGAGCCTTCCTCGAACAGGTCCTGGTAGACATCGGACACCGCGAGCGCATAGGGATCCAGCCCGTTGGGACCAGAGAACACGCGCTGAAACAGCGATCCCTGGCTGCCGGTCGGCAGCGACGGCGTGACTCGCGGCTGCAGCACCGCATGGCCGGCCACCACAAGGCCCTTTTCCGGATCGAACCGCGGCTGCACCAGCGGATGCGCCATCTTTCCCACCATGCGGCGCGCGGTTCCGATCGGCATGCGCGTGTCGGCGTCGAGGGTGATGACGTAGCGGACGTTCGCGGGAAGCGCGGGCGCCTGCCCGTCAAGGGCCAGGAACGTCGTGTCCGTCGCGCCGCGCAGGAGCCGGTTCAGCTCGTGGAGCTTTCCGCGCTTGCGCTCCCAGCCCATCCATTTTCCCTCGCCCTCGTTCCACACACGCCGCCGGTGCAGTAGATAGAAGCGCGCCGCGTTGCCGGGGCTGCGATAGCGCTCGTTGAGGCGGACGATGCCGTCAACCGCTTCCTGCAGGAGTGCGGCATCCTCCTCGGCGTGCTCCTCCGGCGCATCGCGCCAGTCCGACAGAAGGGCGAAATAAAGGTTTTCGTCCGGATTGGAGAGATGATGCACCTCCAGCCGCTCGATCTGCTCGCGGATGTCGCCGATGGAGGTGAGCAGGGTCGGCACCACCACGATGGTGCGAAGGTCCGGCGGAATGCCGTGGCGCAGCTCGAGCGCGGGCATCCGCACCGCGCCGATCTGCGCGGTCACGATGCGGTTGACCATCGCCACGGCGACATCGGTGGCCGGCACCGTTCCCACGATCGCGAGCAGGACCAGAATCCAGCCCTCGGCGCCGGTCCGGCCCGCCGTAAGCAGCGCCAGCGCCAGCACGGCGGCGGTGATGGCGCCGATCAGCCCCACATAGCTCATCACGCCGAGGCACGAATGCAGGCGCAGCAGGCGCGTGCGGAGGGGAACGCGGCAATTCAGCGATTTTTCGAAGGCCGGGCGGCCCTGCCCGACGAGGTAGTATCCCGGATCGCGTTCCCGCGGCGGCCCGCCGTCGACTTCCGGCGGACTGCCCGGCGCGCGGCGGGCCACGGCGACGACGCGCCGCGCGACCTCCGGCTCCTCCAGCCCGCTCTGCCGGGCGAGCGCCTCTATTGCGCGCCGATAGGAATCGCGCGTCGAGAAATCCATCTCCGCAAACGCGCTGCCCGCGCGCAGGACGGCGTCCACCGGGCTTACGCTTTCGAAGAACTCCGGCCAGTTCACCATCGAGAGCAGGCGCATGCTCGTGATGACGTTGCGCACGGTCACGTTCATCGCGATCTGCCGCTGCACCTCTTCGCGCACGAGCTCGTCGCTGGTGGTGTGCTCCGCCGCCAGCCTGTCGTTGAGCCAGCGGAGCGCCGGGGTCTTCTCCGGGTCGCGGTCGCGCAGGCGCTGCGCCAGGTGAACCGCGAACTCTGTGGACCAGGGCGTCCGGTTCAGGAGATCCACGACCGCTTCGGGCGGTTCGGGTCCGTCGCGGCTGATGACGCGCTCGGCGACGGCATCGGCGCTGCGCCCCGCCTCGAGGCGCACGACGATGGCCTCGGCCAGCCGGCGCAAATTCTCGACGAGCGTGATGCGCAGGGTGATCGCGAGTGCCCACAGCTCTCCGATGGTGAGCGGCTGCACGCGCTGATAGGCTTCGACGAAGCGTGTGAGCTTCTCGATATCGAACGCGCTGTCGGTGTGCGCCACGACCGCCCATGCGATGCCGAACACACGCGGATAGCCGGCAAGCGGGCCGTCCACGAGTTTCGGCAGCAACCGGTAGAAGCCGGGCGGAAGATCCGCCTTGATCTCGCGGATCTGCCCGTCGACGATGTGAAAATTGTCGAGCAGCCATTCCGCCGAGGGCGAGATCGCCTGTCCCGCTCGCGCGGCTCTGGCGATGGCGCGGTAGGCCTCGGTCAGGACGTTCGTGTTGTCGTAGAGGCGCGGCTTGATCGGGCGGCCTGGCCTGCGCTGGGGATCGACACGCTGCGCCGCCGCGAGGCTTTCGGCGTGCTGCTCCATGCGCTCGATGCTGAAAAGCTCCGCGCGAATGGGCGGCTCCGGCGGCTGGGTGGAGTGTTGCCGGAAAATGCGCGAGCCCGGTGCGTTCAAGGCAGGCAGCCCCTTTTGGATGTCGAGCCGGAGCCGTGAGACTGCAAGCGCGGGGCGCGGGGATGCGCTCGCGATCAGCGCGCGGTGCCGGAATACCGGGAAAAACGTCTGAAAACCGCGGAAGTTCCCGCGGCGCCTTGGCGGTGCGCGCTATCGGCGCACCAAGCCGGATCAGTCCTTCGCCCTGGTGAAACGCACCGGCAGATGGGTCGGTCCCGAGATGAAATTCGACGGCAGCCATTTCGGCGGCGCCGCGATCGCAAGGTCCTGCATGCGCGTGAGGACCTCGACGAGAACGGCGTCGATCTCAATGCGCGCGATGTGCTGGCCGAGGCAGCCGTGCGGGCCGGTGCCGAAGGCGATGTGCTCGTTCGGCGTGCGCGCGAGGTCGAGCACATCGGCGCGGTCGAACTTCTCCGGATCCCGGTTGGCGGAGCCGAAATACATCACGACCTTGTCGCCTTCGCCGATCCGCTGTCCGGCGAGAACCGTGTCGTGCCTGGCGGTCCGCCGCATGTAGATGACGGGGGTGGTGTAGCGCAGGAGCTCCTCGCGCGCCGCCGGCAGCCGCGCGTGGAGATCGGCCTTGAGCCAGGCGAGCTGGTCCGGATTGTCCAGAAGCGCGATCAGCCCCGACGAGAGCAGGTTGCGCGTGGTGTCGCCGCCCGCATCGACGAGAAGGAGAAAGAACAGAAGGAACTCGATGTCGTCGAGCTTCTTGCCGTCCACCTCGGCCTGCAGCAGCTTCGTCGCCAGATCGTCGCGGGGCCTTGCCCGCTTCTCCTCGATGACCTTGCGGCCGTACTCGAACATCTCGAGCACGGCCATGCCGCCGGCGCCCGGCGGCTGGGATTCCGGCGCGGCGTGGATCGTCTCGGTCAGCTTGTACAGTTCCCGGCCGTCGTCGAGCGGGATGCCGAGAAGCTCGGCGATGACGTAGGAGGGCATTTCGCCCGCGACGTCGGAGACGAAATCGCATTCGCCGCGTCCGATGACGGAATCCACGATCTGCCGGGCAAGCGCGTTCATGCGCGGCGTGCGGCCGGCAGAAACCGGCTGGGTAAATTCATTGCGGATCAGCTTGCGATAGGCCGTGTGCTGCGGCGGGTCCATCATCAGCATCATCTTGTAGCCGCCGAAGCCCTGCGCCGCCTCCGCCGCGGGATCGGAGATCATGATCGTGGGTTCGGACGAATAGGTCCGGAAGTCGCGATCGACCGTCCACACGTCCGCGTAGCGCGTCACCGCCCAGAAACCCGCGCCGCCGTCCTTCTCCTCGTGCCGGAAGACGGGCGCGTTTTCGCGCAGCCATCGGTATTGCGCGAAGGGATGGCCCTCGGAAAAACTCTCGGGTGACAGCAAGTCAATTTTCATTGTCGTCCTCGTCCTGCCGAAGGAAGATGAATTCGCCGTAATCCCTGCCCGCTAGTATGGACGCCCTCCGCCACGGCCGGGCCCGTCACGCAATTCCGCATATGTCCTCACAGAGATGTGAGACCTATATCTCTTCTGAAACGGCCTTGAATCGCAATCTATTGTCCACTCGCCGCGCATCCCCGCTCAAGAGGGGAGCGGAGGGTCGCCCGAGCGGCCGCAACCGCCGGGTGCGAATCCTTGGGAGGGAACCATGCGCGCGCTCACCAAAGCGGGACTGAAGAGTCCGGCCGCAATCGCCGTGGGCGTCGCGATGACGATGCTGTTCGGGGCGTTCGCGCTCTACAGCCTGCCGATCCAGCTCTTCCCCGACATCGACCGGCCGCAGATCGGCATCGAGACGGACTGGCGCGCGGAGACGCCGCGGGAGGTGGAGTCCCAGCTCGTCGAGCCGGAGGAAGAGGTGCTGCAGGGGCTTCCGGGGCTTCAGGAGATGGACGGCTTCGCCAACGGCGGCGGCGCCTACATACAGCTGACCTTCGCCCTCGGCACCGACATGAAGAGCACGCTGGTCGATGTGATCGGCCGGCTGAACCGCCTTCCGCCCCTGCCGGCCGATGCGCAGAAGCCGTTCGTGCAGCTGGCCAGCACGCAGGACGCGAACAATCTCCTGCTCTACGTCTTCATGCAGAAGATGCCGGGCAACACCCGCGACGTGAACTCCTATATCCAGTTCCTCAAGGACAAGGTCATCCCAAGGCTGGAATCCGTTCCCGGCGTCGGCTCGGCGCAGATCAATTCGCGCGGCGGCACCGACGAGATCGACATCGTGTTCGATCCGATGCGCGCCGCCCAGCTCGGCGTCCAGATTCCGAAGATGGCCCGGCAGATCAGCGGCGCGGAAGACGTCTCGGGCGGCACCATCGACGTCGGCCGGCGCCAGTACGGGCTAGACTTCCGCGGGCGCTATTCCGTCGATCAGCTCAAGAACCTCGTGCTCGAGTGGCGGGAGGGAAAACCCGTGCATCTGGGCGACATCGCCGACGTCCATGTCGGCCGCAGCAAGGCCTTCGGCTTCTCCTACCAGAACGGCAACCCGGCGATCGGCATGCAGGTGTTCCGCGCGTCGGGCGCCAATGTGCTGGCGACCGTCAACGCCGTGAAGGCGGAGCTCGTCAAGATCAACGAGAGCATCGCCAGGGAGCAAGGCGTCAAGCTCGTCTATTCCTTCGATCCCTCGCATTTCATCAACCAGGCCGTCGGGATGGTCACTTCGGACCTGATCCTGGGCGTGCTGCTCGCGGTCGGCGTGCTCTGGTTCTTCATGCGCGAATGGCGCGGCACGCTGATCATCTCGGCGGCGATTCCGATCTGCCTCATGGCGGTGGTGATCTGCCTGAACATCGCCGGCCGCACCCTCAACGTCGTCTCTCTGGCGGGACTCGCCTTCGCGACCGGCATCGTGCTGGATGCCGCGATCGTGGCATTCGAGAACATCCTGCGCCTTCGCGAGCGCGGGATGCCGGCCGGAGAGGCCTCCGACGTGGGCACGCACCAGGTGTGGGGCGCGCTCCTCGCCTCGACCGCGACCAATGTGGCGATCTTCCTTCCCGTCATCTTCCTGAAGGACGTCGAGGGACAGCTTTTCGCCGACCTTTCCCTGACGATCGCGTTCGCGGTGTTCGTTTCGCTCATCGTGGCGGTGACGGTGGTGCCGGTGACGGCCATGCTGTTCCTGAAGACCCGGCCGCGGGTTTCCGACCTTGCCGGCACCTGGCGGCGCATCACCGACGTCATCATGAACCTCACCGACACGCCGCGAAAGCGCCGGCTGTGGATCGGCGGGCTCATCCTCGGCTCGCTGGCCGGCACGGTTCTGCTGACGCCGAGCCTGCAATACCTGCCGCAGGTCAAGCGCGCGGCCATCGACGGCTTCATCCTCCTGCCGGCCAGCGCGACGGTGGATGTCGTCGACAAGACCATCGCCAGGCCCATCATCAAGCGCCTCGAGCCCTACATGAGCGGCAAGAAGGAGCCCAAGCTGCTCAACTACTATGTGCAGATGGACGGCCCGGGATTCATGGACATGGGCGTGCGCGTTCCCAACGACAGGGATTTTCCGACCCTCGAGAAGATCGTCCGCAACGAGGTCATCAAGGACCTGCCCGATGCGCAGGCCTTCGCGCAGATGGGCTCGCTGTTCGGCGGCTTCGACGCGGGCGGCGGCGTCTCGATCAACATCCAGTCCAACGACGCGGAGGCCATGCGCGCGGCGGCGCGGAAGGGCATGCAGCTGCTCACCGAGAAGTTTCCCGAAGGCGTCGTCAACACCAACCCCACGCTCGACTACGATCAGCCGCAGCTGCGCATGATCCCCGACGACCGCTCCATCGCGGAGGTCGGCTGGAATCGCGCCGATGTCGGAACGGTGCTGCAGTCGCTCGGCGAGGGCGCCTATGTCGGCCAGCGCTACGACGGCTCGCGGCAGCTGTTCCTGATCCTGAAATCCAAGCCGATGGGCTCGCCGGACGCGCTCGACGCCGCGCCGGTCGCGACGCCGAGCGGCGGCGTGGTGTCGTTCGGCCACCTGGTGTCGATGAAGAAGACCCTGGCGCCGAGCGGAACCTACCGGCTCGACCGCCGCCGCACCTTCGCGCTCAATCTTCAGCCGCCGCGCGGCATGGCGCTGCAGGACACGATGGCGATCATCAGGAAGGACATCGAGCCCCAGCTTCGCGCGCTGCTTCCGGCGGACGGTAACATCACCTACGGAGCGGCAGCCGACCATCTGGACAACGCGCTCTGGAACATGGGCAAGAATTTCGGTCTTGCCGTGCTGCTGCTGTTCCTCATCATGGCGGCTCTGTTCAAGTCGGTCTGGGACGCCGCCATCGCGACGATCGCGCTGCCGCTCGGCACCGTCGGCGGAATGGCGGCGCTGCGGCTCCTGGGCCTGTTCGTCTTCCAGCCGCTCGATCTGCTCACGATGATCGGATTCATCATCGTGCTCGGCCTGGTGGTGAACAACACCATTCTGCTCGTCGCGCGCACCCGCCAGGCCGAGGCGGAGGGGATGACGCGCGTGGAGGCCGTGCGCTCCTCCCTCGAGACACGGCTGCGTCCCATTTTCTCGAGTACGCTGACCGCGATCTTCGGCATGCTGCCGCTGGTGCTCGTGCCCGGACCGGGCGCCGAGATCTACCGCGGACTGGGCGCCGTCATCGTGGGCGGAATTCTCGTGAGCCACGTTTTCACCCTGGTGCTGATGCCCGCAATGCTTCGTCTCGGAGAAAAGCCGGCCGGAGCGCGGCAGGCGCCGTTCACGCCCTTGCAGGAAGCCGCATGATGATCACCAAGAAAACAGCCGGTTCGATGGCCCTCGTCCTCGGCGGCCTCGTCGCCGTGGCCGTGGCGAGCACTTTCATGCAGCCGCGCAAGGCGGTCGCCGATCAGCAAAAGGCCGGCGGTCCTCCGCCCCCGTCGGTGAGCGTGATGCAGGCGCGGCTCGTCCGCATGGCGCCCAAGGTCGCGCTTCCGGGCACGGTGATGTCGCGCAGCGATTCCCAGCTCGCCTCCGAGGTCGAGGGCCGCGTGGCCTGGGTCGCCGAGGTCGGCACCGTCGTCAAGGCGGGCGATGTCGTCGCGCGCATCGACAACAGGCTGGCCGCACTCCAGCTCCAGTCGGACAAGGCGAACACGGCGAGGCTTTCGGCGCAGCTCGCCTTCGACCGCGACCAGGCGGCGCGCATGGACAGCCTCTTCAGCCAGAACGCCATCGCCAAGAGCACGCGCGATCAGGCGAAGTCGACGCGGGACATGGACGCGGCCGCGCTCGCCGCGGCGCGCGCCTCCTATGAAAGAAGCCAGTACCAGTTCGCGCACAGCGACATTCGCGCGCCGTTTTCGGGCCGTGTGGTCGCGCGCCTGATCAATGCCGGAGAATACGCCACTCCCGGCAAGGCGGTCGTCCGCCTGGTGGACATCGGAGCGCTGGAGATCAGCGTGCAGACCCCCATCGACGGCGCGCGCTACATTGCCGAGCGTTCCCCGGTCACGGTCGATATTCAGGGCCGGCAGGTGCGGGCGACGGTGCGCGCGATCGTTCCGGTCGGCGACGTCGCCAGCCGCACGATCGAGGTGCGCCTCAGCCTGCCGGAAGGATCGGCCCTGGTGGGCGATGCCGCGAAGGTCTATCTGCCGTCCGCGCTGCCCCGCGACGTGCTGGCCGTGCCCCGCGACGCGCTCGTCCTTCGCGAGGACAACACCTATGTGTTCAAGGTCGACCGCAAGAGCGAGGCGCAGCGCGTCACGGTGGAGACCGGAACGGAGGAGGGGGCGCTGGTCGAGGTCAGGGGTCCGCTGGCGGCGGGCGAGCGTGTGATCGTGCGCGGCGCGGAGCGTCTGGAGACCGGCCAGAAGGTTCGCGCGATCCGCGCCTCGTAGCGGGCGTTCCGCGGAGCGCTGCGGCCCGGACGGCGGCGCGCTCGGCATGGCCGCGCGCAACCGGGCGGACGGCCGGCCGATCTAGGTGGCCACGAGCACCGTCGCCCCCTTCCAGTTCTTGAGTACGCTCTCCACCGTCTGTCCCAGATAGAGCGAGTCGCCCACACGCTTGTTGGTGCCGATGACGATCAGGTCGCAGCCCGATTTGCCGGCTTCCTTCACGATCGCGTCGTCCGGCGAAACCTCCGTGTGCACGGAGCGCTCGATCCGGTCGTAGCCGTAGCGCTTCGCGAGCGCCGCGATGTCGTCGAGCACGGCCTTTTCGGTGCGGCGCCGTCCTCGCGAAAGACGCGCCTTTCTCTTCGAGCCGTTGCTTGCGCGCCGGTCCGCGACGTGCAGGGCGATGATCCTGGTCTCGGAGGGCGGCGAAATGGCGAAGGCCAGCTCGGCGCCGCGCCGCGACGCTTCCGTGCCGTTGACGGGAATGAGAATGGTGAAGCCCTTGGAGGTGGCGGCTTCGCTGCTGTCGCCCGCCATCGCCAGGGCGACGGGACCCTCGAAGCCCGCCGCCGCGCGGTCCACGCTTTTGGAGAAGACGCCGTCGGAACTGTGCATGCGATCGATTCCGACGAGGAGAAGATCGTAGCCCTTCGGCGCCTCCTTCGAGATCGCCTCGTCCACCTTCCTTTCCGCGCGGGTCGAAACCTCGACCTTGTCGGGCCGGTCCTCCCCTTCCTTCTCCTTCGTGACCTGGTGGCCTTCCTTCGCGCCGCCGATGGCCTCCGTCTTGAGGTTTTCGGCGGGTTCGGCGGACTTCTTCCTGGCCCGCGACTTCACTTCCACGAGCGTCATGGGAAGGCCGCGCTGGCCGGCGATGAATCCGCCGATGCGCGAGGCGAATTTTCCGTTCGGGCTCTCGTCGGCGGCCACGAGAAGGCGCTCGAACCGGCTGACGAATCCTCTGGCGTCGATCTCCTCCTTTTCGAGCCTCGCCTTCTCCTCGTCGCTGACCGGCAGGCGCTGGAGCGCCCAGCGCAGCATCGGCGGCATCGCCATGGTGGTGAGCACCGCCATCGTGACGATCATGGTGTAGAGGTTCTGCGTGAGCGCGCCCATCGTCAGGCCGATGGTCGCCACGATCACCTCCGTGCTGCCGCGCGCATTCATGCCGCATCCGACCGCGAGGGATTCGCGCCACGTCAGTCCGCTCAGCCGTCCGCCCGCGAAAGCGCCGCCGAACTTGCCGAGGCTTGCGACGGCGACGAGCCCCAGCGTCAGCAGCAGAAGCGACGGGTCCCTGAGAATGGTGAGATCGGCGGACAGGCCGGAAAGACCGAAGAACACCGGCATCATGAAGGCGGTGATGAATCCGCGCAGCTGGTCCTCGATGTGCTGCGACAGGATCGGGGACTCGCCCACCAGCACGCCCGCCACGAACGCGCCGAGCACTGTGTTGACGCCGAGGCCCTGGGTCACGAGCGCCATCAGGCACATCACGATCAGGATCGCGGTGACGGGCGCGTATTCGCTGCGGAAGGTGTCGTTGGTCCAGCGGATCAGCCAGAACACGAGCCTCCGGCCGATGGTGTAGCTCAGCGCCAGGAAAATCGCGGT
Organism: Rhizomicrobium sp.; assembly: GCA_035549575.1. Taxonomy (GTDB): domain Bacteria; phylum Pseudomonadota; class Alphaproteobacteria; order Micropepsales; family Micropepsaceae; genus Rhizomicrobium. The sequence continues at coordinate 97,846 of DASZQP010000073.1, forward strand.
GCCGATCACGGTCTTGGCCAGCGAGCCCCAGGCGAGACCGCCCGCGCCCGCGATCCCCAGCGTGATCGAGATGATGATCCAGCCCAACGTGTCCTCGAGAATGGCCGATCCGACGATGATCTGGCCGAGGTTGCGGCGCATGAAGTTCATCTCGCGCACGACCATCGCCACGATCTTTATCGACGAGATGGAAAGCGCGGTTCCGATGAACATTCCGGCGACGAGCCGTTCGTCGGGGTTGGGCACCAGCGACGGCGGCAGGAGCAGGCCTAGGGCGAAGCCGAAGGCGAAGGGAACGGCCACGCCCGTCGCCGTGATGGCCATGGCCGGACCGCCCACCTTTCGCACAAGCTTGAGGTCGGTCTCCATTCCGGTCAGCAGCAGCAGCATCATCACGCCCATGTTCGCGAGGCCGGTGATGAGGCTCTTCTGCTCCGCATCGTCGGGAAAGACGAGCTCGTGCGCCGCCGGCCAGACCCAGCCGAACAGCGACGGTCCGAGGATAAGGCCCGCCAGCAGCTGGCCGATGACCGCCGGCTGGCCGAAGCGCTGCATGACCTCGCCAAGCCCGCGCCCGACGAGCATGAGCAGCGCGATCTGCGCGATGAGGATCGCCTCCTTCGAGCCCGTGGCGATGGCGCCGCCGGCACCGCCCGAACCGGACGCTGCGGCATGGGCCGTCGCGGCGAGCAGGAAGGCGCCCGCGCCGGCGGCGGCGGGAATTGTGCGCGAGATCACGCGGCCCACAGACCCTTGTCCGAAGTGTTGCCCAAGGGAACGCGGGCGCGCCGAGCCGGGTTCCCGCCGTTGCCGGGGCCGGGACGGACCGCTACGGTCCCTGCGCTGTTGGGGGCGTGGCGATGAAGACGCTGGGCAGGCTCAGTCTCTGGTTCGGCGCGGCGCTGGGATTGATCCTCGCCGCCCTCTATCTGACGCCGATCGGCGGCTATGCGATGAACATGCTTCCCGTCGGCGCCGGCGTATCGGCGCAGCTCGCCTGCGGCGGGGTGTTCGTGTCCGGCCGCAGGCTGGACGATGTCGTCGCACGGGACATCCTGCGGCTTTCGCCCCTGACGCGATGGAACCGCTATGTGCTGGATCGCCGGGAAGGAACGGTCAGCGTGACCGCGATGGGCCTTTCCACGCGGACGTCGCTCTATCGGCCCGGCGCCGGTTGCACCCTCCTCGTGGACGATACGGCGGAGCAGCTTCGCGCGCAGGCCCGCGGCATCGCTCTTCCCGCGCGCGGTCCGCGTCCGGAGCCCTGGCCGCTCGGCGACGCCGTCGATACGGACGTTCTGCCGGCAGGGATCGACCGAGCGGCGCTGGATCGCGCGGTGGCGGATTGCTTCGCCGACGAGACGCCGGAGAGGGAGATCGACACCCGCGCCATCGTGGTGGTGCATGACGGGCGGATCGTCGCCGAGCGCTATGCGCCGGGCTATTCGAAGGACACGCGCTTCCTGGGCTGGTCGGCGAGCAAGAGCGTGACCGCCACGCTGATCGGCACGCTGATTGCCGACGGCAGGCTTTCCCTCGACGCGCCGCCGCCCGTTCCGGAATGGAAGGCGGGCGATCCGCGCGCGAAGATCACGCTCCGCCAGCTTCTGAACATGTCGAGCGGGCTGGAATTCGCCGAGCCCTACGATCCTGGATCCGACTCGACCGCGATGCTGTTCCAGCAGCACGACATGGGCGCGTTCGGCGCCTCGAAGCCGCTGGTTCACCCGCCCGGCACCTACTGGTCCTATTCGTCGGGCACCGCCAATCTTCTCTCGCGCATCGTTTTCCGGGAATCGGGTGGCACGCTCGCGTCCTATGAGTCCTATGCGCAAACGCATCTCTTCGGACCCGCAGGGATCCGGAGCGCGATCTTCGAACCCGACGAGACGGGCAATTTCGTCGGCAGCTCCTATCTCTACATGACCGCGCGGGACTGGGCGCGTTTCGGTCTGCTCTATCTGGACCGCGGCACGATCAACGGGCGCAGCATCGTGACGGAGGCCTTCGCCGATTTCGTGCGCAGGCCCGCGCCGGCCGACCCCGTCCGCGGCTATGGCGGGCAGTTCTGGCTGAACGCGATCGCGAACGGAAAGCGCGAGTTTCCGCACCTGCCGGACGACATGTTCGCCGCCGAAGGGCACAATGACGAATTCGTCGCGATCTTTCCCTCGCGGCGGACCGTGATCGTGCGGCTGGGCTGGACGGTGGGCAAGGCCGCGTTCGATCGCGACAGGCATTTCGCGGCGATCCTGTCGGCGCTGCCGAAGCCCTAGGCGGCCATCGCCGCGCAGGATTTCGCGCAGGCTTGGCAGGCGTCCACGCATTCCTCCATGCCGGCGAGCCGCGCGCATTCCGCGGCGCAGGCCGCGCAGACGGCGGCGCACAGCCCGCACATCTCCTTGTGGAACTGGCTCTTGTGCAGCATGAAGTCTGCCGCCGTGGAGCAAATCCGGGCGCAGTCCATCATCATCCGGAAATGCTGCGGCCTGGTGTGCTCGCCGCCGGTTTCCAGGCAGTGGGTCATCGCCAGCGCCAGGCAGATCCTGTGGCACTCGAGGCAGGCGTCGATGCAGTCCGTCGTCTTGCGGTCGAAGGCGTGCATGGTGCTGTCCCCGGTGTGCCGGATGGAAAGCCGCAAGGGTCCGGATCGTTCCCGGGATTCAGGCCGCGGCCGCCGGATCGCCCTCGCGCCAGAGCGCGACGAGGGCGCTCTCCACGGCGCGCGGCTCGGCAAGGCGGCACAGCGCCGCTTTCGCCGCGCGGCGGTCCTCGCGCCCGGCCGGCCGCGGGGCGTTTTCGACATAGGAGCCCAGATGCTTGCGGAATACGCGCAGGCCGTGCGCATCCCCATAGAAAGCCAGCGTGTCCCGGAAATGGTCGAGCGCGATCGCAAGACGCGCCTCGGTCTGCGGTTCGGAAAACTCCCCGCCGGCCAGCGCGCGATCGATCGAATCCGCGATCCAGGGACGGCCGCAGGCGGCGCGCGCGATCATGACCGCGTCGGCCCCCGATTGGGACAGCGCCGCCCGCGCCGCCGCTTCGTCCGCGACATCGCCGTTGACGACAACGGGAATTCGGACGGCGGCCTTGACCTGCGCGACCGCGCGCCAGTCCGCGCTGCCCTTGTAGAACTGCATGCGCGTGCGTCCATGCACGGTGATCGCCCTGACGCCGATCCGCTCGGCCAGCGCTGCGAGCTCGGCCGCGTTGCGGCTGGCGTCGTCCCAGCCCAGCCGCATCTTCAGCGTAACCGGCCGTGTCGTCGCCTCCACCGCGGCCGCGATCAGCCGCGCGGCGAGGGGGAGATCGCGCATCAGCGCCGATCCGCAAAGCGCGCCGGTCACCTCCTTGGCGGGGCAGCCGAAATTGAGGTCGACGATGTCCGCGCCGGCCGCCTCGGCCAGCCGTGCGCCCCTGGCGATCCATTCCGCCTCGCGGCCGACGAGCTGGATCACCATCAGCGGCAGCCCCTCGCCGACCGCGGCGCGGCGCACGACGTCGGGTCTTCCGCGGGCGAAGCTGTCGCAGGCCACCATCTCCGTCGCGACATAGGCCGCTCCGGCGCGCGCGGCCGCGCGGCGGAACGGCAGGTCCGACACGCCGGTCATGGGGGCGGTCAGGACGCGTCCGCCGATTTCCACCCCGCCGATCCGCAGCCCGCTCATGCCGCGCCCTCGATCTCGTCGCGCAGCATTTCGAGCTCGAGCCAGCGGTCCTCGTATTCCGACAGCCTGTTCTGCGCCGCGGCGAGGCGGGCGCTCGCGGCCGCGAAGCCGGAAGGATCGCGGCCGTAGAGCCCCGGATCGTCGAGCGCCCGGTGCAGGTCCGCGATCTCGCGCCCGGTTTCCGCCATCAGGCGCGGAAGCTCCTCGAGCGCGTGCTTGTCCTTGAAGCTGAGCTTGCGCCGCGGCGCCTGCGTCTGCGTCCCGCCGCGCGCGGGCCGCCGCGGCGGCGCAGCCGGGGCATCCTTCGGCCGCACGCCGGAGCCGCGCTGCGCCACCATGTCGGAATATCCGCCGGCGTATTCCACGAAGCGGCCGCCGCCCTCCGCCATCAGGATCGACGTCACCGTGCGGTCGAGGAAGTCGCGGTCGTGGCTGACGAGCAGGACGGTACCGGGATAGTCTGCGATCATCTCCTGAAGCAGATCCAGCGTCTCCAGATCCAGATCGTTGGTCGGCTCGTCGAGAACAAGCAGGTTGGACGGCGACGCCAGAAGCCTGGCGAGCAGAAGCCGCGCGCGTTCGCCGCCCGACAGAACGCGCACGGGCTGTCGGGCCTGTTGGGCGGTGAACAGGAAGTCCTTCATGTAGCTGACGACGTGGCGGGGCTTGCCGTCGACGACGACCGTGTCGCCGCGCCCGTCGGTCAGGACCTCGGCCAGCGTCGCGTCCGGCAGCAGCTTCGCGCGATCCTGGTCGAGCGAGGCCATGACGACATTGACGCCGATCTTCACCTCGCCGCTGTCCTGCCTGATCCTGCCGGTCAGCAGGTTTAGAAGCGTGGTCTTGCCGGAACCGTTGGCGCCCACGATTCCGACGCGGTTGCCCTTCACGACGCGGATCGAGAAGTCCTTCACCACCGTCTTGCCGCCGAAGGCCTTGCCCGCCCGCCGCGCGCGGATGACGAGCGACCCGGAGTCCGCCGCCTCGGCCGCCTCGAGCCGGACCTCGCCCGCGTCCGGCCTGCGTTCGCGCCGTTCCGTGCGCAGGCGCAGCAGTCCGGCGAGCCGGCGCACGTTGCGCTTGCGGCGCGCCGTCACGCCGTAGCGCAGCCAGTGCTCCTCCGCGGCGATCTTGCGATCGAGCTTGTGGCGATCGGTTTCCTCCTGTTCGAGCAGGGCATCGCGCCAGGCCTCGAACCGTGCGAATCCCTCGGACAACAGGCGCGTGCGGCCGCGATCCAGCCACAGCGTCGCGCGCGACAGGCGCGAAAGGAATCTCCGGTCGTGGCTGATCAGGATGAGGGCGCTGCGCAATCCCGCCAGCGCATCCTCGAGCCATTCGATCGCGGGCAGGTCGAGATGATTGGTCGGCTCGTCCAGCAGCAGGATGTCGGGCTCCGGCGCGAGCACGCGCACCAGCGCCGCGCGGCGCGCCTCGCCGCCCGATACGCGCGAGGCCGGCTCCTCGCCCGTCAATCCGACCGCGCGCAGCAGTTCGGCCACGCGATGCGGGTCGTCGCCGGGTCCGAGGCCGGCGCGCGCATATTCGCCGAGGGTCGCGAAGCCGGCGAAATCCGGTTCCTGCGGCAGATAGCGGACGGTGGCGCCGGGCTGGAGAAAACGCTCGCCCGCTTCGGGTTCCGCCAGTCCCGCCGCTATCTTCAGCAGCGTCGATTTCCCCGAGCCGTTCCGGCCCACCACGCAAAGCCGGTCGCCCGGCTCTATCGAAAGACCGGCCCCCTCCAGCAGCGGCTGGCCCCCGAAGCTGACATGGACGTCGCGCAGGAACAGGATTGGCGGCATGGGCGCAGCCAATAGCATTCCCGCGCGCAAAGTTTATATAGAGAATATGTCCGCATCCGAACGCGCCCAACCCGCCTCCGGGCGACTGTTCGCCTTCGACAATTCCTATGCGCGCCTGCCGGAACACTTCTACGCCCGCCTGCCCGCGCAGCCGGTGGCGGCGCCCGAGCTGATCCGGCTGAACGGGACGCTGGCCCGCGAACTCGGCCTCGACCCGGCCGCCCTGGAGTCGCCGGAAGGCGTCGCCGTGCTGGCCGGCAACAGCGTCGCCGCGGGAAGCGAGCCGCTCGCCCTTGCCTACGCGGGGCACCAGTTCGGGCACTTCGTGCCGCAACTCGGCGACGGCCGCGCGATCCTGATCGGGGAGGTGATCGACCGCGAGGGCCGCAGGCGCGACATCCAGCTCAAGGGCTCGGGACAGACGCCGTTCTCGCGCAGGGGCGACGGCCGCGCCGCGCTGGGGCCTGTGCTCAGGGAATACATCGTGAGCGAGGCGATGGCCGCGCTCGGCATTCCCACCACGCGCGCGCTCGCGGCGGTCGCGACGGGAGAGACGGTATGGCGCGAGACGCCGCTGCCGGGCGCGGTCCTCGTCCGCGTCGCGGCAAGCCATGTGCGGATCGGCACGTTTCAGTATTTCGCGGCGCGCGGCGACACGGCGGCGTTGCGCGCGCTCGCGGACTATTCCATCGCGCGGCACTATCCCGAAGCGGCGGGAGCGCAGAACCGGTATCGCGCCCTCCTCGAGGGCGTGATAGCGCGGCAGGCCGAGCTGATCGCGCGCTGGATGCATGTGGGGTTCATTCACGGCGTGATGAACACCGACAATACGAGCATCGCGGGCGAGACGATCGACTATGGCCCCTGTGCCTTCATGGACCGCTACGATCCGCGCCAGGTGTACAGCTCCATCGACGAAGGCGGCCGCTACGCCTATGCCAACCAGCCCCTCATCGCGCAGTGGAATCTGGCGCGGCTCGCCGAAGCGCTGCTTCCCCTGCTGGCAGACGGCGAAGAGGCCGCGCTGGCCGAAGCGCAGGCGGCGCTCGACCGTTTCGCGCCCCTCTACAATGCCCGCTATGCGGCCGGCCTGCGCGCGAAGATCGGCCTGACCGCGGAGCGGGACGGCGACCTCGCGCTCGGGCAGAAACTGCTGACCGCGATGGCGAAGGCGAGGGCCGACTTCACGCTGAGCTTCCGGCATCTCGCCGATGCGGCGGAAGGAAACGATGGGCCGCTGCGCGCGCTGTTCGAGGACCCGGGGGATATCGATGCCTGGCTCGGACGCTGGCGGGCGCGCCTGTCCGGCGAGGCGGATGCGCCCGGTGCCAGGGCCGCGCGGATGCGCGCGATCAATCCGCTGTACATTCCGCGCAATCATGTCGTCGAGGAAGTTCTGTCCGCGGCGGTCGCGGAAAGGGATTTCTCGCCGTTCGAAACGATGCTCGCGGCAATCACGCGCCCCTTCGAGGAGCGCGCCGAATTCGCGCGTTACGCAATTTCCCCAACGCCGGAGCAGGCCGTGCTTCGGACGTTTTGCGGAACCTGAGCGATTCCGGGAATTTTGTTTCCGTGAATTTTTTGACACTTGCGCGGCCGAAGCCGCCGTTTCTATGTGCCCGCCTGCGTGCCTGACGCGCGCCCGTTCGCGACGCCGCCCTTGCGGTGTCTTCCATGAACCCGTTGCCGCTCCGTCGAAGCGGCTTCTGACAGAAACGAGAAGGATCAGATGGCACTATCGTTCCATGCGCGGGGGGAAATTTTGCTCATATCCGGGTTCCCTTGCGGAGGCGCGAAGTGATCGCCCGTCTGATCGCGAGAAACGAAACCCCTTTCCGGCATCCCGCGGACCTTCTCGGCGTCATTACGCTTCTGGTGTTCAGCGTGACCCTCGCGCCCGGCGCCTGGCACGGCAGCCGCGGAGACAGGGGCTACGCGCTGCGTCCGTCCCTCACTGCCGATCCATCCCCCGCCGAAGCCGCGCCCGACGCAGGGAATCCCAAGGCGAAACGGGCAGCCGCCCTCGAAGCGGCCTTCAACGAGGAACTCGCGATGGATTCGCGCACGCTCATGCGGCGCTGGGATCCCCTGATCGCGCAGGCCGCGCGGCGGTTCGACATCTCGGAGAACTGGATCCGCTCCGTGATGCGCATGGAAAGCGGCGGCCGCACCATGCTCGACCGGCGGACGCGGATCGTCTCCCGCGCCGGCGCGATGGGGCTGATGCAGGTGATGCCGCAGACGTATCGCGACATGCGCGTGCAATACGGCCTCGGACGCGACGCGTACGATCCGCGCAACAACATCTTCGCCGGCGCGGCCTATCTTAAGATGCTCTATCGCAGATACGGCTATCCGGCGATGTTCGCCGCCTACAACGACGGACCGGGAAATCTCGAGGACCATCTCTATCGCGGCCGCGCGCTTCCCGGCGAGACGCAAAACTACGTCGCGAGCATCACCGGCCGCTCCGCGAAGCCGGCCGGCGCCGCGGCGGCGCCCGCGCGGGTCGTGGCCACGTTCAGCGAAGCCGACATGGCACAGCTCGCCGACGCGCTGGCACGGGTCGCTCCGATCCGCATGCCGGGGCCCTATGCGGGGGATCCGCAGATCGCCGGCGCGGCGGTGGTCTCCGGTCCCTAGCCGGGAATTGCGGCCGAAGCGCCGGGGCGTCTAGTCTGGCCGCCGACCCAGGTCGTGCGGCCATGAACGCCTTCACCGATACGTTTCTTCTGACCTACGCGGCGCTGTTCCCGATCGTCAATCCGGTCGGCAGCGCGCCGCTGTTTCTCGGACTCACGCAATTCTGCACCGACAAGGAGCGCAATGCGCTGGCGCTGCGGGTGGCGATCAACAGCTTCTTTCTCCTGCTGGGCTCGCTCGTGATCGGCTCGCATGTGCTCGAATTCTTCGGCATCAGCCTTCCCGTCGTGCGCATCGGCGGCGGACTGGTGGTGACCTCGTTCGGATGGAAGCTGCTCAATTCGGACGAACGCCCCGACGGAGAGCGCGACGCGCGCAAGAACAGCTCGCCCATCCCCGATCCGTTCTATCCCCTCACCATGCCGCTGACCGTGGGACCCGGCTCGATCTCGGTGGCGATCACGCTGGGCAGCCAGAGGCCCGGACATTTCGGCTGGGCGGAGCTTGCGCAGTTCGGCAGCGCCGCGGTGGCCGGCATCCTGGTCATCGCGCTCACGATCTACTTCTGCTACCGCTTCGCCGAAAGCACGGTCTCGCGGCTCGGCAGGACCGCCACCAATGTCGTGGTACGGCTTTCGGCCTTCATCATGCTCTGCATCGGCATCCAGATCCTGTGGAACGGCTGGAGCGCGCTCAATGCGCTGCACTAGGAGGCGAGCGCGATGGCCGGAGCCGGCTCCACGCGCACGGCCGGGAAGTTGACGACGACGAGTGTGCCCGCCTTCGCGCGGCTCTCCAGAACGACGCTGCCGCCATGGGCTTCCACCAGCCCGCGCACGATCGGCAGGCCGAGGCCGGTCCCGCGGTCCGCGCCCTCGATCCGCTCGCGCGCCTGCCCGTAGCGCTCGAAGACGTGCGCCTGCTCGTCCTCCGGAATGCCCACGCCCTCGTCGCGCACGCCGAAGACGAGTTCGCGCTCCGGCGTGAGGCAGGCAAACACCTCGACCGCGCCGCCGGGGTAGCTGAACTTGATCGCGTTGGTGAGGAGATTGAGCAGGATCTGCTTGAGGGCGCGGTGATCCGCGTTCACCCACGGCAGATCCGCCTGCACGCTGCGCTCGAGCCTGAGGTCCCTCTGCCGCGCGCGCTGGACCACGGTCTCGATGCAGTCGTCGACCACCGCCGCGAAGTCGAGCGGCTCGAAGCGGAATTCCATTTTCCCCGCCTCGATCTTCGACAGGTCGAGAAGGTCGTTGACGAGGCTGAGAAGGTGCCCGCCCGCGTTGTGGATGAGGTGGGCGTATTCCGCGCGCTTCGACGCGAAGACATCAAGCCCGAGCAGCTCGGAGAATCCGAGGATGGCGTTCAGCGGCGTGCGCAATTCGTGGCTCATGTTGGCGAAGAACTGCGTCTTGGTGCGGTTGGCGAGCAGGGCCGCGTCGCGCGCCGCCGCCAGCTCGTCGCGCGTGGCGCGAAGATCGAGATGGATGTTCACCAGCGCGAACGTCACCGGCAGGCTGATGACCGAGGCTATGATGAGCGTGACGAGCGGCTCGTAGGCCTCCGGCTGATGAAGCACGACGACATTGGCGACGTAGTCGGCCACGACCGCCCCGGCGATGGAAATCGCCGACCAGCGAAGCGTCATGAGCAGCTTCTGCTTGAGCATGTCCCGTTCTCGCCACCCCGGCAGCGATGGTGAACGCCCGGTTAAAGGCACGTCCGCCGCGATAATAAATCGCCCAACCTTTCCAGGATGTTTAAGGCGCCCGGACCGAATGCGGGGAACAGCGCGCCCGCCCGTTCGTTAACAAGGGGCAGCTACAAGCGAAATGGAGTTCGTACATGGACAAGGACCGGCTCAAGGGTGCGGCGAAACAGGCGACCGGCGCCGTAAAGGAAACTGCCGGAAAGCTCACCGGCGACGCGAAGCTGGAAGCGGAAGGTAAGGGCGAGAAGATTGCCGGCAAGGCCCAGAATGCCGTCGGCGGCGTGAAGGACGCCGTCCGCGAAGCGGTCAAATAGATTTCGCATTCCGCGGACCTCTGCGCGCCGCTACCCGGCGCGCACGGCCGCGCGCGGCTCAGTCCTTCAGGGGCTGGCCGAGCAGATCCTCGACACGGTCGATCCGGACCAGAACGGCCCAGCCTTTCCGTTCCGGATCGGCCTTTTTTTCGGGCTCGATCAGCCGCCGCCACACCTCGTCGTAGACCGGGCCCGACTTGTGCAGGCTCGCCGTCCCGTAGAGGCGGACGATGCCTCCGATGGGCAGCACGGCCTTGGCGCCGAGATTGAAATAGAAGACGGTGACGTTGGTGCCCTCGCTCATCAGCGCGGTCGTCGATCCGCGGCCCCGTTCCCAGATGGAGATGTGCTCCTCGTCGTAGACCGCGGTGGATCCGCGCGGCGTGATCTGCGCGAAACCGTTGCGAAGCACCGTTCCGATCAGGCAGGTGTGGTCGGGAAACGCCGAATTGATCAGCGGCCACACCTTCTTGGGAATTGCCGTCATGGTCCGGACCTAGCGAAAGGTGTTGTTGGAGGTGTGATCGCCGCCCAGCCACTTCTTCAGGTCGGCATGGGCCTGGGCGCGCCGCACGGCGTTGATCTGCTCCGCTCCCGGCGCGTCGAGCGTGAACTCGACGATGAGCCCGTTCGGGTCGGTGGCGTACACCGAGCGGCAGTAGCCGTGGTCGAGCACGAAGTGCTCCGGCTCCTTGTAGCCGGCCTTCTTGAGCCGGTCCTCTATGCCCTGCTGAGTCTGCGCGTCGACGTTGAGCGCGATGTGGTGAAAGGGAGAGAAGGGCATCTTCGGCCCGAACTGCTCCTGGTCCTGCGGGTTCGCGAACTGGAAGAACGCGAGCGCGCCGCCGTCGCCCAATCCGAAGAAGCAATGGCAATAGGTTCGCACGGCGCCGAACAGCTCGTCCGACTCGCTCCAGGTCGCGACCAGCGGAAGGCCGATCACGTCCTCGTAGAATTTCCGCGTCGCCTCCATGTCGCGCGTGACATAGGCGTTGTGATGAAGCCGGGAAGGAAGTTTTTGCGTCATGGTCGTGTTCCTCGAGTTTCCGCGTTCTGGGCCGCGCGTCTTTCCGATTTCCAGAATTTATCCGATGCGATCCGCGCACCTTCGGCGAGGGCGGCAAGCTTCGCCCAGACGACGTCCGGATCGACGCCGCCCTGTCCCACGTGAATGCTGAATCCGCAATCGACGCCCGCCATCACGTTCTCGCGGCCGAGCAGGCTGGCATAGCGCCCGATGCGCTGGGCGACGAGCTCGGGATGCTCGATATAGTTGGACTGGCACTCGATGACGCCGGGCACGAAGATCTTGCCGGGAGGCGGCGCGACGGTCTCGAACATTTGCCATTCGTGGGCGTGGCGGGGATTGGCGGCCTCGAACAGGATGGTGCGCGGCTTCGCCAGCGCCAGGACGTCGACGATGTCGGCGAACGGAACGTCGCAATGATGGGGGCCGGGATAGTTGCCCCAGCACATGTGCATCCGCAGGCGGTCGGCGGGAATGTTGCGCACCGCGCGGTTGAGGGCCTCGATATGCAGCCGCATGCGGTCGCGGAACTGCGAAAGCTCAAGATCGGCGTATTGGACGTGCCGCCCCATGGCGAGATCGGGGCAGTCGAGCTGCAGCGTCGCGCCGCTATCGGCGACCGCCTCGTATTCCGGCCGCATCGCCTCCGCGATCGCGAACAGATAGTCCTCGTGGCTGTCGTAGAAATCGTTGCGGAAGAAGAGCGAGATCACGCCCGGCGATGCGGCGCTCGAGAACAGGCCCCGGACGGGAACGTCCCTGGCCGCGTCGGCGAGATTGTCCATGTCCACCCGCGGCGAGCGCAGGTCGCGCACCGCGACCGGGCCGTTGCAGGCGGGCGCCTTGCGGACCCTGCGGCCGGGGTCGCCGAACACCCGCGCCGCGCTCTTCGGAAATGCGACGAGATCCTGGAAGACATAGGTGTTGCCGCTGCCGCCGAAACCGGAAAGGCGATCCTTCACATAGGTCGCGTAGCTCGGCTTCGACATTTCGCCGTCGTTGACGATGTCGATTCCCGCCTGCGCCTGGCGCCGGACCATTTCGAAGACGGCCTCGCGCACGCGCGCTTCCAGCGCGGCGGAATCGACGGGAACGCCTTCCTCCTTCGCGAACATCATGCGCACGAGATCGTCGGGCCGGGGAAGGCTTCCGGTGTGTGTGGTGAGAAAACGGTCCCTGCTACCGAGCATTCCGATCTTCGACAAGCGAAAAAATCTTCGAATTTCAGCGTATCTTGCGCGCGTCGGGCTTGTAAAGCGCGGGCGCCGCGCGCGCTCAGCCGCCGCCCGTCTCGCCATCATAGCCGATCGCCTCGGCGGCGGCGTGGGACAGGATGAAGCCGATGGGACGCTCGGATTCCTCCGCGAGATGTGCGAGCAGCCCTGCAGTCCGCGCGAGAATGGCGATGCTCTTGAGCGCGCTGGTGGGAAAGCCGATCTCGAGCAGGATGGCCGGCATCGCGCCGTTGATGTTGATCGGCAGCGGCCGCCCCAGCGCCTCGGGCAGGATCGCCTCGACCGTCCGCAGCATCGAAATGTAGGGCCCGCCGAGCCCGCGTTCGCTCGCCAGCGCGAGCAGGACATTCGCGCGCGGATCGCCGCCGGAATGCTGGGGATGGCCGAACCCCGGGATCGCCGCCTTGCGCGCGCGCATCTCGCGAACGCGCGCGAGGGCCGCCGCCCGCGGATCGCCGTCCCGGGCGGCCTCCACCAGCTCGTGAAGAAACTTTCCCGCGACCTCGGCGCTGCCCAGCACGACCGAGCCGGAGCCCAGCAGGCCCGCCGCCACCGCGCCCTGGATGGCTTCCGGCGCCGCGGCATAGGTCATCCGCGCGGCCTGCACGCTCGGCACCAAGCCGTGCTCGGCAATGGCGACCAGCATCGCGTTGACGAAGAAGCGCTGCGTGTCCGTGGGCATCCTGCCCATCAGCAGCAGGAAGAAATAGTCGGAGAAATCGGTCTTGCCGATCAGTTCCCGGCACAGGTCGCGGCCGCGGACGGTGATCGTCGCGGCGTCGGAGGTCGAGATGGCCGTGAATGGGGCGTCCTGCTTTCCGATGCGCATGGGTGGTTCTCCTGTCCCGGACCTGATTACCAAATATCGAAATTGACTTCGACATGCGGAAAAATCTAGTGTCCCGTTCAACCCGGCCGGAGGTGCGATGATCAGGGTCCTCGATGATGTGCGCGTTGTCGAGATGGGCACGTTCATCACCGGGCCCGCGGCCGCGATGTATCTCGGCGACATGGGCGCGGACGTGATCAAGGTGGAGCGCCCGGAGACGGGCGACCCCTTTCGCGCGTTCCAGGGCGGCCTCTACAGCCCCCATTTCCAGACCTACAACCGCAACAAGCGCAGCGTGACTCTCGACACCCGCAACGAGGCGGATCTGAGGCATTTCGACCGCCTGATCGCGGAAGCGGACATCTTCATCCAGAATTTCCGGCCAGGCGTCGCCGAGGAGCTGAATGCCGGGGCGGACCGGCTCCAGGCGCTCAATCCGAAGCTGATCTATTGCGGGATTTCGGGGTTCGGGCGGGAAGGTCCGGATGCGGGACGCCCCGCCTACGACACGGTCGCGCAGGCGGCGAGCGGCTGGCTGCGCCTGCTCATCAATCCGGAAAACCCGCGCGTCGTGGGGCCCGCGATCGCCGATTCCGTGACGGGCTTCTACACCGCCTTCGCCGCCCTCGGAGCGCTGCACGAGCGCGAACGCACGGGGCGGGGGCGGCGCATCGACGTTTCGATGCTCGAGGCCATGTGCCATTTCAATCTCGACGACTTCACCCACTATTTTTCGGCGAACGAGATCATGGGCCCCTACAGCCGGCCCAGCGTGTCCCAATCCTATGTCTTCGAATGCGCGGACGGAAAATGGATCGCGCTGCACATGTCGTCGCCGCCGAAATTCTGGGAGGGGCTCGCCGGGGCCATCGGCAGGCCGGACCTGTTCAAGGATCCGCGCTTCGCCGACCGGCCGGCGCGCATTGCCCACCAGGAGGATCTCATAGCCCTGATGGCGCCGATCTTCCGCACCAGGCCGCGCGCGCAATGGTGCGCGGACCTCGAGGCGCGGGAGGTGCCGTATAGCCCGGTCTACGATTCCAGCGAGGCGCTCGAGGACCGGCAGGCGAAATTCCTCGGCATCGCGGTGGAGGCGCGGCATCCCACGATGGGCCGGTTTCGCACCGTGCGGTTTCCCGCGAATTTCGATGGGCAGCGCCTGTCCGAGATCGTGCCGCCCCCGACCCTGGGAGAGCACAACGATGCGGTGCGGGCCGCTCCGGCGGGCGGAATCTGGCGCGTTCCGAAGAAGCGCGCCGCCGATGCGGCAGAATAGCCTCACCGGCGCCAGGGATCGCGCTTTGTCCATATATCGAAATTGACTTCGCAAATCGAAAGCTCCTAGATTCGGCGCCAGGAGGAATCCGCATCGCGAATGCAATGGCATTCCCGGCGAGTCCAAAAGGACCGCCATGCGGACCAGGCGCGGCGGCATCCGGGACGCAGCCGTCAAAGAGGGGGCATCGTCATGACGCGATCGGACTCACACCTTACCATCGGGCTCACGGGCTTGTTGCTGTGCGGGACCGCGCTCGGCGGCACGCTTGTCCCCGCCGGAGCGGCGCGGGCGCAGGACCAGGGCGCGGCAGCCGGACAGGTCGAAACCGTGGTCGTCACCGCGCGCCGGCGCGCCGAGGACATCGAGAAGGTGCCGGCCCAGGTCACTGCCTTCACCGCCGAGCAGATTCAGGCGAAGGGCATCACCAATCCGGCCGATTTCCTCAACGCCGTTCCAAACGTGACCTTCATCACGACACAGAATTCGGGAACGAGCTTCGTCGTGATGCGCGGAATCAGCCAGGCACGCAACAGCGAGCCCTCCGCGGCGATCGTGGTCGACGGCGTGCCGCTGACCCAGCCGGCGGCCTTCAACCAGGAACTCTTCGACATCCAGCAGATCGAGGTGCTCAAGGGCCCGCAGGGCGCCCTCTACGGCCGCGACGCGATCGGCGGCGCGATCCTGATCACGACCAAGCAGCCGTCCGACGAGTGGGAAGCCCAGTTCACCGGCGGCTACGACAACGGGCCCGGCGGCAAGGTCAGCGCCGTGGTCAGCGGGCCCGTCACCGACACGCTCAAGGTCCGCGGCGCGGTGTCCTACCTCGATTCGGACGGACTTCTTCGCAATGCGGACACGACCGACCAGTCCGCCAGGCGCAACGCCGATCCGGTCAAGGATCTCAACGCGCGGCTCTCGTTCCTGTGGCAGCCGGACGAAGATTTCACCGCCGATCTCAGGCTCTCGACGGACCTCCTCGACACGCGCGGCCTCTACTACATCATCGCGCCGTTCGGATCCCCGCAATTCAACGATCCGAATTTCACCGATCAGCCCATCAACCTCAACAACTCCGGTATCGACGACCGCAAGATCTACGACGCCGCGCTCAAGCTGAACTACAATGTCGGCGACGCGTCGTGGACGTCGATCACGAGCTACAGCACGGTGTGGGAGATCCTGACCGGCGACGGCTATTCTTTCGATCCGTTCGGCAAGTCGAAGATCGGCTTCGATTTCGGCCAGGCGCAGTTCCTGACCGCGCGCACGCTGACGCAGGAAGTGCGCTACACCTCGTCGGCGAGCGAGCGCTTCCGCTGGATGGCGGGCGGCCAGGTCTTCTACACCCAGCGCTACATATCCACCGGCAACATGTTCGACGGCTTCTTCGATTCGGGGGTTCAGCCGGTCTACCGCGTGCCCAATCCGCAGTTCGGCTTCAACGGATTCGGGCCGCAGACGCAGATCAGCTTCCTTGCCGACGGGCAGAACCAGTTCGCCTGGGCGGGCTATTTCGACACCTCCTACGACATCACCCAGGCGCTCGAGCTTTCGGTCAACATGCGCTACGACAGCGACCACCGCGAGAACACCACGCTGACGCCGCAGGAATTCCTCGACGCCAATCCCTTCACCGGGCGCGCGGCGATTCCGGCCCACACCGGGGATCAGCGCTCGCACACCTGGGACGCGTTCCAGCCGCAGATCATCCTGCGCTGGGAGGTGAACGACGCGCTCAACCTCTACGCCGACTACAGCCGCGGATTCCGCAGCGGCGGGTTCAACCAGACCGGCGTGGCGCAGGCCTCGCAGGCCGCCGGCTTCGACAATGTCGGCGACCTGTTCAATGCGGAAACGGCGGACACGTTCGAGGTGGGCTTCAAGAGCCGTCTGCTCGACGATCGCGTGCAGCTCAACGGCAGCGCCTATCTGACCGAGGACCACAACGACTACTACTTCGTCTTCCTGGCATCCAACTCGACGCAGAACCTCGGCAACATCAAGAAGGTCCAGTTCGCGGGCTTCGACCTCGACGCCACCGCGCGCGTCGACGAGCACCTCGCGCTGAATCTCGGCTTCGGCTACACCGACAGCGAGGTGAAGGAATTCCCCGGCCCCTCGGGCAGCCTGGTCGTGGGCTCGCGCGCGCCGCTGGTGTCGGACTACACGATGAACATCGGCGCGCAATACGAGCACGCGCTCACCGACCGGATGAACTTCATCGCGCGCATCGACTACAATCTCATCGGCCCGACGACCTTCGTCATTCCGGTCCCCGCCGCGGGCGAGCCGGTGCCGATCGCGCGCGACCCGGTGAATCTCGTCAATCTCCGCGTCGGCGTCGAACAGGACAACTGGCGCCTCACCTTCTGGTCGAAGAACCTGTTCGACGAGAAGTACAACACCGAATATTCGACGGGCGGATTCCTCTTCAAGGCCGATCCGGTCTCGTGGGGCTTCGACCTGAGCAAGAAATTCTGAGCGTTTGGGCGATGAATCAGCCGGGGTGGACGGAACGTAGGAGATAGGGCTGGCGGCGCAGCGCCGACGCGATGAAGCGCGCGGCATTCTGCAGGACCGGAAGACGGGTCCGGATCAGCTCGTCCTTGCGCACGCGCGAGGTGGAGGTCGAACAGTTGATCGCGGCCATCGATCGCCCGCCGTCGTCGAGAATCGGAACGGAAAGCGAGATGAGGCCATAGTCGAGTTCGTCCTGGATCGCCGCGTAGCCGTTCTTGCGGGCCTCGGCGAGAATGCGCCTCAGCTCGGTCTTCGAGGTGACCGTATGCTCCGTGAAGGGCCTGATCTCGGCGGTGTTGAGATAATGCGTGCGCACCGCGTCCGTTTCGAATGCCAGGATCGCGCGGCCCATCGAGGTCGCGTAGGCGGGATAGCGCGTGCCGATGCCAGCGGCAAGGCGGACCATCCGGTTGGTGGAGACGTGAACCAGATAGAGAATGTCGCCGCCGCTCAGAACCGCGAGCGAGGAACTGTCGCCGGATTCGTCGCGCACGGCCTGCAGATGCGGGCGGACGAGTTCGCCAAGGCTCATGGAATCCAGATAGGCGGAGGCGAAGCTCATCACCTCCGGCCGCAGCAGGAACTGGCGGTTGTGCTTGGCGACATAGCCGAGCTTGACCAGCGTGTTCAGGCAGCGTCGCGCCGCGGCGGGGGAAAGCTGGGTCTGCTGCGCCACCTCGCTCAGCGTCATCTGCGGGTGGTCGCGTCCGAAGGCCCGCAACACCGAAAGGCCGCGGTCGAGCGTGGAGAGATATTCGGTGTCGCCGTTCTCGCGCTTGCGCGCGGCGCTCGTTCCGCCGGCCGGCGCGCGCGCGCCGCGCCTGCTCCTTCGTCCCTGCGATGCCACCCCGCCGCCCTGCCTTCGAATACCGGAATTGCCGCGCCGAAATCCGGAATCCTTCTTTCCGGATATCGAAGCACGCCGTCTTACCATGGAGAGGAATGACAATGCTACCGATGCTGCCGACGAGCCTCGTCGGCTCCTACGCCCAGCCCGACTGGCTTCTCGACCGCAAGCTGCTCGCCAAGAGCTTTCCGCCCCGCGTGCGCGCGAGCGCGCTGTGGCGGGTGGCGCCCGAATGGCTCGAAGAGGCGCAGGACGACGCCACGCGGCTGGCGATCCTCGACCAGGAACTCGCCGGACTGGACATCGTCACCGACGGGGAGATCCGGCGCGAAAGCTATTCCAACCGCTTCGCCACCGCGCTCGAGGGCGTCGATCTCGACAATCCCGGCACCGCGCTCGACCGCAGCGGGCATCCCAACCCGGTGCCGCGCATCACCGGCAGGATCAGGCGGCGCAACAGCGTGGAGGTGCGCGACCTCGAATTCCTCAAGGCCCACACCGCCAAACCGGTGAAGATCACCGTGCCGGGCCCCTTCACCATGACCCAGCAGGCGCAGAACGATTTCTATGAGCGGGAATCCGACATGGCGCTCGACTACGCGGCGGCGGTCAACGCGGAGATCCGGGATCTGTTCGCGGCCGGCGCGGACATCGTCCAGATCGACGAGCCCTATATGCAGGCGCGTCCGGAGAAGGCGCGGGAATACGGCCTCGCCGCGCTCGAACGCGCGCTCGACGGCGTGACCGGCGTGACCGCGCTGCACATATGCTTCGGCTATGCCGCGCTCATTCACGAGCGGCCGACGGGATATTCGTTCCTGCCGGAGCTCGCCGCGAGCTCCGTGCGGCAGATCTCCATCGAGACGGCGCAGTCGGGCCTCGACTGCTCGGTCCTCCGGCAACTCGCGGACAAGACGATCATCCTTGGCGTGCTCGACCTGTCCACGCACGAGATCGAGACGCCCGAAACCGTCGCCGCGCGCATCGAGCGTGCGCTCCCCCATGTCGATGCGCGGCGGCTGGTGATCGCGCCCGACTGCGGACTGAAATACCTGCCGCGCGGCGTGGCGTTCGCGAAGATGAAGGCGATGGCGGACGGCGCGGGTCTCGTCCGCCGGAAGCTCGCGGCCGGTTAGAAGCGATGCGGCCGCCCGATTTTCTCGTTCTGCTGCCGGGCATGCTGTGCGACGCCGCGTTCTGGCGCGCCCAGATCGACGCGCTCGGCGATGTCGCGGACGCGATCGTTCCCTCCTTCGGGGTGCTGGACAGTTTCGACGCGATGGCGGACGCGGTGCTCGCCGGGGCGCCGGACCGCTTCGCACTTGCCGGTCATTCGATGGGCGGGCGCGTCGCGCTCGAAATCCTGCGCCGCGCGCCGGAGCGCGTGCTCAAGCTCGGCCTGTTCGCGACGGACTACCGCGGCCACGCGGACGAGCAGGCGCGCGCGGCGGAGGAGGCGCGCCGCACGGCGATCCTCGCCCGCATCGACGCCGAGGGGATGGAGGGCTTCGCGCGCTTCTGGGCTCCGCAGGTGATCGCGCCGGGAAACATGGGGGACCCGGCGCTGGTGGGGGAGGCCGTCGCCATGATGGCGCGCCACGACCGGGCGGCCTGCGCCGCGCAGACGCTCGCGGGCCTCACCCGGAGGGACCAGGCCGATGTGCTTGCGGCCGTTGCCTGTCCGACGCTCGTCCTGGCCGGACGCGAGGACAAGCTGCGGCCGGTAGCGGTTCATGCGGACATGGCCGCGCGCGTGTCCGGCAGCAGGCTCTCCGTCATCGAGCACGCCGCGCACATGATCGCCATGGAACAGCCGGCCGCCGTTGCCGCCGAAATGCGGCGATGGCTCACCGGCGCGTAGCTTCCCACTCCCACTCGAGCGATTGTGGGCAAGGCCCGCGTCCGCTTCTGTCGGCTGACGGGAACGACAAATCCACCGATTTCGCGAAAATCGACGATGGGAAGTTCGTGGGAAAATCCCACTAAGATTCCCACTAAAATCGTGGGCACGTATTTTGTTGACTTCCGCGGACCACGGCGTGACGGTCGGGGCACAGGTCCTGGGGAGGAACTGGCTTGGAAGGCGATGCGCTTCTCGCGGAAATAGCGGATTTCTGCCGCCGAAACGGACTGGCCGAATCGACCTTCGGCCGGCTCGCCGTCAACGACGGAAAGCTGATGAACAGGCTGCGCACCGGCGGCCGCGTCACTTCCGACACGCTGGGACGCCTGCGGGAGTTCATGAGCCAGGGCCGCAACGGCGTGCCACAGGCGCCTGTGCCCGCGCCCGTGCCTTCGGCTCTGCCGCAGCCCGCCCCGGCTCCTCCTCCCGCCGACCTCGAGCGCAACTTCCGCTTCTACGACAACCGCCAGAAATATCTCCTGTTCGTGACCACCTGCAGCGAGAAATGGGTGGTCGCCGACCGCGTCAGCGCGGAGCTTGCGAACATCCAGCCGCGCCCGCCCGCCGTGCGCCTGTTCGATGCCGGCGTCGGCGACGGCACGGTGCTCTCCCGCGTCATGCGCGCGATGCATCACCGCTTTCCGACGATGCCGCTCTATATCGTCGGCAAGGAGATCAGTCTCGAGGACGTGCGCCTCTGCCTCGAGAAGATGCCCGACCGCTTCTTCGAGCATCCCTCGACCGTGCTCGTGATGACCAACATGTACTATGCGGAGGCGCCCTGGCTCACGCCCAACTCCGTGTCCGCGGCGACGAGCATGGTCTGGCACGAGGTCGCGCTGACCGGATCGACCGGCCACGATTTCGAGCAGCAGATCACCGAGTTGCAGCCCTTTCTGGCGCAGCACTGGCGCGCGAAGGTCAGCGCCAAGTCGGGCAATCCGATCTACGAGAAGCCGGTGGTGCTCGTCCTCTATCGCGAGGACTACAAATTCCTGCTCGATTCCGTGCGGCCGCGGCGCGGCGCGGTCCGCGCCGACTACGATCTCGTCATCGCGTCCCAGCCCTATCGCGCGCGCGCGCCGGTGGAGTTCAAGGCGAGCCGCGTGATCGCGCCGCTGGCCCGCGCGCTCGGTCCCGGCGGGCGGCTGCTCGGCATGCACAGCCATGGCGACGATCCCGGCCTCGAGATCATCCGCAAGGTGTGGCCGGGCGAAAATCCGTTCACGACCGATCGCCACAACCTGCTGCGCGCGGTCAAGGAGGCCCTGGGCAAGGACGCGCGCAACATCGGCTTCCATGCCGGGTCGGACCAGCGCTCGCTGTTCCGCTACGACATGCACACGCTGCCCAACGAAGTCAGCGCCAGCATCGGCACCTCCACGCTGCTCGCCGCATGGAACGCCGCCATCTACGTCGCGCAGATCGAGGATCAGAGGCTGGCCAGCGTGATGTCGAACGACGGCTATCTCGACGCCACGCGCGAGGTCCTGCACCGACATGGCGGGCTCTGGTTCTTGGACGAATCCTACGTGATCACGCGGCGCAACGATCTTGAGTGAGGCGAACATGGCGGCATTGCGGGACTATCTCTTCACCAGCGAGTCGGTTTCGGAAGGGCATCCGGACAAGGTCTGCGACCGGATCTCGGACGAGGTCGTCGATCTCTTCCTCGCGGCCGATCCGCAGGCCCGCGTCGCGTGCGAGACCATGGCGACGACCAACCGCGTCGTGATCGCCGGCGAGGTCCGCGGGCCGTCTCCGCTCAACCGGAGCCTTCTCGTCGAGCGCACGCGCGCGGCGATCAGGGACATCGGCTATGTGCAGGACGGCTTCCACTGGCAGACCGCGCACATCGAATGCCTGCTGCACGCGCAGTCCGCGGACATCGCGCAGGGAGTCGACGCGGCAGGCAACAAGGACGAGGGCGCCGGCGATCAGGGCATCATGTTCGGCTACGCCTGCAACGAGACACCGGAACTGATGCCCGCTCCCATCCACTACGCCCACGGAATCCTTCGCGCCCTGTCGGAGTCCCGCCACGGCTGGGCACAGCCGCTGCTGGGTCCGGACGCGAAGAGCCAGGTCACGCTCGAATACCGCGACGGCAGGCCCGTGCGCGCGACTTCCGTCGTCGTCTCGACCCAGCACAGCGACAAGCTCGACCAGGAGGATGTCCGCGAGCTGGTGCGGCCGCACGTGATCCGCACGCTTCCGGAAGGCTGGATGTGCGACGACGCCGACTTCTACGTCAATCCGACCGGCCGCTTCGTGATCGGCGGTCCGGACGGCGATTGCGGACTCACCGGCCGCAAGATCATCGTGGACACCTATGGCGGGGCGGCGCCGCACGGGGGAGGCGCCTTCTCCGGCAAGGACCCGACGAAGGTGGACCGCTCCGCCGCCTATGCCGCGCGCTATCTGGCGAAGAACGTCGTTGCCGCCGGGCTGGCCGAGCGCTGCACCATCCAGCTCTCCTATGCGATCGGCGTGTCGCGGCCGCTCTCGGTCTATGTCAACACGGACGGAACCGGTCAGGTGGACGAGACCAGCCTGTCGAAGACGCTGCAGGAGATGATGGATCTCAGTCCGCGCGGCATCCGCGAGCATCTGAACCTCAACCGCCCGATCTACGCGCGGACCTCCGCCTACGGACATTTCGGCCGCGAGCCCGATGCGCAGGGCGGGTTCTCCTGGGAGCGGACCGACCTGGCGCCGCAGCTGCGCGCCGCGTTCTGAACATGCGCACCTTTCCCGCCAGCGTCTCGATCGAGGTCACGACGCGGGAAAAGGATGTCGCAGCGAAGCTCCGCGGCGGATTTCCGCCGGGCATGCGTGTGCATGTGACCTTTCTGCGCGGCGATGCGCTCGCGGCGGCGGAGGAGGCCTGCATCGCCGTGCGCAGGGCGGGCTTCGATCCGGTGCCGCATCTCGCGGCGCGGAATTTCCGGAGCGCCGCCCAGCTCGATTCCCATCTGGCGCGCCTATCGGGCGAGGCGGGCGTGGAGCGCGCGCTGGTGATCGCCGGCGACATTCCCGCGCCGCGCGGGCCCTTCGGCGCCAGCCTCGATCTCATGCGCACGGATCTGCTGCGGCGTCACGGCCTGCGCGCGCTGCTGCTCGCGGGCCATCCGGAAGGCCATCCCGCCGCAGACCGGCGCACGATGGCGGCGGCATTGCGCGACAAGCTCGCCTTCGCCGCGGAGGCGGGATTTCCGTGCGAGATCGTCACGCAGTTCTGCTTCGAATCGGGGCCGGTGGCCGGCTGGCTCGGCAGCCTGCGCGCAAGCGGCACCGCCGCGCCCGTGCGGATCGGAATGGCGGGACCGGCGAGCCTGCCGGCACTGGTCCGTTTCGCGCGCCGGTGCGGCATCGGCAATTCCGCGCGCGTGCTGCGCATGCGGGGGGCGGCGCTGGCGCGGCTCGCCGACGACGGCATCGCCGGCCGCCTGCTCGGCGATCTCGCCCGCGACGTCGGCGACGGACGCCACGGTTGCGTTTCGGGAATCCATCTCTACACGTTCGGCGGCCTGGAGCGCACCGCGCGCTGGCTCGCCACGCTCGACCAATGGCTCAGCGCCGGAACCGTTCGATCGTCCGCGCTATAGCCGCATCGTTGAGCGGCGCCATGATATGGGCGCCCGCGACACCGCCGATCTCGCGCATCTCGTTCAAAAGCTCGACGCAGATCGCCTCGCCCTCCGCCCTGGCGTCGGAGGCCTTTTCGAGGCGGTCCACGATCCAGTCCGGAATGATGGAGCCCTTGAGGTTTTCGACGATCCACCGCGCCGAACGCGCGGAGGCCAGGGGCGCGACACCCACGATCACATGCAGCTTCGCGAGCAGGCCGTGCGCCGACAGCGCGGCGAGATAGCGGCGCAGCACGCCCGTATCCATGCAGAACTGCGTTTGCGCGAATTGCGCGCCAGCGTCGATCTTCTTCCTCAGGCTCGCCGGCTGCCACCCCGCCGGCGGATCCAGCGGAGAATCCGCGACGCCGATGAAGAAATCGGGCTCGCCGCCGACCGCGCGCCCGTGCGGCAGCGCATGCCGGTCGCGGATCGACGCGGCCGTCGCCACGAGGCCGCTCGAATCGAGGTCGAAGACGGCTTTCGCATCGGGCTGATCGCCGGCCCTCGGGTCGTCGCCGGTCAGCGCGAGGATATCGACGATGCCGAGCGCGGCCGCGCCGACGAGCTGGCTTTGCAGCGCGATGCGGTTGCGGTCGCGGCAGGTGAGCTGGAGGATCGGCTCGATGCCCCGGCCGAGCAGAATGCTTGCTGCAACGGTCGAATCCAGATGAGCCCGCGCGTTGGCGCCGTCGGTCACGTTGACCGCGTCGGCGAGATCCTTGAGCGGCGCGGCGCGCTCGATCAGATCGCGCGGATCGGCCGACAGCGGCGGCGAGATTTCGGCCGTCAGCACGAACGCGCGCGACTCCAGCTTGTCGCGCAGGGATGACTTCGCCAACTTTTTTCCTTCCCGGGAGATCGTGAACGGGCGCGCGCCAACATAGGCGCGGCGGCGCGTGGGGAAAAGCGGTCTTGAGCAAAACCGCGCGCGCCATGTCCCACATGCCCACTGCGTCCCATTCGCGTTCGCGCGGGAGAGTGCGAGTGGGATCGCGCCGGCGCGCGGACGATCGCGCAGCTCCGGATCAGGACAGGTCGAACTCCTCGACCGACCAGTTGGCGCCGTAGCGGCTGTAGCGCGCCCATTTCGGACGCACGCGGAAGAACGTCAGTCCGGGCCAGGTCATCTGGAATCCGGCTCGGGGGCGCGCGGCGCGATAGACCTGCTTGATCCGGTCCAGCTCGCCGTCGCGCGGCTCGTCCGCGATCCCCTCGTATTGCAGGGTCGTTTCGTCCTCCCAGCCGATCACGGCAGCCACGCGCGGGTCGCGCCTCAAATTGGCGCACTTCCGCGTCGATTGCAGGGCGTAGAAGACGAGCTCGAGCGCGTCTGTCGCGGCAATGTTGACCAGTGCCGCCTCGGGCGCGCCGCCGGGCGAAACGGTCGACACCACCGCGAGCTCGTGGGCGCGGACGAACTGGACAAGGGCCGTTCTGTCGATGGCCATGGCTTTCTCTCCCGTGCCGGCGGCCCTGCATCGAGCCCGTCCCGGCGGCATTGACGCCAGTCAAGGTTTCGGTCTTCGTAGCTCCGCATTCTTCGCACGATCATGACAGACGCGATCGCGACACTCACCATCAATCCGGCGCTCGACCTTTCGACCGCCGTGGAGGAGCTGCGGCCGTTCAGCAAGCTGCGCTGCGCCGGAGAAAGGCGCGACGCCGGCGGCGGCGGAATCACTGTCGCGCGCGTGGCAAGGCGGCTCGGCGCCGCGCCCGTCGCCGTGTATCCCGCGGGCGGGCCCATCGGCGCCTTCCTGGCGCGGCAGGTGGCGGCGGAAGGCATCGAAAGCGTGGTCGTGCCGATCGCCGGCGACACGCGGGAAGACGTGACCGTCACGGAAACGAAGACCGGGCGGCAGTTCCGCTTCGTCATGGCCGGACCGCACCTCGCCGAAGCCGAATGGCGGCGCTGTCTGCAGGAATTCGCCGCGCGGCTCGCATTCCATTCCTTCGCCGTCGCCAGCGGCAGCCTGCCGCCCGGCGCGCCGGGCGATTTCTATGCCCATGTGGCGCGTGCGGCGAAGTCCTCGGGCGCGAGGCTGGTCCTGGACTGTTCCAGCGCGCCGCTCCGCGCCGCGCTCGATGCCGGTGTCTATCTCATCAAGCCCAATCTGCGCGAGCTGCGCGGCCTGACCAACCAGCCGCTGCCGGATCAGGACGCCTGGCTCGGCGCGGCGCGCACGCTTGTCGACTCCGGCCGGGTGGAGATCGTGGCGTTGTCGCTTGCCGAAGAAGGCGCGCTGCTCGTGACGCGGGAGCGCGCCTGGCGCGCGCATGCACCGCCCGTCACCCCGGTCAGCAGCGTCGGCGCCGGGGACAGTTTCCTCGGCGCGCTCGTGTTCGGACTTGCCGGCGGGGAGGCGCCGCCCGACGCCTTTCGCCGCGCGGTCGCGGCCGGAACGGCGGCGCTGCTGGCGCGGGGAACGGAGCTGTGCCGGACCGTCGATGTCGATGCGCTGGCGCGCGCGGTCGCGATCGCGGAAGTCTGACGTGCCGTTCAGGGGCGCATGAAGACGTAGTCGGTGCCCGGGTCGCAATTCTCGGCGACGAACATCAGTTCCGCCCGCACGTCCTCGACCGGGCGCTTCTCGAGATATTTGCCGACCACCAGGCCCAGCATGTAGCGCGCCAGCGTGTCGGGGTCGTAGCCGGCCGCGACCGCCTCGCCCACCGCGGCCCCGAAATAGCGCCGCGCGATGTTCTCCGCGCTCATGATCTTCGCTGGCTCGCTCATGGCTCTGCCTCCTTCGATGGTTCAGGCTGCGCGCAGCAGGCAGGTCCTCAGCCCCGCCGCGCTGCGGATGACGACGTGACGGCGCTTCGGAGACGCGATGATGCCCCGGCCGGTAAGGTCGCTGAAGGTGCGGCTCACCGTCTCGAGCGTCAGGCCGAGATAGTCGGCGATGTCCTGGCGGCCCAGCCGCATGTCGACGGTCGCGCCATCCCTCACGCCCGCGCGCCGCAACAGTCCGAGAAGGAACGACGCCACGCGCTCGGTTGCGGTCTGGCGGCCGAGCATCACGATGTGATCCTGAGTGGACCGCAGATCGTGGCGCAGCTGATCCAGCAGGCGCTCGCGCACCGCAGGCTTCTCCCGCGACAGCCGTTCCAGCCTCGTGCGCGCGTAGCGCACCGCCACGACGTCGCGCACGGCCTCGGCCGTCATTTCGTGGATGGCGTTCCATTCCACGCCGATCAGTTCCCCGGCGATGCGGAAACCCACGATCTGGCGCTTTCCGTCCGCCGTCATGCGGCACAGGCGGACGATGCCGCTGACCACCTTGTAGCAGGCGGCGGCGGGCTCGCCCTCGACGAAAATCGTCTCGTTGTGCGCGAAGGCGCAGACCGTTCCCACGGCGTCCAGCTCGTCGGGCTCGCCCGAGTCGCGGGATCGCGGGGCACCGGTGGCGGGCGCGCCGGACCGGCAGGCGTCCGAAGCTGCGAATTCCGCGGCGGTCCGTGCGGTCTGATCGGCGTGGCACATGTCTGGCCTCCTCGTTCGACGGCACGGACAGGCTCGCCTAAACCGGGCGGCGCGGATATGCGTTTGATTGCGTACGGAGTCCTACGTATGCCCCTCGGGGGGCGCGGATCGCGCAAGGGCGAGTTCGATCCAGCCCAGCAATTCCGCATTGACGACCGGCTTGTGCAGAACCGCCAGCGCGCCGGCCTTTCGCGCGCGTCCCGGCAGAAGCGGATCGCTGTCGCCGGTCACGAAGATGGCGGGCGTGAGCATGCCCCGATCGCGCATGGTTTCCAGAAGCGATACGCCGTTCATCCCGGGCATGAGCTGATCGACCAGGACGCAACCGCATTCCTGAAGGTTTCGCTGGCCGAGGAATATCTGGGCGTTCGCATAGCAGCGCACGCGCAGGCCGTGCCGTTCCAGGACCATCCGCAGCGACTCCCGGACGCTGCTGTCGTCGTCGACGATGGAAACCATCCGCATTTTCCCATGCCCCCATCGGCCAAGCGTCTTCCTAGCGCGATCCGGGCGGCGGGAAATTGATCTGCTGCAAATTTCAGGCGCCGGCGGCCAGCGCCATCCGGACCAGCTCCTGCAGGCTGCCCGCCTTCATCTTGCGCATGACACGTCCGCGGTGCACCTCGATCGTGCGGGGCGAGGCGCCCAGCTCGTGGGCGATCGTCTTGCTCTGCTTGCCGGCGACGACGAGGTCGAACACTTCGCGCTCGCGCGGCGTGAGCGTCCCCAGCCGGTTTCGCATCTCCTTTCCGTCGAGCGCGGACTGTGCCGCGCGTTCCTCCGCATCCAGGGCGCGCTTCACCGCGGCCAGAAGCGCGTCGCGCGGAAAGGGCTTCTCGAGAAAATCGCCCGCGCCGGCCTTCATCGCCCGCACGGCCAGCGGGACGTCGCCATGGCCGGTGATGACGATGACCGGCATCGTCGATTTTCGCCGGACGAGCTCCTGCTGCAGCTCCAGCCCGTCCATGTCCGGCATGCGGATATCGGTGATGAGGCAGCCGCGCCGCGAATGCGCGCCGCTGGCCAGGAACGCGGCCGCGGATTCGAACACCTCCACCGCATGGCCCGCCATCTTCAGCGAAAGGCCGAGCGCGTCGCGCACGGCGCCGTCGTCGTCGACCACGAAGACCACGGGCCCGGCCGTCATGCCGCCGCCTCCTGCGGCGCGGCGGGAAGCCGGAAGCGGAACACGGTGCCGCCGCCTTCGCCCCGCTCCATCCACAGACGCCCGCCGTGCGCCTCGACGATCGAGCGGCAGATGGACAGCCCGATCCCCAGCCCGTCGGCCTTGGTGGTCACGAAAGGCTGGAACAGCGACGCGGCCACTTCGGGCGCGAGCCCCGGACCGGTATCGGCGACGCTCACGCGGACGAAGTCGTGCCCGTCCCGCGCGGTGGTGACGGTGAGTCCGCGGTTGCGGCATTCCTGCAGCGCCTCGACGGCGTTGCGCACGAGGTTGATCATCACCTGCTGGATCTGCACCTTGTCGATGGCGACACGGGGCAGATCCCCGGCCAGATCGACGTGAAGCCGGACGCCGAGTTCGGCGGCGCCCGTGAATCCCAGCGCCACCGATTCCCGTATCGCCGGATTGAGATCCTGCACGGCGCGGTCCGGCTCGCGCTTCGCGACGAAGCCGCGCAGGCGGCGGATGATCTCCCCCGCGCGCGAAGTCTGCTCGGCGATGCGCCCGGCCACGTCCCTGAGCGTCGCGCCGTTGGCGCCGGCTTCCCCGGCCGCGACGTCCTCGAGGATGCCGGCATAGTTCAGGATCGCCGTCAGCGGCTGGTTGAGCTCGTGCGCCAGCGCCGCGCTCAACTGCCCGGTCGCGGTCAGCCGCGTGGCATGAAGCAGTTCCTTCTGCAGGTCCTGGATGCGCTGTTCGTTCGCCTTGCGCTCGGAGACGTCGTGGATGATGCCCAGGAAGATGCGCTCTCCGGAGAGCCATCCTTCGCCGACCGAAAGATACATTGCGAAGGTCGTCCCGTTCTTGCGGCGGCCGACGACCTCGCGGCCGATGCCGATGATGCGCCGCTCGCCGGTCCGTCGGTAGCGCGAAAGATAGCCGTCGTGCTGCTCGTGATAGGGCGGCGGCATCAGCAGCTTGACGTTGCGGCCGACGACTTCGTCCCTGGCGTAGCCGAACATCCGCTCGCAGGCGTCGCTGTAGATGCGGACGATGCCGGTCTCGTCGATGATCATGATGCCGTCGACGGCGGTGGCGAGCAGCGTATTGAACAGGACGTCGCTGTCTTGCACGGTGCCCGCCGATCGAACCGCTTCCCGAGGCGATTATCCCCGATCGCCGATTTTTGCGCCAGATCAGTGTTCCTGGCGCCATCCGGGGCGAGGATGGCGCGATTCGCGCGGAGGCCGGAAATGAAACACGCCGTCGTCGTTGCGCACCCCAATGCCCGCAGCTTCACCCTGTCCGTCGCGGGCGCCTATTGCGACGCCGCCCGGGCAAGAGGGCACGCCGTGGTGCTGCGCGATCTCTACAGGATCAATTTCGCGCCGTGCCTCGCCGCATCCGAGATCCCGGGGCCATCCGGTTTCGAACCGGGAAAGGATGCGGTGAGCGAGCGGCTCCTGCTCGGCGACGCGGACGTGTTCGCCTTCGTCTATCCGTTCTGGCTGAACGCGCAGCCGGCGATGATGAAGGGCTACATCGAGCGGGTGTTCGGGATGGGTTTCGCCTATGGACCGGGCAGGGGCGGAATCGACCCCCTGCTTGCCGGCCGGAAGATGATCAGCTTCACCTCCAGCGGCGCGCCGATGGACTGGGTGGCCTCGACCGGCGCGTGGGACGCCACCCGCAAGCTGTTCGACGAGCACTTCGCTTCAGTCTGCGGGCTGGAGGTCGTGGACCACGTGCATTTCGGCTCCATCGTGCCGGGAATACGCGCCGATGCCGTCGAACGCTTTCTCGCGCGCGTGCGCGAAACCTTCACGCGGCACTTTTGACGGCGCGTTCCCGGCGCCTGGTCCTGAGATGGCGCCACTCCGCGAAGGACTCATAGCCGAGGACAAGCGCCAGCGCGGTGAACGCGCCCAGCGCGATTGCGAGGAACAGGATGTCACCGCCGGACATGATCTCGTCTCCGATGTTGCATGCGAAGACTGGCGGCCGTTCCGCCCGCGGTCCTTGACGCGCATCAAGGAACGGCGGCGCGCTGCGGGCTGAGATGCGCGGGCAACCGCACACGGGAGAGACCGATGGTCCTGACACGGATCCGCCTGGAGCTGGGACGGATGGAGGGCTTTCCGCACGGAAGCCCGGTGCATGGCTACGAATTCGTCGCCCCCCTGACGGAAGACGGCCATATCGATGTCGAGGCGTGGCGCGAGGCCAAGGACCGGTGCACGGTGCGCCGCTTCCGCGATGGCGAGGACGACGAGCTCGGCAAGCTGCGCTATCTCGGTCACGGATGGCGCTTCGACTACGATCCCGCCGACGCCGACGACGACGAGCCGTTCTTCAAGCTCGACCGGCATCGCCTGGTCGAGGGCTCCTATGTTTCCGTCACCGAGCACGACCGCGTGCAACGGCCGTTCAAGATCGTCAAGACGACGCCCCTGGCCTGACGCTGCGCATGCCCGACACCGCGTCCGCGAGCATGGCGCTCACATCCAGCGCGTTCGATGCGTGCGCGACCGTGTTTGCGGTGACGAGGCGCACGCCCTCGGCGCGCAGAAGCTCGTCGGAGCGGTCGGCGAACAGGCCGTGGACGGCGAGGCATACGGGCTGCGGCGACGCAAGCGACTTGAGCAAGCGCACGGCCGCGAGCATCGTCCTCCCGCTCGAGACGATGTCGTCGACCAGCACCGGAATGCGGCCGGAAATCGCCGCGCCGTCGCGCAGGCGAATCTCTACCTCGCGGTCGCCGCTGCGGATTTTTTCCAGCACCGTGTAAGGCGCGCCGGCGCGGGCGGCGACGTCGCCCACCCATTGCTCGCTCTCGCTGTCGGGTCCGACAAGAACCGGATCGGCGACATTCGCCGCGATCCAGCGCCCCATCAGCGGCGCGGCGTGCAGCGCGCGCGCGGGAATCGAGTAGATCTCCGCGAGCGACCGGTAGCGGTGCAGATGCGGGTCGACGCAGACGAGCCAGTCGAAGCGCGACGAGATCAGCTGCGCGACGGAGCGCGAGGTGACCGCCTCGCCGGGCCGGAAGCGCCGGTCCTGGCGCATGTAGGCGAGATAGGGCGCGACGAGTCCGACCTGCGCCGCGCCGAGGTCGCGCGCCGCGTCGGCGGCGAAGATCAGCGGCAGGAACTTGGCGTCCGGCCGGTCCAGGCTCTCGACGATCGCGACCGCGCGGCCCCGCACCGCGCTTGCGATGCGCAGATAGGTTTCCCCGTCCGGAAAGGCGCGAGTCTCCGGCGCGCCGGTCTCGCAGCCCAGGTGTCTTGCGATTGCGCCGGCCATCGTCTCGCTGCCTTTCATCCCGAGCACGAGCGGGCCCATCAGAAATCCTCTATCCGGAAGATGTCGGCATTGGCTTCGGCATAGGTGAGGGCATAGTCGAGCTCGCCCGGCGCCTCGGCATGCACGGTGCAAAGCGGCTGTCCCGCGACGGCGATGTCGCCGAGGCGGACATGCAGATCGACGCCGGCGGCCTTCGCGTCCGGCGCGCCGGCGAGCTTGGCGAGCTTGGCGATCTTGCGGTTGTCGATCGCGGCGAGCTGCCCCGACCTTTGGGCGAGGAGCGGGTGGCGATGGCCGGCGGCCGGCGGCGTGCGCATGCCGCCCTGCGCCGCGCAGATGCGCTGGAATTTCTCCCAGGCGCGTCCGTCGGCGAGCACCTGCGCCGCCAGCGCCGCGCCGTCCGACGGCTTCAGCCCCGTCAGCTCGATCAGCGCGCCCGCCAGCTGCACCGCGCGGTCGCGCAGATCGGCCGGCGCGTCCTCGCTGCGCCGCAGGACGCAGAGCACGTCCCGCGCCTCGAGTGCGGGACCGATGCCGCGGCCGATGGGCTGGCTGCCGTCCCCCGGAACGATGCGCATGCGGATGCCGAAAGCGTCGCCGACCGCGAGCAGGCCCGCGCTCAGCGATTGCGCGGCGCGCTCGTTGCGGACCTTGGCGGTCGGGCCCACGGGCATGTCGATGACGAGATGCGTCGCTCCCGCGGCGATCTTCTTGGACAGGACCGAGGCGATCATCTGGCCTTCGGCATCGAGGTCCAGCGCGCGCTCGACGCGGATGAGGATGTCGTCCGCCGGGCTGAGCCTGACGGCGCCGCCCCAGGCCACGCATCCGCCCTCGCTGTCGACGACGCGATGGATGGCGGCGATGTCCAGATCGACGGGCGCGAGCGTCTCCATCATGTCGGCCGTTCCGGCGGGGGAGGTGATCGCGCGCGAGGAGGTCTTGGGCATCGTCATTCCCAGCGCGGCCAGGATCGACACGACGATGGGCGTCGTGCGGTTGCCGGGAAGACCGCCGACGGAATGCTTGTCCGCGACAACGGGCCGGTTCCACGCCAGGCGCTCGCCCGCGTTCACCATCGCCCGCGTCAGCCCGAGGATTTCGTCCCGGTCGAGCGGGTTCGCGGCACAGGCGGTCAGGAAGGAGGAGATGTGATTGTCGGAATAGTCGCCCTCGACGATGTCGCCGATGATCGCGGCGAAGGCGCGGTCGTCGAGCCGGTTGCCGTAGATCCGGCTGCGCACGAGGCTGAACGAGCCGAGCGGCTCGGGATGCGCGGCGATCACCTCGTCGCCTTCGTTCAGCCCCAGGCGGAGCCATGCCGATTCCGAAAGCCCCGCGTCGCACATGTCCAGGATGCCGCCGGTGACGTGATAGAGCGTGGCCACGAGCTGCGTCTCGCCCGCGCGCAGCAGCACGCGGCTGTGCGTGGCGAAACCCTCCGAGCGGCAAACCGGGCAATCCTTGCGCAGGAACACCACGATTTCGGAGAGCGTGTCGATGCCCAGACGCCGCGCGCGCAGCCGGTGCGGTCCGCCGGCGCTTCCCGGACGATCGCCGGTCACGACAGCTCCACCGTCTGACCGTGCTCCGGCACCGTGCAGTCCCAGCGCAGCTCCTCCTCGATGCGATGGCGCAGGGCATCCGACGCGCCCGGCTCGCCATGGGTGACGAAGGTGCGGCGCGGCGCGTGCCGGAAGCCGCGAAGCCAGCGCAGAAGCTCGTCGCAATCGGCATGGGCAGAAAGCATGTCCATGTTTTTCACCTCGGCCTTCACCGCGACATACGCGCCGTGGATTTTCACCGCCGGCGCGCCCGCCACCATCGCCGCGCCGCGCGTGCCTCCCGCCTGGAATCCCGTGAACAGGATGGTGCTCCTGCGGTCGGGCGCATATTGCTTCAGATGATGCAGCACGCGTCCGCCCGTTGCCATGCCGCTCGCGGAGATGATCACTTTCGGCATCGGGCTGGCGGTGAGCGCCCTGGACTCCGCCGCGTCCCGGACGTAGCGCACGTCCTTGTGGAAGCTGCGGCATTGCGCGGGCGACAGCCGGTGGTCGTCGGGATGGGCGCAGAAGATGTCGCTCGCGTCGATCGCCATGGGGCTGTCGAGATAGACCGGAAGCGTCTTCGGCAGGCGGCCTGCGGCCTTCAGATTCTGAATGTGGAAAAGCACGCTCTGCGCGCGCCCGACCGCGAAGGCGGGCACGATGACGCTGCCGCCGCGATGGACGGTGCGGTTGATGGTGTCGGCCAGAACGTCCTCGGGGTCGGCGGGATCGTGCCTGCGGTCGCCATAGGTCGATTCCACGACGAGATGGTCCGCCGTTTCGATCGGGACGGGGTCGAGCATCATGGGGTCGCCGAAGCGGCCGACATCGCCCGAGAAGGCGGTTCGGATTGCGCCCCAGTCCATTTCGATGGAAGCCGCGCCGAGGATGTGCCCGGCGCGCCGCCACACGGCCGTCGCGCCGCCGGGAATTTTCGTGGCGCGATCGAACGCGACGGGCTGGAAATAGTGGAGCGCCCGGCGCGCCTCGTCCTCGGTGTAGAGCGGCAGTGCGGGCCTGTGTTTCGAGAAGCTGTGGCGGTTCGCGAATTCGGCGTCGTTTTCCTGCAGATGGCCGGAATCGGGAAGCAGGATTTCGCACAGGTCCCTGGTCGGCGTGGTGCAGAACACCGGCCCGCGGAACCCCTGCTTCACCAGGAGGGGGAGGTAGCCGGAGTGATCCAGATGGGCGTGCGTCAGCACCACTGCCGCGATGGAGCGCGGCTCGACCGGCAACTTCGCCCAGTTCTTGAGGCGGAGCGCCTTGTAGCCCTGGAACAGCCCGCAATCGACGAGCACGCGATGGCCGTCGTGCTCGAGCAGGTATTTGGAGCCGGTGACGGTCCCTGCCGCGCCGAGGAACGATAGCCGAAGACTCATGAAAACCCCTTGTCGCCGGCGCAGCATCGCGGGACCGTTCCGCCCGATCCTTGATGCGGATCATGCAAATTTCCGCGCTCCGGCCCAGACTATTTCGATCCGGCCATGCTCTCCAGCGAGGGCGGGCGCCGGAGAACGGACTTTGTTGATACCGGTCAAGGACCGCCGCCCGCGGCCGTGCGATTTGACCTCATCCACCCGGATATCGATGATGGCGGAAAAAGCGAAGGCGCTCAGCGCAGAAGAATACGAACGCATGGCGGGCGAGTTCGAGGCCATGGCGCGGGCGATCCGCGACCGGCCCGAGATCAACCACCAGTTCGCCGGGCGCCTGGAGCGCCTCGCCCGGCAGATGCGGGAGGATCAGGCACGGATCTTTCCTCCCGCGAAATGAGCGTCGAGGAGAATCGCGTGACCCGGATTTCGCATCTTGCGACGGCGTTCTCGATCCTTTGCGCGATTGCGCTGACGGGTGCCTCCGGCGCCGGGCCCGCGGGCCGCATTCCCGGTGAGCTGCTCGAACGCGGCAGCGCGAATCTCGATGTGCGCGGACTCGATCTTCCGCCGCTGCGCACCTTCTACGCGGCGCGTTCCCAGGCGCCGGCGTGGAGCGGTTCGCCCGCGGCCCGCAACGACGCGCGCATCGCGCTCGAGACGCTCGCCGGCGCCGGTGCCGAAGGGCTGGATCCCGCGCGCTATCACGTCCCGGCGATCGCCCTGCGGCAGAAGGCGGCGGCGGCCGATGCGCCGGAAGCCTCCGCGGAATACGACGTCCTGATGTCGGACGGCGTGCTTCGATACGTCCGCGATCTTCGCGAAGGCCGCGGCGAGCTTCGCACGCTGGACTCCGATGTGGCTCTGCCGGAGCGTGAATTCGACGCGGCCGCCGCCCTCGGCGCGGCCTTGCGGGAGGGGCGGCTCGCGCAGTTTCTCGCCGCGCTGCCGCCGCCCTATCCGGAATATGCGCGGCTCAGGAGCGCGCTCGCCCGCTATCGCGGCATCGACTCCGCGGGAGGATGGCCGCGCATTGCGGACACCATCGCCGGTCCGCTCGATGCGGCCACGGAACAGACCGGACGCCTGCGCGAGCGGCTGTCGTTCGAAATCGCGAAGGCCGCCGATCTGGCGAGCGATCTGGTGCAGGCCGTCGAGGCGTTCCAGCGCCGACACGGCCTCGAGCCCGACGGCCGTGTCGGCAACAAGACCCTCGCCGCGCTGAACGTGCCGGCATCGCAGCGCGCGGACGAGATCGCAGCGAACATGGAGCGCTGGCGCTGGCTGCCGCGCACGCTGGGCCCGCGCCACATCTCCGTCAACGCCGCGGGCGCGACGCTTGCCGCGGTGGAGGACGGCCGCGTGGTGCTGACATCGAACGTCATCGCCGGCAAGCCGCGGAGCCCGACCGCGATCTTCGCGGCGGAGGCCGTCGCCGTCACCCTCAATCCTGTCTGGAACATTCCCGTCTCGATCGCGCGCGGGGAGATCCTGCCGAAGGCGCGCCGCAATCCGTCCTATCTGCGCGCCCGCCGCATCGTCGCCGATGCGTCCGGAAGACTGCGCCAGCTGCCCGGCCGGAACAACGCGCTGGGACAGGTGAAGCTGGAAATGCCCAACCGGTTCAGCATCTATCTGCACGACACGCCGGCGCGCACGCTGTTCGCCCGCGCGGAGCGTCATCTCAGCCACGGCTGCGTCCGCGTGGAGCGGATACGCCCGCTCGCGTCCTTCGCCATGACCGGC
Source organism: Rhizomicrobium sp. (assembly GCA_035549575.1). GTDB lineage: Bacteria > Pseudomonadota > Alphaproteobacteria > Micropepsales > Micropepsaceae > Rhizomicrobium. Next base: position 133,841 of record DASZQP010000073.1, read on the forward strand.
GATCCCGAGCGCGCACTGCCGGAAATCCGGGAACGGATCGGCGGCGGAACCACGGAGCGAATTTCGCTTGACAAGCCGGTGCCCGTTTATGTGCTCTATTGGACGGCGGTCGCAAACGAAGACGGGTCGGTGGATTTCTTTCCGGACGTCTATGGGCGCGACGGGAGGCTTCTGGCAACGATTGCCGGAAAGCCGGTGGCCCGGAGGATTTCGTCGAACGCCGGCAGCGAGTGCCGGAACGCTTGACCGGGCGGCCGCCGCGGCGGACCGGAAGTGTCGTCGCACCGGACGAACGAATTGGAGTAGAGCGATGCGGACACGACGCGCGGCCCTGCGTGCGGGCCTTGCCATTTTCGCCGGCGGCATGGCGAGCCCGGCCTTCTCCAGCGTACCAGCGGTCCGCACCCTGCGCTTCGACAACCTGCACACGGGCGAAAAGCTCTCCATCGACTACTGGACGCAGGGCGCCTACCGGCCGGACGCGCTCAGCGCCGTCAATCACGTCCTGCGGGACTATCGCAACGGCCAGGAGCATGCGATCGACACCAGGCTGCTCGATCTGCTGAACCTGCTGCACCGCACGCTGGAAAGCAGCGCGCCGTTCTCGGTGATTTCCGGCTATCGCTCGCCGGCGACGAATGCCGCCATGCACCGGCACAGCGCGGGCGTGGCCGCGCACAGCCTGCACATGCAGGGCATGGCGATCGACATCCGCCTCGCCGACCGCGGGCTGAAGGATCTTCACGCGGCGGCGCGCAGCCTTCGCGCCGGCGGAGTGGGGTTCTATCCCGCCGAGGATTTCGTGCATGTCGATGTCGGCCGCGTGCGCCATTGGGGCGCGGCGGGATAGGGCGGAGCGGCGGGATCGTCGACGGTCCTCGATGCCGCGCGTTTCGCCCATGACGATGCTTTGCCGATGGAGGATGGCCCGATCCCGCGCGCCAGCCCGCGGACGACCGCAACGCCGCCGCCTTCGCGCGCGGAGCAGGACCAGTCGCGCGTCATCGCGTTCCTCTCCGACCCCGGAACCTATGGCGAAGCGGGACCCGTCGAAATCAGGAGCACGCACGGGTCGATGGTGTTCCTGTGCGGGCCGCGCGCGCTAAAGCTCAAGCGCGCGGTCCGCTTTCCCTACATGGACTATTCGACGCCGGCGCTGCGCAAGGCGATGTGCCTGCGCGAGCTCGAGGTCAACCGCCGCATGGCGCCCGCTCTCTACGAAGGGGTGCGCGCCATCGCCGACAGGAACGGCACGCTCGCCTTCGCGCAGGCGGACGACGCGGATGCGGTCGATTGGGTCGTGGCGATGACGCGGTTCGCCGAGGGCAACCTGCTGGAGGAGCGCCGCAGGAACGGCCGCCTCGCGCCCGGCGACATGATCGCGCTGGGCGCGGCGATCGCGGACTTCCACCTTGGCGCCGGGCGGATGCCCGAATGGGGCGGCGCGAGCGGAATCCGCAAGGTGGTGGACGGAAACGCCGCCATGCTGGATTCGGCGCCGGGCGCGTTCCCTCCCGGGCAGGCGGAACGCTACCGCGCGCTTTCGGAGCTGTGGCTGCGGTGCTTGCGCGCCCGGCTCGGATACCGGCGCTGGAGCGGAATGGTGCGGCGCTGTCACGGCGATCTTCACCTGAACAATGTCTGCCTCGTCGGCGGACGTCCGGTGCTGTTCGACGCCATCGAGTTCGGCGATGCGTATTCCTGCATCGACGTCGGCTACGATCTCGCCTTCATCCTCATGGATCTGGATTCGCACGGGCTTCGCGCGCACGCCAATCTGGTGGTGAACAGCTATCTGGAGCACACGGGCGACTATGCGCTGCTCGCGTGCCTGCCGCTCTTCCTGTCCTGCCGCGCCGCCATTCGCGCGCATGTCGCGCTGGCGCAGAACGGCGCGAACGCGGATCGCGCGCGGCGGCTGCTGGAGCTCGCCCTCGCATTTCTCGCGCCGCCCGGGCCGGAGCTCGTGGCGGTCGGCGGTCTTTCGGGAACGGGAAAGACGACGATCGCGCGGCTGCTCGCGCCTCAGATCGGCGCCGCGCCCGGCGCCGTCGTGCTGCGCAGCGACCGGCTGCGAAAGGCGATGCACGGCGTGCCGGAAACGGAAAGGCTCGACCCGTCGCTCTACGCGCCGGAAGTATCGCGCGCGGTGTATGCGCGCCTGCGCGAGATCGCGGCTTCGGCGATCGCGCAGGGACACAGCGTCGTCGCCGACGCGACGTTCGGTTCCGCGGCGGAGCGCGGCCGCCTGGAAGCGCTGGCGCGCGGCTGCGGCGTTCCCTTCCGCGGACTGTGGCTCGAGGCGCCGCGGGCCGAGCTCGAGCGGCGCCTGGCCCGGCGCACGGGGGATGCATCCGACGCCGGCATCGCGGTGCTGGCGCGGCAATGCGAGGTGTTCGATACGCCCGGAAACTGGATGCGGATCGATGCCTCCGGACCCGCCGCGGAGGTGGCCGCGCAGGCAGGGCAGCACCTGCGCGATGCGGCGCCTCGGGCGCACGCCGCACCGGCGCAGCGCTGATTCTCCCGCCGCCGGCGTTTGCGCCATAGTACCGAAGAAATGAAGGGGCGGACGGTCGGCGGCAGCGGGAAGGTCGCAGAAATCGATGGTGGCCATTTCGGTGGGTACATCAAGCCTGCGAACCACATCGAAAACCGGATTGACCGTCGCTATGCTGAGAACCAGAACGGCAAGCGCAAGGCTGTGGTTATCATTCGCGAGCGAGATGGCAATTCGGTCCCGGCAGTGTTCCGCACGGAATGCGCTGCACTCAATTGGATCAAGTCGCGCATCCAGCCTGGAACGATTGTGAACGCCGATGAGGCCGCTTGCTGGGATAGCTTGAACGCTCGCTTTGAAATGCGCCGGATCAATCACAAAGAGGCGTCTAGCGCGGACGGCGCTTGCACGAACATGGCGGAGGAATTTTTTAGCCGCTTGCGTCGCGCCGAGATTGGCCACGATCACCATATCGCGAGAACATATTTGCTCCGTTACGCGCAAGAGGCATCGTGGAGAGAGGATAATCGGCGCGTTGCCAATGGCGAACAAACGCAGCGCGTCGCGCTTCTCGCGATGAAAGCAAAGCCTTCAGTGGATTTCAGTGGCTATTGGCAGAGACACATAACGAAGGCTGCTTAGCCTCCTGCCCCGCCGCCCTTGGCTGCTCAACTCTTCCTATTGGAAGTGGCACCGCCCTGAGCAACCTGCGCCGCTTGAAATGCCTGCTTGAGTGTCCAACCGGGTTGCCAGTACGGACGCACATAGTCCTGCAGCCGTATCATCTCCGATGGCTCCTTGGGAGCCCGGCTGTGCGCGTCGATGAATTGCTGGAGTTCCATTTCGGTCAATAGGTCGAGATTCTTAGTGACGTTTCGCCTCTCACTGCCATAGCGACGCAACGTGACTGAGGCGGGTACCGAAAAGCCCTCGAACAGGTCATTCCGGAGCTTCGACTTCTTCGGTTTGAGATTGAGGACGCTGGTGGCAAGGCTAGTCAGCCCAAGTTCAACGAAGTCGTCTTTCTCGATGCGAATTATTTCTGGGTACTTTTCCCGTATGGCCGCAACTAGCTCCGCTGACGTTACGCCTTTGCGCAGGCCCGCAAGTTTGGCTTTGATTTCAATTGCGCGCGCCCTGCTTTTGGGCGCTCGGTTTCTGCGACTGGCCATGACACTGCCCCGCGAATCGGTGCAGGCATCTTAGCGCATCATCGACTTTTGCGACCATGGCCGGATCGCCCACGGCGATTTCGCCGAAAAGCAAGATGGAATCGGAGGATGCTTCCAAGCTAGCAAGCGTAGCGATTGCGGCCCTCAGCCTGGCAACCTGTTCGCACCGCTTTGCGTAAGCCCGCTGCTGTGCTCGTTTCTGTTTGGCTGCGGCACGGTCGTTGGCAGTTTCAGGGGGCTGAAGGCTACCATCGTTAGCTTGAACCCGCCCACCCAGAATCCTGCCGATCGTCGCAGCGGTCTTCGGGTCAGGTAAACGTCCGTGTTTGCGCAGGAAATCGGAATAGGGATTCGGGCCGTGCTGGGCTTCCAAGGTATCTGCTTCGACCCTGAGTTCACGCGCCGCATCGAAATCTAGAACAACATCGGGCTGGACATGCCGCTGCAAATCGATTCTCCTTGCTCGCGACAAGGCCAATCGATTCGTTGCAGCGCCCACGCAGCAACGGGTTGACGCGGACGGGCTCTCACCCCCGGACCGAATCAGTTCCAAGCCTAGGCCAATTCCCGTTGAAAAGATTCAGAAATCCCCTTAGGGGGCTACTTTTTTAGTATGGCAACAAGGCCGATTACTGCGCCCAACACTCCAGTAAGAGCTGGCAGAATTGGCAGCCACAGCAATCGCATGGTCCACCGCTCTTTCTGTTCGGATCGGATGGCGGACCTTAGCTCAGCCAATGCAGCCGGAGTGAGATGCTTGTATGCGAGGCCACCTGTTTCAGTCCAATCCTCAGAACCCGGAAGTGGCAATTGAAACCTTTGTGCTTGGTCTACCAAGCTCCGACTAATTAGCTCCCAGATTTCTCCGTCTAAATTTTCAAGATCGGCATGAAGGTTAAAAGCGAGTTCTTCTCTCTTGTCCGCTGCTGCTTGATTGATCCGCCGAATCTTGGCGTTGGCGACGGCATAGCGGCGCAACATTCTGCGACGCGCGGACTGAAGCCTCCAGATTTTGAACTTCAGGATGAGGGGTCCTTTCACGGCAGTGTCTCAGATTCCATTCATAACTTTGGTCGCTTGAAAAATGCGGCCGCCTCCCCCAGATCGCCTATTGTCTTAACAACGGAGATCTCAGGCTGCCCCGGTGCGGCTTCCACCTCGACAAATTCAATTCCGCCGCGCTTCCCCAGCTGGTGATTAAAGCGCACCTTGTATCGCTTTCCCGATGCTTCGAAGCAAAGTTGCCGGGTGTGGGAAACCCACCAGCGATCAGCGAGCTTTTCGATCCCAAGTATCAACAGCCCAAGCCATGAAGCCACTCGGCGCACGTGACGGTTATTGGCCTTCTCGCGAAACAGATAGGACAGATATACCTCTGCCATTCTGTCAGAAGAAAAGTCCTCGCCATTCATCTTTTTCATTTGTGCCACCTTCTATTTTGTGCCCGTGGGATTGGCAGGTAGCGCAACTATAGCGGCAATTCCGTCGGCATCCATGGCCCCTTGGGAATCCGCCAGATGCAGACGCCTTTGGTCCGCGCCACGCTTTCGACCTTGCCGCGCCGCGCCCGCTGGCGAAGCGTCTGGACCACCCGAAGGGCGATGGTCTGGGCCAGCACCTTGTCATCCTCTGGGAAGCCCTTGGCCCGGATAACCCGCATGGCAAGCTGGCGTGTGTCTAGCTGGCCTTCCTTTTTCGAGGGCCGCCATGCAGATTGCCGTGGTCTCGCCCCGCCGTAGGACGCGGTTTAGGTCCACATATGGCGGCAGATCGGCGGCCTCGCCGGTCACCTCGAATAGCCGCAACGCCGAATTGACGTGCGCCAAGTCATGCTGCGCCGCCAAGAGCAGCTTTTCGTATTTCGCTATTGTTCCTGAGATCAGGTCTCGCTTCCGGCGCAAGGCCAGAACTGCAATCGGTTCGCCCATCCCCAGAACCTAGGGGCTGCGGCGATTCCTTTCTTGGGGCGTTTGCGCCAACATACCGGTGCAAGCTGGCTGGGGGACTAGGATTCGAACCTAGACAGGCAG
>DASZQP010000074.1:0-40550 GCA_035549575.1 Rhizomicrobium sp.
GCCCAATACGACGCGTCGCCGAAGGCCGGGCCGCCGCTCGACGACGCGCGGCGGTATGGGCTTGCCGTCTTCCTCCATGATGCTGATACGCAGACGGCGCGTTTTTTCTCCGCGCGCCGAAGTTTTTTTAGGAGCCTGCCGTGGACGATACGTGACGGGGGCGTCAGGAAAAAAATCTCCCCTGGGGTCTTGACATACGCCCGATCCGTTCCCATTTCGTTCCGGAATTCGAACGAGGGACGCCATGCCGTTCGCCAGGACGAGGCCCTGAGGGCCGGGAACAGAATGCGCGAGGACATACAGGACCAGGATGCCGCCTTGCGCGCATCCGCGCGGTCCGGCGGAAGACCCTGTCTCAGGCGGCAAGAGCGCCGCTGAACGGCTCCGCGGGGCGGCAAGGTCCGTGGCGACGCGAAGGTGCCGTGCTGATCCGCCTCGAAACGGATGTTGGCGGCCCGCCGGAGCGCCGATGGCCAGTGGCGGGTTCGGCCCGCGTCCTGCCGGCGAAAAAAAAGAAGCCGGGGCGCGGGGGGAAGCCGCCCTTTGGCTTGTGCGGGCGCAGGGGTTAGCCTCAGGGCGTCGGCCGCGAAGGGGGATTTCATGCGCGCATGTCTGGTGGCGGCATTCTGTGCCCTGGCGGTTTGTGCGCCTGCCTCCGCCGGCGAGGCTCCTCCCGCCGCGGCGCAAGCCAGAGCCGACACGCCAAAGACGCTGCCGTCCGGCGCGACCTTCACCCTCGCGAAGGAGTGGACGCTTTCGGTCCACAAGGGCTACGTCGCCGCCGGCGCGCCGGAAAACGACACCGTCCTCGCGATCGCCGACATCGCTGGGGCGAAGGACGCCGGCGATGCGGCGGCCCAGGCCTGGGCGATGTGGCGTCCCGATGCCCATCGCAAGGTCAAGCTGGTTACCGCGCGGCCGGCGCGCAACGGCTGGGACGAGCGGCAGGTCATCGACTACGAGACCTCGCCCAACGAAAAGACGGCGGTCCAGGCCATCGCCCAGCGCACCGGCGCCGCCTGGGTGGTCGCCATCCTCGACGGGTCGGAAGCGACGGTCGAAAAGCGCGCCGCAGCGCTCGGGCTGATGCTGCAGAGCCTGCGCCCGGCGGGCTATGCGCGCGAGACCTTCGCCGGCAGGAAGGCGCATCCATTCGATGCCGCGCGCGTCGAGGCGCTCAAGACCTTCGTGGCGGAAGCGATGCGGGAGCTCGGCGTGCCGGGGGCGGGCCTGGCGGTGCTGGACCGCGGCAAGGTCGTCTACGAGGGCGGCCTGGGCGTTCGCGAGCTGGGAAGGCCGGAGCCCGTGGATGCGCACACGCTGTTCATGATCGCGTCGAACACCAAGGGCATGTCCACCCTGCTGCTCGCAAGGCTCGTGGACGAGGGCAGGCTGGCCTGGGACCGGAAGGTCACGGACGTCTATCCCACGTTCCGGCTGGGCAGCGCCGGGACCACGGACAGGGTGCTGATGAAGCATCTGGTCTGTGCCTGCACCGGCCTGCCGCGCAAGGATTTCGACTGGATCTTCAACACGCCGCGCGGCACCCCCGCCTCGACGACCTTCGATCAGCTCGCGGCGACCGAGCCCACGAGCGGTTTCGGCGAGGTGTTCCAGTACAACAACCTCATGGCGTCGGCGGCCGGCTATATCGGCGGACATATCGTCAACCCCGGCATGGAACTGGGTGCGGCCTACGACGCGGCGATGCGGAGCATGATCTTCGATCCGCTCGGGATGAACGAGACCACGTTCGACATGGCGCGCGCGCTCGCGGCCGATCATGCCAGCCCCCATGCCGACGACATCGACGGCGTGCCGCGCGCGGCGAGCATGGACCTGAACTACGCCGTCGTGCCCTATCGGCCGGCCGGCGGCGCGTGGTCCTCCGCGCACGATATGATCGAATACGTCCGCAACGAGCTCGCGCTCGGGATGCTGCCCGACGGCAGAAGGCTGGTGTCCGCGAGGAACCTGCTCGAGCGCCGCAAGCCCAACGTGCCCGTGGGCGAGGATGCCTTCTACGGGATGGGTCTGGAGACGGACACGGCCTGGGGCGTGGAGGTGGTCCATCACGGCGGAAGTCTCGGCGGCTACAAGAGCGATTGGATCGCCGTCCCCGATGCGGGTGCGGGCGCGGTCCTCTTGACGAACTCCGATACCGGCCAGCTCATGCTGCGGCCCTTCATGCGCCGCGTGCTGGAGATTCTGTACGACGGAAAGCCCGAGGCCGCGGGCGACGTCGCCGCGCAGGCCGCGCGGATCAGGGCCGAGATCGCCGAGCAGCGCACGCACCTCGTCATACCCGCGGCCGCCGATATCGCCGGCGGGCTTGCGCCCCGCTACACCAATCCCGATCTCGGATTCATCGCGATAAGGCGGGGTCCGGACGGCGTGCTGATGGATTTCGGAAGCTGGAACAGCCACGCCGCCACCCGCAGGAACGACGACGGCACGGTCTCGCTCTACACGGTGGATCCCTCGGTTGACGGGTTCGAATTCGTGATCGGCAGCAAGGCCGGCCGGCGCACGCTGACCGTCCGCGACGGCCAGCACGAATACGCGTACACCGAAGGCTGACGCCGTGTGGAAGCAGATGGCGGTCTATGGCGCGGTTCTGGCGGCGGGTACGCTCGCCCTGCAATGGCTCGACTACCAGCGCCTCGTCCGCACCAATGCGGCCGACATCTATGTCTTTCTGATTGCCGCGGGATTCCTGCTGCTCGGCATTTTCCTGGGCGTGCGCCTATTCGGCGGCGGCAAGCCCCTGCCGTTCGACGGCAACCCCGTGGCAAGGGCGAACCTCGGAATAAGCGCGCGCGAACTCGACATCCTCGCGGAGCTGGCGGCCGGCCGGTCCAACAAGGAGATCGCCCAGAACCTCAACGTCTCGCCAAACACGGTCAAGACCCATATCGCCCGGCTGTACGGCAAACTGGGCGCCCGGCGCCGCACCGAGGCCGTCAATCGCGCCCGCGAATTGGGAATCGTCCCGTGAGGCCCGGAATTGCGGGTGATTTCGTCACAATCACCCGTTCGGGCGATTGTTTCGGGCCCGAGGCGGGTAGCACATGGGCGCGAAAGCAGAGCTGAAGGACATCTCCATGATCCGCAATATCCTGACCTACGGCACGGTCGCGGGCCTCGCCGTCGGTATTCCGCTCTCCGTCATCACGATCGGATTCGGCGGCCACAATCTCTCCTACGGCATGCTGATCGGCTACACGCTCATGCTGATCGCGCTGAGTGCCGTGTTCCTCGGCGTGAAGCGCTACCGCGACGTCGATCAGGGCGGGGTGATCGGCTTCTGGAAGGCGCTGGCTCTTGGCCTCGGCATCAGTGCCGTCGCCGGCATCCTCTACGTGGTATCGTGGGAAGTCGCGTGCGCCGTCACGGGAATGGACTTCGCGAACTCCTATGCCGCCGCCCTGATCGCGCAAAAGAAGGCGGCGGGCGTCAGCGGCGCGGCGCTCGCAAAGTTCGTTGCGGAAATGAACGAATTCAAGGTTCAGTACGCAAATCCGTTCTACCGCCTGCCGATGACATTCACCGAGATATTCCCGGTCGGAGTCCTGGTGTCCCTCGTGACGGCAGCACTCCTTCGCAACAGCCGCTTCCTGCCAGCACGGCGCGCTTTGCAATGAGACTTGCACCGGGGCGGTGAAGCGCTACGGTCCTCCGTGCGGCCGGAGGAAGATGGACATGTTCGGGACGAGATATCTGGTATTGGCGGCGGCGGCTGTTCTCGCTGCCGGTGATCCGCCGGCCGCGCCGCAGAGTCACGGCATCGATCTCGCCGGAATCGATCGCGCCGTGAAGCCGGGCGACGATTTCTTTGCCTATGCCAACGGCACCTGGATACGGACGACCGGGATTCCGTCCGATCGCGCGAGCTACGGACCGGCCGCCGTGCTGATCGAAAGGACGCGGGAGCAGGTGCGCGCGCTCGTCCAGAATGCCGCCGGGGACAATCCTGCGCCCGGCTCGGACGAACAGAAGGTCGGCGACTTCTATGCGAGCTATCTCGACGAAGCGGGAATAGAATCGCGCGGGCTCGCGCCGTTGAAGGACGACCTGGCGCGCATCGACGCCATTTCCGGCCGGAAATCGCTCTCATCCTATCTCGGCAGCCGCCTGCGTGGCGATCTCGATGCGTTGAACAACACGAACTTCTATACCGAGAATGTCCTGGACGTGTGGATCAGCCAGGCGTTCGAGGATCCCGGCCGCAATGTGCCCTACCTCATGCAAGGCGGCCTGGGCATGCCCGACCGGGAATACTATCTCCAATCGTCCGAAAAGATGGAGAACCTGCGCGCGAAATACCGCGAGCACGTCGCCGCCGTTCTCAAGCTCGCGCGCATTTCCGGCGCGGACGAAAAGGCGCAGGCTATCCTCGATCTTGAAACAAGGATCGCCCGGACACATGCCTCACGCGAGGATTCCGAGGATGTCCACAAGGCCAACAACCCATGGAAGCGCAGCGAGTTTGCGGCGAAGGCACCGGGGATCGATTGGGATGCGTATTTCGAAAGTGCCGGACTGGGTCGTCAGCCGGATTTCATCGTGTGGCACCCGACGGCTGTAACGGGCGAGTCCGCGCTCGTCGCGAGCGAACCGCTCGATGTCTGGAAGGCCTATCTGACGTTTCATCTGCTCGATCACTATTCGGGCGTTCTGCCCCGCGCTTTCGTCGACGAAAACTTCTCATTTTACGGAACGGCGCTTTCCGGCACGCCACAGATCCGCGAGCGTTGGAAGCGGGCCATAGACGCCACCAATGCCAGTCTCGGAGAAGCGGTCGGAAGACTCTATGCCGCAAGGTACTTTCCGCCATCGTCCAAGGCAAAAATCGAGACGATGGTTTCCACGCTGCTCAAAGCCTATCGCGCGCGCATTCAGAGACTGGAGTGGATGTCTCCGGAAACGCGGAGGAAGGCGCTCGCCAAGCTGTCGACGTTGCGGGTGGGCGTGGGCTATCCCGACAAGTGGATCGACTATTCCGCGCTGAGGGTCGAAAAGGGTGACGCTTTCGGCAATTTGAGGCGTGCCGAAGAGTTCGACTACCGGCGCAGGCTGGCCAAGCTTTACCAGCCCGTTGACCGTGGCGAGTGGGTGATGACACCGCAAACCGTAAATGCCGTAAATCTGCCGCTTGCCAACGCGCTCAACTTCCCGGCGGCAATCCTGCAACCGCCGTTTTTCGATCCGCAAGCGGACGCGGCCGTCAATTATGGCGCCGTCGGTGCCACGATCGGGCACGAGATCAGCCATAGCTTCGACGATCAAGGCAGCCAGTTCGACGCACAGGGACGATTGGTAAACTGGTGGAGCGCGAAAGACGCGGAGCATTTTCAGGAGGCCGGCGCACGCTTGGCAGCCCAGTTCGATGCCTATGCGCCGTTTCCCGACCTTCATGTGCACGGCAAGCAGACCCTGAGCGAGAATATTGCGGACGTGGCTGGACTGTCCGCCGCACACGACGCGTATCTGCTGTCTCTTGGCGGATCGAAGGCTCCGCTGCGTCAGGGACTGACAGGTGATCAACGCTTCTTCCTCTCCTATGCGCAAAGCTGGCGGAACAAGACCCGCGAGGCTGCGCTCCGTCAGCAGATTCTCACCGACGGTCACGCGCCCGCCGAATACCGTGGCGATACCGTTCGCAATCTCGATGCGTGGTATCCGGCCTTCGATGTGACCCCGCATGAGGCCCTCTATCTGGCCCCGAAGGATCGCGTTCGGGTCTGGTAAGGAGTCCTGAATGCTTGTGCTGATCGGGATTGCAATCGTCGTTGCAGGCTTCGCGATGCGTTTCAACCCGCTTGCAACAGTGGTGGCAGCCGCCATCGCAACGGGACTCGCCGCGGGAATCGATTTCCCGGGCGTGGTCGCCATGCTGGGCAAGGCCTTCGTTGAGAACAGGTTCATTGCCGTGGCCTGGCTTGTGCTTCCCGTGATCGGACTTCTCGAGCGCGGCGGGATTCGGGAACGTGCGCGCGCGCTCGTCCTCGGCCTAAAGGGCGCGACGACGGGAAGGGTCCTGATTGCATATTTGCTTGTCCGCCAGTTGGCAGCTGCTCTCGGACTGACCGCGCTCGGGGGGCACGTCCAGATGGTGCGCCCAGTGGTGGCGCCGCTCGCCGAAGGCGCTGCGGAAGCGCGCGGCCCGCTCGACAGGGAAACGCGAGACAACATCCGTGCGCATTCCGCCGCCGTCGACAATATCGGCGTCTTTTTCGGCGAAGACATATTTGTCGCGGTGGGTTCGATCCTCCTAATCAAGGGATTTCTGGAGCAGAGCGGGATTAACGTGACGCCTCCGCAGCTGGCGCTGTGGGCCATACCGACTGCGGTCATTGCCTTTGCAATTCATACGGCGCGTTTGCTGTTTCTCGATCGGCGACTTTCCAGGCGGACGCCGGCATGATCGGTTTGGAAGCCGTCTATGTCCTCGCCGGTCTCATGTTCTTGGCGTTTTCCGCATTGCAGGCGCAGGACCGCAGCTGGTCCAGTGCCTCTTTTTGGGGCTGTTTCGCCGTGTTGATGCTTGTGGGGTCCTGGTTGCCGCATCTCGCAAGCGGAATTCTGGTGCTTCTGCTCGCCTTGCTCGCCATGCTCGGGCTGAATACCAAACCGCCGGCAGTGCCCGACGATGCGGCTCGCAGATCGTCGGCCGCCAGTGTGGGCAATCGCCTCTTCATTCCCGCGCTTTCCATCCCGTTCGTTACGCTGATCGGGACATTTCTGCTGCCCGCCCTAAAGGTCGGAGGCGTGTACGCCTTTGACCCGAAACAGGCCACATTGATTTCCCTCGCGATCGGCGCAATCGTCGGGCTGCTGCTTGCGATGTGGATGCTCCATTCTAGGCCCTCTACACCGCTGGCGGAGGGCCGGCGCCTCATCGACGCGATCGGGTGGGCCGCTGTGCTTCCCCAGGCTCTCGCGTCGCTGGGCGGCATATTCGCCGCAGCCGGCGTGGGAAAGGTGGTTGCGAGCCTTGCGGTCGAACATATTCCCATGTCGGAGCCCATCGCGGCGGTCGCGGTCTACACCTCGGGAATGGCGTTGTTCACTGTGGCAATGGGAAACGCCTTTGCAGCCTTTCCGGTCATGACGGCAGGCATCGGTTTGCCCATTATCATAGGGAAGTTTCATGGTGATCCGGTCATCATGTCGGCCGTTGGGATGCTGTCGGGATTCTGCGGCACGCTTGTCACGCCGATGGCCGCAAATTTCAATATCGTGCCGGCTGCAGTTCTGGAATTGCAGGACAGGAATGGAGTAATCAGGGCTCAAGCGTTGACTGCGCTGCTTCTTCTCCTTGCAAACACCGCCGTGATGGCGCTCTTTGTGTACCGCCGGTGATGTCCATGCATTCGGCGCTCACCCCGACGCTCGCGAATCGATTTGCCTCCATCGCGCTTGGTCATGTGACAAAGGAGTTTCCCAACAAGCTCGATCATGTCTTGGGGGGATCCGACGATGCGCTTCGTCCGCGGGACTTACATCCTATTTTCTACGGTAGCTTCGATTGGCACAGCTGTGTGCATTCCTACTGGTTGCTGGCGCGAATTCGGCGGCTCTTTCCAGAGTTGCCGCTCAAGATGGAGATTGACGGCCTGTTCGAGCGCGCCTTCACAAAGGAAAATATCGATGGCGAATTGGCCTATTTGGGCCGTCCGCTCAGCACGGGGTTCGAGCGTCCCTACGGCTGGGCTTGGGCACTCATGCTCGTTGCCGAATTCAGGCGATCGGGCCTCAGTGATCTCAATCCCTTGGGCGATGCCTTTGCTGAAAGATTCAGGAAATATCTTCCAAAGCTCACCTACCCGATCCGTGGGGGTACTCACGGAAATTCTGCGTTCGCGCTCATTCTGGCCGGGGAATACGCGCGCATTGCGAACGACGACGCTTTCCTGGAACTGATGACGAGCTGCGCCCGGAATTGGTTCGGCGACGATCGCAATGCCCCCGCCTGGGAACCCAGCGGCGACGATTTTCTTTCTTCCACGCTCGTCGAAGCCGAGTGCATGCGGTCGCTGCTGCCGCGGGGAGAATTTCGCGGTTGGCTGGACCGATTCCTCCCGGATTTGGGCCACGGGCGTCCGGCATCGATTTTTCAGCCGGCCAAAGTCAGTGATCGTAGCGACGGCAAGATCGCGCATCTCGACGGGCTCAATCTGAGCCGTGCCTGGTGCATGCGTCGGCTCGCGAAATCACTGGACGGCGACCCGAGGCAGCAGGTTCTTCTCGAAGCCGCAGAAACCCACATAGAGGCGTCGCTTGCCCAGGTTTCGGGCGACTACATGGGCGAGCACTGGCTCGCCACCTATGCGTTTATCGCGCTTGAGGCGAAGACATAGTGCGGCCGGAAACTGCGTATCGCAAGAATCGCTGCACCGGCGAAAAAAACCAAGACCGCACCCTGTGCGATTGCGAAGGGCAGTCCGGTTCCGTCCGGCGACATGGCGTGCAACAGAGGAACCTTCAGAAACGCCTGCACGACCAGCACGAAACAGTTGAAATACAGCGCCAATGTCGCTCCCGTCACATAAATCCAGCGCCAGCTTCCCCGCATGCCGAATGCATATCGTGACAGGATGGTCGGCGCCAGCACGGCGATCGAAATGGCGCCGAGCGCCAGAGCCGGCGTCGGTCCGTGAATCGGAAACCCGAACCCGGTCAAGCTCGTCGCGAAGGTCGACACCAGAAACAGGATGGTAAGCCCTTCCATTCTCCTGTTTCCGATCATTCCGATCAGGACGGCCAACCCGGATGCAATCGCAACAAGGCTGATCGCTACATGCGCGAAAAGAAACGGCGTCATTCCCAGAACCATCTGACTCTCCGAATCCGGATTCAACCCCATCGCCCCTTGACAGGATGCGAACTGGACAGCCCGCCGTCCACGGCAAATGCCTGGCCGTTTACATAGGATGATTCATCCGAGGCGAGAAACAGCGCCATTCGCGCGATTTCCTCGGGCCGTCCGTAGCGCCGCAGAGGATTGAGCTGGCCGATGAGATCGTGGGTGCCTCGTTCCCGCGCGCGATCAAATATTGGCTTGGTCATTCCCGTTTCGATGATGCCGGGGCAGATCGCGTTGATCCGTATGCCAGTTCCCGCAAGCAAATTGGCGCTCGTTTGGGTCAGGGAGATTACTCCGGCCTTGCTGGCGCTGTACGGGGCGCCGCCGGCCCCCGATCGGATGCCCGCTACCGAGGCGGTGCATACGATCGCGCCTTTCTTGCGGGGCAACATAACGCGCGCGGCATGTTTGATGGCCAGATAGACGCCAACAAGGTTGACGCTCAGAACGCTCATCCAGTCCTGCGGCGTGAGCGAAAGAAAATCCTTGAAACCTCCGCTCACACCCGCATTGGCATAGATCGCATCGAGAGCGCCAAATTCTCCTATTGCACGATCGACCGCGCCCGACACGTCATCTTCGGAAGAAACGTCCGCTGTAATCGCAATTGCACTTTTGCCCTCCCGCCGGATCTCGGCCGCCGTGTCCTCCACCTCCGGGGCACGGTCCACTGCCACGACCCGAGCGCCTTCCCGGGCGAAAAGCAGCGCGCTGGCCCGCCCAATGCCGCTGGCAGCACCCGTAACAAGTGCTACGCGTCCTTCGAGGCGTCCCATGCGTTTTCTCCCCGGTTCTGTAAGATGCAGCTTGCCGGTTCGGCCGTGCGGGTCAAGCGCTTGCGTGCCTAGAGCGACTGTACCGGTCAAGATAGAGTGACCCCGGAATGACAGATATCCAAGACTTCGGGACTTCCAAATCGGGTGCCGGATTCCGGGTCGAAAGCCTGGACGGGGTCACACGATTGGTTGCCGAGGGGAATTGGACCGTGCGTGTGGCCGCCCGGCTGGACGCAGATTTGCGAGCTCTCGATCTGGGACGACCACCGGAAGTCGCAATCGACGGCCGCGCGATCACGAAATTGGACAGCGCCGGAGCCTGGCTGATCATTCGCACCAGGCGCGATCTGGAGACGCATGGAGTAAGAGTGACGGACGTCCGGCTGCCGGACCTCTATGCCCCATTGATCCACACCATCGAGCAGGAGCACAAGGCGCCGCCGGTCGAAGTCCCCCGGGACCGCGGATTGATCCGTATCCTGGAAAATCTGGGCGAAGGAACGATCGATGCCTTGCGGCAGGGCTACCGCATGCTGGGGTATCTGGGGCGATTCGCCATAGAACTCCTGGAAGCGATATTTCAGCCGCGAGGAAATCTTCGGCTGGCCGCGCTTTTCACGCAGATCGAGGAAATCGGAATCAATGCGCTTCCGATAGTCGGTCTCCTCGCGTTCCTTATCGGAATCGTCATGGCCTATCAGGGCGCCGATCAGCTCCGCCGCTTTAGCGCGGAAATCTTCACCATCAATCTTCTCGGCGTCGGAATTCTTCGGGAACTGGGCGGGCTCGTAACTGCGATAATCGTGGCCGGCCGCTCCGGTTCGGCCTTCACGGCACAAATCGGCACGATGAAGGTCAACGACGAAATCGATGCCCTGCAGACGATAGGGATCAACACGTTTGACGTTCTCGTGCTGCCGCGCGTGCTGGGCCTCATTATCGCTTTGCCGCTCCTGACATTCTATGCGGACGTAATGGGCATGATCGGCGGTGCCGTCATGTGCTATTTCGACCTCGGAATCACCGCACCCGCGTTCATGCGTCAATTGCACGATGCGATCTCGCTGAACACGTTTTGGGTCGGAATCATCAAGGCTCCCGTCTTCGCAGCCGTGATCGGTCTCGTCGGCTGTTTCGAGGGACTCCAGGTCGAACGAAATGCGGCGAGTGTGGGAAAGCTAACCACTCGCTCGGTCGTCGAGTCCGTATTTCTCGTGATCGTTCTGGATGCCGGATTTTCCATCATATTTTCGATACTGGGAATCTGACATGGCCAGCGGTGCTCGGGAGGTGGTCATCAAGGTTCGCGGTCTGGTCAACATCATGGGAGGCAGGCTCATACACGATCACCTCGATCTCGATGTGTATCGGGGAGAAGTGCTCGGGGTCGTCGGCGGATCGGGCTCGGGAAAGTCCGTCCTGCTTCACTCCATCGTCGGCCTGAACACCCCGAGGGAAGGCCAAATCGAGGTATTCGGCGAGGATTCCAGGCCCCACCGGGAGCGGCCGGAGAACTCCGTGCAAATGCGTTGGGGGGTGCTTTTTCAGGAAGGCGGCCTGTTCAGCTCCCAGACGGTCGCGGAAAATATTCAGGTTCCACTGCGCGAATATACGAAGATGAGCCAGGAGCTGATGAACGAAATCACGGCGATGAAGCTGTCCATGGTCGGTCTGCCCGAGGAGTCGGCCACCAAATATCCCTCGGAGCTGTCCGGTGGAATGAAGAAGCGGGCCGGACTCGCCCGGGCGCTTGCCGCCGACCCGGAGTTGCTATTTTTGGATGAGCCGACGGCGGGACTCGATCCCATTTCCGCCAATCAGTTCGACGAACTCGTCCGGGATCTCCAGAAGAGTCTCAATCTCACGGTGTTCATGGTGACCCACGACCTCGACACGCTGAGAGCCGCAACGGACCGCATCGCGGTTCTGGTGAACAGGAAGCTCAAGGTCGGAACGATCGACGAACTCAGAAGGGATCCCGATCCGTGGATTCAGGAGTATTTTTCGGGCGCACGCGGGCGCGCCGCGTTGGGCACATGAGAAGGTTTTGAGCGATGGAAACCAAAGCCAACTACGTTGCGGTCGGCGCCTTCGTATTGATTTGCATGCTCGGCGTCGTCGTCGCCCTCCTGTGGCTGGCAGGAATTCAGTACAGCCAGGAATACGAGTATTTTCAGACGGCTTTCAAAGGCCCGGTGACGGGGCTCGGCAACGGAACGACCGTTCGATACAACGGAATCGACGTCGGCCGCGTGACGGATCTCAGGTTCGATCCGAACGATCCCGGAAAAGTGATCGTAAAGCTCCAAGTGAAGCCGGATTTGCACATCCGACAGGATTCCGAGGCATCGATAGAAAGTCAGGGCCTGACCGGCGGATCGTATGTCGAGATCAGCGGCGGCACCAAGGATTCGCCCGAGCTTGAGGCTCCGCCCGGTCAGATTCCCACCATCAAGTCGAGCCCCTCGACATTGCAGCAGCTGGAAGAGAGCGCCCCGCAGTTGTTCGACAAGCTCAATCATGCGGCGGACAAGATCAACCGCCTGCTGTCGGACGAAAACGTGAAGAACTTTTCCGGTCTCCTCGCCAATTTCAACGCGACGAGCAAGAATCTGGCGGAGATCACGGCGCCGTTAGCCCGGCGTTCCGGCGATATCGAAACGATGATCGGCAACCTTTCGCGCGCATCCGCAAGGATCGAGCCCACTCTCTCCGATGCGGACGAAAGCATCAAGAAGTTCGGCAAGCTCTCCGCAGATGCGGATGCTTTCGTGAATGGAGAGGGGCTGGGTCAACTTGCCGACCTTTTGCGGGAGACGCGCGGACTGGTCGCAAGTCTCAAGCGGCTTTCCGACGAACTCGATCGCCAGCCGACGAAGCTTCTCTTCGGCGATCGCCACAAGGGATACACGCCCAAATGAGCCAGGATGTTTCGACGCCCACCAGGCGACTGCTACTTGTCACCTGTAGCGCCCTGTTTGCCGCAGGATGCGGCAATCTTATCGGACCGCCATCGTCACCATTGAGGCTCTATGTGTTGAGGCCCGGCGGAGGAGCGTCAACCCACGGCCCGAGCGTGACCTGGAGCCTCTCGGTCGAGACGACAACCACGTCGGATCACATCGACAGCGCCCGAATTGCTCTGGTCCAGGCCGACAATTCCGCGGACTACTATGCCGACAGCGCCTGGACGGATCGCGTACCGAAGCTCGTTCGCGACTGCATTGTCGAAGCCTTCGAGAACAGCAACAGGATTCTGGCGGTCTCGGCCGTAGGCGACGGATTCTATTCCGACTACGTGCTCCAGGCGGAGCTTCGCGATTTTGAGGCGCGCTACCGGCAATCCGACGGGATTCCGATTGTGCGTGTCCGGATCAAGGCGAAGATTGCGCCGACGAAGGGGCGCGAAATCGTCGGGAGCCTGAACTCCGTGCACGAGGTTGCCGCGTCGGAAAATTCCGTTCCCGCTGTGGTCCGTGCCTTCGACGACGCGCTTGGGAGCGTCTTGTCGGATATCGTCAATTGGTCGCTCGGGGCAGTTCCGCCCAAATAGCGCCGCGCTGGAACCAAATCCTCGCGCCGGACGTTTCGAGACCAAAGCGGGAGGCTTTCATGTTGCGTTGGGCATTCATTTTTCTGGTTGTTGGACTGGTGGCGGCTATTCTGGGATTTACAAACGTTGCAGGCGCCTCCATCGCCATTGCGAAGATCCTGTTCTACGTCTTCATGGTGATCTTCGTCATGCTGTTGATTGCCGGCTTGACGGTAGCCAGGCGCGTCAGCGGCGACTGACCTGGTCGGCCGGTCAACAGCCCCCCGCGGCGGGCGCCCAACAGCGAACCAGCGAGCTGCTTCGCCTCAAGAGAAATGTGCGTGGGGCCGAGGCCCCACGCTGTCACCGGCTATTCGAAGACATCATAGGCGGTATCTTCAACCTCACCCGTGCGGACGTTCACAAGCAGCAGGTCATCGCCATAGCGCACCCAGCGATATCCGGGAGGCGGCGTCTGCAGCCCGGCCGACGCATAGTCGTCGTAGTAGTATTCGTTGGCGAGAAAAAGCGCGGGCAGGATTGCGCCTATCGCCCAGCGACGATAGCGCCAGCCTCGAGGGTAGCGGAATGCGGGCCCGTGAATCTTCACGCTCCATCCCCCCCGATGCCAAAACTGATGGGGACGCCTCTCGTTCGGCCGCACGACAATCGCTCCCGGCCGCCCCGGCCGGTGCTTCACCACGACCTCGTGAGGTCCTTTCTTCTTTACGATTGTTTCAGCGGCAACCTGTCCCGCGAAGGGGAGCACCAGAAGGCCAAAGGTAGCAACAGTCAAAAATGCCCGTTTCATGAATCCTCCACTGGCGTTGAATTGGATCTCGATCCTATCTGATCTTGCAGTTTCGAGAAACGAGAAGTGCAGCCCATTCCCCGGGATGGAGGAAACGCCGCTACGATACCTGGAAGGGCCGCTGGGCAGCTGGCGGACAGGGAGGGATTCGAACCCTCGAACGGCTATCAACCGTTACACACTTTCCAGGCGTGCGCCTTAAACCACTCGGCCACCTGTCCGGCCCGGCAGAGGGCAGGGGTTTATCGCAATTCGGGCACAAAGCAAACCGCGAAGGCCACCTCGGAGCGGCTGCGCTCCCGCGCCTCAGTCGCCGGCGGCCCTGCTGAGACCCAGATGGTGCTCCGCGGCGACCGCGGAAATCGTGTAGCCGGCCACGACGTCGAACAGGGCAAAAAGCACGAGGAAAAAAAACGTCGAAGTGGCGAAGCCCTCGACGGTGACGAACTCCAATAGCGCGGCCACAAAAACGAGCATCGAGAGGCCGTGATTGACCAGTTCCTTGGAGTTCGCGCGTGTCGCCTTCACGATCTCCGCAAACAGCAGTGTCAGGCCGAGAAGCATGATCAGGTCGCCGCCATTGATGGTCCATGGCTCGCCGGAAAACATCCTCAAACTAAAACTCGTCGTTTGCGTCAGGACAGACTGGACGCCGTTCATTTTTCCAATGCTTGGGGCATCGACCAGTCCCTGACCGACAAGGACAACAACCAGGTTGTACAGGCCAATCGGGACAATCAACAGCGGTACAAGGCGCAACATTCATGGCTCCCCAAATGCATTCTCCCATACGTTTTTACTCGATCGCGACATTTCGGAATAGAGCGGGTCGAGGGGACTGCGGGCCCGGCCTAGGAGGCGCGGGCTTCGGCACGTGCCTTTCCACGCTCACGATATGTAAGGACAAGATTTCGCGCGTATATGAAAATGGGCAGCACGTTTCCAAGGACCAAGGGCAGGCTTTGCAGGTGGATGACATAAATCAGATTGATGGACGCACCCCCGAGGCTGCAATACCAGAAGGCGATGGGTATCACGCTTCGGCCCGCCATCTCGCTTTTTATCCACTGAATGAAAAAGCGGGCACCAAAGACCGCGGCGCCCAAAAAGCCGATCCCATCCCAGATCCCGAAGGGGTGCTGCACGACCGCCAGCAGCGAGTGCCAAACATTCTCCATCAATGTTCTCTCGTTTCCGGACGGCCGCCATGGCGTCTCATGAGCCAGGCGACACCCAACAGGTCGGGAACGCCGACAATCAAGCGGCCCCAGTTTGTGTATTTCGATTTTCCATGCGCGCGCGGGCGGTCCCGGACGTCGACGAACCGCGCCTGATAGCCCTCACGCAATACGAGCGCGATGAGAAACCGGTGCATGTTGTCGAAATAGGGGAGCGCGAGGAACACGTCGCGCGGCATCGCTTTCAAGCCACACACCGAATCTCTCGCGCCGTCGTTCAAAATCCACCGCCGTACGCGATTGCCGATCTTCGAGGCACTTCGCTTTGCCCATGTATCTTCGCGCCTGATGCGCTGACCGGCCACGATTCCCAGGTCCGGCCCGCCGTCGGCAAATGGCGCGAGCAGAGTATGTATGTCGGCGGGATCGTTTTGCCCGTCGCCATCCATGGTCACGATAATGCCATGCCGTGCATGGCGTATGGCTGTTCGCAAGGCGGCGCTCTTGCCCATGTTTCTCCGGTGGACGAGAACACGAAGCGCGGGGAGCAGGGGTTTCAGGCCCGCGAGCTCGTCCGCCGTACCGTCCGTCGATCCGTCGTCGACGAAAATCGCCTCGTAGGTCGAACAGTCCCGCCCCTCCATCGCCGATGCGATTTCGCAGAGCAGGGACCTCATGTTTTCCTTCTCGTCCCTGACCGCGACGACCAGCGAGAATGGCATCAGGTCATGAGACATCGTCTTGGACCGTTCCGGCGCAGCCTTTTCCGGTGGATTTGCGGGCCTTATACAGGGCAAGCCGAACGCGCAACAAGGCCGGTTCAATGAACGACCCAAACGGAAATGCCGGCAGAATCGAGCGAATCATCGAGCGTCGGCCCAGGCTGCTCCTTGTCCTCATCTGTCTGCTTGCCTGGCTGCCGGGGTTCTTCACGATTCCCCCGCTCGACCGCGACGAGAGCCGGTTCGCCCAGGCGAGCAAGCAGATGCTCGAAACCGGAAACTTCGTGGACATCCGTTTTGGCAAGGAACCTCGGTACAAGAAGCCAGCGGGCATCTACTGGCTTCAGGCTGCCACCACAAGGCTGGCAGGTTTTGCCACGAATGGCGCCCTGGACCGGATCTGGACCTACCGTATCCCATCCCTTCTGGGGGCTCTTGTCGCGGTATTGCTCTGTTTTTGGTGTGCCAGGGCCATTCTCGGCGTTCAGGCTTCTTTCCTGGCTGCCGTGCTGCTCGCACTGACTTTTCTTTTGTCGTCGGAGGCGAGGATTGCAAAAACGGATGCCGTCCTTCTGGCGTCGGTCGTAGGTACCGAGGCGGTACTATTTCGAACCTATCTCTCGCGGTTTGGAGGTTTCCCGGCTCCCAGTTTCGGGCTGGTGTTGCTCGGATGGCTGGCGCTCGCCGTCGGCATCTTGATCAAAGGGCCGGTCATCGTTGGGGTGGCAGGCATCACCGTTGTCGCGCTCGTGGTCTGGGATCGCGAGTGGCGGTGGCTGGGCAGGCTGAGGCCGCTGTGGGGATTGGGGCTTTCGCTCCTGATCGTTGCTCCCTGGCTGGTGGCTATCGCGATCATGAGTCACGGCACATTCTACGAACAATCCCTGGGTCACGATTTCGGGGCGAAGCTCGCCCACGGCGAAGAGGGCCATGGCATGTACCCGGGCTACTATCTCCTGCTTACGACCCTTACCTTCTGGCCCGCGACATTGTTCCTCGCTCCCGGAGTTGCGGCCGCGATCGCGAACCGGGGCCAACCCGGGGCTCGGTTTCTCCTGGCCTGGGCGGGCGGGTGGTGGCTCATCGAATTGGTGCCGACGAAGCTACCCAACTATATCCTGCCGTCGTATCCGGCGCTTGCCATCATGGCTGCGGCCTGGATCGCGGCTCCCGGCGAGTCCAATCTGCCGGCCTGGCGGCGTTTGATGCCTGCTGTGTCCTCGGTGCAGTTTCTTGCGGGCGGGCTGGCGACGGCCGCCGCAATACCCGTGTTGCCACGTCTATACGGGCCGGGTACCACTTGGGCTCAGGCCGGGTGTGCGACGCTACTCGCAGTGCTGTGCGCTATCGCCGTTCTTGCCCTGCTACGGAAGTCTGGGCGCTTGGCCCTTTTTTTGGCGGCGGGAGCCGCGATCGGCGCCTACGCATCTGCGACCCTGCTGGTACTTCCAAATCTCGACAACCTCATGGTCAGTTCCCGTGAGGCGGCGCTTGTGGCCAAGCATGAGCGCGCGAGCGATCCGCCCCCGACGCTCGCAGGGTATACCGAGCCGAGCGCGCTATTCCTGATCGGAACCGCGACGCAGCTAACCGACGGCCGTGGCGCTGCCGAAACCGGCGCCCGAAGGGGCGGACTTGCCCTGGTAGCCGACGGCGAGCGGCCGGCGTTCCTTGCCCGCCTCGCGGAACTCGAGGCCGACGCGACGGCCGTGGATGATCTCAGCGGGTTCAACTACTCGCGAGGCCGGAAGGTGCACATCACCGTCTACCGCGTTACGCCCGCGCGATAGCGCCCGACTTGCGCAGCGGTGAGTCGCGCAAGTCTGCACAATGCGGCCGCGCGCCCGGGGAATTCACAGGGAGAACCCGATGGGAATCGCGAGCCCGCACATGTCACCGATCTTTAAGTCATGGCACTTGCGAAGACTATGCAAGCGCGGGCATTGCCTTGATCGATAGTCATTGGTGAAAGGCTGCGCATGTCATAGACAAGGGCGGCTCGATGCTGTTCTCGAAAAACATTCTGCAATTCGTTGAACCGCTGGTGCGCATGGTTCTCGCGAATACTTGTAATCACTTGTATGGTCTTCAAGAATTCATCGCTTTTTTGGGCGGTTTTGCTTGAGAAATGGGGCAACTGCTCCAATACTCAGACCCCTTCACTTGACGAACTCAATCAATCTACCAATTATCGACTCACATTGTTGTGCCGTTCGCTCGGAGACCGCTGGGGTGTCCACGGTGCAACTGGAGTGGTCGCGAGACACAAATGAGTCTCCAGATATTGCGGCGGCGTGAGCTGAGGCCTCCGCTACGGTCCATCCGCCCGAAGCCGGATACAGGTCCCACAAGTTCCACAATCGAGAATACGAAGCTGCCGCGGATCGGGGTCGCCCCCCGCGGAGGCGCGCTCCGCTTTCCGGTCGGATCGGACACCAGGGCGTTCTACCGCCGGTTCTTTTCCGGTACGTCGACGGTTGAATGGAACGACTGGCGCTGGCAGATGCGGGCCCGCATCCGCTCGCTAGACCAGCTCTCCCGCATCTTTCGTCTTTCCGAGGACGAGAGAAGCGCGGTGGAACGTCATGCCGGCTCTCTTCCCGTCGGGATAACGCCCTACTACGCCAGCCTCATGAGCCTGGACGACCCGGGGGAGCCTCTGCGCCGGACCCATATCATGACCGGAGATGAATACATTCGCTTGCCAGGGGAGGACGACGATCCCTTGGGTGAGGATCACGATACGGTCGCACCCGGCTTGGTACACCGCTATCCGGACCGTGTCCTGTTTCTCACCACGGGCACGTGTTCGACCTATTGCCGGTATTGCACGCGCGCCCGCGTGGTGGGGAACCCCGGGGGTGAGTACCAATTTTCCTCCAAGCAATGGGAACAGGCTCTTGCCTATCTGGAGCTGCACCGGGAGGTACGCGATGTGCTTCTGTCGGGGGGCGATCCATTGACGCTCGGCGACGATCGGCTGGACTGGCTGCTGGGCCGGCTCCGGGCCATCAAGCATATCGAATTCATCCGCATCGGCACGAAGATGCCGATGGTCACGCCGCAACGCGTCACGAAGCACCTGGTCCAAATCTTCAAAAAACATCATCCTTTGTGGATGAGCCTGCACATCACGCATCCCTCCGAGCTCACTGCGGAAGCCACGGAAGCTCTTTCACGGCTGGCAGATGCGGGAATCCCATTGGGCAGCCAGACCGTCCTGCTCAAGGGGGTCAATGATTCGCCGGCGATCATGCTCCCGCTCATGCGCGGTTTGCTGATGCGTCGCGTGCGGCCGTACTATCTCTACCAGTGCGATCCGATCCGCGGCTCTGGGCATTTCCGGACAAGTGTCAGCAAGGGCCTGGAAATCATCGAGGCGCTCCGCGGTTTCACGACAGGCTACGCGACCCCGATTTTTGCCATAGACGCGCCCGGCGGCGGCGGAAAAATACAGCTGGCGCCGGATTGCGTGGTAGGCCGGGACGGAGATGACCTGCTGTTGAGGAATTTCGAGGGGAAAGTCTACCGCTATCCCGATCCGGGCGGCGCGTTCGGACGGCGCGGCTGAAGTCTGCGTTCCAGCGGGATAAAGGCTAAGGCGATGCGCATCGGCGTTACGTTCGACCTCAGATCCGACTATCTGGCCTTGGGCTACAGTCCCGAAGAGACAGCCGAATTCGACAGCGAAATTACGATCGACGCCATCTGTTCCGCACTGACCGCACTGGGATTGGCACCGGTCCGGATCGGCGGCTTGAAAAACCTCGTCGAACGGCTGGCGGCCGGCGATAGATACGACGCCGTCTTCAATTTCTGCGAAGGCTTGAACGGCGGCGCGCGCGAATCCCAGGTCCCCGCCCTGTTGGAAGCATACGACATACCTTGCGTATTCTCGGACGCACTGACGCTGGCCCTGTCCCTCGACAAGGCCATGGCAAAGCGCGTCGTTCGCGATGCGGGCGTCCCAACGGCGGATTTTCGCGTGATCGAACGGCTGGCCGACCTGAAGAAGATCGACCTGCCATTTCCGCTATTCCTGAAGCCGATTCACGAGGGGTCGGGAAAGGGGATCGATGCGAACTCGAAGGTCAACAATGCCGGCGAGCTGCGCAAGACGGCCTCGTTGCTGCTTGAGAAGTTCGACGAGCCCGTACTTGTCGAGACCTTTCTCGAAGGCAGGGAATTCACCGTCGGCATCCTCGGAACGGGTAAGGACGCTGAGGTCCTTGGCGTTTCGGAAATTGTTCCGAGCGTGAACTGGGTCGGTGACGGCTACGGATACCAGAACAAGGATGAGGACTGGCGGGACAAGGTGCGTATCGTCGAGGCGGACAGCGAGAACGCAAGAGCAGCAGGGAAGGTCGCCCTGGACGCCTGGCGAGTGCTGGGGTGTCGCGACGGTGGTCGCGTGGATGTCCGCTGCGATGCCGACGGCAGACATCACTTTATCGAGGTCAACCCGCTAGCCGGTCTGCGGCCGGAACATTCCGATCTTTGCATCATCGCGGAGCACAGGGGGCTGAGCTACTACCAGTTGATCGGGAGAATCATGCAGTCCTTCTTCAAGCGTCACCCGCAATTGAAGACGAAGGCGCGCGCCAGCGCGGCCGCCTGAAACCAAATGCGGATTCTTGTTCTCCACTCCGACGTGGCTCCTGGCGCTCCTCCGGACGAACTGGATACACTGATTTCGGCGGAGGCGGTCTCTGCGGCGCTCGAAAAGCTCGGGCATTGCGCTCCGCGCGCGGCATTTGCGCCCGACCTGAATTTCCTCATGGCACTGCTTCGCGAGCACAGGCCGGATGTTGTTTTCAACATTGTCGAATCTGTGTTCGGAGCGGGAATCTATGCTTCGCTCGCTCCCGCCATGCTCGATCGTCTCAATGTTCCGTATACCGGCGCCACTGCCGCCCATTTCGCCGCTACAACGGACAAGCCCTTTGCCAAGAATGTTTTGCGTGTGGGCGGCATCGACACTCCGGACTGGTGTGTGGGGCCGGACTGGAAGGGGCTGATCGCCGATCGAACATACATCGTCAAGTCTGCGGATGAGGATGCCTCGGTTGGCATCGACGATGCCTCGGTGCTGTCGGGCGCCCAGGTGCGCGCGCGCGTGTCCGATCGCATTGGAAGGTACAGCGGGCGCTGGTTTGCCGAGACGTATGTGGACGGCCGGGAGTTCAACATCGCTGTCATGGCAAGCGAAGATGGGCCGCTAGTGTTTCCGTTGGCCGAGATGCGCTTCAACGACAAGTGGCCGCCGGGCAAGCCGAAGCTCGTCAGCTTTGCGGCAAAATGGGAAGAGGACACCTTCGATTACAACGGTAGCCAGCGCAGATTTGGCTGCGAAGCGGAGGAGCCGGAGCTCGGCGAACAATTGATCGAGATCACGAAAAAGGTTTGGTCCCTGTTCAGCTTGCGGGGCTACGCCCGCGTCGACTTCCGGGTCGATGCCGATGGCAAGCCCTGGGTTTTGGAGATTAACCCGAACTGCTGCATTTCGCCCGATGCCGGTTTCGCGGCCGCGGCGGAAGAAGCCGGCATTCCCTATGAGGAGCTGATCGGTCGCGTGGCGGAGGCGGCGCTTCGGACATGAGTGTTCTCGATCTTTCCCGGGAGCACCCTTCGATATTTCGGGCACCGATCCTCCGGCAAGTGGATTCGCGAATCTTCACGTTGCGGTATTTCACGCATTGCATGGAGTGCGGATTTTGCAGGGATCAATGTTGCACGTATGGAGTCGACATCGACGAGGAAAACGCCGGTCTTCTCCGAAGCCTGGGGCAAGAGTTCGAGCAGTTCGTCGGCACGTCCGGGAACCAGTGGTTCACGGACGAACCAACAGACGATGCCGAATTTCCCTCCGGCCGGCATCGGCGAACTGTCGTGCGCAATGGTCATTGCGTATTTCACGGCGCAGGTGAGCGGGGGTGCAAGATCCATGCTTGGTGTCTGCGCAAGGGTCTCGACTATCACCACTACAAACCGATGGTCAGCATACTGTTTCCGTTGACGTTCAATTTCGGCAGGTTGGAGCCTTCGCACGAAGCGATCGACGGAACGCTGATTTGTAGCGGCGGAGGTCCCACGCTCTATGATGGCGTACGCTCGGAACTGCAGTATTTTTTTGGCGATTCCCTGATAGAAGAGCTGGACAGGTTGAGGAACTGCAACTCATAGAACCCCCGCGTCCGCAGCGGGGAGGCGGTGCGACCGCCTTTCCCTGAAGACGATATACAGGCCCGAGGCGATCACGGCGCCTGCTCCTGCCAGCACGGTCGGCTCAGGAACCTCGAAGAATACGAAATAGCCGAGGAATATCGCCCAGACCATTGCGACGTAGTCGAAGGGTGCCAGAAGCGACGGCTCCGCATAGCGATAGCTATAGGTCATGCACACCTGCCCAACTCCCCCGAACAGTCCGCACAGGATGAGCCACGCCGCACTGGTCGGCGACAGTGGAGCAAAGTCCCAGAGCATCGATACCGCACCGAGAATGGCGCACACCACCATGAAATAGAAGACAATTGCTTCACTGGTTTCTGTAGCACTCATTTGCCGAATGAAGACGACGACGACCGCCGAACACAGCGCCGCAGCCAAGGCCATGGCCACGCCCGAGGACGGAATGCTCGTCAGGCCGCGCAACAGACCGTTCGGTTCGGCCATGAAGATCACGCCCGCAAATCCGGCTGCGACGGCGATCGTGCGATGTGGTCCAACCTTCTCGCCCAACAATAACGCCGC
Organism: Rhizomicrobium sp.; assembly: GCA_035549575.1. Classification (GTDB taxonomy): domain Bacteria; phylum Pseudomonadota; class Alphaproteobacteria; order Micropepsales; family Micropepsaceae; genus Rhizomicrobium. The sequence goes on from DASZQP010000074.1 coordinate 22,639, forward strand.
CAGGATCGTTGCAAATATCGGCATCACAAAGCTGAAGGCGGTCACGTCGGCGAGAGGGAGGCGCGTGAGCGCGCCGAAATTCAGAAACATTCCCACGGCGCCGGTCATTGATCGCCGGATGTGAAGAAGGGGGTGGGAGGTGCGAACCAGCGATGCCGGTCCGTGGGTAAAGAATGAGACCGCGATGAGCGGGGCGATTGCAAAGAGACCGCGGAAAAAGACCACCTCTCCGAGTGGGACCGGGCCTGCGAGCCGGATGGCCACATACATCATCGAAAAGGAAAGCGTTGCACCGATTTTCAATCCGATTCCAAGGGGCGGATTTGTTCTTTTCTGCAAATCGATTTATCCCCGTTGCGTGAACCGCGGTCCTATCGACGCGTACGCGCCAGCCATCACAAGCGCCAAAATCGTTGAAACTAGACTGAAGCGGCTCGACGATCCGCCGGAATCACAACCAACCGCGCCGCTTGAACCAGAGATAGGGGACCACCGCGGAGACCACCATCAAGGCAATCGAGATGAAATATCCGCTGGGCCAGCTGAGTTCGGGCATGTAGTGAAAATTCATCCCATATATCGAGGCGATAAGGGTCGGCGGGAGGAAAACCATGGCCGCAACGGACATGATCTTGATGATGTTGTTCTGTTCATTGTTGATGAGCCCCAATGTGGCATCCTGCAGGTATGAAAGCTTTCCCGCGAGAAACGTGGAATGGTCCAGCAAGGATTGAACGTCGCGTGTCAGCGTCTTGACGTGGGCGCGTGCGTCCTTCGTCGCCTTGGTATCTATGGCCTGGGCGAGAAACGTCATCATGCGAGTGAGGGTGAGGAGGCACTCTCGCATTTTCGCGGTGGTGTCGTGCTTGCCGCCGAGGCGGCGCAACACTTCCTGGAAATCCCGCCTTTCGATCCGGGTCGCCGCGGGATCGAAAATTTCGCGGCTGATCGCTTCGACGTCGGCACCGACGCGCTCCAGAACGTCGGCCATTCGATCCACGATCACATCGAGCAGCGCATTGAGCACGCCCTCGGCCTTGAGGCCCGCCGCCATCGTACGCTCGCACCGGGCCGCAAATGTGCGAAACGGCTGCGGGTCTATATAGCGAACGGTAATGAGCTTATCGTGCGCCAGAATGAAGGTGACGACGTCCGCCATCGGCCTGTCGCTGTCGGTCCGTGACATGACGAGGGCCGTCATGAACAAACCGCCATCCTCGCTGTAGAGCCGGCTCGATATCTCGATCTCTTCCATGTCGGCGCGGGTCGGCAGCTCCATGTTGAGCAGCGAATTGACCGCCTGTCGCTCGGCAACGGTCGGATTTAGAAGGTCGATCCAGAGCGCCTCGGGAACGATGGGCGCGCCTCCAGGTAGTTCCGTGCCTTTGAGCCCGCCGTTTTGCAGCCGATAGGTTTTCAGCACGCGACGTTCCGCGCTGGAAGGTTAAGACGATTGGGCGCGTGTGCCCGCCCCGTACGCATTCGGACCATAAACCCGTTAGTGCCGTCCCTGCCAATCCTTTTTGGTACGGATCGGCATGCAGGCGGTAAGGGAGGCAGCAAGCGCTCTGAGCAGCGTGGGGTAGAGGCCAGGGCCGGGTTCGATGTCCGCGCCCAATGGGTCAAGCACGCCGATCCTCGCTCGGCTCCCATCGGTCAGAGTCTTTACCAGAGCGGGCGGAAACTGAGGTTCTCGAAACACGCAATCGATCCCCCCCTCCAATATTGTCCGTCGCAACGCCTCGATTCTACGTGGACCGACAGGGCGATCCGGGGCGACAGTTACCGCTCCCGTAGGATTCAGCCCGAATCTGAACTCGAAATATCGATACGCATCGTGAAAGACGATGTATTTGCGGGCCCTTAGCGGTACGAGCTCTTTCTGCAATTCGGCTTCGAGTGACGAAAGGCTGGCGATCTCCTTGTCTCTGTTGACCTTGTAGATGGGTCCGTTGGCGGGATCCAACCTTGTGAGCGCCGCAGCGATAGCCCTTGTCATTGCTATGGCATTTTCGGGATCGAGCCAGATGTGGGGGTCGTATGGCCCCTCGTCGGAATCGTTCACGTTTTCCCACAGGCCTCCGCGCCGGGCCCGCAGGCGGTGCACGCCTTCTGCCTGTTCCAATGGAACAATGTGGGCGTGGGGTGCTAGACTTGCGAGCGGGCGCTCGAGGCTGGTCTCGAGATCCGGGCCGATTTCGAAGACAATTTGCGCATGCCTGATCTTGTCTCCGTCGGACGGCCTGAAAGCGTAGGAGTGCTCCGACCGCGCCCCCTGGATCAGAAGCACTGGTTCGGCCACGCCCTGCATTACGGCGGCGGCAAGCGAATGTATCGGCTTGATCGTGGCCAGTACCGAGGGTGGCGCGGCCACCGCCGCGGCTGGCAGAAGAGCCGTGCAGGCGGCCAGGGCCATGATGAATTTGGTTCGCACGCTGTGTCCTCCGGCGATGGTTGATAGCACAGGATTGCCGGAAGTCGCCGATATAGAGACCGCCGCCAAGCGCATTGCGCCCCATGCCGTAGAGACTCCGCTGTTCGAGAGCAACCTGCTGAACGACCGGCTGGGCGGCCGCGTCTTTCTGAAGCTGGAGTCGCTTCAGCGGACCGGCTCCTTCAAGTTTCGCGGCGCGTACAACCGGATCGCCCTCATTCCGGAAGAGTTCCGCTCCTGCGGTGTGGTGGCGTTTTCCTCCGGCAATCACGCCCAAGGAGTCGCAGCCGCGGCATCCCTGCTGGGATTGCGGGCGACAATAGTCATGCCCGCGGATGCCCCGCGCGCAAAGATCCAGGGCACGGCGGCGTTGGGGGCCGACATCGTATATTACGATCGCGTTGCCGATGACCGAGAGCAAATCGCGTGCCGGATCGTCGAAGAAACGGGCGCAACACTCATCCGGCCGTTCGACGACGCCGGTGTCGTTGCGGGCCAGGGCACAATCGGACTGGAGATTTCACGGCAGCTGACGGGACGCTGCGAACATCTCGATGCAGTTTTGGTGCCCTGCAGCGGTGGCGGGGTTGTGACCGGCATCGCGCTGGCTCTCTCGCACCTCAGCCCGGGAACGGATGTCTTGAGTGTGGAACCCGAACGGTTCGACGGAATGTCCCGTTCGCTCCAGGAAGGGCGTCGTATCGCAGCACCCGGCGGGACACTATCCATCGCCGATGCACTGATGGCCCCTTGCCCGGGGGATGTGACTTTCAGGCTTGCAAAAAAATACATGCGATTGGGGCTTTGCGTTGCCGACGACGAGCTTGTGACCGCGATGTCATACGCTGCGGGTCAGTTGAAACTGATCGTCGAACCCGGTGGGGCCGCCGGATTGGCCGCCATCCTCTCAGGCCGCTACGACGTTCGAGGCCGCACCGTAGCGGTGGTTCTCACAGGCGGGAATTGCGATCTTGAAACCGTAGTGGACTGCGTCGCGAAACGGCAGTGATTCTCCAGACGGGCGCCGGCGGGCTATCTGGGCGCCAGGACCATCATCATCTGGCGACCTTCCATCTTCGGATACTGCTCCAGCTTCGCGAAAGTCTCGGTATCCTTCTGAATGCGGTTGAGCAGCTCCATACCCAAATGCTGATGCGCCATCTCGCGGCCGCGGAAACGGAGCGTGACCTTTACCTTGTCGCCTTCGCCGAAGAAGCGCTGCATCGCCTTCATCTTCACGTCGTAGTCGTGGTCGTCGATGGTCGGGCGCATCTTGATCTCCTTGATCTCGATGACCTTCTGTTTCTTGCGCGCCTCTGCGGCCTTCTTCTGCTGTTCGTATTTGTACTTGCCATAGTCCATAAGCTTGACGACGGGTGGGCGCGCCTCCGGAGAAACCTCCACGAGATCGAAGCCTTTTTCTTCCGCTATGGCGCGCGCATCCTCGGTACCGATCTCGCCGTATTTGTGCCCGTCGTCTCCGATCAAGAGGATCGTCCTGGCAAAAATCTCCTCGTTAACTCTGGGGCCATCCTTGGCCGGCGCTGGCGCATTGCCGGCGGCAAAACGTCTTGGAACTATGACTCTCTCCTATCTTGGGTAGGCGCGCACGCAATCCTGCCATGCGAGGTTCGGTCCCGGCCTCGCGAAGCGCTTGTACGATTCATGAGCGGGGGGCGAATTCCTCGTATGGCAGCCGACCCCGTGCAGGGCCGCTGAAGTCCACAGAATAGGTCGGCTGACGCGATTCGCAAGGCCTATTCCACCAAATCCCTGCGGGTTTCGGCTTCCATCTTTATCCGCTCAATGAAACTTTCAATCGGCATCGGCCCCAGATCCTTTCCGGAACGTAGCCGCACCGATACCGTTCCCTCCGCCGCCTCGCGCTCTCCCACAACCAGCATGTAGGGAATTTTCCTGAGCTGGGCATCCCGGATCTTTTTCTGCATGCGCTCCGACGACAGATCGATGTCGATGCGAAGGCCCGCAGTTCCATTCACGACCGGGACATTGAACAGCATGTCCAGTACCCTTTGGCCGTAGCTGCTGGCCTTTTCGCTTATCGGTACGACCCGGGCCTGGATCGGCGCCAGCCATGTCGGAAACGCCCCGGCATAGTGCTCTGTCAGGAATGCGGTGAACCGCTCATGGGTGCCGAGCGGCGCACGGTGGATGACATAGACAGGATGCTCCGCGCCGTCCTCGCCGATATATTTCAGGTCGAAAGTTTCGGTGGCGAGGAAGTCGAGCTGGTTGGTCGAGATCGCGTATTCGGTGCCGATGACCGATCTGATCATGAAGTCGACCTTGGGGCCGTAGAATGCGGCTTCGCCCTTGGCCTTCACGAAGGGATAGCCCGACTCCTTCATGGCCTCCTCGATGATGTTCATCGCGGCGACCCACTTGTCCGGCTGATCGACATATTTTTCCAGCTTGTCCAGGTCGGGCAGCGAGAACCGCATGTAGTAGTCCTCGATGCCCATCATCTTGTAGTACCGGGCATGCAGGTGCAGCACGCGAATGAACTCGTCCTTCGCCTGATCGTACCGGCAATAGATGTGCGCGTCGTTCATGCAGAATCCCCGCACGCGCATCAGCCCCGACAGGCCGCCGGAAGCCTCGTAGCGATAGTCCTGTCCGTACTCGGTGATCCGCAGCGGCAGTTCGCGATAGGAATGCCGGGTCGCACCATAGATCGTATGGTGGAACGGGCAGTTCATTGGCCGCAGGTAGTAGTTCTCGCCGTCGATATCGAGCGGCGAATACATGTCTTCCTTGTAGTAGGGCAGGTGCCGCGACCGGTAGAAAAGGTTTTCCTTCGTGATGTGCGGAGTGGCGACGCGCCTGTAACCTTCCTTGCGCTCTTCCTGTACGGCCAGGAATTCCAGTTCCTGCCGGATCACCATGCCGTTGGGCATCCACAGCGGCAGGCCCGCACCGATATCGGGCGAGAAGGTGAACAGCTCCAGCTCGCGGCCGAGTTTGCGGTGATCGCGTTTTTCCTGCTCCTCCAGCTTCAGCAGGTAGGCATCGAGCTCCTTCTGATCGCGCCACGCAGTACCGTAGATGCGCTGAAGCTGCGCGTTCTTCGCATCGCCGCGCCAGTACGCACCGGCTATCTTGGTTAGCTTGAACGCATCCGGAATCTGCGCCGTGTTGGAGAAATGCGGGCCCCGGCAGAGATCGTGCCAATCGCCATGCCAATAGATCGACACGTCTTCCCCGGCCGGAATGCTTTCGATCAACTCGGCCTTGTAGCTTTCGCCGATACCCCTGAAGTGCTCGATGGCCTTGTCGCGGGGCCAAACCTCGCGGCGAGTCGGAAGACCAGCTTTGATGATCTTTCGCATTTCGTCTTCGATCTTCGGGAGGTCCTCGGGCGTGAAGGGTTCGTCGCGCGCGAAGTCATAGTAGAAACCGTCCTCGATCGCCGGTCCGATGGTCACCTGGGTGCCGGGGTAAAGGGCCTGTACCGCCATGGCGAGCACATGCGCCATGTCGTGCCGGATCAATTCGAGCGCTTCCGGATCCTTCCTGGTGATGATGCGGATTCTGGCATCGTGCTCGATAGGACGGAACAAGTCCCATTGTTTTCCGTCGACGTCGAGGACGAGAGCGGCTTTCGCCAGACCTGGACCGATCGCCGCCGCTATCTCCGACCCGGTGATCCCGCGGGCAAACGTCATCGTCTTGCCGTCGGGCAAGGTAATGACGATGTTGGGCGCGGTAACTGAGGCGGACACGGGTGGTCTCCTTAGGCTGTAAATCGGGCGGCGGACCATTCCACAGCCCGGGGGGAAGTCAAGAACGCGGTCACTTTCCCGCGCGCCAGTTGAACTTCGGGCCCCCTAGGATCATTATCACAAGGACGAGGGGTCGACGATTTGGAGTGTCCAATGATGAGGTTCACGATTTCTCTCGCCGCCGCCGCCCTGGTGGCGCAGGCGGTATTGCCGGCAGCAGCTTCGCCGGCGTGCATCCAGGTCTCCCGTATCGATCACACGCACGTCGTCGATGCGAAGAATGTGCTCTTCTACATGAAGAACGGGAAAATCTGGCACAATGGCCTGCAAAACGCCTGCCCTGCGCTGAATTTCCACGGCTTCGTGATGAACGTGCCGGGCGGAGTGGACACTGTGTGTTCCAACCAGCAGAGCATCAAGGTAATCGAAACCGGAGAGGTCTGCATGCTCGGTGAATTCACGCCTTACGAGGCGCCTGCCAAGCAGCCCGCCCCGCAATAGACGGTTTGCCCGCGCGGCGACAAGAAAAAGGGCCGGATTTCTCCGGCCCTTTTCGCGTTTATTGGGGGCACGGTGCGCTATTTGCGCGCCATGATTTCGACCACGACACGACTGCGGTTCAGGGGGCTGCAGACGAGACCGACGCTGCGGACGTTGCGGTTGCCTCCGGGCAGATCGATGATTTTGACGCGACCCTGCATCAGCCGTCCGACGTCGAAGTTGCGGGTGCTTCCGTTTCCGAATGCGACCCGAGCCCTGGTGCAGCGTGCGTCGCCGTTCAGCGCCCGGAAGCCGATGCGCTCCACGCTGCGGCCGCTCCATCCGCCGCTGAAGGTCGCCTCGCGATCACGCATGCCTTCGAAGCTCTGCCGGCCCAGGGTGATCCAATAGTTGGGATCGTAGCCGCTGTTCATCCCGCCCGGACCCCAGTTGAACAGGCGCGACCAGAACGTGCTCCACATCGGGCTGCTGCGCCATTCGTTCTGGAAACGGCCGACCTCGGCGGCAACAAAGATTCGCGCTCCGCTGCGCTTGTCCGAGCGGCATTTGAATGTGATGTCCTTGACGAGTCGGGATCCGCCCTGAAGGTCCACATAGATGGGACGGTCCTCGCGCAGGCCGCCCGAATATACATTCTGCTTCATCCCGTTGCCGAACTGCGCCACGATCGAGCGGCAGAACACGTCGTTGCCATCGGCGACAAGGCGCAGACCTTCCATATGCCCGCCGAAGCGCGTCCATTGCGTGTCCTTGTCCATGCGGTAGCCGACGTCGACACTGCCCAGACGGACGTAATCGGCCGACGCGGGCCCGGCAACGCCCAGCGTACACAGCGTGGCAATCGCCAGAATTCCAGATCTTTTCATCACCTCAATCCTTTCCTTCAATAGCTCCGTGCGGGGCGATCTCGGGCCCGCGGGAGAGAGTGTCGCTATCCCAATATGAACGTGGGCTGAAACCCTTGCGGCAGCCTATGTTCAGGTCGATTGGAACTCTAACGCGCAAAAAGGGCCGGAAGTTTCCTCCCGGCCCTTTTTCCCGGAATACCGCCACGACGGAGAGGCGCGGCGGATGCCCTAGTTTCGCCGATTCGACGCCACCCGCGCAGAGCGGCCGGCGATCGCTTCCGCGCCGGCAACGGTCCTGTCGCAGGGTTGATAGGCTTCGGCGCCGCGCACGGATTGGGAGGAAATGAACAGGGCCAGCGTCTGCTGACCGTTCGAGGCGTCGAAATGCGCGTTGGCCATCGAACAGAACTCGACCATGCCATGCAGGCTGCTCAACGAGAAGTCGTTGGCGAGCGCGGTCTTGTACGCGTGATAGGCGCTCGCGCCGCCATGGCCGTGCTGGAAGAATCTCATCAGTGCGGCGTCGGATGCCTGCAGCTCGCGCTGGAAGGAGACGACAAAATGGTTGTACTGGCTCACGTCGTTGCAGTAGAGCGCGGCAACCATCAATTCCTGCTGCATCGCAGCTGTCTTGAGGGCCATCGCTTCCTGGGGCCGTGCGCAAGCGCCCGCCGCCCAGGCATGTCCCACCATCGACACCAAGGCAAGTCCTGCGGTGGCGCCCTTCAAGATCGACTTCATCGTTTTCACTCCTCTTGTCCTGTTGTCCCGTTACGCTCAGGTCGCGCCGTTCAGGACACAGCGGCCTGCCGGAGGGTCCGCACTGTCCAGATGGGCGACCACGCCCGTGTCGCCGCTGCAGGCAACCCAGCGAAAATCGTGCTCCGCGTCCGCGGTCTTGATGTTCGTGTCGGGAAGCACGGCGGCAAATCCGTTCGCGGCGACGGCTCCGGTCTTCGAACCCGCATCGCAGCTCGTCGAGGCATCGGCCGAACGCCGGACGCAGTAGGCGAACTGAACGGCGTAGGCGCAGTGATTGCGGAAGCCCAGACTTGCGCCGTCCGAATCCACGCTCAGACAGTCGGAGGCGCCTTGTCCGCGTGAGACCGCAGGGCCGGCCGCCGGCGGGGCCTTCGCTGCCACACTCGCCTGGATCGCCGGTCCGGCACCGCCCGCAGGCGCATTGGCAGGGCCGGCGACGGGCTGCATCGCGGGGGGCGGCGCGAAGGATGCCGGTGTCGCCGTCAGGATTTGCGGCTTCGCGGCCGGGACAGGCAGGTCGATGAGGTGAATCTTGGAATCGCGCACCTCGACCGGCGCCGGTCCGCTCGAGCCTTTGGCCGATATTTCGGTCGCGGCAGGAGCCGCCGCACCAGGCCGCGTGATGACCATGAGCGGCTGGGTCGCGCCAGGCGCGGTCCGGCTCTTCGCGATCCTGACGGCGGGGGCGCAGCCCGGCGCGGCATGGCCGGGCTTGCGCGCCTTGTCCGCGAGGCCGAGGCGGGCCGCATAAGCCTCGAGCGCGGCCTTGCGCTCGGCTTCGCTGAAGACGTGATCCGGCGGATACCAGGACGTGCAGCTGCTGCTGCCGTCGGCGGCGCGCATGGTGAGCGAAAGCCCTCCGGCCGTGTTGACGACCAGCGAACTGGTCCGCCCGTCCGCGAACTGTTCTTCGAGCCCGTTGTCGGTCTCGCGGAAGAAGCCCGTCACGTGTCCCGCGTCGGCGTCGTCCGCGATCGTCCCCAGCCTGTCGCTCACGAAGGACAGCGACGAGCGCTGCGCGGTGCCGTTCTGCGAGGTGACGACAATGGAAAGGCCGCCCTCGCTGGGCGAGAGCGACAGCGTGGATCCGTCGACGGCCACCAGCTTGACGCTGTCGAGACCGGCGAGCCATTGCGTCCCGGCGGACGCCTGCGGGTGCTCCGCTTCGGGGGCCGCCGCGCCGGCCGCTGCCGTGTGCGGGACCAGGGCCAGGAGCGCCGCGAAGGCGGCACCGGCCTTGAGAATTCCGCCCCTGGCCGCGCCCCCGCGGTTCATATGTGCGTTTCCTTTTGTCCGCGCAGGGACATGAGAAGAATGAGGCCGATCAGCTCCTGCTGCGTGGGCGGGGCCGACGGCTGGAGCGCCGCCTTCATCGCAAGCCGCGCCATGCTGGCGTCGAGCGTCTCGCGGGCGTTGCCGTGCGCGCCCGCCGCGGCGGCGGGTTTAACGATCTTCGCATCCTGCGCGATGCAGGGCTGGCTGAGCGTGAGCAATGCGAGCGCCGTGCCCGCGATCAATTTCGACATGACGGTCCCCAGTTCGCGGCGATTTCCCGTGCGCGTCCGATATTGATGCGAGGGGGTCCGGAGTCGAATTAATCCTAAGGCGAGCGTGAAACGCTGCTTAGGCGGCGCGAGAAGGGTTGTATAAATATTCAGACGAGTTTGATGCCCGGCGCAGCCTTTCGTTCATAAAGGTTTCCGGCGCCGCGCCGGCGGCATCGCGGCGCGCACGCGGCGATTGCGCCACCGGCGCCGTTCGCACCGCAGGATGCGGCGCGCGGCGTGACGATCTTGATTTTCTGACGTAAATCCGGATCGTTCAAATGCGCCGGATATTCTTCATGCCCGCCATGGAACCGGCCCGCCCGTTCGACACCGGAAGAAGCGCCATGACCGATCTCCCCGACCGCCTTTGCGTCAATCCCAAAAGCCCGCACTACGACGAGGCGCTGCTCGCCCGCGGCGTCGGCATCCGCTTCAACGGCCAGGAGAAGACGAACGTCGAGGAGTATTGCGTCAGCGAGGGCTGGATCCGCGTTGCGGCGGGCAGGAGTCTCGACCGACACGGCAATCCGATGACGATCAGGCTCAAGGGCACGGTCGAACCCTATCTTCGCGGCGAAGCGTCCGGATCGTGACGCGCCGCTGCGCCGCATGACTCAAAATTAAGGCCGGTTCCGCGCGCAACTTCCGCAACCATCGGAACGGAGGTTTTTCCGCCGCCGTTTCCGGATTGCGAATGGGTGGGGCGACCAGATCGAAACCAGAAAAGGAGTTCGACATGTCGCGTATGTTTTCGCCTTCGATGGCACTTGCCGCCACCGCCTGTGCGCTGATGCTGGCCGGAACCCCTGCCGCGGCGCGCGGAGGCGGTGCGGGATTGGGCGGGGGAGCGGCGCTGAGCAGCCACGGCAACGGATTGAGCGGCTCCAGCGCGGGCGCGATGTCCATGAGCCGCCTGGGCAGCTCGACGAATTTCCGCGCCAACACCAGCTCGTCCGCGGGCACGCTTTCCAGCGCGTCGCGCATCCGCACCGGCGCCGGGCTGAATGCCAACCCCGGACATCCCGGTATCGCCTCCGTCGCGAGGGGCTCGTCCTTCGCGCCGGAGCCGAAGACGGTGCGGCCGGTCGATCCCGTGCGCACGCCGCCGGTGAGGACCAACGTTCCGCTTTCCGCGAGCGGCCGCGCCTCCACCGCGCCCCACTAGGCCCGGCGCGGAAAGAGCCGGGGCAGCCCTCCGGCTCCCTGCCGCGGCGCCCGATGTGACGAAGGGCGGAGCGCGGCGGCCGTCGCGGCATGAGGCCACGATACCGTCGCGCCCCGCCCGTTCGGGGCACCGCAAGCTACGGCCGGCAGGGGAAGCACCTTTTCGGGGGAGCAGTCCCATGCACCTTCGCTTCGCCTCGGTTCGTGCGGGCCCGCCGTGCTCTGCATCTCCGTTCGCGACGATTTCCGTTGGCGACGACGGGCGGCCGGCATTCCCGCGCGGATGCGCGCGAGCTCGCATCCTCGACCTGTATGGTCTCGCGGCGGATCTAGTGCGTCATCGTCCCGGTCCCATGAGTTCGACCATGTTGCCGTCGGGATCGCGGATGTAGAACGCGGGGCTTTCGCCCGTGGCGCCGTAATTGTCCGCGGCCTCGCCCTCGATCGCGACGCCATGGGCCGCCAGATGCGCGGCCACCGCCGCCCGGTCGAAGGGGCGGATGGCGAGGGCGACGTGATCCATGTTCCGTCCCTCTCTTCCGGGGCCGGCCCCGCCGCGCCGGCCCGCGGTGCCGTCCAGGTTCACCAAATCGATCAGGCTCGCCCCGGCGCGCAGCTGCCAAAGGCCGATATCGTCCTGGTGCCGCTCCAGCCGGCAGCCCAGCACGCCCTCGTAGAAGGCGCGGGCGCGCGCAATGTCGGCCACGCGCAGGACGATGTGGTCGATGCCGGCGGGGGCGAAAGGGGCGGCGGGCATGGGTATCTCTCCGTTATCTCGACGGCAAGATAGTTTGACGGTCTCTCGATGTCAAGAGACTTGCGGGCGCGGTTGGCGCGGCCTATGGGTAGGGCAGCGGCCGGGGAAATCCGCTCCCGCCCGCCGCGGCGGAGGCAGGGGCGGAGGCCCGGCGCATGCGCTGCGGAGGGCTGCCATGACGAAACCCGGCGATTCCCGTTCCGCGCCGGCGGGCGGCCGCGGCGGCGCCCGCAAGCGCTGGCTCGAGGCCGCGGAGCGGGTCTCCGCGTCCATGGAGCGGGTGGCCGCGATGCTCGACCCGGTGGACCGGGCGCTGGCGCAATGGGCGCGCGAAATGCCCGGGGTCGAAACCAGGGGCGCCGACGTGCTCAACCGCGCGCGCCGCGTCGTGCTCGAATCGCGCGCGGCGATCGAGGAGAACTTCCGCCGCCACGGGCTCGACACCGGCGAGTTCGACGTGCTGGCGACTCTGCGCCGCTCGGGCGCGCCCTGTGCGCTGACGCCGACCGATCTCTACCGCTCGCTGATGATCTCCTCCGGCGGGCTCACCGCGCGGCTCGACAAGCTGGAGCGCGCGGGCCTCGTGCGCCGGCGCGCCTCCGGCCGCGACGGGCGCAGCACCATCGTGGAGCTGACGCCTTCGGGACGGCGCCGGATCGAAGCCGCCTTCCGCGCCGACATGGAGATCGAGAACCGCATGGTCTCCGTCCTTACCGAGGCCGAACGCGCGGAACTGGTGCGCCTGCTGAGGAAGCTGAACCAGGGGGTGAGGGGGTGAATATGAATTGCGCTCCGCTATCGAAGCGGCTGGAATCCGAAATTATTGACCTGCCGCAACACAGCCATGAGCTGTTCTCTTCGGAGCCGCACAACGGACTGCGGAGGGTGGGCGGCGAAAACACCGAGCTTCATCAGATCCGGGAGACCGATTGCCGGTACAATGTGGCCGATAAGAAGGAAGTTGATGACCTTGACGGGCCGCTCCTCTGAGGCTTCGAAGGTGCGAAGTTGCTCCTCGCTGTAAACAGATCGTCCACCTGCAAGACGCCGCAAATCCTCTGCCGATCTGGCGAGAGTCATGCTTTCGAATATGCCAACAGTCGTTATTGCTTGCGATGGCGGCCGATCTGATCTGCTCTTGTAGAATAACAGAATATCGCCGGGTTGATCGATGTGGGCTTGTGCGCGGCAGAGATAAACTTTGCGGATCGTATTGCCAGGTGTCTTAGGGCCATCAAAGCCGCTATAGCCAAATAGATCAGGCTGCCGCTTGTCGATGAGCTCCGGAAACAGACATTCGTGGAAGGGCCCCCTGATCGGAATTACGTATCCCGTGACGCTATCGGCCGTGCTGAAGCGAGGATAGCCCGTGCGTGCGGCATCGAATGGCGTCTGATTTTCCAAAACCTCAAGCGGTGTACGCCCAAATGGCTTCTCATACACATGCTCACCGTTTGGCTTGGTATATGTGTGCGCGAAGCCAAAGTATGTAATTAGATCAATAAGCGTTTCCTGCGTCGGATAGGCCGTAACGTAGGCGACGTCATAGGTGTTTGTCTGGGCAAACCAAAGCACCTGTTTCAGCAGCAATTCGCCAAGTTTCACGCCACGACGTTCGGCGCGTACCTTGAACGTGCAAATCTTGAGAATCTTCTTGCCGTGCAATGTTGCGTCGGTATGACCTTCGGCCTCGTCCTTGCGAACGATCAGCCCACCAACCTGGCTATCGTCGGTCACCACCCAGCACTTGCGCATTTCCTTCACACATTTTGTCCGCCACCATTCGTCAAATCCAGGGTAGCCCTCCCGTAAGCTGTCGAAAATGGAATCCGACAAGGGGAGCGCATGGGCATCCGCTTCTTGGACGAAAGGAATCGCGACTTCACGTGGCTCATATGTCGAGCGCAGGAGGGAAACGGCATCCGCGACATAAAGCACGCGGCCGGCAAGTTCTGGAGAGTGTCGCCTTGCTCGGTCGTGTAGTCCTTGATCCTGAGTTATAAGAAAGTCCGCCACCCCAATTACAAGCGCGTGCAGCAGCGTGGCGTCGACAACATCGTTAGGCTTCGGAAGATTGCCGAACAATTGCTCAAGGCCGTCCGGATTGAGCCCACGCACCTTGCTAATCAGCCGAAACTTATGCAGTTTGCTGAGCGAAACCAGTCGACGTGCAGCATCTTTGTCGCGCTCAATGTCGTCGCGGGCGGCCTCATGGATGAAGACGCCAACGCCGTGCTTGGCGGCAAGCTGCTGCAACAACGCAAATTCGGGGGATACGGCTAAAGCATCTTCAAGATGAATGAAGACGTTGGTATCAATTAAGTAGTTCGGAGCACTCATGAAGAAGCGCCTTACGTAGTTCCGGAGGCGCATAAAGGAAGGACTGCGGTGGTTCGAACCTAAATCGGTCTCTCAGCTCCTGCAGCTCCAGCGCGCGCTTCAATGGGCGCGCCCCCCGAAGTTTTATTGCAAAGCCCGTTTTGGCGCCGGCGAAGTAGGAGTCAAAATCGCTGCGGCGGATGCACGCCTGGTCACCGAACCTTTTCCAGATCGTGTTGGTAGGGCCATGCAGCACTTCTGCGATGCTGGCCACGCCAGTTAGTGCACGCGTCGGGCTACTCTCGTAGATCAGGGCGATTGTTCCCGGCTCAATATTAGGTGAAAACCGTCGCCGCAGCTCGACAGTTTTTCTGCCGCTCACAATTTCCGTCGAGTATTCGGGCTTGATGCTCAAGACCAGATCGCGGCGTGCAGCCTCGGGCGGGCCACCAATGATCGGGAGCGAAATGTGGCGCGATTTAAGGCCACGGTGGATTTTCTCTGCATCGGGCGCGAGATTCGCATCAATTCGTACGCCAACGCCGAGAGCCTCCAGGTAGTGCACCAAATTTGAGACTAGGATGTCTCTTCGCCGTTCCAGCCGTGACAGCGCCGCCTGACCGATCCGCAGGCGATCCGCAAGTTCGTGCTGCGGAACGCCCAACAGGTCACGAATTCTTCGAAGCTGATGTCCAAGATGCCGCTCGGTTGCGGGCGGTGCCTTCGTGCTCGTCTTTACCACGTTCACCTACCGAATCAGTCACGCTCGATGCACTCTAGGAATCGGTCAGTATGACTTGCAAGTTGCGCAGTCGCTCGAAATCTTGTCGCCGCACAATTTCTCATCGATGGATTGGCTACTTACTAGGATTCGGAGCCCGGTTGCTTGGGCAACAGTGAATCAGCCTGTATTGCAGTCGGGGCAGCAATAATAGCATCCATTGGATTGAGCGTAGGTTTCCTTGGCTTTCCTCACTGCGCCGCGACAGTCCGAGTGCCAGCCGAGATCCAGACGGTTTTGTGGCTCAGGCAGATGATGGCACGATCCAACATCGTGAACTTCATGATCCCCGTTGGCCTGAGCATCTCTATTCACGCAATAGTTCGGCATCGAGCGCGCCTCCGACTCATTCACTAGAGAGTACAAAGTTACCAAGGTTGAGGTCAACAGAAAGACAATTATTCGGGGAATTGGCGTCAGCGACGGATATATCCTCATTGGCCTTCTGCCCCTTTCTCGACCCGCCTTTTTGTCTGGAGTGCGCGCCGCCGGCCGGAGCCCGGACGGGTGATCGTTCCGGAGTTCGTCGTCTTCGTCGTCTCTTCCGGCCTGTTCTGCAGCGCGAATTTCCGCGTCCCGCCGCTTCCGCTGGCGTCATGGAATATCCGCGCGCGGATTCCGTCTTGGGGGATATGCCTTAATTTCGGAGAACCATAATGTCCCCTCAGTCGCAATCATTCTGCGGCCGTTTTCGCCCGCGGCGTCACGCGGGCCTCTACGCGGCCGCGCTTTCTCTTCTCGTTTCGCTTACGCCCGCTTTCGCCGGCCCGCAGTTCACCGTGGTGCATCAATTCAAGTCCGACCGCTCGGATGGCGGCAATCCCATCGACGGCTTCGTAAAGGGCGGGGCAGGCAAGCTTTACGGCGTCACCTTCCAGGGCGGCAGGAATCCCCTGCGCTGCCTCATCAACGGCAGCACCTCCCAGTGCGGCACCGCCTTCGAATTGTTGCCGCCGAAGGGCAAGCGGACGGAGTTCAAGGAAAGGCCCATTCACCGCTTCTCCGGTCGCGACGGCTTCGAACCGTCGAGCCGGATGATCGCCGACGGTTCGGGGGCTCTCTACGGCACCACGCTGAGCAGCAGCGGCGGCGACAAGCGCTGCACGATGGCGAAGGGCTTCGAGTGCGGCGCCGTCTTCAAGCTGACGCCGGCCGTGCCGGGCAGCTCGAAATGGACGGCGACGGTGCTCCACCGCTTCGGCGACGCCGGCTCGAAGTTCAAGGAGGGCTACTTCCTGCTGGGCGGCATGGTGATGGACAAGACGGGCGCGCTCATCGGCACCACCAACGCCGGGGGCAGCACGACCAATCACTGCTCCGACAAGTTCGCCGGCTGCGGCGTCGTGTTCCGCCTCACCCCTCCGGCCGGCAACGAAACGGAGTGGAAGGAGACGGTCCTCTACACCTTCGGCGACAACGGCCCGAACGATGCGGAGAAGCCCGACGCCGCGCTGGTCATGGACGCGAACGGCGCGATCTACGGCACCACGCAGTTCGGCGGGCCGGGCGTGGTCGGCACGGTGTGGAAGCTCACGCCGCCGGCGGAGGGCCGGACCGCCTGGACGGAGAGCATCGTGCACGGATTTTCCGGCGCCGACGGCTTCCGCCCGTTCGGCCCGGTGCTGATCGATGCGAAGGGCGCGATCTACGGCACCACGATCCAGGGCGGGCCGGATCCGAACTGCGCCTTCGGCACCTTCACCTGCGGCGTCGTCTACAAGCTCACGCCGCCGAAGAAGGGCCAGACGGAGTACACCGCAACGGTGCTGCACCAGTTCGGCAACGCGGGCGACGGCGCCTCGCCGTCCTTCGGCCTCGTGGCCGACGCGCAGGGCAACCTGTTCGGCACCACGGGCAACGGGCCGGGCAACAACGGCGTTCTGGGCACGGTGTTCGAGCTTTCCCCGCCGGCCGGCGGCGGAAAGGCCTGGACGGAGAAGGTGCTGCACACCTTCACCGGCGGCAGCGACGGAAAGACGCCGAGCGGCGGACTGGTCCTGTCCGATGGCGCGCTCTTCGGCATGGCGGAAGCGGGCGGCGATTTCCTCGGCGGCACGCTGTTCATGGTCAGGCCGTAGCACGGCAGGGAAGGCCCGGTCCCACACCCCCCGCCGGGCCTTTCCTCCATGCCGGACGGGCGGCGGCCCCCACCGATCCGTCGGGAGGGCCGCCACTTTTCCGCCCGCAGGTTCCCGCTAGAGTGCGCGCCGCCGCCGGCCGGAGCCCGCACAGGTGATCGTTCTGGAGTTCCTCGTCTTCGTCGTCTCCTCCGGCCTGTTCTGCAGCGAGAATTTCCGCCACCGGCTGTGGGCGGTGATCGTCGCGGGCGCGGTGGCAACCGGCTCCTCGCTGCTCTTCGTCTACGATCTCGTCGAGAGGCTCGCGGTGCACACCGAGGCGCCGGTGAGGATCGTCCGCCAGACCGTGCGCGTGGCCGTGCCGGTGGTCGCGCGCGTCTCCCAGCCGCCGCAGCTCTCCCGGCCCGAGAACTGCCGCGACCGCTATCCCTTCTTCGCGCGCCTGTTCGGCCGCGAGGGGGTGAGCGAGCTTGCCTTCACCGTGCGCGCCGACGGCACGGTGGGCGGCATCACCGTCGCAAAGTCCAGCGGCCATGAGGGGCTCGACGACGCGGCGAAGGATTGCGTGCGCAGATGGCGCTACCGCCCCGCGCTCAAGGACAATGTCCTCGTCGATGCGCCGATGACCGTGCGCGTGGTGTGGAGCCTCGAAGACGAAGGCGCGAATAAGAAAGACGAATCCAGGAACGGGAACCAGAAGGCTGGGAGGAACCCCAACTAGCGTCGCCTTCAGGCCGGCTGCTCGTGCCGCAGCAGCCCGGCTTCCGACATCTCCGCATAAAGCGCATTCGGAGCCAGATCGTAGCCGTTGGGCCACGTGGGCGCCCCGAACTCCAAAAAGACACGCGCGAAATATTTGGCGTCGCGCAACGGTTCAAGCATCGGTCCGCCAGCTGCGACGATGTCCGCAAGGTCGCGCTCGCCGACACTGCCATCGGAGAAGCGGACGCGCAGACGATGTCCGCCAAGCGGCTCGGC
>DASZQP010000075.1:0-23979 GCA_035549575.1 Rhizomicrobium sp.
GTGCACCTCGTCCGGGCCGTCGGCGATGCGCAAGGTGCGCTGGCTCGCATACATGCGCGCAAGGCCCGAATCCGTCGTCACGCCGCCGCCGCCCCAGGCCTGGATCGCGTCGTCGATGATCTTCAGCGCCATGCGCGGCGCGGCCACCTTGATCATGGCGATTTCCGTGCGGGCGACCTTGTTGCCGACCTTGTCCATCATGTCTGCGGCCTTGAGCGTGAGCAGGCGGCACATGTCGATGTTGGTGCGCGCCTCCGCAACGCGCTGCTCCCACACCGAATGATCGGCGATCCTCTTGCCGAAGGCTTCGCGCGAAAGCAGCCGCCTGACCATTATCTCCAGAGCGCGCTCGGCGACGCCGATCGTGCGCATGCAGTGGTGGATGCGGCCGGGGCCGAGACGGCCCTGCGCGATCTCGAAGCCCCGGCCCTCGCCGAGGATCATGTTCTCCTCCGGGACCTCGACGTCGCGGAGCTCGACCTCTCCGTGGCCGTGCGGCGCATCGTCGTAGCCGAAGACGGGGAGCATCCGCTTGACGGTCACGCCCGGCGCATCGCGCTCGACCAGGATCTGCGACTGCTGGCTGTGGCGGTCGCCGTCGGTCGTGTTCTTGCCCATGACGATCATGACCTTGCAGCGCGGATCGCCGACGCCCGACGACCACCACTTGGTCCCGTTGATCACATAGCGGCCGCCCCGGCGCTCGATCCGCGTGGAGATGTTGGTCGCGTCTGAGGACGCGACGGCCGGCTCCGTCATCAGGAAGGCCGAGCGGATCTCGCCGGCGAGAAGGGGCTTCAGCCATTTCTCCTGCTGATAGGGGCTGCCGTAGCGTTCCAGCACCTCCATGTTGCCGGTGTCCGGCGCCGAGCAGTTGAACACTTCCGAAGCGAATCCGACGCGGCCCATGATCTCGGCGAGCGGCGCGTAGTCCAGATTGGACAGGCCCGCGCCATGCTCGCTCTCGTTGAGGAACAGGTTCCACAGGCCCTGCTTCCGCGCCTTCACCTTCAGCTCCTCGACCACGGGCACCACGATCCAGGGATTGCCCTTCTCGCGCGCCTCGGTCATCTGCCGGTGGTAGGTCTCTTCCGCAGGATAGACATGCGCGTCCATGAACGCCTGGACGCGCGCCATCCATTCCTTCTGCTTGGGCGAATAGTCGAAATCCATGTGAACCCTCCGTTTCCGATAGCGATGGAGGGACTCTAGCGGGCCGCAGCCGCGACCACTAGGCCCCGGCCGGAATCGGGGCCGCGTTTGACTTCCCTCCCGCCAGACGGCAATCAACCGGCCATGCTTTTGCGCGCTGGTCTCCTGTTCGTCGCCGCCGGTATCGCCTTCATTGCCTTCGATCGCCGGTCCTCGCGATTTCTCTACGACCTTGTGGGCAGCCGGCTCTGGCGCTTCCTCGATTCCATCACCCATCTGGCCAAGGCCTCGCACTGGCTGATCGCGGCGGTTCTCGCCTACGCGGCGGCGAAGCTGCTGGAGGTTCGCCGCGGAAGCCTGCCGCAGCTCGTCCTCGCAGAGCGATGCGCCCTCGCCTTCATCGCGAGCATGGCCCTGGGCAGCATCGTCCTGCACGGTATCAAGCTCGTTCTGGGGCGCCGGCGCCCGCGCGACGACATCGAGATGGGGCTCTACGGCTTCATGCCGCTGTCGTTCGACCTGCAGTACAATTCGTTTCCCTCGGGCCACGCGCTGACGATCGCATGCGTGGCCGTCATCGCGACCGGGATATTCCCGGCCCTCGCGCCGCTATGGTTCGCGCTCGCCGCCCTGCTGGCGTCCACGCGCGCGCTCCTGTCCACGCATTACGTCAGCGACGTCCTCGTCGGCGCCGGGATCGGATTGATTTCCGCGCGCGAGGTCGTCATTCATTTCTTTCCGCAGCTCGCGCAGGGCTGGTTCTAGGACACGATGCCCGAACTCCTCTTCTCCGCAAACGCCTGGCTCGCGCTCCTCACGCTGACGGTGCTCGAGATCGTGCTGGGCATCGACAACATCGTCTTCCTGTCCCTGACGGCGAACAGGCTGCCTCCCGCGCGCCGCCCCGCCGCGCGACGGATCGGCCTCGGCCTCGCGCTGATCATGCGCATCATCTTCCTTTCGAGCGTGGCCTGGATCATTTCGCTTTCCCAGCCGCTGTTCGCGGTCTGGGGCCAGGCGGTCTCGTGGAAGGATCTCGTATTCGCCGCGGGCGGGCTGTTCCTGCTGACCAAGAGCACGCGCGAGATTCACGGCATGGTCGAGGGCGCGGAGGAGAACGCCGCCGGCGCGCAGGCGACGATGCTGGCGGTCATCTTCCAGATTGCCGTGTTCGACATCGTCTTCTCCATCGACTCGGTGGTCACGGCGGTCGGAATGGCCGAACACCTCGAGGTGATGATCGCCGCCGTCGTCCTTGCGATGATCGTGATGATCGCCGCATCCAACGGCGTGGCGGAGTTCGTCGAGCGCCATCCGACGGTGAAGATGCTCGCGCTCAGCTTCCTGCTCCTGATCGGAACCTCGCTGATCGCCGATGCGGCGCATTTCCACATTCCGCGCGGCTATCTCTATTTCGCCGTGGCCTTCTCCGGCCTGGTCGAGTTCCTCAACCAGCGCGTCGGCGCGGGCAGGAAGGGACGCGCGAAGCTCACCGCTGAACGATCTTCTGCGCCTCCTCGATGACGCGCCGGGAGCCTTCGCCCGTGCCCGTGGGCTGAACGGGCTGCGGCACGGTCACGCCCTTTTGCACGGCCGGCCGCGCGGCGATCGCCTCGAGCCAGCGCTGGAGATGATCGAGCCCGTCCACGGACACGCCGGACCAGGGATAGGTGCGGACCCAGCAATAGTTGGCGATATCGGCGATGGAGTAGCCGCCGGCCAGATATTCGCTTTGGGCGAGGCGCGCGTTCAGCACCTCGAACAGCCGCCGCGACTCGTTCTGATAGCGGTCGATGGCCGGCTGGTACTTCTCGTGCCAATAGCGGAAGAACACGTTGGCCTGCCCCATCATCGGGCCGATGCCGCCCATCTGGAACATCAGCCACTGGATCGCGAGGCTGCGGCCCTTGACGTCGCCCGGCAGCAGCCTGCCGGCCTTTTCGGCGAGATAGATCATGATCGCGCCGGATTCGAAGACGGCGAAATCGTCCAGATCGCGATCCACGATCGCCGGAATGCGCCCGTTCGGATTGATCTTCAGGAACCAGTCCTGCTTCTGCTCGCCCTTGCCCAGCGAAATCGCATGGACCTCGTACGGGAGTGCGAGTTCTTCGAGCGTCACCGACGCCTTCCAGCCGTTCGGCGTGGCGGAGGTATAGAGATCGATCATTTTGCCGTTTCCTCGACGATTACGGTGGTTTCTTCGGTGACGACGATTTCGCCGCCGGCCGCGAGGGAGCGGCGGCGCTCGATTTCGATGCGGATTTCGCGCTGCCGCCGCTCGTCGAGGGGATATCCGAGCATGACAACGAGCCCGAGACCGGCGAGGAACAGCGGCAGAAGGATATACACGAGCCGGAGATGCTCGACCGACTCCGGAGGATTGACGACCTTCGGATCGAATCCGAGAAGCGCGAGCATCCCGAACGCGATCGTCACCGACCATCCCACGCCGAGCTTGGTGGTCATGGACAGGAACGAATACATGATGCCCGCGCGCTCGGCGCCGTTCTCGTAGGTGTCCGCGTCCGAGATGTCCGCCATCATCGAGCGGATGAGGAAGGCTGGCGCGGCGTAGCACGCCCCGTTGATCGCGACCGCCAGCAGCGCGGCCAGCCTGTCGGAGGCCGGGACGAGGAAGAAGAGGAGCCCGGTCGCGATCATATACGCATACGACGCGATCAGCGTGCGGCTCTTGCCGATGCGCCGCGACAGCGAAATCCAGAAGGGCGCGCAGATCACGCCAGACAGGAAATACACGAGCAGAAGCGTCCCGCCGAACTTCGGCAGCGCCAGACCGAGTCCCGCGAAATAGAGGAACATGGCGCCGCGGGCGCCCTGGTTGGTGGACTCCAGCAGATCCACCGCCATGACCCGCCGGATGGCCCTGTTGCGCAGCAGAAACCTGAGCGTCGGAAGGAGACCGGCCTGGGTGCGCAGTTTCACGTGCGGTTCCGGAACGGCCAGCAGGCAAAGAAGGACGGTCGGGATCAGCGTCGCGATCGAAAACACCGCCATTGCCATGACCTGCGTCGAGAGCGGATAGCCCCGCGCTTCCAGCACGGCCGGCACGATCAGCACGCTCATCATCCCGGCTACGGTCGCGGCCTGCAGCCAGCCGTAGATGCGGCTCCGCTCGTGATAGTCCCCGGAAATCTCCGCGCCCCAGGACAGGTGCGGAACCACCACGAAGGACCAGCCCAGATACATCACGAACAGGCAGACGCAGAGATAGGGGATGCTCACATGCCCCGGCGGCACGAAGGTAAGCCAGATGCCGGCGGCCAGGACCGGCGTTCCGAGGGCGATGACCGGCTTGCGGCGGCCGAAGCGCGTGCGCCAGCGGTCGCTCACATATCCCGCGATCGGGTCGATGAAGATGTCGAAGATCCGTATCAGACCGAATACGGCGCCGACGACGGCCAGGTCGATCCCGATTTCCTTCGACGCATAGAAGCTCGGCAGATGCACCACGATCGGCATGCCGAGCGCGGCAAGCGGAAAGCTCGGCAGCACATAGGCCGTGAGCACCTGCCAGGGAGTGCGCGACTGGGCAATCCGCACGATCAAGCAGCCCGGACGCGCTCGATAAAGGGTCTTTCCTCCTCGATCGCCGCGCGGAACGAGGGCCGCGCGTGAATGCGTTTCGCATAGGCGTCGAGCTTCGGCCAGCGCGCGGCGTCCACCGTCCCGCCGGCATGGTCGAAGTTCACCAGCATGGTGGCGACGGAAATGTCGGCGATGGAGAACATCCCGCCGGCGAGATGGTCCTTGCCGCCGATTTCCTTCTCCAGATAGTCGAACAGCGGCGGCAGCTTTTCCGTGAGCGTCTTGCGGCACAGGTCCTCGTCCGGCTGCCCTTTCATGATCTTCTTGACCACGCGCTCGAAGAAGAAGCCCGCGCCGATCGTCTGTGCGAGGATGGAATCGGCATATTCCTCGTACCAGAGCGCGCGCGCACGCTGATAGGGGTCGGCCGGATAGAGCGGAGGCTGCGGAAATCTGTGCTCCAGGTAGTCGCAGATCACCGAGGAGTCCGAGAGGAAGTTGGGCTCCGGCAGATCGGTGTCGCGAAATGCGGGGATGCGGTTGAGCGGACTGATCTGCGAAAATTCCGGCGGGGCCCGGAACGGATTGACCGGATCGATCGTGTATTCCAGCCCCTTCTCGGCCAGAACCACGCGTACCTTGCGCACGAAAGGCGATATGGTGCTTCCATAGACCACGAGTGCCATTGTCCATCTCCGGGCTTGTGGATTGCCTTGCCGTGACAGCGTGTCAGAGGCGCGCTTGCGCAAGCAAGCAAAATCGAAGGTCAGGCCGGAGCCTCGACCTTGAGCTTCGGATTCCGCTCTTCGGGCAGGTTGTCGTAGAGATCGGCGATCAGATCGCTTTTGACGCCGCGGCGGGCGGGATCGTCCCAAAGATTTTCCCATTGAAGCGGATCGTTGCGCAGGTCGTACAGTTCGCCTTCCGTGCCGTCATATTCGATCCGCGTGGAAACGGCGGCGAATTGCGGCCAGCTTTCCTCGAGCCCGTTGGGATGTCCCCGCGTGGAAGGCTCGTAGCGCGTGAGCACGTAGCCGTCGCGATAAATCGAGCGCAGGTGAAATCCGTAGCCGGGAAACTGGCTGTCCCATTCGCAGATCGCGCGTCCGCGCGAGCCGTCATCGGAACTCGGCAGCACCCTGCCCTGCATCCAGGGGGCCTGCTCCACGCCGGCGATATGGGCGAAGGTGGGCGCAAGATCGACCTGCTCCACCGGCTGGCTCACGACGGCGGGCGCGATCCCCGCGCTCGGGGCGGGCCGCCATATGAAGGGAAGTCGCATCAGCGCATCGACGTGGAACGGACCCTTGTAAACGAAACCGAAATCGCCCTGAAGTTCCCCGTGATCCGTCGTGAAGATCACGTCGGTGTCCGCATCCCAGCCGCGCGCGCGGACCTGCGCCATCACCCGGCCGACGGCATCGTCGATGAGCTCGTTCATCACGTGGACCTTGGCGTTGATCTCGCGGATATTGTCCGGCGAGAGCTGCCGGGGCGTGAAGTTCATGGGTCCGCCCTCGATGTTGGCGAAGGTGCCGTCGTAATAGGCGAGCCAGTGAGCGGGCTTCTTCGCCAGCACTTCGCGGATTTTCTCCGGTGTTCCCGGATAGCCGTCCGGCAAAGGAAGATCGCGCCAGTCGCAGCGCGCGTTCTCCTGCTTCGGCGGATCCCACGGGTGATGCGGATCGGGAAAACTCAGCCAGAGGAACCAGTCGTCCCCGGCATCGAGGGATTTGAGCCAGTCCTCCGCCAGCCCCGCAAGCCAGTCGGTGTGATAGAGCGCGCGCGGGACGGGATTGTTCGCGGTCTCCGGCGCGCCGGTGTCGCCCCCTGGCGCCGCATTGAGCAGCGGCGGAGACGCGTCGAAGAATTCCGGATGGTTCGCCTTCATCCATTGGCCGTAGTGGGCGACCGGTCCGCCGCGGAAGCTCGCGATGTGCATCGCCTGGATCGCGTAGTCGAAGCCCCGCCACAGGCCGGTATCGTTCTCGCGCTCGCGCCTGTTCTCCTTCCATCTGAGCCTGGGGTCGAAGGCCGGCTCGAAATGGGCCTTGCCGATCAGCGCCGTCTTGTAGCCGCGCCTGTCCTTCAGGTACTGCGCCACGCTCGGCGCATCGTCCGGCAGCGGCACGCCGTTCGCGAAGACGCCATGGGTGCGAACGTATTGTCCCGTGAGCATCGTCGAGCGCGCCGGCATGCAGACCGTGTTCTGATTGTAGGCACGTGCGTAGTTGATGCCCGCCTTTGCGAGCGCGTCGATGTTTGGCGTCCTGCAGAACCTGTTGCCGTTGCAGCCGAGCGAGTCGAACCGCTGCTGGTCGGTCGTGATGAAGAGGATCTTGCGTCCCATCAGGCGGCGCTTCCCGCGGCGCAACAGAGCAGCGCCGTGCGCTCCAGTCCCGCATCGCGATGATAGGTGGCGGCGAGATAGTCGGGATCGGAGACCATCTCGAGGAATTTCTGCCGTGACGGGTATTTTACGCAGACGATGTCGTCCCATTCCTGCTCCGGCCCGCCGATGAATACCAGCGCCTGCGGACCCATCCAGACGATGCCGCCGCCGCGCTGCGCGACATGCCGGACCGCGGTCGCGCCGTAGCGCTGATACGCTTCGCGGCCGGTGAGGTTCTCCTTTGCCTCGGCGCGCTCCGGCCCGTAGGCGGCGCGGTCGCGATATTTGAGCAGATTGACCATGACGATCGGGCCTTCCGGCCCCGTTTCGGCCATCGCCCGCATCTGTGCCGGTGTCGGCACCACGCCCGCGTTTGACATTCCGCGCCTCCCTCCGTATATCTGAATATATATTCAGATTTAAGGCATCGCACGGCAAATGGCAACAGCCAGGCGCAAGAGCGCGGCGGAGAAATGGGCGCTACCGGTCCACCAGGGGCGAAGCCGCGAAACCCGCGAGCGGCTCCTGGAGGCCGCCGAAAAGGTCTTCGCGAAGAAGGGCTACGACGGCGCCAAGCTTTCCGACATCGCGGAGGAGGCCGGCGTATCGGTCGGAGCGGTCTATTTCCGCTTCAAGGACAAGGACGCGCTGTTTCAGGCCATCGCGGAGACGTTCACGCAGGAAGCGCGGGCCCGCCTCGGCGAATACGTCCTCGCAAGGCCGGGCGAAACGGCGGAGGATGTGATCCGCGATTTCGTCCTGCGGACGGCGGCAAACATGCAGACGCACAGCGGCCTGTTCCGCGCGATCATCGAGCGGGGATTCGAGCACAGGCAGGTGATGGACGTGATGATGGAATTCCGCGACGAAATCGCACGCACGCTGGAATCGGCCCTGAGGGCGCATGGCGGCGACAGACCGGCGCTGGGCGATGCCGTGCGCGTCGCCACCCAGATGGTTTACGGGTTCGTTCTGATCGGCATCCTCAATCCGCGCGCGCCGACCAGGCGGAACGGGCGCGCCGCGATATCGGGCCTGGCCGACGCGGTCGCCGCCTATCTTGGAACGGTTCTGGCGGCATGACTCTCCAGATCGATCTCTTCTGGTCCTTCCGCAGCCCCTATTCCTACCTGGCGACGCCGAGGCTCGTCGAAATGGAGCGCGACTACGACCTGCGCATCAATGTGCGGCCGGTCTATCCGCTGGCGGTGCGCTCCGGCGATTTTTTCGGGAAGCAGAATCCGCTCTGGATTCCCTATCTTCTTCGCGACACCTGGCGGATCGCGGAAATGCTCGGCCTGCCCTATCGCTGGCCGCGGCCCGATCCGGTCGTGATCGATCCGGCGACGCGCGCCGGCGTGGCGGAGCAGCCCTATATCCACCGCCTCACGCGGCTCGGCTGCGCGGCGGCGGAGGCCGGACGCGGGCTGCCGTTCCTCTATGAGATGAGTTCGCTGATCTGGTCGGGCCGTGTCGAGGGGTGGCACGAAGGGGATCACATGGCCGGCGCCACCGCGCGCGCCGGTCTCGATCTCGCTGCGCTCGATGCGAAGATCGCGGCCGATCCCGGCAAATACGAAGCGATCATCCAGGCGAACCAGGACGCGCACAGGGAGGCCGGCCACTGGGGCGTTCCGACGTGCGCCTTCGAAGGCGAGCCGTTTTTCGGCCAGGACCGGCTCGACGTACTGCTCTGGCGCCTCAAGCAGCGCGGCCTGAAGGAACGCACATGAGCCGCCGTACGAGACTGATCCTCATCCTGATCGCGGCGGGCATTCCCGAAATCCTGCTGCTCGCGTGGCTGGCGCTGAACTCCCATCCGGTGCTCGATTGGCTGTTCCGGCGCACCGCGTTTCACGAGCTTTCGCGGCCCTCGCCGGTGCTGGCCGGCAGGGACGAGCTGGCCGCGCTTCTCTGCGGCACGGGCTCTCCCCTTCCGGACAAGACGCGCGGAGGCCCTTGCACGCTGATCGCCGCGGGCGGCCGGTACTATCTCGTGGACACGGGCCTGGACGCCGCGCGCGATCTGATGCTGTGGCGCATTCCGCTGGAGAAGATTGCGGGCGTGTTCCTCACCCATTTCCATTCCGACCACATCGGCGATCTCGGCGAGGTGCGGCTGCAGACCTGGGTGGCGGGCCGGAAGGCGCCGCTGCCGGTCTATGGTCCGCCGGGAGTCGACCGGGTCGCCAACGGATTCAACGAGGCCTATGCGCTCGACGACGGCTACCGGACGCAGCACCACGGCGCCGCCCTTTTGCCGCCCGACGCTGCGGCGCTGGACCCGCATGCGGTGAGGCCCGGCGTCGTGCTCGACACGGACGGGCTCAAGGTGACGGCCTTTCTCGTCGAGCATCGTCCCGCGACGCCGGCCTATGGCTACCGCTTCGATTTCCACGGCCGCAGCATCGTGGTGAGCGGCGACACCGCACCGACGGAAAACCTGGTGCGCGCGGCCATGGGAGCGGACGTGCTGATCCATGAAGGCCTGTCGCCGGAGATGGTCGGCGTGATGCACGACGCGTTGGTGGCGGCGGGCAAGCCGCGCCAGGCGAAGATCTTCCACGACATCCCCGGCTACCATACGGCGCCGGTCGCGGCGGCGCGCATCGCCAACGAGGCAAAGGTTCGCCTTCTCGTCTTCACCCACATCATCCCGATGCTGCCCAACCGCTTCGCCGAGAAGCTGTTCCTGAACGGCGTCTCGGACCTGCGTGCCGATGGGGTGGAGCTGGGGCACGACGGTCTCCTGCTGAAGCTCCCGGCGGGAACCACCCGGATCGTGGAGACGGAATTGAACTAGCCCCGTCTTGCGCGGAAGAAGGCCCGGAGCTGCAGTCCCGCGGCGTCCGGGTCGCCCGCCCGCGTGACGGCTGGCCGATGATGGCAGGTCGGCTGCTCGAAGAACCGTGGCCCGTTCAACACGGCACCACCCTTGGGATCCTCGGCCGCGAATACGAGGCGGGCGATCCGGGCGAGGCTTATGGCGCCGGCACACATGGCGCACGGTTCGAGCGAAACATAAAGTATGGCTCCTAACAGCCTTTCGTTATTCAGTTTTCTTGCTCCGTCCCGGATGACAAGCATTTCGGCATGAGCGGTCGGATCGTGGCGCTCGATGATGCGGTTCCCGTCACGCGCCAGCACCTCTCCAGCGGCGGATACCAGCACCGCGCCGACCGGGACTTCGCCCCTGTCCGCCGCCGCTTCCGCTTCCGCGAGGGCGAGTGCTATGGCTTCCTCGTCAGTCATTCGTTTTCCGGAGATTTCGTTTTGGCCGAGGATAGCACGGGCGCGGGCGAGCGCATCGCCAAGGTCATCGCCCGGGCCGGGATTTGCTCGCGCCGCGATGCGGAGCGGATGATCGACGAGGGGCGCGTGGCGCTCAACGGCGAGACCGTCACCGGACAGGGCGTGAGGGCGGGCGAGCACGATGTCATCTCCGTCGATGGCAAGCCGCTCAAGGAGCCCGAGCCTGCCCGGCTCTGGCGCTACCACAAGCCCGCCGGGCTGGTGACGACCCACAAGGACCCACAGGGCCGCCCCACCGTGTTCATCAACCTGCCCCGGTCCCTGCCCCGGGTCGTGTCGGTGGGACGGCTGGACTTCAATTCGGAAGGCCTCCTGCTGCTGACGAACGACGGCGATCTGGCCCGCAGGCTCGAACTGCCCGCCGGCGGCTGGGTACGCAAATATCGCGCGCGCCTGTTCGGCAAGGTCACGCAGGCCGACCTCGACAGGCTCGCCGTAGGCCTGACGGTCGGCGGAGTGAAATACGGACCCGTCATCGCCGATCTCGAGCGCTCCAGAGGCGTCTATTCCTGGGCGACCGTCAGCCTGAAGGAGGGCAAGAACCGCGAGGTGAAGCGGCTGATGGAAAGCCTCGGGCTCAAGGTGGCGCGGCTCATCCGCATCCAGTTCGGCCCCTTCCATCTCGGACACCTCGAGCCCGGACAGGTGGAGGAAATCCCCGCGCGGCTGTGGCGCGAGCATCTCGGCATCGGCCGCAGGAAGCGCCAGCCGAAGGAAGAAGATGTGCGCAAGCCCTGGGAAAGATGATAGGAGCGCGCGATCGTTGCCGAAGGAACACGCCGATGAAGAAGAACAAGAAACTGCCCCCGCCCTATGTCGCAGAATCCAAGGACCAGCGGGTCGCCGGCACATTCGAGGTGCTGGTGCCGGTGCCCGGCCGCAACAAGCCTCACCGCGCGGCCGCCAACTTTCCGTCGAAGCACGCGGCCGAGGGCTGGCTGCACAGCGACGAAGGCAAGGAAAAGATCGCCGAGATTCTCGAAGATGCCGAGGGCTAGCGCGGCCGCGGCGTTCGCCCTTTCCGCCCTGCTCGCGGCTTCGGCCGAGGCGGGGGACGCAAGAACTTATACCCATGTCACGCTGATCGACGGCACCGGCGCGCTGCCGCGGCGCGGTATGGCGATCACGGTCGAGGGCGAGCGCATTGCGGCGATTGTCCCGGCGTCCGGCGTTGCGGCTTGCAGCTCCGGCAAATCATCGCGCCATGCCGGGGCGCGAGCGGAGCGAGCCTCGAAGGGCGGCGGCTGCAATATTGTGGACATGCATGGCGCGTTCGCGATACCGGGCCTGATCAACACGCATGTGCATCTGGCGACCTGGCCGAACCTTGCCTATGCCGAGGCGATTCAGCGCCGCAACCTTTATGCCGGCATCACCGCCGTGCGCGACATGGCGGGCGACACCCGCGAACTGGGATTCCTGCAACGCGAGGCGCGGATCGGCGACATCCCCTCGCCCGACATCTACTATGCCGCGCTGATGGCGGGGCCGGCGTTCTTCAAGGATCCGCGCACGCACCAGTCGACCGAAGGCGGACCCGCTCCCGGCAACGCATCGTGGATGCGCGCGATCTCGCCCGCGACGAACATGCCGCTCGCGATTGCCGAAGCGAAGGGCACCGGCGCGACCGCGATCAAGATCTATGCCGATCTTCCGGCGCCGCTGGTCGGCGCGATTGCCGCGGAAGCGCACCGCCAGCATCTGATGGTGTGGGCGCATGGCGCCGTGTTTCCGGCGAGCCCGATGGAGGTCTCCGATGCCGGCGCCGACGTCGTCAGCCATGTCTGCCTGCTCGGCTACCAGGCGTCGGCGAGGATGCCGCCCGCCTATCACGGACGTCCGCCGGTCGATGCCAAGAAGCTCGCCGATCCGCATGTGCTCGACGCGCTGTTCGCGGACATGAAACGGCGCGGCACGATCCTGGATGCGACGCTCTATGTCTAT
This sequence comes from Rhizomicrobium sp., assembly GCA_035549575.1. GTDB lineage: Bacteria > Pseudomonadota > Alphaproteobacteria > Micropepsales > Micropepsaceae > Rhizomicrobium. The sequence continues at coordinate 12,350 of DASZQP010000075.1, forward strand.
CGGGTGCTCGATCATATGAAGGATGCGAACCCGCCACCCTATTGCACGCTGGCCCTGGCATCGAAGCTACTCGGCGAGGCCTATCGCGCGGGCGTCCCGATCAGCGCAGGCACCGACGCGGACAGCGACTGGAAGGATCCCCTTCCCGCCCTTGCCGACGAAATGGCGCTGCTGGTCAAGGCGGGCATGACGCCGATGGATGCGATCCGCGCCGCCACGTCCATCGCCGCGCGGACGATTGGGGAGGAACGCCAGTTGGGAACGCTCGAGCGCGGCAAGCTCGCCGACATCGCATTCCTGTCGAAGGACCCTCTGACCGATATCGCGAACGTCAAGACGGTGACGCTTACCGTGAAGCGCGGAAAGGAGTTCCCGCGGCGGGACTTCAGACCGATCACGGCCGCAGAGGCCAGGGACGCCGGCGGGTAACGCGGCAACGGTGCCCGGAATTTCGCGGTCCCAGGCTACACTTCGCTCGCGCTGGTGACCACGCGCGACACCAGCCCGTACTTCACCGCGTCATCCGCGCCGAGCCAGTAGTTGCGCTCCGTATCCTGGACGACCTTCTCGAATGGCTGGCCGGTCTCCGCCGCGATCTCGCGGTTGAGGCGCTCGCGCATCTTGATGATTTCCTCCGCCTCGATGTTGATGTCGGAGGCCTGGCCACGGACGCCGCCGAGCGGCTGATGCAGCAGGAAGCGCGTGAACGGAAGGCAGAAGCGGTTTTCCTTGCGCGCGCCGAGGAAGATGTGGGCGCCCGCACTGGCCACCCATCCGGTTCCGATCATCTTCACGCGCGGGCCGACGAAACGGATCATGTCGTGAATCGTGTCGCCGCTTTCGACATGCCCGCCGGGCGAATTGACGATGACGCGGATGTCGCCCTCGCCCTCGGCCGCATAGGCCAGAAGCTGGGCGCTGACGCGCTCGGCCATCTTCATGTCGACCTCGCCGAAGATCAGCACCGTGCGCGACTTGAACAGGGCCTGCGCGACCGGGGAAATCGGCGGCTCGGCGGGCTTGTCTTCGTGCTTGTCGTCGTCTTCGTCGAAATCGCGCAAGAGGCAGTCTCCGGTCATGTCGGGTGATTCGGCGGCCATGTTAGCCAACACCGAAATCGGGTTCACACATCCCAATATGGAGGGCCCACGTCGAAACCTCAACGCCGGCGGGGAGGAACGACGTCTTTCAGGGTTTCCGAGCTTTTCCATACCGGTTCTACGGGCTTTTCGCCCGCCACCGGCGCATAGACGGACGGCGCCTTCATCTCGAGGTGCGGAATGTAGCGCGGGCAATTCGGGAACACGTCCAGCGGCCGGACCCTGACCAGCATCTGCGCGCCCGGCATCTGGGCGATCATGGGATCGTCCATCGAGATTTCCGCCGTGCCGTTCACGCGCAGCCGACCCGGCTTCGGACCGATGCGCAGGAAAAGCAGACCGACATGCGGATTGACCCGGATGTTGCCCAGGCTCTTGAACATGCCGTTGCCGTCGTAGTCGGGAAACACCATCAGGTCCGGCGCCAGCACCTTGGCAAATCCCGGCAGCCCGCCCTTGAAGGAACAGTCCGGACGGCCCTCCGCGTCCGCCGTCGCGAGAAAGAAGAAGGACGCCGTCTCGATGAAGGTCTTGTCGGACTCGTCGAAAATGCTACGGCTGAGCTCCACACGCAGCCGGTTGGCCAGCTTGCGGCTGCCGAACTCGTCCTGCAGCGCGCGGCTGCCCTCGTGATACATCGTCGGCGAGCGCCGGCCGAGAAGGTCGCGCTTCATCTGTCCGGCCTTGCGTCGAAGTTTTCTGATGGCATCCCCCGCTATCGATGGACCGACGATATGGCCAAACCGTCAACCAAAACTAAACCGCGGCTCCGACCGCCGCGGTCAGCGCCGCGCCGATCGGCCGGTGCAGGACCAGGTCGGCGAACCCGTCCTGATCGGTCTCTTCGCGGTTGACGATGACGAGCCGGGCCCCGTTGCGCTTCGCGAGCAGCGGAAAGCCCGCCGCCGGATAGACCACGAGCGAGGAGCCCAGCACCACGAACAGATCGCATGCCAGCGTCGCCTCCTCCGCGCGCGCCATTTCGAGCTCCGGCATGGCCTGGCCGAAGGATATGGTCGCAGTCTTCACGATGCCTCCGCAGGCCGAGCAGCCCGGCGGATCGCCATGCGCCTCGAAATGCGCACGGATCGGCCCGAGCTCGAACCGCTCGCCGCAATCGAGGCATTTCGCGTAGCGCGTATTGCCGTGGATCTCGATGATCCGGTCCTCCGGCACGCCCGATTCCTGGTGAAGGTTGTCGATGTTCTGCGTAATGACCGAGGCCACGGTACCGCGCCGGACGAGCTCGGCGACGGCCCTGTGCCCGTCGTTCGGCCGCGCGTCCGCGAAGGCGCCTTCCATTGCGAAGCGGCGGCGCCAGGCCTCGCGGCGCAGTTCTGCCGAAGCCACGAAGTCCCGGAAATCGATCGGCGCCATGCGCGTCCAGATGCCGCCCGGCGAACGGAAGTCGGGTATCCCCGACTCGGTGGAGATTCCGGCACCGGTAAAGACGACCGCGCGCCGCGCCGCGCGCAGCATGGCGGCGAGCAGGCCGATGTCGCGATCCGCCTCCACGCCGCTCAGTGCACGCCGGCCGGGCAGCTCGCCGAAATCCACCTGCCCTCGAACGACGTCGTCATGTTCGCGGGATGGCCGTGGGTCACGCCGCTGAAGGTCATCCTCCCCGAATAGTGTTCCGCCGATGCGAAGGTCATCGACATGTGCCCCGTCCCCTGCATCTCGCCGCTGCAGGCGACATCGGCGCTGAAGCCGTTGCCGCTGGCCTTCACGTTTTGCGGCTTGCATTCGCCATTGCGGCCCATCGGCGGAATGGTGTCGGCAGCGACCTCTGCCGCCGTCATGCAGTGCTGATGCGTCATGGTACGGCCCAAGTCCGGCATCTGCATGCCGGCCGCGCGCATCTTTGCCATCTGCTCCGGCGTGAGCCGGGGCATCGCAGCGCCGTTGTCCATCGTCACGGTGACGTTCCAGAGACCGGCCTTGCCGTGCCCTGCGAGGGCCGCCCCCGGCAAGGACGCCGCGGCGGCGGCGAGAACCGCCATCCCGGCGAGCGTGCGGCGTATCGGCAGCTTCATGAAATTCCTCCAGCAAGAATTCCGAGCGAGACCTCGCGAGGCTCGCACGATCGATGCCCCGATGGAAGCGGCGGGGGCGCCGGAAACGGCGGGCAGGAACTGCTGGGATGCCCTGCCGGCGCGGGAAAAAATTGCCGCGCCGATGCGCCGCCGTTCGGGTTCGTCGGCGGCTATCGGCCATTTCCGGGGTGGCCCGCCCCTTGCTCCACAATGGCGGCAACTTCCCTTCAACGAGGGTGACCACCATGACACTCAGCACAGCAAGCCTTTTTGCCCTGAACCAGAATGCCTATGCGGCCAACGCCAACGAGAAGGCGAAGTCGGGCACGGTGTCCGACATGAAGCACGGCGACGGCACGTTCGAGAAGACCATGTCCGAGATCAACGGACAGCGGACCTGCGACAAGACCATCACCTATGCGGACGGCACGACCAAGACCAAGGAACGCGTCGTCACGATCAACGAGGACGGCAGCAAGTCGATCACGAAGGTCGGCAAGAACGGCAAGACCTCCTCGGTAAACGAGTCGTTCATCCAGAATGCCGACGGCTCCGTCACGATCAACAAGGAGAAGACCGCCGCCAATGGCGAGGTCGTCGAAATCTCCGGCACAAGGAGCAAGGTCAACGGCGAAACGGATGTGCACATTGTGCGCACCAATGCCGAAGGCCAGACCGCCACGATCGATCGCCAGACGACCAAGGACGGCCACACGAAGACCCATATCAAGAGCGGCACGGGCTATGACGGCCAGGCCATCTACGACGAATCCAACTGGACGGTCCTGACCTGATCGGAAGCGTCCGCGACCTGGGCAGAATGTCTTGGTGAATTTTCGGTGCGCCGCCGGTCCGTCCGGCGGCGCATGCGTTTTTTGTCGCGCCCCGGCGCCAAATTGTCTATCGATGGGGAACCTTTTGCCCGGCTCCGCCTTCTACTGCTTTGCGGCCGGGAATCGCCGGGCCGTAACGATCGAGGGGGATTGATTCAGATGCAATTCGTTCGCGGTGCCGAGGAGAACGGTTCTTTCGAGCCTCGACCGATCAGGATCGAAACGCAAAGACATGCGGTCCTTACGGTGCGGAGCCTGAGCCGGTTCGGCGGGCTCTCGGAGGTGGAGGAGACGCTGGTCCGCGCCGCCACCGCGCAGAGCCACGCGGCTCCGCCTGGAACGGAGCTTGTCGCCGAAGGGTGGCCTCTGGACAAGGCACGGATCCTGCTGTCGGGCTGGGCCGCGCGCGTGAGGTTCCTCAGCGACGGAAGGCGCCAGATACTCTCCTTCCTGGTTCCCGGCGACGTGTTCGGGACGGCGGCAAGGCCCGGCGCGCTCGCGCCCTGGTCGACCGTCGCGCTGACCGCCGTCACCACGGCGCAGCTGCCCTTGCTCGACGAGGCCTCGGACGCGCCGGCGGGGCTTGCCGGTCTCGGATCCATCCTCTGGCAGATGATGCAGCGCGACGAAGAGCGCCTGGTCAACCAGATCGTGCGCATCGGCAGGCAGTCGGCGTATGAGCGGGTCGCGCACCTGTTCCTCGAACTCTACTTCCGGATCAGGGCGCTCGACGGCCACCACGGGGTGAGCTTCCGCCTTCCCCTGACACAGGAGGTCCTGTCGGATGCGCTCGGGCTCAGCGTGGTCCACACCAACCGGACGCTTCAGCAGTTGCGCCGCGACGGGCTGATCGAACTGAAGAGCGGCGCGGTGAGCATTCTCGACATCCCCCGGCTGGCCCGGATCGGGGACTACAGGCTCCCCGAAACGCTGGTTCCGTCCGAGGCGCGGCACGACAGGCTCGGAACCTCGTAATTTTGTTTCGTGGCGCCGGCCGACGGCCCAGGCTGCCCCGTTTCCGGCCACCCCGGGGCCGGCGTAGGGCGCATGCCGGCCCGGCAGGAACGCGGGGGCCCCTCGCCCGTTTAGTGCAGGCGGCGGCGCCACCGGCCGGACCCGGCCCGGATCCGGCGTCGGCCGCGAACTTCCGGGAGGGTCAGATGGGCCTGAAGCTCACCCCCGCCGTCATAGCGGGTGCCTATGAGTTCCTGCGTCTCACGCCCCCGTTTCGCTCCTGGAAGCTCCCGCCCGCATCGGAGGTCGAATTCGTGGTTTGCCGGCACCGGATGCAGCTCGGCTACCACCGCGGCATTCGACGCAAGGTGCGGTCCCACGAGATCGGCATCTCGGAGAATTGCGTGGGCCATACGGGCACGCTCCTGAAAACCATGGCGCATGAGATGATTCACCAATACCAGCAGCGCGCGCGCACGGAGACGCCCGGCGCGGAGCACAACGCGGAGTTCATCCGTCTCGCGCGACGCGTGTGCCGGTACCACGGCTGGGACGAAAAGGAGTTCGTCTGATTTCCGCCGCAGCGGACGAAGACCGGCTGACGGTTGCCCGGGCGCTCGTCACGCAGCCCGCGAGGGCCCCAGAATCCGGGAGAGGACCGTGCGCAGTTCGTCCGCCGCTATCGGCTTCTGCAGGATGGGATACCCCTCGAAGCCCGCGGCCACGACGGTCTTCGCATAGCCGGTGAGAAAGATGAGCGGTATGGCGCGATCGGCCAGCGCCTTCGCCAGCGGGAACACGAGCTCTCCGCCGATATTGACATCGAGCACCGCGCCATCGACATGGTTGCGCCGCATGACGTTCATCGCCTCGTTCAGATCGGCGCAGGGACCGAGCGCGGAATAGCCCATCTTGTCGATCAGCTCGCTGGTCAGCGCGCCGACCAGGCCCTCGTCCTCGACGACGAGAATGCGGGCGCCGGCGCCGGGCTCCGCGGGACCGCCTGCCGCTTGCGGCGGGGATTTCTGCGGACGCTGCGCGGCAAGGCAAATCGCGATTTCGCAGTGCAGTCCCTGGGGCAACCAGTGAAATTCCGCGCTGTCCCCCCGCTGCTTGTGGATGCTGGCGTCGATGATCTTTCCGCCGAACCCCTTGCTGACCGGCGGTGTCACGGGCGGCCCGCCCTTTTCGGTCCATGTCAGGGTGAGCAGCCCGTCGCGCAGCTTCCAGGAGAGGTCGACTTCTCCGCGCGTGCGCGACAAGGCGCCGTATTTTGCGGCATTGGTCGCCAGTTCGTGGATGATCAGGGCGACGGACTGGGCCTTGTCCGGGGGCAGCAGGATCGCGGGCCCCTCGCTTCTGGCGCGCGGCGTGTCGCCGGACTGATAGGGCGCGAATTCCTCCTCGACAAGGCGCGCGATGTCGGCGCCCTGCCAGCGTGACTGCGAGAGAAGCTCGTGCGAGCGGGCAAGCGCGCGGATCCGGCCCTCCACCCCGACGACATAGGCTTCCATCGTGTCGGCCCTTCCCAGCCGCACGATCGCCTGGACCACGGCCAGCGCATTCCGCGCACGGTGATCGACCTCTCGGGCCAGCAGCGTCTGCTTGAGCTCGGCTTCCTTCCGGTCCGTGATGTCGATGGTGACGCCATTGACACGCTGCGGCTTCTCCATCTCGTCGAACGTCACCGCAGCCGTGATCAGGCACCAGCGCGCCTCTCCGTTCTGGCGCGTGACCCGAAGCTCGGACTGAAACGTGCTTTCCTTCGCCGTGGCGGATTCGAGCGAACGCAGCATGCGCGCCCAATCCTCCTCGCGGAACAGCGAACGGATGAAATCCGGGGTCGGATTGGAGGCGGGATCCACGCCGAAGATGTGGTACTGGCCCTCGTCGATCTTCCAGCTGCCGTCCACGAGGTTGTATTCCCACGAGCCCATGTTGCCCGCGGCGAGCGCAAGGCTGCGGCCGCGCTCGCTCGCAAGAAGCTGCTTGGTGGAGGCGCCCAGGGCCGCCGTCCGTTCCGCCACGCGCGATTCGAGCTCGCGATTGAGATCCTCGAGCTGGCGTGTCTTGCGATAGAGCTCCGCGAACACCTTGACCTTCGCGCGCAGCACCTCCGGAACGACGGGCACGGACACGTAGTCCACGGCGCCGCAATCGTAGCCCCGCAGCGAATCCGCTTCCGAAATGTGGATCGCCGAGATGAAGATGATTGCCGTTCGCTGGTAGCGCGGATGGTCGCGGATCATGCGCGCGAGCTCGAAACCGTCGAATTCCGGCATGCAGACGTCGATGAGGATCACGGCGATGTCCGTCTTGAGCAGGACCTCGAGCGCCTCCTTCGCCGACTGGGCCATGATCAGGTTCTCGCCCAGGCCTGCCAGCATCACCTCGTAGCTGAGGAGCTTTCCGGGCTGGTCGTCCACCAGCAGCACGTTGACTTTTTCGCCAGCATCCATGTTTGCGGCCTAGCGATGCAGCCACATGCGCAGCGCCGAGAGGAGCTGCTCGGTATTCACGGGCTTGGCGAGGTAGTCGGACGCTCCCGCGTCAAGGCATTTCTCGCGGTCGCCCTTCATCGCCTTGGCCGTCAGCGTGATGATGGGCAGGCGCTTGAAGCGCGGATTGCGGCGAATCTCGGCAGTCGTGCGATAGCCGTCCATTTCCGGCATCATGATGTCCATCAACACGATCGACACGTCCGGCGCGCTTTCCACGATTTCGATGGCCTCGCGGCCGGTTGTCGCGGTCAGCACCTTCATCCCCCTGCGCTCCAATATGCTCGAAAGCGCGAAGATGTTCCGCGCGTCGTCGTCCACGAGAAGCACCGTGCGCCCGACGAGATCCTCGTCGGATCCGTTGAGTCGTTCAAGCATGCGCTGCTTGTCCTCCGGCAGGTCGGTAACGACCCGGTGGAGGAAAAGTGCCGTTTCGTCGAGCAGGCGCTCCGGCGACTCGACTCCCTTGACGACGATGCTCCGCGCCATGGTGTGCAGGCGGGCATCTTCCTCCGCGGAGAGTTCCCGTCCGGTAAACACGATGACAGGAATGTCGCTGAGAACCGGCTCGCGCCGGAGCGACTCGAGCACGTCGAAGCCGCTCATGTCCGGAAGCCTCAGGTCCAGCACGATGCAGTCGAACTGCGATTTGGCGAGCAGGCCGAGGGCTTCCTGCCCCGTCTCCGCCGGAACGATCTCGATGTCGTCATGGCCCAGCAGCGCGGCGATGCTCATCCGCTCGGCCTCGCTGTCTTCGACCACGAGGAGCCGCTTGCGGCGCGGCTGGGCATATTCACGGATGCGCGCGATGGCCGCCTGCACGCCCTCGGTTGTCGTCGGCTTGGTCACGAAGGAGAACGCGCCGCGCGCGAGCGCGTGCTGCCGGTCCTCGTCCAGCGTGACGATCTGCACGGGGATGTGGCGGGTGAGCGGATTGTGCTTGAGCTGGCTGAGCACGTTCCACCCCAGCATGTCGGGCAGGAACACATCGAGCGAGATCGCGGTGGGCAGGAATTCGAGGGCCAGCTCCATGGCCTCGCCGCCGCGCATCGCCACCAGCACCTTGAAGCCCTCGTCATGCGCCAGATCGACGAGGACGCGCGCATAGTGCGGATCGTCCTCGACGATCAGAAGAACCGTGTCGCCCGGCGCGATTTCCGCGCGGTCGTCGGGCACTGGCTCCGGCGAACGGTCCGGAAGCACTGCCATGTTGAACTTGCGCTCGGGCTGCCGGCCCCCGGCCGTGGGCGTGCGGGCGGTCGTCATCGGCCCGACATAGCGAAGCGGCAGGAACAGCGTGAATACGCTGCCCTTTCCGGGCACGCTGCGCAGATGGATTTCGCCGCCGAGGAGGTTGGACAGCTCGCGGCTGATCGCAAGGCCCAGTCCGGTTCCGCCGTACTTGCGGCTCGTGCCGGCATCCGCCTGCTGGAAGGCCTCGAAAATGATCTTCTGCTTCTCGAACGGAATGCCGATGCCGCTGTCCTCCACCTCGAACGCGACCACGGCCGGCGCCTGCGAGAGAACGGCGTTGTCGGTGCTCCACCCCTCCTCCACGCGCCTCACCCGAAGCTGGACGCCGCCACGCTCCGTGAACTTGAAGGCATTGGAGAGGAGGTTTTTGAGAACCTGCTGCAGGCGCTTGGAATCGGTCGAAATGGTGCGGCCGAGCGCGGGATCGATCGAGACTCCGTAGGTGAGCTGGCGCGTTTCCGCCTCGTGCCGGAACGGGCGCGACACGGCCTCGACGACATTGGCAAGTCCGATCTCCTCGGCCTCCACCGTTACCGTTCCGGACTCGATCTTGGACAGGTCGAGAATATCGGAGATGAGATTGAGAAGGTCGGAACCGGCGCCGTGAATGGTGCGCGCGAATTCCACCTGCTTGGCCGTGAGGTTGCCGTCGGGGTTGTCCGACAGCTGCTGGCCGAGAATCAGGATCGAGTTCAGCGGCGTGCGCAGCTCGTGACTCATGTTCGCAAGAAATTCGGATTTGTACTTCGAGGTGAGCGCGAGCTCCTCGGCCTTTTCCTCCAGCGCGCGGCGGGCCTGCTCGATCTCCTGGTTTTTCCGCTCCACCTCGACGTTCTGTTCGGCGAGCTGCTGGGCCTTCTGCTCGAGCTTCTCGTTGGTCTGCTGCAGCTCCTTCTGCTGCGTCTGCAGTTCGGCGGCCAGCTGCTGCGACTGCTTCAGCAGGCCCTCTGTCTGCATCGTCGCCTCGATGGAGTTCAGCACGATGCCGATGCTGGCGGTGAGCTGTTCGAGGAACGCGATCTGGAGATCGGTAAAGTCGCTCAGCGAGGACAGCTCTATGACTGCCTTGACCTGGCTTTCGAACAGGACCGGCAGCACGATTATGCTGGCCGGGGCCACCTTCAGAAGCGCGGAGTTGATCGGCGTCGCGTTCCTGCGCAGTCCGCCGATCAGCACGCTTCGCTTGTCGCGCGCGCATTGACCCACGAGGCCGGTGCCGACCGCGATCCATTGCGGATGACCGTCGATACTGTCGTCGGCATAGGATGCGAGGAGTCGCAGACGGCCCTCGGACTCCTCCATCTGGTAGATCACGCCGAGCTGCGCATCGACCAGCGAGGCCAGTTCCGCAAGAAGCATCCGCCCCACCGTGGTCAGATCGCGCTGGCCCTGAAGCATGTTCGTGAACTTTGCAAGATTGGTCTTGAGCCAGTCCTGTTCCGTATTGCGTTCCGTTGTCAGGCGGAGGTTGCCGATCATAGTGTTGATGTTGTCCTTGAGCTCGGCGACCTCGCCGCGCGCATCGACCTGAATGGAGCGGGTAAGGTCGCCCTTGGTCACCGCGGTCGCCACCTCGGCGATGGCGCGCACCTGGGTGGTGAGGTTGGCGGCGAGCAGGTTCACGTTGCCGGTCAGGTCCTTCCACGTTCCCGCGGCGCCCGGAACATTGGCTTGCCCGCCGAGACGTCCCTCGACGCCAACCTCGCGGGCGACCGTCGTGACCTGGTCGGCGAAGGTCGCCAGAGTCTCGGTCATGTTGTTGATGGTTTCCGCAAGGGCCGCCACCTCGCCTTTCGACTGCACGGTCAGGTTCTGCTTGAGCTCGCCGTTGGCCACCGCGGTCACGACCTTCACGATGCCGCGCACCTGTTCGGTGAGGTTCGCGGCCATGACATTCACCGTGTCGGTCAGGTCCTTCCATGTTCCGGCGACGCCCGGCACCTGCGCCTGGCCGCCCAGCTTGCCCTCGGTACCGACCTCGCGCGCCACGCGCGTGACTTCGGCCGCGAAGGCGTTGAGCTGATCCACCATCGTGTTGATCGTGTTCTTGAGCTCGAGGATTTCACCCTTCACGTCGGCCGTGACCTTGCGCGATAGGTCGCCGCGGGCGACCGCCGTCGTCACTTCCGCGATGTTGCGCACCTGCGTGGTGAGATTGGCAGCGAGCAGGTTCACGTTGTCGGTGAGGTCCTTCCATGTGCCGGCCACGCCGGGAACCTGCGCCTGACCGCCAAGCCGGCCTTCGGTGCCCACTTCGCGCGCAACGCGCGTCACCTCCGCCGCGAAGGAGCGCAGCTGCTCCACCATCGTGTTCAGCGTGTCCTTGAGCAGCAGGATCTCGCCGCGCACGTCCACCGTGATCTTTTTCGAAAGATCGCCGCTCGCGATGGCGGTCGCGACCTCGGCGATGTTGCGGACCTGCGCGGTCAAATTCGACGCCATGAAGTTGACGTTGTCGGTCAGGTCCTTCCATGTTCCGGCGACGCCCGGCACCTGCGCCTGGCCGCCCAGCTTTCCTTCGGTGCCCACCTCGCGTGCGACGCGCGTGACTTCGGCCGCGAAGGCGTTGAGCTGATCCACCATCGTGTTGATGGTGTTCTTGAGCTCGAGGATTTCGCCCTTCACGTCGGCCGTGACCTTGCGCGAAAGGTCGCCGCGGGCCACGGCCGTCGTCACTTCCGCGATGTTGCGCACCTGCGTGGTGAGATTGGCAGCGAGCAGGTTCACGTTGTCGGTGAGGTCCTTCCATGTGCCGGCCACGCCGGGAACCTGCGCCTGACCGCCAAGCCGGCCCTCGGTGCCGACCTCGCGCGCCACGCGCGTCACCTCGCCGGCAAAGCGGTTCAGCTGATCGACCATGGTGTTGAGAGTTTCCTTCAGCTGAAGGATCTCCCCGCGCACATCCACCGTGATCTTGCGGCTGAGGTCTCCGCCCGCGACGGCGGTCGCAACCTC
>DASZQP010000076.1:0-36516 GCA_035549575.1 Rhizomicrobium sp.
GGCAGCGGTGCCGCCCGCCCCGTCCGCGCCGCAAGCCGTTGCGGTCGCGGCGCCCGCGCCCCAGGCCGATCCCCTGCCGCCGGCCGATCCGCCACAGGCCGCGCCCGCCGCCGAGGAAAGCGCCGTGGAGGCGGCCGCCCCCGACATTTCGAGGAACCATCGCCATCGCATCCATATCGTGCGGATGAAGGACGGGAAGATCGTCGAGGACCGCTACAGCGATGCCCCCCGCGTCGAAATCCGCCGCGCGATGAACGAGATGCGGCGCGCACGCAACGAGCTGGCGCGTCTCGAGCCGACCATCCGGCGCGCGATCGAACAGGCGAAGATCGGCGCGCATGTCGCCGCCGCCATGGCCAAGGCGCAGCCTGCCATCGATGCGCGGGTGCGTGCGGCGCTGGCCAAGGCGCAGCCGGAAATCGACCGCGCCATCGCGGATGCCCATATCAGCGAGCGCGTGGCGAAGGCCATCGCCGAGGCGCAGCCCAAGATCGACGCAGCCATGGTGCGAATCCGGAAGAGCATGGACAGGCACGGCGACATCGTCATCGAGCGCGAGGACTCGGACACGGACCTCGACGCCCCCGGCGAAGGCGCTACGGACGACGGCGCCGATGCGGAGGGCGATTCCGATACGGATTCGGGCGCGCCGCCGCGACACGAATGACGCATCCGCCGGCCGGCGGCGAAGGGGAGGCGCCGCCGGGCGTCTAGGCGATGGCTGCGAGGCCCTTCGCCGGAGCCTGGCGGCGGTCGTTCGGTCCGTAGTCCCGCAGCACCGATGCGACGCAGAGGCGATAGTCGCGAAAGATGCCGTCGCGGCCCTTCTCCTGCGCGGCCCGATGGGCGGCGTGATTGCGCCAGGCTGCGACCGCCGCCTCGTCGCGCCAGTAGGACAGCGAGAGCAGCTTCTCGGGATCGCTCAGCGACACGAACCGCTCGATCGAGACGAAGCCGTCCGTACCCTCGAGCAGCGGGCGCAGCATCGCGGCCATGTCGAGATATTCGATCCGCCGTCCCTCGGCGGGACGCGCTTCGAAGATCACGGCGATCATTGGGAATTCTCCCTCGTGGCACCTCGGCCGTGCCGCCCGGTCACGCGGCTTTCACCGGCGCCAGGAACCGGCGCTCCTCGCGCAGGATGAACCGCTCCTTCTCGGCGAACGCGAAATTGGCGAGGCATTGCGGATCCGCACGCAGGCGGGCGCGATAGGCCTCATAGGCCGCGAGGGAGTCGAAGCCGATGAGCGCGTGGGCCTCGTAGTTGGTCCCCTCCAGCGGCATGAAATAGCCGACCAGCGTGCCGCCGCAGGCCGGGATCAGCGACAGCCACGTCCTCGCATAGAGCTCGAAGCGGTCGCGCCGGAACGGATCGATCTCGTAGCGGATGTGGCAGACGACGTTCATGGTTCCATCTCCATCGAAACATGGGCGCAGCATAGCCGTTGCCGTCGCCGGCATGTTTCGATTACGGTCGAAGCATGAAGGACGGACCGAGCATCGCGCCCATTGCCGCGCTGGCGGGCGATCCGGCGCGCGCGAACATGCTGGCCGCGCTGGCCGGCGGAAAGGCCCTGACCGCGGGCGAGCTGGCGCGCGAGGCGGGCGTCACCCCGCAGACGGCGAGCTCCCACCTTGCCAGGCTCGTCGGGGGCGGCCTGATCGCGGGGGTGCGCCAGGGCCGCCACCGCTATTTCCGTCTTGCCGGCAGCGACGTCGCGGAGCTGCTGGAGAAGATGATGGGCGTCGCCGCGCGGGCGGGCCATCTGCGCACCCGCACCGGGCCGAAGGCGCCCGAGCTGCGCAGGGCGCGGATCTGCTACGATCATCTCGCGGGCGAGATGGGCGTCGCGCTGTTCGACAGTCTGGTGAAGGCGCGCCTGATCGCGGGCGCCGGACCGCGGCTGACGGCGCGCGGCGGAGAATTCGTGCGGGAATTCGGAATCGACCTGGATGCGCTGGCGCGCGAGCGCCGCCCGCTGTGCAGGGCGTGCCTGGACTGGAGCCAGCGCCGGCATCACCTCGCGGGGGCGCTCGGCGCGGCGATGCTGCGCCGGTTCTTCGATCTCGGATGGGCGCGGCGCGACCGTGCGAGCCGCGCGATCCATTTCTCCCCGGCCGGCGAGCGGGCCTTCGCCCGCCTTTGCCGGAGCCTGCCTCACGCCGCCTTGCGTTTGAACTCGGCGTAGTAGCGGCGCATCATGCGATCGCAATAGGGCGCGAGATTGTCGAAGGCCTCGGCGCGCTTGCGCAGCGGGGATTCGAAGAACGGCGTCAGCGTCCCCGCCGCGAAGGCGAACGCGGTGGCGTCCGCGCCGCAGGGCGAATCCCCGAACAGATAGGGCTTGTCGCCGAGGATTTCCGACAGCGCCGCGATCGAGCGCACGCCCAGCTCGACGATCTCCTCCTCGCGGTGCCGCCCGAGCCCGTGGCTGTGAAGGGTCTGGCGGACGCGCTCCCGCGCCGCCTGCGCCGCGCCCTCCGGGGCGCCGTCGAAAAAGCGCGACGGTCCCTTTTCCCAGTTCTCGTCGTCGAGCCAGCGCGCGTGCAGGATCGCGAAATAGAGGTGATCCTCGAGCATGCGCTCGATCGCCCAGGCGTGGGCCCGCTGCTCCCGTCCCAGCCCCCTGTCGAAATCGAATCCGTACGCCTTCTCGATATGGGCGCGGATGAGCGTGGAATCGCCGACGCGGTGCGCGCCGGTCCGGATGAACGGGATCTTTCCCTTCGGCGCCTGCGGCGGCGTGGCCCGCTCGAAGCGGTAGGGAACGCCCGCCATCTTGAGATGGACCTCGCTCTTCATCACGAACGGGCTGGGATCGGGAAGGCCGAAGGCCGAGCCGAATCCGTAGAAAATCAGCATGTGCTCCTCCTTGTCTTTGCTCTGGTCATAGCCGGACGCTCCTGACAGCATGTTGTCAGGAGCCTTGCAGCAGGATGTCAGCATGAGGCGCGCGGACAGGCTGTTCCGGATCATCCAGGTGCTTCGCCGCAGGCGCAGGCCCGTGACGGCGTGCGAAATCGCCGAGGAGCTGGAAGCGTCGCCGCGCACCATCTATCGCGACATCGCGCAGCTGATCGCCGACCGCGTGCCCATCCGCGGCGAGGCGGGGATCGGCTATGTGCTCGAGGGCGGGTTCGACATGCCCCCGCTCATGCTCACGCCCGACGAGATCGAGGCGGCGATGCTGGGCGCGCAATGGGTGATGGCGCGCGCCGATCCCGTGCTCGCGCGCGCGGCCGGCGACCTCGTGGCCAAGATCGGCGTGGTGATCCCCGAGCATCTGCGTCCGCTGCTGATGGAGCCGGCGCTGACCGCGACCGCGCACACCGTGATCGCGGGCGACACGATCGACATGGCGCGCGTGCGAACCTCGATCCGCGCGCAGGGCAAGATCGCGCTCGTCTATCGCGACGAGAACCAGGCCGAGACGCGCCGCGTCGTCTGGCCCATCGCCGTAAGCTATTGGGACGCGGTGCGTCTGATCGTGGCCTGGTGCGAAATGCGCAAGGCCTTCCGCCATTTCCGCACGGACCGGGTGGTCGGGGCGGAATTCCTGGAGGCGCGCTATCCGATCCCGCGCGTGAAGCTGCGTGCGCAATGGCGCAAGGAGATGGAATCCGGCTGTGCAGGCGAACGCTACGGCAAGCGCCGCGGCGGCGCTGCTCCCATGGCGGGAATGGTCGAATAGGGCAGGGCCGCAGCCGCAATCGTTAAAATGCGGAGATTTCTGGCACGCGGGCTGCAGGGTCTTGCCGGAATGGGACGTGGCGCCGTGGCAACGCTTCGGCAAATTTGTCTCACCCGCCGGCCGGCGCGACGCCTTTTCGCCCGGTCGGGCGTTGTTGTGCCGAAGGGGCCAGGAGTTGGAACCGTGAAAACGCTTCGAATCAAGGAAAACGTCCAGCACGCTCCCGTGGAGCCGCGCAGCCGGACTTATCCCCGGCGCAACGACAAGTTTTTCATCGGGGCACATGCCGATTACAGCCGTGACGATTTCATGTTTCGCCGCGAGCAGTCGATGCAGATGCGCGCCGCAGAATGGGAAAGCCGCCTCAAGCCGATGAAGCCGTGGGGCTCGAATCTGGTGGCCAATCTCGCTTTCGAGATCTTCGCCTAGCGTCCGGACGCGGCCGATCGCGCCGTTCCCGGGGACCCGCAGGCGCGGGACACCGGGACGGCGCGGGGCCGTGCGCCCCCAGGAGCTATTCCTGCTTCTTCAGCATGGCGGCGACATCGGCCGCCGTGCGCTGGGCGCCGGCGAGCGTGCTGTCCGCGATTCCCTCGCGCGTCTTCTCCGCCGCGGCTTCGAGCGCGGCCTTCTTCGCCGGATCGCTCGCGTCGGGGATGGCGCCTTTGCCGGCCTGGGCGCAGGGGTTGAGCTCCTTCGCGTCGAAGCCGTTGCCGCCGGGGCCGACGAGGCAGTTCAGCGTGTGGTGCAGATGCTGATGCACCGTGGCGATGTCCCCGGCTGCCACGGCAAGCCCGGCGTGCGTGCCGGCCGTGACGATCTCCGAATGGGGATCCGCCATGCCTGCCGTTGGCAGGAGAAGCACGGCCGCCGCCGTGGCGCCGATCATAAGGTTCGCGATCTTTCTCATGGGCTTCCTCCAGATATTGCGGGGCGCGAGCCTACCATCCCGGCTCCGCCCCCGGGCATCACAATCGGCGGATGGATTCGAGTTCGCGCTGGAGCGGGCGGGCCGCCGGGCTCCGCACGCCGGACGACAGGATGACGGAAACGGGCACGGACCGGCCGTAGAACGCCTTGTTCCAGCCATGGCGCGGCTTGATGACGGAGCCGTTGAAGGTGAGCCCGCCATAGGCGCCCGTCGCCGAAGTCCACACCACGATGTCGCCGCCGCGGCCCGAGGTCGCGCCTTCCGCGCCCGAACTGAGCGTGACCGCCGTGATCCCGCCGCCCGCGCCGATCTTGAAATTGTCGTGCTGGATTCCGCGCAGCGCCCGCTCGCTCATGATGAGCATGACGATCTCGGCCTTTTCGAGTCCGATCTGCAGGCCGAACGAGGCCGAGCCCATCGAGTAGAACGCGGGCGAGCTCCAGCTCTTGCCGTTGCGCTTGAGAAGCACGCCGCTGCCGCCTTCGGCGCCGAAGACGAATCCGCCTTTCACCAGCGACGGGATGATCAGAACCGCCCTGGCGCGGTGAAGCATGTCCTGCGCGGGTGCGAAAGCCGGGTCCTGCTTCATGTGCTCGGCGACGCGCGTCGCCTTTTCGATGAGACGCGTCTCGTCCGACGCGGATGCGGCCGTTCCGGCCACAAGGGCACAGAACGCCGCGGCAACGGCAATTTTCGAAATCGTCATGGAAATCTCCTGGAATGGGAATGCGAGCGGACCGCTCCGGCGTAGGTCAAACGCGCCGCCCAGGTCCGGGTTCCGGAGACTACCAGCGCAGGAGGAGGCGCCCCGCCAGGGCTCCGGCAAGGCCGACGATGACGATGCCGAGCGAATACCACAGCGCCACGAAGGGCGCGCCGCCCTCGTTGCAATGCAGCGCATAGATCGAGGCCGAAACCGCCCCGGCGAACAGTCCGGCGGCGAAGCCGGCAAGGCCGGGCCGGGTCGGCGCGAAGCCGCGCAGGCCCCAGAACGTCCCGGCGAACACGGGCACGGCCAACAGGACGATGAGCCAGGGGCAGACGAGCCATGTCCGCCCCATCAGAAGCGCGTAGTGTTCGGCCTCGGGCGCCGATGCCCATTGCATCCAGGCGAAGGCGGAAATGGCTGCGACCGGAACGATCTCGAGGGCCATCGGCAGGCGCGCGTCCGCGCCGGGGCGCGCCAGGCGCAGCAGCATCGCAAAGCCGATGACCGCGAACAGCAGCGGATACAGGATCTTGCTCCAGTAGATCGCCGTGCCCGCCGCCTGCGGCAGGTCGTGGCGCACGCCGAGCAGCACAAGCATGAGGACGAACGCGGCCGCCGCGCCCGCGCCCAGCCCGTTCAGGAGCCGGCGGCGCAGCGCCTGCATCCCCGCGGGTTCGACGCCCTCGGCCAGGCGGTCGATCAATGCGTCGGTTTTCATCGCCGCTTGTCTCCGATCATTTGCGACAGCGCCTTGAGCGCGCGGTGCACGCCGACCTTGACGCCGGATTCCGAAAGCCCGCTTTGCCGCGCGGCCTCGGCCGTCGAGAGCCCCTCGATCTTCGTCCGCCGCACGAGCGCGCGCTTGGCTTCGGGAAGCTGCGCAAGCAGCACTTCCACGTCGCGCCGCGCGATGGCCGCTTCGGTCCGTTCCTCGGCGAACACGGCGTCGGCTTCTTCCAGCGGCAGGGTGCGCCGGATCCTCGCCCGGCGCAGGTGATCGATCAGCTTGTAGCGCGCGATCGCGTGCAGCCAGGCAGTGAAGGGAAGCGACGGATCGTAGGTCGCCCGTTTGGCGTGAATCGCGATCAATGTCTCCTGCACCAGATCCTCCGCATCGGCGCCATTGCCGAGACGGCGTAAGAAAAAGCCGCGAAGATGCGGAGCAAGCTGTGCGAGAAGCGTGCGGTACGACACCGCGTCGCCGGCGAGCGACGCCAGCATCAACGCTTTCAACCCCGGCTCGGCATCCGTCAAATACGGCCCCTATCCTGGAATTCGCACGCCGGCGAAAAGGGTTACAGCATGTCCGCGAATTCGGGACACCCACTGTAACCGAATTGGGCGGCCCCCGAACTAGCCCCTGTGATGTCCATTTTTCAAGGGAGCATATCCATGAGGTCTTTCCATCTGGCATTGGCGGCGGGTCTGTTGTTCAGCGGCGCCGCCCTCGCCGACGGCGATGCCATGCAGTCGGATGCCATGTCGGGGCAGGCCATGTCCAACACCGGCAGCATGTCGCATTCCTCCGGCATGTCGCACGACGCCATGCAGGCCGCACACAAGCCCAAGCCGAAGGCCAAGTCCAAGTCCTCCGGGGCGATGGGCGGGCAGAATTCGATGGCCCATTCCGGCGACGCGATGAGCGGCAAGAACGGCGATGCGATGGCCGGCGACGGCATGAGCGGTCCGCAGAAGCCGCACTGACCCGCAGCCCCCCTGGGGCAGTCGGCACCCGGCGGCCGGCGGGGAATGGAAGCGATCGAGTCTCCGCCGGCCGCTTCCACCCCACCGGCTCCGCCGGAGGGAGGGAAAGGGAGCCAGATGCCCTCCGCCGGCTCCCTTCCCTCTCTACTCGTCGACGTCCCTGCCGCAGCTGTCGTCCTTTCCCCAGAGCGTCCCGGCGTTCTTCTTCAGGACGTTCTGCTGGCGCTTGGTGAGCGCGGGAAAGAACACGATTCCGGTCTTCTCCTCGATCTCGGAGATGGGAACGGCGTAGTCCGGCAGGTCTTCCGTCTTCAGCCTGCGATTGGGAAGGAGCATGCCGAGCGCGCGCCGGTTCGTCGGGTCGTAGATCACCTTGAAGAAGGCGTCGGGAATGCGCACGCGATTGCCGCTCTTCAGCCAGCGGGCATCGTCGCCGTCGTAGACGGGCCCCGTGACGACATAAAGCTCCGGCCGTCCCCCGCACAGGATCCAGCCGCGCACGTCGGTTTCCAGCTGCTTCCAGATGTTGCGGTTGAAGCCGATGCCGACCTGCGGCGCCATGTTGGTGAGCAGGAAGCTCTCGTCCGTCATCGCCTGGCTCGACTTGAAATCGCCCGCCGGCGCCTGGTGGCCCTGATCGTAGCCGCTCCTGGCGTAGTCCGACTTCTGCGGACCCTTGCCGGCGATGATCGCATCGACCTGCGAATCGGCGTGAAAATTGTTCTTGCGCGAGGCATTGCCGCTCAGCCAGTCGAGCGGCAGGCGCTCGATCACCCAGTCGGGCGTGCGCGTGTCCGGATTGAAGGCGACGGCGTAGCCCTTGCGGCAGAGCGCGATCGGTCCGTCCTGCGAGCCGTCCGATTTCATGCGCGGCAGGCCGGTAACCGCATAGCGCTTCTCGCACTGGGCGATGCCGGGCGCGTCCTGCGCGGACGAGGGTGCGCAGGTCCCGCCGAGCAGGAGCAGCGCGCCCGCGAGGCGGAGCCAGGTCACGGCCCGGCTTTCTCGGCTGCGGCTTTCGCGGAAGCCGCATGCGCCTCCGCCGCATGGGCGGCCGCCGTCGCCTGCGCCGCGGCGGCATGGGCCGCGGCGGAGGTCGCGGCATTCCTGGCGCCGCCGGCGTTCGCCGTGATGCCCTTCGAGATGGCGTAGCTCCCCGCGCTGATGCCCAGGAGCATGAGCACGCTGTCGGGAATGTTCACGAACGCGCCGCTCTCCACCGACAGCAGCAGGAACAGTCCCGCGATCACGAAGGTGAAAAGCAGAAACTGGAAGCGGGAGAGGCTCGCCTTGGCCGACTCCGCCTCGGTGAGAACCTGCGAGAGGTCGATCTTGCCGCGGAAGATCAGCCACAGCACGAGCACGGCGGCGCCGATGACGATGACGATCAGCGCGATGGCGATCAGGTAGGAAAGCATCATCCAGTCCGACGTCATGGTCGTCTCCGTCTTGTGAGCGCGCGGCCGAGCTTGCCCGTGAGATAGATCGACTGGCTTCCCGCGAGCAGCAGGACAAGCCCGGCCGGCGCCTCCGGCAGCTGCACGGGAAGGTCCGCGTTCGCGCCCTGCGTCGCGTCCAGGGCGAGCCGCGCGTAGGCTATGAGCGCGAACAGGAAACTGGCGAGAAGCTGCACCCGCTCCGGCGCGGGGCGCGCGTCCGCCAGGTCCGAACTGTCGTGCGCGAGCAGTCCGGCGAGATTGATGTCTCCGTGAATGCACCGCAGCCCGACAACCGCGGCCATCAGGGCAAGCCAGACGAGCAAAAATTTTTCCGCAAGTTCGGCGAGCGGCGGAATCATGGGGGAAATTAGATTGCACGCCTGCCCTAGGGGTCAATCTTGCCGCTTGTGCATAACTCCGTGACAGCGGCGCAGCCTTGACGCGGGGGCGGGGAATTCCCACATCTTTTCTACACAAGGGGAGGGAGCCGAATGGCCGAGTCCACACCTGCTGCCGCGCCGGCCGCCCAGGGCGATACGCGCCTGGTCGCCATCATCGGCTACGGGCTTTACCTGTTCGGCTGGCCCTGCCTGCACATCTCCACCATCGCGGGGCTCATCCTCGCCTATGTGAAGCGCGACGACACGCGCGGCACGATCTGGGAGTCCCATTTCGACAACATGATCGAGACCTTCTGGGTGTCGCTCGTGATCGGGCTGGTGGCGTTTCCGCTGTGCTTCTTCGTGATCGGCATTCCGATCGAGATCGGCGTGTTCCTCTGGTTCCTCTATCGCACGATCAAGGGACTGATCCGCGCCATCGAAAACCGGCCCTATCTGTAGGCGGCCGCGGCCTGCCTCCTGTCCGGGATCAGGCGGAGGCGGAAGGCCTCGCCTTCACGCGGCCGAACCAGGCGGCGATGTTGCGGTTGTCCTCGTTCAGCGGCTGTCCGACCTGGGTGCCGAAGTCGAGGAAGCAATAGAGGTGGATGTCGGCCAGGGTGAAGCGGCCGCCGCAGATCCATTCCTTCCCCGCCATCTGGCCGTCGAGCCATTTGATGCGGTCCTGCGCGATCTTCTTCAGGCCGTCCGCCGCCTCCGGCACGCAGACGATGCGGTTCTGGAACAGGCGGAGGCCCTGGCTGAAACGGAAGCCGTTGGTCAGCGGCTCGACGATGTTGAGATCGATCCTGCGCGTCCACATGCGCGTCTCGGCCTTCTCCGCGGGCGTCGTGCCGATCAGCGCGGGCACGGGATGGATGTCCTCGAGATATTCGCAAATTGCCGTGATCTCGCTCACAAAGCCGCCATCGTCGAGTTCGAGACAGGGCATCTGCCCGTGCGGGTTGCGCGCGAGATGGGCGGCTTCGCGGTTCTCTCCCTTCATCAGATCGACCTCGACCTTCGGGATGTCGAGACCTTTTTCCGCCATGAACATGCGCACCACGCGCGGATTGGGCCCAATCGAATTGTAGAATTTCACGGCGGACTCCGGACACAAATTGAAACGACACGTTAACGGATGTTACGGAGCGTCTGCTGTATGGTCAAACGCGGCGGCCTCGCGCACCGGCGCTCGCCGGAGCCGGCCGCTGCGGAAGCCGTTCATGCGCAGATATTTTTTTCTCGGGCTGGGATGGGTGCTGTTCGTCGGCGGCGGCGTGCTGACGCCGATGCCCCTGCCGGTACCGATGATCGGCCTCGGCCCGCTGCTGCTGGGCTGCGCGATCCTGACGGCGCATTCGAAAGGCTTTCGCCGCGGGCTGCAGCAGGTGCGCCACCGCTCCGGCTGGGTGTCGGAGCGGCTCGACCGGTATCGCGAGCGCGGCCCGCGCCTGATCCGCCACATGGTTCACCGCACCCGTCCTTCCGTGCTACTGCGTCACGCGCGCATGCGCGCACGACACAAGAGCGCCTGAATTGCCGATACAATTCGACCGATCGTTCGACGCCCCGTACGGAGTGGAGCAGCGGATCTCGCCGCTGATCTCGCGCGTGCTCGCGGACAATCCGGGGCCGTTCACCTTCAAGGGCACCGGCGTCTATATCGTGGGCGCGCGGGACGTCGCCGTGATCGATCCGGGTCCGGATATCCCGGCGCATGTCGCCGCGCTGAAGCGCGCGCTCGAGGGACGGCGCGTCACGCACATTCTCGTGACCCATACCCACAGCGACCATTCGCCGGCAGCCGCTCCGCTCAAGGAATGGTCCGGCGCGCCGACCTATGCCTTCGGTCCGCACGGCTCGGGCAAGGCGGACGAAGGCGTAAGGGTGGAGGAGGGTGGCGACCGCGCCTTCGTGCCCGACGTGCGCGTGAAGGACGGCGATGTCATCGAAGGCGACGGCTTCCGCCTCGAATGCGTCTATACGCCGGGACACACGTCGAACCACATGTGCTATGCGCTCGAGGAAGAGAAGTCGCTCTTCACCGGCGATCACGTCATGGGATGGTCCACGACGGTGGTGACGCCGCCGGACGGCGACATGGCCGCGTACATGGCGAGCCTGCGCAAGCTGCTCGCGCGCGACGACCGCATTCTCTATCCCACGCACGGCGGGCCGGTGAGCGATCCGAAGCCCTTTCTTCAGGCCTATATCGACCACCGTCTGGAACGGGAAGCGCAGATCGTGGCGTGCCTGCGTGACGGCATCGCCGCGATCCCGGAGATGGTCGCGCGTATCTATGCGGATGTCGACCGGCGCCTCCATCCGGCCGCCGCGCGCTCCGTGCTCGCCCATCTGATCCAGATGCAGCAGGAGGGCAGGGTGGCCGTGGACGGCGCCGGCGCGGAGGCGCGCTATCGCCTCGCCTGAGCCGCAGGCTTCAGTGCAGGGTCCACGTCCAGGCGTCGATCTTCCAGCTGCCCGATACTTTCTGCAGCGCGAAGGTCCAGCTGCCGGTCTCGCGCACCGGCTTGCCCTTCAGCTTGAAATCGTAATGCGCGGCATAGACCGCATAGGCCCGGTCGCCCTCCACCTTCAGCGTGGAGGGATTGCCGATCGTCACCACGCCGTCGGTTATTCCCCGCGCCTTCGAATCGGCGTCGAAGCTCTTGAGCCAGTCCGCGCAGGCCGTCGGGCCGATCCACGCATGGGGCGCGAACTCGTCGATGATCGCGGCGGGCGAAGCGCAACTCTTCGGCCCGAAATCGGTGTTGTAGGCCTTCACCAGCGCGACGATGTCGGTCTGATCGGATGCGACGGCCGGCGTGGCCAATGCGGCAAGCGCGGCCGCGAGAACGAGCTTTTGCATGATGGGTCCCCTCGATGTGCCGGCCATTGGATATCCGATCCGGCCGCCATGCAAATGCGCCCCTCCGGGGCCGGTTCTTGACCGGGTAGCTACCGGTAGCTACCTTGGCGCATGACCACCGTGAACATCAAGGACGCGAAGAATCGCCTGAGCGAGCTCGGCCGGAAGGCCGAAGCCGGCGAGACCGTCACGGTCACCCGCAACGGCAAGCCCGTCTTCGACATCGTGCCGCACAAAAGGAAAAGGGGCGGCACCGATTGGGAAGCGGGCGAGCGCTACATGCGCGAACACGGTATCGAAACATTCTTCGGCGAACCGGCCCCGGACTGGGACGACCCGCTTCCGGCGGATTTTCTCCTCACGCCTCTGCCTTCCGAATACGGCAGGCCGAAGCCGCAGAAGAAATGAGGCTCCTGCTCGACAGCAATATCGTCGTGCCCATCGCAAGCAGGGAACGCGAAAGGCTCGGTGCCGAGGTCGATCGTCTGCTGAACGCGGACACAAACGACATCTTCGTCAGCGTCGCGAGCCTTTGGGAAATTGCGATCAAGGCGCGGCTCGGCAGGATTCCCATGACAGCGCCGCTCGAGCATCTGCCCTTCGCGATATCGGCTCTTGGATACGGGATCCTCGACATCGACCGGCATCACGCCACCGAGGATCTCTTGGATCTGCCTGCAACCGACGACCCCATCGACCGGATGCTGCTCGCGCAGTGTCGGGTCGAGGGCATGCGGCTGGTGACGGCCGACCGTGCCTTGCAGCGGCATCCGCTTGCATGGCGGCCGGCATGAACGCGCTTCTTCTCAAGCCCGCGCGCACAATTTTCCGGAATTCGGCGGGTCCGCTAGAGACCCTTGATGTAATCCTCGATCCGCTCCGCGTTGCGGCCGTAGTCGAACGCGCCTTCGCGGCTCTTTGAGCGGATGTCGAGCTTCGCGCCGAGCGTCCCCGCGGGAAGCACGCGGATCGCGATGTCGTCGGTGAAGCCGAACCACAGCGTCGTGTCGGTCGCCTCGATGGTCCCGGCCTTGGGATCGAAGGCGACGATGTTCCAGCCCATGCTCTTCGCACGCTCGAAGGCGCGCCAGAACAGCACCGATTGCGGATGGATTTTGGGGTCGCCCCGCGGATTGAGCAGCTTGGCGACCGGCTTGATGTCGGGATAGCTGAGCTTCTGCAGCTCGGCGACGGTGGTGATCCTTCCCTTGAGCACGACCTTCCTCGGCCCGTCGTACTCCGGCCCGTTGGTCGCGCCCTTGCGCAGGGGCAGCAGCGCCTTGAACGGCGGCGCATACTCGACATCGGTCGAGATGTCATGGATCGGCGGGGCCTTCCAGGCGCGCATTTCCGCGCTGACCGGGAAATAGAGAAGGACGATCGCGCCGATCAGTCCGGCGAACCCCCGCCGCCAGCCCCGGCTGTCGTTGTTGCGCAGCGCAAGCGCCAGCCACACCGCGCCGGCCACCGCGGCCGCGGCGCCGACCGCCACGCCGGGCTTGAGGATGCGCAGGCCCGTGGCGAAGGGCCAATAGCCGAACCTGGTTCCGAACGCCGCCGTCAGGCAGATCAGGAGCGCCGCGATGAAGGCCGCCAGGGAAAGCCGCGCCGCGATCGTCTGGGTGCGCATTGTCTCCTCGAGAACTTCTGCCGTCCCCGGCGGGCGCGAGCCCGTCGCGCGCATGCGGGAATTGGGCCAGGGGGTAAAAGGCGGTTGCTGCCGCAGCGATATGCACGCGAACGCGCATCGAATTCAATATTCCGCCTCGTTCGCCGTCCGGGTTTCCCGCTGCGCGGCGCGCGCCGGCGCGGGCCCCGTTCTAGGCCGCCGCCGTCGGAAGGCGGTATTTCCCGAATGTCTCGCGCAGCGCCGTCTTCTGGATCTTGCCGGTGGCGGTATGGGGGATTTCGCCCACGAACACCACGTCGTCCGGCATCCACCATTTGGCAATCTTCCCGGAAAGAAACGCCAGCAGCTCCTCGCGCGTGGCGTTCTGTCCCGCCTTCAGCACCACGATGAGCAGGGGCCGCTCGTCCCATTTGGGATGGGCGACGCCGATGACGGCCGCCTCCGCCACGGCGGGATGTCCGACGGCGATGTTTTCGATCTCGATGGTGGAGATCCATTCGCCGCCGGACTTGATCACGTCCTTGGCCCGGTCGGTGATGGTCATGTAGCCGTCCGCGTCGAGCGTCGCCACATCGCCGGTGTCGAACCAGCCGTCGGCGTCGAACGCGCTTGCGCCCTCGCCGCGGAAATAGCCCCTGGCGACCGCCGGCCCGCGCACCTTCAGACGGCCGAACGCCTTGCCGTCGCGCGGCAGCTCGCGGTCCTCGTCGTCGACGATCTTCATCTCGACACCGAAGGGCGGGTGGCCCTGCTTGCACTTGTAGTCGAGCTGCTTCTCGTAGGGCAGCGCCCCGATATGCGGCTTCATCGTGCCGAGCGTGCCGAGCGGGCTCATCTCCGTCATGCCCCAGGCGTGGATCACGGTGATCCCGTACTTCCTCTCGAATGCCTCGATCATGGAGCGCGGCGCCGCCGATCCGCCGATCAGCACGCGCTCCATGTCGGGAAGCGTCTTTCCGGTCTTCTCCAGATATTCCAGCAGGGCGAGCCACACCGTGGGAACGGCAGCCGTCACCGTCACCTTTTCCCCGGTGAGAAGCTCGCAGATGGAATCGCCGTCGAGCTTCGGGCCGGGCATGACGAGTTTCGAGCCGGTCATGGGCGCGGCAAAGGCGAGCGCCCAGGCATTGGCGTGGAACATCGGCACCACGGGAAGCACGGCGTCGCAGGCGCGCAGCCCCATCGCGTCGGCCTGGCCGGCGAGCAGGGCGTGCAGCACGTTGGAGCGGTGGGAGTAGAGCACGCCCTTGGGATTGCCCGTCGTGCCGGAGGTGTAGCAGAGGCCGCAGGCCGTGTGCTCGTCGAATTCCTTCCAGGCGAATTTTCCGTCCGCGCCGGCGATGAACTCCTCATAGGCCACGAGGTTCGGAATGTCCGCCTTCGGCAGATGCGCGGCGCCGGTCAGGCACACGAAAAGCTCGACGGTCGGGAGGCGCGAAGCGATCTTCTCCACCAGCGGCGCGAAGGTGATGTCGAAGAACAGCACTTTGTCTTCGGCGTGATTGGCGATGTAGACGATCTGGTCGGGGAACAGGCGCGGATTGAGCGTGTGATAGATCGCGCCGATGCCCGCGATGCCGTACCACGCCTCCAGATGGCGCGCCGTGTTCCAGGCCAGAGTCGCGCAGCGGTCGCCGGGCCGGATGCCGAGGCGGTCGAGCGCATGCGCCACCTTGCGCGCGCGCGCCGCGATCTCGCGATAGGTCGTGCGCACCACCGGCCCCTCGACCGAGCGCGTCACCACCTCCCGGCCGCCATGGTAGAGCGCGGCGTGGTCGATGATCTTGTGGACCAGCAGCGGCCAGTCCTGCATCAGCCCCAGCATGTCGTCACGGTCCCTCCGTCCCTGCGCCATATTAGAATGTCGTCCGCCCGGGGCAACCTTGCCAGAAAGTTTCGCGCCTGCGCCTTTGCAAGCAGCCTAACTGCCTATAGCGTCGCCGGGCAGGCGAGGGCGGAGTGGATGGGCAATGGACAGGCAAGCCGCTCCTCCGAAGCTCAAGTTCCTCGATACCGCGCTCACCATGCTGGCCGTCGGCGTCGGCATCCGCTGGATCGCCGTCGCGGCAGCCGTGGGACCGGCGTCGCTGCCCCTGTGGCTGCTGGCGATGCTCGTCTTCTTCGTGCCGCTTTGCGTCGCCACCGCGGAGCTGGCCGGGCGCCACGAGGGCGAGGGCGGGATTTATCTGTGGGCGCGCGACGGCATCGGACCGCTTGCCGGCTTCATCTGCGGCTGGCTCTACTGGATTTCGCTGATGCCCTATTTCGCGGGCATTCTCTATTTCCTCTCGGGACTTGCGATCGGGGCCGTGGGTGGCGATCCGAAGGACACGCTCCTCTATATCTCGATCTCGGTTGCGATCTCGCTGCTCGTGACCGCCATCCAGATCGCGGGGCTGAAATACGGCAAGTGGCCGCCGAACATCGGCACCGTGGGAGGCTGGATCGTCGTCCTCATCATCGTGGGAATGGGCGCGGTGCTCGGCGCTGAGGGCAAGGGCGCGACCGATTTTCTGCATGCGCGCTACATAGCGCCGTTCAATTTCGACACCGCGATCCTTTGGGGGACGATCGTGTTCGCCTATTCCGGGATGGAGACCGCCGGCATGCTGCGCAACGAGATCGAAGGCGGCATGCGCACGATCCTGCGCGTTCTGACGATCGTGGGCCTGGGCTCGCTGTTCGTCTACGTCGCGGGCACATCGGCCTTTCTCACGATCCTGCCGCAGACCGCGCTGACAAGGCTGGGCGGATTCTCCGACGCGCTCCTGACGGGCCTCGACCATGTCGGACTCGGCCGCTTCGCGCCTGTCGTGCTCGGATTGTTCGCGCTTTCGATGCTGGGTTCGTTCGTGGCCTGGTTCGGGGTGGGCGCGCGGCTTCCCTTCGCGGCCGGGATCGATTCCTATCTCCCGCCGCTGTTCGCGCAGCGCAATGCAAGGACCGGCGCGCCGGTTCCCGCGATCCTGCTGCAAGCAGCGCTGATGATCGGGATCGTGATCCTCAGCCAGGCGGGATCGAGCGTGGCCGGCGCCTACGATTTCCTGGTTGCGACGTCGGTACTGGGCGCAACCACTCCCTATCTCTTCATGTTCTGGGCGCACATCAAGAGCGCGGGGCTGCCGCCCGTGGAAGGCGCTTGGGTGCCGCCCGGCGGAAGGCGTACGACGCTCGTCATGGGCTGGCTCGGCATGGCGTCCTGCACGGTCGCCATCGGCTGTACCATGGTGCCGAGCTCATCCGATCCCAATCCGCTGGCCGCGTTCCTCAAGATCGTGATCGCGGGAGCGGCGATGATCGGCATGGGCTTGCTGGTCTACTGGAACGCCGCGCGCAGGCGCAAGCTGGCGGCAAGGGCGGTCGCGGCGGCAACCTGATTTTCGCAGGCGCGGCAATCTGCTAGGTGATGGCCCCGAACCCGAGCCGGTGCCCCATGCCCCTGTCCAATTCCCAGATGCGCGACGTGCAGGCGGTTCTGCACCCCTATACCAACCTGATGAAGCATCGCGACACGGGGCCGATGATCCTCGAGCGCGGCAAGGGCTGCCGCGTCTATGACGACCGCGGCAGGGACTATATCGAGGCGATGGCCGGCCTGTGGTGCACCGCGCTCGGCTGGGGCGTGGACGAGCTTGCCGATGTCGCCGCCGAGCAGATGCGCAAGATGGCCTTCGCGCACATCTTCGGCGGCCGCAGTCACGAGCCGGCCATCGCGCTGGCCGAGAAGCTGAAGGAGATTTCGCCGTTCCCTGCGGGCAAGGTGTTCTTCGCCAACTCGGGATCGGAGGCCAACGACACCCAGGTCAAGCTCGCCTGGTATGCCGCCAATTCGCGCGGCAAGCCGAAGGCCAAGAAGATCGTCTCGCGCATGAAGGCCTATCACGGCGTGACCCTGGTGGCGGCGAGCCTCACCGGACTTCCCAACAACCACAAGAGCTTCGACCTGCCGTTCGACTTCGTGAAATTCACCGATTGCCCGCACTACTACCGCAACGCCGAGCCGGGCGAGAGCGAGCGCGATTTTTCAAGGCGCATGGCCGCCAACCTCGAGGCGCTGATCGAGCGCGAGGGGCCGCAGACCATTGCCGCCATGATCGCCGAGCCGGTGATGGGCGCGGGCGGCGTGATCCTTCCGCCGGAGGGCTATTTCGAAGCGATCGGCGCGGTGCTGGACAAATACGGCATCGACCTGATCGACGACGAGGTGATCACCGGCTTCGGCCGCACCGGCGAATGGTTCGGCGCGACGAAATACGGGCTCAAGCCGGATTCGATGACGGTGGCCAAGCAGCTTTCGAGCGCCTATCTGCCGATCTCCGCCATCGTGCTGTCGCCCGAGCTGACCGAGGCGATCGAGGAGGAGAGCGGGCGCATCGGCATCTTCGGCCATGGCTTCACCTATACCGGCCATCCGGTCGCCGCTGCCGTGGCGCTGAGGACCATCGAGCTCTATCAAAAGCGCGACATCGTGGGCCATGTGCGCGAGGTCTCGCCGCATTTCCTCAAGCGCCTGCGCGCGCTCGCCGATCATCCTCTGGTGGGCGAGGCGAACGGCGTCGGCCTCATCGGCGGCGTCGAGCTGGTCGCCGACAAGAAGACGAAGAAGAGCTTCGATCCGGCCCGGCAGGTGGGCGCGGCGGTCAACGCGTTTGCGCTGGAGGAGGGCCTGATCACCCGGCCCATGCTCTCGGACCGGCTCGCCTTCTGCCCGCCGCTCGTCATCGACGGGACGGAGATCGACGAGATGTTCGACCGCTTCGCGCGCGCCCTCGACAAGGGCCTCGACTGGGCGGCGCGCGAGAAGCTCCTCTGACATGCGCGGGTTCTGGACCTGGCTGAAGCGCGGCGTTCTCGTCCTCGGCGGCGTCGCGCTGTTTTCCGCCACCGCGCTCGGCGGCTGGGTGCTCTGGCGCAGCGAGGCGCATCTGCGTTCCTTTCCGAATCCGCCGGAATTCCGCGCGCCGATTCCGTCCGGCCCGGAGGCGGTCCGGCGCGGCCGCCACATCGCGCAGACGCGCGGCTGCTTTGCCTGCCATGGCGATGCGCTACAGGGGGGCGTGTTCCACACCGGCCCCTGGGGCTACCGCGCGGTGGCCGCCAATATCGCCTGGCTCGCGAAGCAGGAATCGCCGTCGCTGCTGGAACGCGCCATCCGCCACGGCATCGGCCACGACGGCCGCGCGCTCTACGACATGCCGTCCTACAATTTCGTCCGCCTTTCCGACGCGGACCTCGCAGACCTGATCGCCTTCCTGCGCGCCATTCCGGCAAGGGACAACGATCTGCCCAAGGGCATGCTGGGCTGGACGATCCGGTGGAATCTCGCCACCGGAAGGGACGCGGCCATCGCCGCCTTCGTGCCCAAGGTGCCGCAGCTGTCCTTCCAGAACCATCCCGATCCCGCCGTCCGCCGCGGCGAGTACCTGGCGATGACGAGCTGCAACGAATGCCACGGCTTCGGCCTGCGCGGCGACAATCCGTGGGATCCCCCGGGCGAGCGCGCCCCCGATCTCGTGATCGCCGCGTCCTACACCTGGCCGGACTTTCTCCACTTCATGCGCACCGGCAAGGCCGCCGGCAACCGCGAACTGCCGATGATGAGCGGGGTGGCGCGCGGCCGCTTCGCCCACTGGACCGACAGGGAAGTCGCCGATCTCTACGCCTTCTTTCAGGCGCTGAGCGCCAAGGCCGCGAAGTAGCGGCTGCATTCTTCATCTGCGCTTGACGATCCGCGGTGGAACGCTTCGCCATCGCCGGCGAAGCGCGATAGGATGCGCCACCGTCCCGAATGTTGCGGGCATGATCAGACCGACCTTCGCGATCCTTGCTGTCGTGCTCGCCGTGTCCGCCTCGCGGGCCGCGACCGTACCCATTCCGGACGGCGGCTATGCCGTCGCGCTCGCGCCCGGCGAGGAAACCGATTTCAACCAGCTTCATCTGCAATGCGGCAGGGACCGCGCCGCCGTCACCTTCGGGGAGGACAAGGCCGCAGACCGCATGGGAGAGGGGTTCGGACGCGGCGCACTCGAGACCGCGTTCGCCGATTGCCGGCTCGCGGACGGCACGATCGTCCGCGTCAAGGCGGGCTACGGCGATCCGCCGATGGCGACAGGCATGTGCGGCGGCGATCCGGAAAAAATCCTCAGCATATGGATCGGCCGCCGCAAGGTCGTCTCGCGGAAGACATTCGCCGCGATGTGCTCGGAGATTCTGCTGAAGTCCGTCGAAATCGATTCCGCGGGCGCGACGGTCTGCACGCTCGGCCTCGACGACAATCCGGGGCGGAGGGACTTCGCGGAGCTGCCGCCGAAGGGTTCGTGCGAAGGCGCGCCGGTGGCGGCCGGAACGGCGGACGCAATCGAATTCGCCGCGGACACGCCGCCGCCGGGAACCTTGACGCCGCGTGGACGCAATCCCGCGCTGTGCCGGGCGATGGCCGTTCCGGGAAGATATCCCCGCGCCGCAGTTCCCGCGCGTTTCGCGCGGCCCGTCTGGACGCCCGTTCCGCCGCACGCAAGCCCGATCGACGAGGCGAAGCTCGGATTCAACGCGACGAATTTCGCCCGCTTCGGCACGCGCGAGGCCCGCTTCGATCTCGAGAACACCGGCCGCGTGCGCACCGTCTATCAGCACGACCAGGACGACCACTGGTTCGCGGGCAGCGCCCTCGCGATTGCACGGCCCGGCATTCTCGACGTGCCGTTCGATGCGCACGACCGGGAGCGTTCGTGGAAATCCGGCATCTACGCCTTTGTCTACGATCGCGTCACCGTGTTCTTCGACGGCGGCCGGACCTATCTGCTGCTCGATCCCGCGAACCCTCTCAACGATCCGCGCGTGGTGACGCTTCGCGGCGGCGTCGAAACGGAGATCTGCAGGCTCGAGCGGCAGCAGGAAAATTTCTGACGGTCACAGCTCCGCGCGCGGGCGCCGGTAGACCAGTGCGCCGGCCTGCCACACCTCGAATTTCTTGAAGTCGTGCTCGCGCATGGCATGCGCAAGAATCTTCGCGCGGGTGTCGTCCGCGCAATGCGCCTCGAACTTCAGCGCGAGGGATCCGTCCTCCTTCAGATAGTTTATTTCGTAGTTCGGCATAGCGTCCTCCAACCTTGACGCCCCCTGCGCCCGTCTATTTGGGAAGCTGCGCGCGATAAGTCGAGTGACAATTGGCGTCATCAATCTCACGAATTTTTCCGAGGCGCCGGGATCGGGAATGTGCGCCGGAACCATTCCGGTGCGGGCGCTTTACCGGTTCGAGCTCAGCATCTGGAGGCGCCATGACCGGACCATTCACGCTTTCGCCCCTGCCGTACGAAGAAAACGCCCTCGAGCCGGCGATCGGCGCGAGAACCGTGGGCTTTCACTACGGCAAGCATCACAGGGCCTATGTCGAGACCCTCAACACGCTCGTGGCCGGCACCGGCTATGCCGACATGAAGCTCGAGGAGATCGTGCAGGCGACGCTCGGCAAGGAAGACGAGAAGACGAAGAAGATCTTCAACAATGCCGGCCAGGTGTGGAACCACGATTTCTACTGGCGCTCGCTTTCGCCCAGGCCCACCGTGCTCTCGGGACGCCTCAAGGAGGCGGTGGAGCGCGACTTCGGCAATGCGCAGAACCTGGTCGGGGAGCTCGCGAAGGCGGGCAAGGAGCAGTTCGGATCCGGCTGGGCCTGGCTGGTGTCGAAATCGGGCCGGCTCGCGGTGGAGAAGACCGCCAACGCGATGAACCCGATGGCGAAAGGCACCAACTGCCTCTTCACCGTCGATGTGTGGGAGCACGCCTATTATCTGGACTACCAGAACGAGCGGCCCAGATATCTGGAGGAGGTTCTGAAAAATCTCCTCAACTGGGATTTCGCGGCGGAAAACCTCGACAAGGAGGATCATGTGGTCCGCGCCGCCGCGGAATAGGCTCAGAACCGGAAGAGGAAATCCATTTCCCGCGCCAGGGACAGGGCAAGGTCGCCGCGCATCGCGGCCGCCCGCTCGCGGAGGCGGTCCGCGGTCGACCGCTGGCCGAGCGCGCGCGCGAAAGCGGCCGAATGCTCCATTTCGGCCGCGATGCGGCGATAGTCCGGCCGCGATATCTTGTGTTCCCCATAGGCGTCCATGACACGCCGCTACCATATTTGCGAGACAGTCTGACATACAGCTATAAGTTGTGCAAATTGCGCTTGACGTGCACGTAAAGCGGGGGTCAATAATTCAGAACTGAGAAATTGTCAGAAGGGAGGCCCGAGGGCCTTCGGCCCGGGCCGCACAGGGAAGATGACGACCACCAACCGCACCTACACCATCCGCCAGCTCACCAAGGAATTCGGCGTCACCGCGCGCACGCTGCGCTTCTACGAGGATGAGGGGCTGATCGCGCCGGAGCGGCGCGGCCAGACGCGCATCTATTCGGGGCGCGACCGCGCGCGCATCATCCTGATCCTGCGCGGACGCCGCGTCGGATTCTCGCTCGCGGAGATCCGCGAGATCCTCGATCTCTACCGCCACGACGCGGTGGACGCGCAGCTCGTGCACACGCGCAAGAAGTTCGCGGAGCGCATCGACACGCTGGAGCGCCAGAAGGTCGATATCGACGAGTCCCTGAAGCAGCTGCGCCAGGGCATTCACGACATCGACGCCCGCCTGTCCGGGCAGCACGCCCAGGCGGCGGAATAGCACAGGCGCATTTCGAGGATCGGCCGCGCCGCGCGCGCGCCAGGGAGACATCATGCCTTACGGTCCCTATGAGCAGATCGCGGTCGCGGTCGAAAACGGCATCCTCACGCTGACGCTGAACCGTCCGGAGAAGCTCAACGCCTTCCCCGCCACGATGATGCGCGAGATGATCGACGTGTTCACGAAAGTGAACGCCGACGACGCGGTCGGCGCGGTCGTCGTCACCGGCGCGGGCCGCGCCTTCTGCGCCGGCGCGGACCTGTCGGGCGGCGCCGGCACCTTCGATGCCACCACCAATCCCGCCCGCAAGGAGCGCGATGCCGGCCCGGTCGAGACCGTGGACTGGAGCGACGAGCGCGTGCGCGACGGCGGCGGGCGCGTGACGCTGGCCATGTTCGAATGCCTGAAGCCCGTCATCGGCGCGATCAACGGTCCGGCCGTGGGCATCGGCGTGACCATGCAGCTGGCGATGGACATCCGCATCGCCAGCCGCGACGCCCGCTTCGGTTTCGTCTTTGCGCGGCGCGGCATCGTGCCCGAGGCGGCGTCGAGCTGGTTCCTGCCGCGCATCGTCGGAATCTCGAAAGCGCTGGAGTGGTGCTATTCCGGCCGCGTCTTCGACGTGCAGGAGGCGCATGCGGCTGGGCTGGTAAGCGAGGTGCTCGACCCCGAACAGCTCCTTGCCCGCGCCCGCGCGATCGCGCGGGAGATCATCGACAACACCGCGCCGGTGTCCATCGCGCTCATCCGCCAGATGATGTGGCGCGGGCTCGGCATGGACCACCCGATGGAGGCGCACAAGGTGGACAGCCGGGGCATCTACGCGCGCGGCGCCTCCGCCGATGTGCGCGAGGGCGTCAGCTCTTTCCTCGAAAAGCGGCCGGCAAAATTTCCGATGAAGGTTTCCGGCGGGATGCCGCGCTATTTCCCCTGGTGGCAGGAGCGGAAATACTCCTAGCCGCCGCGGGCAGGGGCATCGCCAACCGGGTGCCGCCGCGCTAGGCTCCCGCGAAGGGGGTAGCCCATGGGCAGGCTGACCGCGCGTCAGGCCATTCTTCTCGGCGGCGTCGTCGCCGGCACGATCGACATCGGCGCGGCCGCGCTGATCGCCGGCCGCAGCCCGGTCGTCATCTGCCGGATCATCGCGGGCGGCGTTCTCGGGCCGGCGGCGCTCGACGGCGGCATCGCCTCGGCCGCGCTGGGCCTGGTGCTGCAATGGGCGATGTCGGTCGTCATCGCCGCGCTCTTCGTGACCGCGAGCGCGCGGTTCGCGATCCTCAGGAGGGACTGGCTGTTCGCGGGCATCGCCTACGGCGTGCCGGTCTATTTCGTGATGGAATACGCCATCGTTCCGCTGTCGGCCTGGCATCGCATGCCGGCATTCGACGTCTTCGCCTTCGCGCAGAACATGGCGGCGATGATGCTGTTCGGCGCGATCGTCGCGTTCTTCGCCTCGAAGGCGCGATAGGCGCATCGCGAAAGGGCAGACGACGCCGGCCTTCCCGGCGCGAAGTCCCCGCCGGGCCGCGGCATCGTGCTGCTGGAGCTTCAGCGGCGCCGCTCAGTGGCGGCGGAACAGCGCGCCCAGCACGCGGCGCATCCAGCCGGATTGCGCGGGCAGGGGCTGGCTTCGACTGCCGCTCCCCGCCGCATACCGGCCCAAAACCAGATGACCCAGCATAACAAAGGTCCTCTCGGCGACAGACAGACCGTACACGGAATATATGACGGTTTGACGCAGGCGCAAAGCGCGCACCACCCATCGTTTTGCCGCCTTGGTTAATGCCGCGTTAACGTTCGCCCGTCCGGGCTCAGTGGCCGCCGCCGGGATTGACGTCCGAAAGCGGATTGCTCGCCTTGTCCGTCGCCTCCAGCCGGCGGCAGGAGGAATGGCCGTTCGACCAGCCGACGCGATAGGCCTTGTCGCTGCGATAGAGGAAGTCGTCCCGCACCGTGTCGCCGCGGCGCATGTTGGCGCCTTCCGCATTGGCCGTCGCGCAGCCGTCGGAAAATCCCGTCTGGTAGGCCGGCTGCTTGCGCAGATTGCGGTCCGCGCGCGTCTCGAAAAACATGCACCCGCTCAGCGCCAGCGCCGAAAGCATCACGGCAAGCATGCATTGCGGTCGCTGCATCGTCGGCGGTCCTTTGCGGGCGGAAGACCTTAGAGCATGGCGCGCGCACCGCGCCAAGGGCGGTGCCGGAACGACTCCATATCGTGCGCGTTAGAAACCCGCCTCAAGAGGGAACGCACGATGACGCTCATGAATTCGATCAGGAAGACCGGCCGCGCCGTCGGCAGCGCGGTGACCGGCAACAGGCCCGGGCCGGGGGAAACCGACATCCTCGACACGCTCAAGAAGGAGCATGAGGAGGCATCGGAGCTGCTCGCGAAGCTCGTCGACAGCGAAAAGGCGGCGGAGCGCCGCTCGATATTGAAGAAGCTCAAGGGCGCGCTCGCGCCGCATCTCGTCGCCGAGGACAAGATCGTGTACCGCGCCGTGCTCACGCTGCGCGAGAAGGACGCGAAGATCGACGGACGCGAGGGCCAGCTCGAGCACGCCATCGCGCTCCAGACGCTGAAGAAGCTCTCGCGGATGACCAACGCGGCCTCGCCGGAATTCTCCGCGGCCGCCAAGGTGCTGAAGGAGCTCGTCGAACATCATGTGCGCGAGGAGGAAAGGAACATCTGGTCCGACGTGCGCGAGAATTTCTCCGAAGAGGACCGCATGGCGATGAATGCCGCCTTCGAAGCCGCGAAGAAGAAGGTGCGCGTTCCCTGAGCGGGAACCACTCCCGCGTCCCGTCCGTTAAATCGCCGACACACAGGGGAACACCGAATGCGTTCATTGCTGCTCTGGCTCATCGGAATTCCGATACCCGTCATCATCGTCCTGTGGCTGCTCACGGGACACGCGTGATGGCCGAAACCGTCGTCATCGCGGAGGAAAGCGCTCCGGGCACCGGCTACCGCTTTTCCTGGGGGCTTGCGATCGTGGGCGGCGTCGTCGCGACGGCGGTGACGTTCTTCCTGCTGACGTTGGGCGCGGGGTTCGGCCTGCTGTTCGCGCGTCCCCTGCCCGGGGCGGTTCCCGTCTTTCTCACCGGCGGCGCGATCTACTTCTTCGTCGCGCAGGCCTTCGGCTTCGCGATCGGCGGGCATTTCACCGGGCGGCTGATCGGCGCGCTGCCGGAGAGTCCGGCACAGGAGGAATTCCGCGCGGAGGCTCACGGCTTCGTGGCCTGGGCCGTCGCCGTGCTTGCGACCGTCACGCTGGTCGCAGCCGCCGGCACGACGGCGGGCACGGCTGCGCTCTACGGCATGGCAGCCGGAAAGGACGTGCCGCCCGCGCCCGCCGCCTACATCGTGGACGAATTGTTCAGCCCGAACGCCGCCGCCGGCGAAGGCCCGCGCGCCGAGGCCGGACGCATCGTGGACATGGGCCTCGTCAGGGGCGAAGCCGTCGCGCCGGCCGATCGCGGCCGCCTCACCGCGCTCGTCGCCTCCCAGGCCGGCCTTTCGCGCAACGCGGCAGAGGCGCGCATCCACACCGTCGAGGACGAGGTGCGCGCAAGGACGCGGCACGCCGCCGACATCGCGCGCCGCGCGGCGAGCTATGCAAGTCTCTGGATCGCGGTATCGCTTCTCTTCGGCGCCTTCGTCTCGATGTCCGCCGCGGTGCTGGCGCGAAGGGAAGACGACGAGGACGCGCTGCGCCGCCGCTAGCGGAACAAGGGAACCGTTCGCGCGTTTCCATCCGGAACCGCAACGAAGGGTGAGACCATGGCTGCCCGCCGCAAACGCAACGGCACCAAGCAATTCGACGCGCGCCTCGATGCGCTGCGCAGCGATCTCGAAACGCTGCAGCAGGACGTGAAGGCGCTGCCCGCCGACGCGCAGGCTGCCGCCAGCGACAGGATCGCCGAAGCGTTCCGTCTCGCCGAGAGCGTCGCCGAACGCGCGGTGCGCATCGCGGAGGAATCCGCCTCGCGCACCTATGACGACGCGCAGGCCTGGGCAAACGACAATCTCGACGCCGCGCGGGACCGCGTCCGGGAACAGCCGCTTTCGGCGCTCCTCGTCAGCGCCGGCATCGGCATGCTGCTGGGGGCCTTTTTCCTGCGCCTGTGACCGACGAGGGCCGGACTGTGCCCGCTTAGGTTGAAAAGTTCCCGTCTATCGAATAAAATGATAATTGTCCTATCTCGCTTATCCGGCTGATTCGGCTAGGTGTTAGAAGAATTTTTACCGCCGAATTCAGATTTCTTATCGAAAGGACTCCAAGGCATAGGATAATACTCCTTCAAGGCTCCCAGCAGCAAACAGCCGAATGAAAGGGGTATGACATGGACGGGGTAACTGACCCGCAGCGGGCCGCGCCCGGATTTCGATCCGTGCCTTCGCGGTCCGGAATGGCCCGGGCGATCGTGGCCTATGCCTATGGTGTGACGCTCGAGGACATGTACGGCACGACCCGCGGCGATCCGCGCACCGCCTGCGCGCGCCAGGTCGCGATGTATCTGAGCCGCGTCGTGTTCCGCATGACCCTTTGCGAGGTCGCCGCCGCGTTCATGCGCGCCCCTTCGACCGTGTGCCATGCCACCCAGCACATCGAGGACATGCGCGACGATCCGGAGTTCGACCGCACGCTGCAATATCTCGAGACGGCGCTGCGCACCGCCGCGGGAGACGCGGCATGATCGGCGAGGGCGAATTGCAGCGCGAGGCGCGGCGCGTGCTGCGCAAACTGGTGGCGGAGAACACCGCGCTCGTGCGCCTGGACGACGGCCGCTTCACCGTCGCAAGGAACGGCCGCCCCGACCGCGCGCGCACGAGGGTCGAGCCGGGCATCGTCTCGGGCATGCGCACCCGCGACTGGATCCGGCCGCTCGGCACGGCGCCGGAAAGTTTCGCATTGAGCGCGGCGGGCGCGGCCTGGCTCGGCCGCACGCTCGCCGACGGCGATCCCTTCGCGGCCCAGCACCGGATCGCGCGGCACAAGCTCGTCGTCGACGCAGAGGGCATCGAGCGCCTGGTCGCGGTGAACGAGGCGGAATCGCCGCTCGCGCGGCTCAGGGCCCGCAACATGCTCGACGCCGTGCAATTCGGCGCGGGCGAGAGGCTGAGGCGCGACTACACGCTCGCCCGGCTCGCGCCGCGACTCGGGGTCGATCTCGCGGCGCCGGTGGCGCTCGGCACGCGCGGCAAGAAGGAGGCCTCGCTCTCCGACACCGTGCTCGCGGCCAAGCAGCGGTTTTCGCGCGCCATGAAGGCGGTCGGCCCCGGCCTCAACGACCTCCTGTTCGACGTCTGCTGCCATCTGATCGGGATCGAGGAGGCGGAGCGCGACAATGGCTGGCCCATGCGCGCGGGCCGCGTCGTGCTCGCCATCGCGCTGGA
This sequence comes from Rhizomicrobium sp., assembly GCA_035549575.1. Lineage (GTDB taxonomy): Bacteria > Pseudomonadota > Alphaproteobacteria > Micropepsales > Micropepsaceae > Rhizomicrobium. The sequence goes on from DASZQP010000076.1 coordinate 27,425, forward strand.
CCGGCTGGCTGCGCACTATGGGCTCGTGGTGACGGCGCCCTCGCACGGCCGGCTGAGGAGCTGGCAGGCGGAATGACGGGCCGCGGGATCCCCTAGAGCCGAAGCAGGTAGCGGTGCGTGCCCTCGAGCACCAGCTCGGCGCGCTGGTTGTGGACGGTGGCGCGCATGGCCACGACCCCGGTGCTGCGCTGCCGGACGAGTTCGGAGATTTCGAGCGCGGGATAGAGCGTGTCGCCGGAATGGACGGGCTTGAGGAATCTCGCGCTCACCTCGATGAAGCCGATCAGCGTCTCGCCGACCACATGGGGGAAGAGCCCCGCCCCCGCGGCGGTGAAGCTCAGGACCTGAAGCCCGTGCGCGAGCGGGCCGGGGTGGCCGAGCCGGCGGCAGTATTCCGCGTCGTAGTGGATGGGATGATTGTCGAGGCTCACGGTCTGGAAGGCGGCGAAATTCGCTTCGGTCATGGTGCGGGACGGCAGGCGGAACACCTCTCCGACGCGCAGCGCATCGAAACGGCGCAGCGGCGCCAGCCGCCAGTCGTGAAAATCCGCTTGTTCCGCCATGCGGGCAGTCTAGCGTGCGCCGGAGGGCGAACCTAGCCGCCGAGCCGGGGCAGCCTGGTGCTGCCGTTCTCCCGGATGTCCGCCTTGACGCGGGCAAGATTGGCCACCGCCGTCTCCTTGAAATCGTCGAGGAGCGAGACCGTCGCCGCGCAGGCGCCGGCGTTGTCGCGGCAGAGGCCGGTGGCGGCCTTTGCGCCCGTCCAGGCGGCGGCTTCCGGCAGGGGCGGGACCGCCGCGGCGGGGCGGCCGAATCCGAGATCCGGCTCGTGCGGCATGAAAAGCGCCACCACACCGATCCAGAAGATTGCGCGAAGGATCATGAACCCGGCCCGCCCGTTGCGATGCGGGAAATCTTGTGCCGCGCCCTTTGCCGCCTGCTGAAGCCAATCGTTAAAGTTTGATGCGATGCGGTTAACGGGCGCCGTTCCCGTCTTCAGACAGAACGCGGGCTTGCGCGATTCGATCCCGTTCGAGGCAAGTTTGCCTCAGTAACGATTCAAATTTTAGGCATTGGCTGCGAATCGGCGGCCGGAAGCGCGATCGTGGCCGCGAATCCCGCGCCCGGCGCGCTTTCGATGAGAAGCGATCCGCCCTGCGCCTCGGCGAGCGCCTTGACCAGGGTCAGGCCGAGTCCGGCTCCGGATGTGTGGTCGGCCATGCCGCGCCCGCCCTGCTCGAACGGCATGAGGATGCGCGCGATGTCCTGCGGCGCGACGCCAGGGCCGTTGTCGGCGACGGTCAGGCGGATCTGCGCGCCGTCCCTGCAGGCGGACAGTCTCACCCATCCGCCCTGCGGCGCATGGAAGAGCGCGTTCTCGACGAGCTGGCCGAGCATGGTGGCGACGGCGTTCTCGTCGGCATCGACCCGCAGCTCGCCATCCGGCGCATCGGATTCGAGGGACACGCCCCCGGTCTCGGCCTTCGCGGCGAAATCGCCGACGAGGGCGGACAGGATGCCGCGCGTGTCGAAGCGGCTGCGATGGAAGTCGTAATGCCCGGCGGAGAGCTTGGTGAGATCGAGGATCTGGTTGATGAGCCGCAGCAGGTTGCGCCCGCCGTCGCGGATCAGCATGGAATATTCGCTCACCTGCGCGGCGGAGAGCTGGCCGTCCAGCGAGAGCATCAGGTCGGAAAATCCGATGATTGCGTTGAGCGGCGTCTTCAATTCGTGGCTCATGTTGCGAAGAAGCGTCGTCTTGGCGCTGTTCGCGCTCGCCTCCGCCTCGTCGAAGCGGCGCGTCAGATCGGCCAGATAGCTAGCCTGGCGCTCGGCTTCGCTGCGCGTCTCGGCCAGCGCGCGGGCCTGCTCCGCAAGGGCGGCCTCGGCGCGGCGGCGGTCGGTGACATCGGTGAAGACGACGACGCGCCCGCCCTCCGACGTTGCGCGGTCGCGCACCAGAAAGGCCGTGCCGTCGTTCAGCTCGATCGTCATCGCGCCCGCCGGCGCGGTGTGGGCGGCGATGCGCCGTGACACCCATTCCTCGGGCGACAGGCCGTGGCGGACCGTCGTGCTCCTGCGCGCGCGCTCCATGAGATCGCCGAAGCAGGTGCCGAAAATCTCCTCGGCGCGCGCGAAGCCGAAGAACGAGGCATAGGCGTCGTTGCAGAGGGCGACCCGATCGTTCTTGTCGAAGAACACGAACGCGTCTGCGCTGAGCGCCACGGCGTCGCGGAGCCTTGCCTCCGCCTGGCGCGCGGCGGTGATGTCGGTCCACAGCGCGATCCAGCCGGAATCCTGCGTGCGCCGCGCCTTGATTTCGACGACGCGCCCGTCGGCCAGATTCACGTCGAGCGGACGGTACTCGCCCGCGCGCAACTGGGACCTGCGGCGCAGGACGAAGCGCTCCGGATCCGCCGCATCGTATGGCGCGATCTCGCCGCCCGCGATCTCCAGGCGGACGAGCTCCTCGTAGCTTCTGCCCAGCAACTGCTCGCGCGGCGGAAGCGAGCGAAACAGGTAGTTGAAATGCCGATTCGCGTAGAGGAGACATTCCTCGCGGTCGAACACCGTGACCGCCACGCGAAGGCAGTCGAGCGCGTCGGCGAGCTGCAGCCCGGCATCGGGCGGCGGCGCGCCCATCTCGAACAGGTCGGCGTCGATGAGATTCAAGACAGGAGCCCGCTTGCAGCCGCGCCGGACTGTGCCGGAAACGGCATTGCGGAATGGTTAGGCGGCAGTAGGAAGCCCATCCCGAATCGCGCCAACATGCTTAAGCGCAGGTTAATTCGCGTTTTCCGAATCTTGAAAATTAACGAACGAACTGCGCGGCGATTCAGGCTTCGTTAAGTTTGGCGAACCACGATGCGTGCACGGAAGGGCGGGCGAGGCGTAGTCGGTTAATGGCGCTTTACAATCGGCCACATCTCGGAACCCGCGCCGGAGAAACGGCGCTGCGAAAGGATTATTTCGCCCTTCAGACGGCGCGCGCCGCGATCGGCGCGGTTCTGTCGGCCGGCTATGTCGCCATCCTAGGACCTCCCGATCTGGCGGAGTCCGTCGCGCTCGCGGGCCTCGTCGCCCCCGCCGTTCTCGCCGCGCTATCGTTTACGCGCGTGCCGGTGTTCTGGCTTGAGCAGGCCTCGCAGGCGATCTTCGCCGGGCTGATCGGCTATCTCGCGGCGCTGACCGGCGGAGTCGCCTCGCCGCTCATCGTCTGGCTGGCGCTGGTTCCGGCGGAGGCCGCGCTGGCGGGCGAACGCCCCGCCGTCCTGCGGGCGACGGCAGCGGCCGCGGTGTCGCTCGCGGCGCTGGCGGTCCTGCAGGCCATCGGCATGTTGCCGGTCTCGCGCCTGCCGGCCGGGCTCTGGGAGCTCTATGCCGTTTCGCTGCTGTGCGCGGTGGTGCAGGCCGGCTTCATCGCCGCCGCGGCCCAGGACCGCCAGCGCGCGGCCGACCGCGCCGCCGCCGAGGGCGCGGCGATGTATCGTTTCCTCGCCGACAACGCGATGGACCTGATCACGCGCCACGGCGCCGACGGCCGCATCCGCTTCGCCAGCCCCTCGGCGCGCATCCTCCTGGGGGTGTCGCCCGACACGCTGATCGGCGCCGCGCCCGCGGCCCTCGTTCATCCCGACGACCTGAAGGCGATCCAGGCCGCCTTCATGGAGGCGAGCTATTTTGCCCGCGCCGCCTCGGCCGAGATTCGCCTGCGGCGCGCCGACGGCACCTTCGTCTGGTCGGAGATCCGCTGCCGTCCCGCCGCGCCTGCGGACGGAAAGGCGGCCGACATCGTCGCCGTCACGCGCGACATCACCGAGCGCAAGCATCACGAGCAGGCGCTGATCGAGGCGCGCGATCTCGCCGAGCAGGCCAACCGCGCGAAATCCGCCTTCCTCGCCAACATGAGCCACGAGCTGCGCACGCCGCTGAACGCGATCATCGGCTTCTCCGAGGTGATGACGCACGAGATGTTCGGAGCGGTCGGCTCGCCGCGCTATCTCGAATATTCCCGGCTCATCCACGAAAGCGGCGGGCACCTGCTCGAACTCATCAACGGCATTCTCGACATGTCGAAGATCGAGGCGGGCAAGCTCGAGCTGTCGGAGGAGATTTTCGATCTGGAGGAGACCGCGGCCGCCTGCGTCCGCTTCGTGCGCCAGCCGGCGGAACGCGCGGGCGTGGTCATCCGCACAGCGATCGCGCCGGGCGCAAGGCTGATCTTCGCCGACCGGCGGGCCATCAAGCAGATTCTCGTCAATCTCCTCTCCAACGGCGTCAAGTTCACGCCGCGCGGCGGCGAGGTGCGCGTCCTGGCGAGCCTCGATAGCCGCGGCATCGAGATCGCGGTCAGCGATTCGGGCGTCGGCATCTCGCAGCAGGATCTGGCGCGGCTCGGCCGCCCCTTCGAGCAGGTGGAGGGCGAGCACGTGCGCTCCAAGGAGGGAACCGGACTGGGCCTCGCACTGGTGAAGGCGCTCGCGGCGATGCACGGGGGCGAGGCCGCGATCGAATCGGCGCTGGGGATCGGCACCACCGTGCGCGTGCGCCTCCCCTATGCAGCGGTGGACGAAAAAGGCGTGCGCCTGGCGCCCAGCCGCGCCAAGATCATTCCCTTCAAGGGCGCGGCGTGACGTTTCCGCGCCGCCGTTTACGCCTTCTTAAGCCGCAGCCGACCACGCAGGACCCATGCCGACGCCGCCGCCTCTTTCCGCCGACGAGTTCAATGCGCGCGCAGAGCGCGGCAAGTGGTCGACGGTCTGCGACGACTCGCTGAATTTCGACAGCCCGCCGCTCGCGGGGCTCCGCGACATCTGGCTCTCGGTGCGCGGCGAGCGCGAAATGCCGCGCCGCGAGGACTTCTCCGCGCGGACCCTCAAGCAGCATCTGCAGAACCTCACCTTCGTGGAGCGCGTCGAGGAGAACGGCGCGCGGCGCTACCGCTTCCGCCTTTTCGGCAGCGGCCTGTCGCGCTACATCGGCGACTCCACCGGCAAGTTCCTCGACGAGGTGGTGCCGGCGCAGTTCATCGAAAGCTGGTACGCGACCTACGATCTGGTGATCGGGACGAGGCGGCCGCACCGGTTCGTCGCGCGCTTCCGTGCGGCGCATCTGGAGCATGTCCGGGCCGAAACGCTGGTGGCGCCCCTGGCGGGGGCGGCGTCCGTGCCGTGGGGGCTCCTGATCTCCGTGATCTACTCGCCCGTCGTCGTCTAGCCTGCCCTTGACCGCGGCCGGCGCCGCGGCGAGCTTGGCCGTCCATGCAGCCGCGTCTCAAATCCGGCATCTTCGTCCGTGCCCTCATCCGCCGAGCGGAGCATGAAGGCGCGCAGGCCTATGTCGTGCGCCGGGGATCGGAGGAGGCGGGCGCGATCTTCCTGAAGGTCTCGCGGCTCGACGGGACCTGCGCGGTGCTGAGCCAGGCCCGCGGCGGGGAGGGCGAGCTCGTCTGGGTGCGGCCGCTGGGCGAGTCGACCGGCGACGAGAATGCCGCTCGATATTTCGAGCGCCAGATCAGGTTCGATCCCGACCTCTGGATCGTGGAGATCGAGGATCGCGAGGGCCGCGCCTTCGTGGACGAAAAGGTGGTGTAGCCCGAGGGCGGAGCCGGTGCCGCCGCCCCGTGACAACGCGGTGCGCCTCCTGTATTCCCCGCCGCCATGTCGACACCCGCGCAACAGGCAAGCCGCCGCCGCACCTTCGCGATCATCTCGCATCCGGACGCCGGCAAGACGACGCTGACCGAGCAGTTGCTGCTGCTGGGCGGCGCGATCCGTGCCGCGGGGCAGGTGAAGGCGCGCGGCGAGGCGCGGCGCGCGCGCTCCGACTGGATGAAGATCGAGCAGGAGCGCGGCATCTCCGTCACCTCGGCGGTGATGACCTTCGAATACCGGGACGCGGTGTTCAATCTTCTCGACACGCCGGGGCACGAGGATTTCTCGGAGGACACCTATCGCACGCTCACCGCCGCCGATTCGGCGGTGATGGTGATCGACGCGGCCAAGGGCATCGAGAGCCAGACGCGCAAGCTGTTCGAGGTCTGCCGCCTGCGCGACATCCCGATCATGACCTTCGTCAACAAGATGGACCGCGAGGCGCGCGATACGTTCGAACTCCTCGACGAGATTTCCGACCAGCTCCAGCTCGACGTCGCGCCGATGATGTGGCCGGCCGGAATGGGACTCAATTTCCGCGGCATATACGATCTCTATACGGACGACTTTGCCCCGTTCGGCGGCGAGGGCCGCGTCGGCGGCAACGCATTGGCGCAGCTCCTGGACGACGGCGAAAGGGCGAAGCTCGAGGAGGAGGTCGAGCTCGCCCGCGGCGGGCTTTCGCGCTTCGACCGCGCCGCCTATCGCGAGGGGCACCTGACGCCGGTCTATTTCGGCTCGGCGCTCAAGCGCTTCGGCGTGCGCGAGCTCCTGGACTCGCTCGCGGAGAATGCGCCGCCGCCGCGCGACCAGGCGGCGAAGAACGGCGTCGTCCATCCCGGCGACAGCGACGTCTCCGGCTTCGTGTTCAAGGTCCAGGCGAACATGGACCCGAACCATCGCGACCGCGTCGCCTTCCTCCGGCTGTGTTCCGGCCGGTTCCGGCGCGGCATGAAGCTCAGGCAGTCGGGCACGGGCAAGACCATCGGCATCCACAACCCGATCCTGTTCTTCGCCGCCGAGCGCGAGACGGTGGACGAGGCGTGGCCGGGCGACATCATCGGCATTCCCAATCACGGCGTTCTGCGCGTGGGCGATACGCTTTCCGAATCCGGCGAGGTGACCTTCACCGGCATTCCCAATTTCGCGCCGGAAATCCTGCGCCGCGTGCGGCTCGGCGATCCGATGAAGCAGAAGCATCTCGCCCGCGCGCTCACCTCGCTCGCGGAGGAGGGCGTGACCCAGGTGTTCAAGCCGATGCTCGGCGCGCAATGGGTCGTGGGCGTGGTGGGCCCGCTGCAGCTCGACGTGCTGAAGGCCCGCCTCAACGACGAATACGGCCTCGATGCCGATCTGGAAGCCTCGCCCTACGACACCGCGCGCTGGATCGACGCCAGCGAACCCGATACCGAGAAATTCGTCGCCGCCAATCGCGGCCAGATGGCCGAGGACCGCGACGGCGCCCCCGTGTTCCTCGCCAAGAGCCAATGGGAGCTTGGCTACATCGCCGGCAAGTTCCCGTCGGTGAAATTCGCAAGGACCCGCGAACGCAGCGACGTGCAGCAGGCGGGCTGAGCCTGCCGCCCTCGGGCGGCGAGCCGCGGTTCAGCGCGTGCGCCAGAAATCGAGAAGCCGTTCCGCGCCGGCCTGCGGCACCGCGGCGTAATGGGCAAGCCGCCCGGGATCGGGCGCTTGTGCCGTGAGCAGCGCGACCGCGGAGAATACCGCCTGGTCGAGCCCGGCGCCCTTGCAGGCGACGGCGAGGGACTGGCCGGTGCGATCGCCGAGGATGTCGCGCGCCGTCTCCTCCCGCAGCGCGAGCAGCGCGGCGAAACGGCCGGCGAACGCGCCGTTCATCGTCGTGCGCGCGGCCTGGAGCAGCGCCGTCCCGTCCGCGCGGAACGGCTCCGCAGGCCCGTCGACGGCCTCGTTGAGGGCGAGGATGCGCTCGCGCAGCGTGCGCGGCGCCTCCAGGAAGAAGGCGTTGAACAGCGAAACCGGAAGATCCTCGTAGCCGCTCAGCCGGCTTGCGATTGCGGCGCGCGTGGCGCTGTCGGCCTCGCGCGCGGTCTTCTCGAACAGCGCCTCGAACGGGGCGCGCATGGCAAGCCCGTAGTCGGCGGGCCAGTCGAGCAGCAGGCCGGCGAGTTCGGACAGCAGCGTGCTCCGCCCTGCCGGGCCCCGGGAGGCGAGGTCGAGCAGGTGATTGAGCCGTTCGCGGGGCGCCTGCGCCATGGCCCCAGACTAGGACGCAGCCGTTAAGGTTTCGTTGGGGGTTCGGCCCGCGCCTGCGGCGAAGACCTGCGCTCCTCGAACGACAGGGACATGGCCGGTTCGCAGGCGAGCGGCCGACTCGTGCGCCCTTGCCGTTGCGGCCCGAATTGTCGCGATGGATCTCGCGCTGCGGATCGGGCTGTGTCCGGGCGGCAGCTAGTTTCCGGAAATCGCCCAGTTGTCGGGAAAGAACCCGTTGAAGTTCGTGCGCAGCGCCACCGAATAGGCGCCCACCGCCTCGAAGACGATGAAATCGCCGGCGGCGATGTTCTCCGGCAGCGCCAGCGGGCGCGGCAGCACGTCGAGCGTGTCGCAGGTCGGGCCGTAGATCCGGAACGCCCTGGTGCCGCCGTCGAGCGGGAGCGCGCGATTCCTCGCGTCGAGGGTGAAGGTGCGGTGCGCATATTCCGCCGTCCACCCCGGCAGGGTGAGCTCGTCGAAGCTGCCGTAAACGCCGTCGTTCAGATAGAGACTGTCGCCCTTGCGCAGGATCACCTGGGTGATCAGCGTGATTCCCTCGGCGATCAGCGCGCGCCCCGGCTCGCACAGGACCGGCGGATGCCTCTCGCCGAAGGTGGCGAGCGCTTCCCGGATGGTGTCGAAATACCAGTGATAGGGCGGCACGTCGTTGCCGACATAGGGGCCCGGAAATCCGCCGCCCACATCGAGCCCCCGGATCTCCACGCCGGACAGCGCCGCGGTCCGCCGCGCCATCTCGATCGCCTGGGCGTAGGAGAAGGGCGACAGGCATTGCGAGCCGACATGGAAGGTGATCGCCGGGGCCGCACCCGATTCCGCCACGCGCTTGAGAAGCCGCGCGCCCTCCTCCGGCGTCGTGCCGAACTTGCTCGAAAGCTCGATCAGCGCGCCGCCGAGCGGCGTCGCGATGCGCACGAAGATGCGCAGCTTCTCCGGGTCCTTGATCTCGCCGAGGAGCTTGTCCAGCTCGAAATCGCAATCGATCACGTAATCGGCCACGCCGAAGCGCTCGAACGCCGCCTTCGCCGCGCCAACGGCCCGCACCGGCGCCATGAAATGGCACTGCGCCTCGGGAAAGCGGCCGCGCACCAGTTCGATCTCGCCGAGCGACGCCGTGTCGAAATGGCGGATGCCCGAGGCCCAAACCTGGTCGAGCACGAGCGGATGCGGATTGGCCTTCACCGC
>DASZQP010000077.1:0-141638 GCA_035549575.1 Rhizomicrobium sp.
TCGCCGGCGAAGCCCATGAACCGGAACAGCACCCACGGCAGGGTCGCCATCTCCACCGAATTGAGCGCGGCGAACAGCCACTCCTTCGCTTCCGCGCGGCGGACGGGATCGGCCGGCAGCAGCCTGTCGCTGCGTTCGCCCAGATGCAGAAGGATCGCGCCGCTTTCGAAGATCGAGAGCTCGCCGTCGGTCAGCCACGGCACCTGGCCGAACGGCTGGTGCGCGATATGGTCCGGTCCGCGCTCCCTGAACGGCGTGCTTTCCACGCGGTAGGGAAGGCCCGCCTCCTCCAGCGCCCAGCGGATGCGCAGGTCGCGCACCAGGCCGCGCGGCATTTCGGGAACCCAGTCGTAGGTCGTCAGTACGAGCTCGGCCATTCTTCGTCTCCCGTTCCGCACCGGCGGAGCCGGGGGTCTTTCCGCGGCCGCGTCCGCCGCGCTCGCGCCATCACGCTCCGGCGATTCTCCAGGGCGGGAAGCGGCGGTTTTCGCCCGCCCAATAGAGACAGAGCCGGTTGCCGGCGGGATCGCGAAACCACGCCTCGCGCCATTTCCAGCTCTGATCGACGGGATCGTTCTCGAACGCGATTCCCTTCGCCTTCAGGTCCGCCACGCGCGCGTCGAGATCGGCGCATTCGAAATAGAGATGGGGGCCGTTCGCCGCGCCCGCCGCGTCGCCCAGATGCAGCGAGAACGTACTCCGGCCGTCGCCGATTTCGAAACGCGCGTAGTGATCGGCCTTGACGATGAGGCGAAAGCCGAGCCGCGTGTAGAAGGCGATGGAGGCGTCGAGATCGGTGGCGGTGACGGTGACCTGATTGAGGAGCATGGCTCCGATCTTAGCGCCTGAGCTCGACTACGTCGAAGGTCGATTCCTGCACGGGAAAGGGCAGTTCGAGACGTGCGCCGGCGGAGGTGGCGGAGAGGCGGCCGATCTGGTCGTCCGGCGTCGCCTGCGCGCCGGCCGAGGCGCCGCCGCCGGAATATCGGTGCGGGCGCTCGCCCTTCACCCAGGACGCACCGATATACACAAAGCCGTTACCGTCGGGATAAAGCGTGCCGGCCATGCGCTGCGTGCCGGTCATCTTCTCGAACCTGAGCATTCCCGCGTATTGCACGATGCGGCAGCGGAACCAGGAATAGACGACGGCCCGCGTCATGCCGCCGAGCTTGATCGTGCGGCAATGCCAGAGGCCGGTGACCTTGCCTCCGGTTTCGGCGGCTCCGAGAACGTGCTGCGCCGCCGCGTTCCCCGCCGATTCCGCCAGCCCCTGCTCGCGAGACTCCGCAAGGCGCGACAGCCGGGTCCGATCGAAGGCCGAGGCCTCGTCCTGCCAGCCCGCCTGAGCGGCCGCCGGAAGGAGCATCGCCCCCGCAACCAAGAATGCCCTAACCGTCCGCCTTTGCATCGCCCGTCTCTCCGTCGCTGCCGGTCTCGCTCGCCGTCCAGGCCTTGAGATCCGGCGTCGTGGGCATTCCCACGACGTTGAAGCCGGCGTCGACGAAGTGGACTTCGCCGGTCACGCCGCCAGAGAGATCGGAAAGCAAGTAAAGTGCCGCGCCGCCCACATGGTCGAGCTCCACGGATTTCTTGAGCGGCGCCTGCATCCTGTTCCATTTGAAGACAGTGCGCGCGTCGCCGATCACCGCGCCGGCCAGGGTCCGCATCGGCCCGGCGGAGATTGCGTTCACGCGGATGCCGTCGCGGCCGAGATCGGCGGCGAGGTAGCGCACGCTCGCCTCCAGCGCTGCCTTGGCGACACCCATGACATTGTAGTTCGGCATCACCCGCGTGGCGCCGAGATAGGTGAGCGTGACGAGCGCGCCGCCCCTGTGCCCCATGTCGGTCGACATCATGCGCGCCGCGCGCTGCGCGACCGCGGTGAAGGAGTAGCAGGAAATGTCGAGCGACTGGGCGAAATTGGCGCGCGTGGTGTCCACATAGCGGCCCGAAAGCTCGTTCTTGTCGGAATAGGCGATGGCGTGGACGAGGAAGTCCATCTCGCCCCATTCGCGTTGCAGCGTGCCGAACGCCGCATCGAGCTCGTCGTCCCTCGACACGTCGGCGGGCATCATCAGGGTGGCGTTGCCGGTGACGAGGCGCCTGAGGCGCTTGGCCTGCGCCTCGCCCTGATAGGTGAAGGCGAGCTCGGCGCCATGCGCCTTGAGCACGCGCGCGATTCCCCAGGCGATGGAATGGTCGTTCGCCACCCCCATGACGAGGCCGCGCTTTCCCTTCATCAGGCCGCCGGCTGTTCCGTTATGGGACATCAGGCGCCGGGGCGCTGGAAGACCAGCGTCGCGTTGGTGCCGCCGAAGCCGAAGCTGTTGGACATGGCGGTCACGATTTTGGCGTTGTCGATGCGCTTGCGCACGATGTTGGCGCCGGCGATGGCCGGATCGATCTCCTCGATATTGGCGCTTTCGCAGATGAACCCGTTCTGCATCATGAGCAGGGTATAGATCGCCTCGTGCACGCCGGCCGCGCCCTGGCTGTGGCCGGTGAGCGACTTGGTGGCGCTGACCGGCGGCATTGCGTTCTCGCCGAATATCTCACGGATGGCTTCGATCTCGGGAATGTCGCCCACGGGCGTCGAGGTCGCGTGCGGATTGATGTAGTCGACCGGCGCCTTCACGTTCTCCAGCGCCATGCGCATGCAGCGCACCGCTCCCTCTCCGGACGGCGCGACCATGTCCGCGCCGTCGGCGGTGGCGCCATAGCCCACGATCTCGGCATAGATCTTCGCGCCGCGCGCCCTTGCGTGCTCCATCTCCTCGAGCACGAGGATGCCGCCGCCGCCGGAGATCACGAAGCCGTCGCGGTTCCTGTCGTAGGCGCGCGAGGCCTTTTCCGGCGTGGCATTGTATTTCGACGACATCGCGCCCATCGCGTCGAACAGGCAGGACAGCGTCCAGTCGAGCTCCTCGCCGCCGCCGGCGAACATCACGTCCTGCTTGCCCCACTGGATGGTCTCATAGGCGTTGCCGATGCAGTTGGCCGAGGTCGAGCAGGCGGAGCTGATCGAGTAGTTCACGCCCTTGGTCTTGAACCAGGTGGACAGGTTGGCCGAGCAGGTGGACGACATCGCCTTGGGCACGGCGAAGGGGCCCACGCGCTTGGGCGAATTGTTCTGCCGCGTGATGTCCGCAGCGCCGACGATGGCCTTGGTCGATGGTCCGCCCGAGCCCACGATCAGGCCGGTGCGCGGATTGGAAATGTCCTTCTCCTCGAGCCCGGCATCCTGGATCGCCTGGGTCATCGCCACCCAGCAATAGCCTGCGCCGTCGCCCTGGAATCTGCGCGCGCGGCGGTCCACCACCGCGTCGAGATCCATCTTCAGGCTGCCGTGGACCTGCGAGCGGAAGCCGAGCCGCGCATAGTCCTCGGCCGCGACGATGCCGGATCGCGCGTCGCGCAGGGAGGCCACGACTTCCTGGGTGTTGTTGCCGATCGAGCAGACGATGCCCATGCCGGTAACGGCGACGCGTCTCATGGGCGCCGCGCCCGCGTGCCGCCCGCGCCCGCGGCCGGGCGTGGCTCTTGGGAGGAATTTGCCATGGCTTGAACCCTAGGCCGGCTGGGCAACGCCGCCCTGCTTGGCCAGGGCCGCCGCCGCGTCGGTGAACAGGCCGACGCGCAGATCCTTGGCCTCATAGATCGTCTTGCCGTCGACTTTCATGATTCCGTCGGCGATCCCGAGCACGAGCTTGCGCATGATGACGCGCTTGAGATCGATGTAGTAGCTGACCTTCCTGGCCGTGGGCAGGACCATGCCGGTGAACTTCACCTCGCCCACACCCAGCGCACGGCCCTTGCCGAGGCCGCCGAGCCAGCCGAGAAAAAAGCCCACCATCTGCCACATGGCGTCCAGCCCGAGGCATCCGGGCATGACCGGATCGCCGAGGAAGTGGCATTTGAAGAACCAGAGATTCGGATTGATGTCGAGTTCCGCCTCGACCTCGCCCTTGTCGGCGGACCCGCCCTTTTCGGAGATGCGCAGGATGCGATCGAACATCAGCATCGGCGGCATCGGCAACTGCGGATTGCCGGGGCCGAAAAGCTCTCCCCGGGCACAGGCAAGCAGCCCCTGGAGATCGAAACTCGATTTGCGTGCCGGGTTGGGCGTGTCCAAGGTCGCTTCCTTCCGTCCGCCTCTTGACTCGGGCGGGACATGAGCCAATCTCTACTGGTTAGAAACATTCTAACCAAGCCTTTCTATCCTAGCAAAGATGCGGCTTGAGTGTCAGCCGCGCAAGAGGTTCCGGCAAGTGTGATGCGTGACAAAGCCAGGGAAAGTCTCGACGGGGAGACGGCGCGGCGTCTGCGCGGCGCGGGGCTGCGGCCGACGCGGCAGCGCCAGGAACTCGCGAATCTGCTCTTCCGCGCGGGACACCGCCATCTTACCGCGGAGAACCTGCACGAAGAGGCGCAGCGCGCCGGCGTGAGCGTCTCGCTGGCGACGGTTTACAACACGCTGCACCAGTTCACCCATGCCGGATTGCTTCGCCAGGTGCTCGTGGACGCCTCGCGGAGCTATTTCGATACCAACACCGGCGATCACCAGCATTTCTATGCCGAGGACGACGGAACGCTGATCGACATTCCGGGCGAGACCATCGCAGTCGCCGGTGTGCCGGTTCCGCCCAAGGGCACGTCCATCGACCGCGTGGATGTCGTCATCCGCCTCAAGCGCAAGTGACGCGGACGCGTCTCAAAAATTTCACCTTGGAATAATTCTAATCTATTGACAGCAAGGCCGCGCGCGGCGCAGTCTTTCCCGCCGACAGCGCCACCCTCGCGCCCTCGAGGCCGTAGGTTCCGCCGAAAACATGCCGCCCCGGATGCCGACGATCGCTGGTCCATCCGCATTTCGCTTCCGGGCGGGAGCATCCGCTGCACGTGAAAGGAGATACCCCAATGTCCGAGAGCAAATGTCCCGTCATGCACACGAGCGCCGGGGCCCGAAGGAACAGGGACTGGTGGCCCAATCAGCTCAGTCTCGACGTTCTCCACCGCAACTCCCCGCTCAGCAATCCGATGGATGCGGCGTTCGACTACGCCAGGGAGTTCAAAAAGCTGGATCTCGCCGCGGTGAAGAAGGATCTCGCCAGGCTGATGACCGATTCGCAGGACTGGTGGCCGGCGGACTTCGGCCACTACGGCGGACTCTTCATCCGTCTCGCCTGGCACAGCGCCGGCACCTACCGCATCGCGGACGGGCGCGGCGGCGCCGGCGGCGGACAGCAGCGCTTCGCGCCGCTGAACTCGTGGCCCGACAACGCCAATCTCGACAAAGCACGCCGGCTGCTCTGGCCGATCAAGCAGAAGTACGGGAACAGGATCTCCTGGGCCGATCTCTTCGTCCTCGTCGGCAACGTCGCGCTCGAGACGATGGGCTTCAAGACCTTCGGCTTCGCCGGCGGGCGCGTGGACCAGTGGGAGCCGGAAGAGCTCTATTGGGGACCTGAAGGCTCATGGCTGGGCGACGAGCGTTATTCGGGCGAGCGCGAGCTGCACGACCCGCTGGGCGCCGTCCAGATGGGGCTCATCTATGTCAATCCGGAAGGCCCGAACGGAAAGCCCGATCCCGTGGCGGCCGCGCGCGACATCCGCGAAACCTTCTTCCGCATGGCGATGAACGACGAGGAGACCGTGGCGCTGATCGCCGGCGGCCACAGCTTCGGCAAGACCCATGGCGCGGGCGATCCATCCTTCATCGGTCCGGAGCCGGAGGGCGCGCAGATCGAGGACCAGGGCCTCGGCTGGCGGAGCAAGTTCGGCAAGGGTCACGGCGCCGACGCCATCACCGGCGGCCCGGAAGTGATTTGGACGCAGACGCCGACGAAATGGAGCAACCATTTCTTCGAGAATCTCTTCAAATACGAATGGGAGCTCGAAAAGAGCCCGGCGGGGGCATATCAGTGGCGCGCGAAGGGCGCGGAAGCGACGATCCCCGACGCGCACGATCCGGCCAAGAAGCACGTCCCGACCATGCTGACGACGGATCTCTCGCTCCGCTTCGATCCCGCCTACGAAAAGATCTCGCGCCGCTTCCTCGAGCATCCCGACCAGTTCGCCGATGCGTTCGCGCGCGCCTGGTTCAAGCTGACCCATCGCGACATGGGTCCGAAGGTCCGCTACCTCGGCCCCGAAGTGCCGAAGGAGGACCTGATCTGGCAGGATCCCGTGCCCGCCGGGAACAGGCTGACCGACGCCGAAGTCGCGGCATTGAAGGAAAAGATCCTCGCCTCCGGCCTCACCGTGTCCGAACTCGTGAGCACGGCCTGGGCGTCCGCATCGACCTTCCGCGGCTCCGACAAGCGCGGCGGCGCGAACGGCGCGCGCGTGCGACTTGCTCCGCAGAAGGATTGGGAGGTCAACAACCCCGCGCAGCTTCAGAAGGTGCTCGGCAAGCTCGAAGCCATCAGGAAGGAGTCGGGCAAGGTCTCCATGGCCGATCTCATCGTCATCGGCGGCGCCGCGGCGATCGAGAAGGCGGCGAAGGACGGCGGCGTCGCCGTCACGGTTCCGGTCACGACCGGCCGCGGCGATGCCTCGCAGGAGCAGACCGACGCGCAATCCTTCGCGCCGCTCGAGCCGCGCGCGGACGGCTTCCGCAACTACATCGGCGGCCGGCAGTTCATGCAGCCCGAGGAAGCGCTGGTGGACAAGGCGGCGCTGCTCAACCTCACTGCGCCGGAAATGACGGTGCTTCTCGGCGGAATGCGCGTTCTCGGAGCGAATGCCGGAAAGTCGAAGCACGGCGTGTTAACGATCCGCGAGGGCATGTTGACCAACGACTTTTTCGTCAACCTGCTCGACATGGGCACGGAATGGACCAAGACCGGCGACAACGCATACGAGGGCCGCGACCGCAAGACCGGCAGGCCGCAGTGGACGGCCACGCGCGTCGATCTCATCTTCGGCTCCAACTCGCAGCTGCGGGCCTATGCCGAAGTCTACGCGCAGAAGGACGCCGGCGAGAAGTTCGTGAAGGACTTCGTCTCGGCGTGGAACAAGGTGATGAACGCGGATCGCTTCGATCTCGCGGCCTGATCCTGTCGCGGCGTTCGGCCCTCCCGGAGCGGGAGGGCCGAAGGGCGCGTCCGCCTATCTCGGCGTGCCGCCCATGAAATCCATCTTGCCGATTTCCACACCCGCCTGCCTGAGTATGGAATAGGCGGCGGTGGCGTGGAAAAAGAAGTTGGGCAGCGAGAATTTCAGCAGATAGTCCAGGCCGTTGAAGGTCAGATCCCCGCGGGGCGTCTTCATCACGATCTCGCGGGTCTCGCTGCCGTCGATCTGTTCCGGCGCGAAGCTCCGCACATGGGCGGCGGCCCTTTCGATGCGGGTCTTCAGTTCGGCGAAGCTCGACTCGGTGTCCGGGAACGGCGGCGGCTCGGCGCCCGCGAGGCGGGACATGCCGCGCACGGCCTGATCGGTGAAGATCTGCACCTGCTTCACGAGCGGATGCATGTCGGGATAGAGCCGCGCCTGCAGCAGCAGCGCCGGATCCATCTTCCTGGCTTCGGCGAAGGCGAGTCCCCTGTCGAGAACGGCGGAGATGGAGTGGAGGTATTGCAGATAGACCGGCGCGGACGCCTGGTACATGGAAATGGTCATCGGTGGTCCTTGTCATGCTTCGAGGCTTCGCGCGGCAGGCCGGGTGTGCGCGAGGCGCGCTTCGAAGGATCGCGGCCTCGCAACCCGGGATGCCGGATCCGCCTCAGTTGCGTTGGGTCAACCTAGCCGCATCCCCGTCGCCGCTTCCAGTTCCGAAATCGCCTGGGGCCCATTCTCGACCTTGATTGTGATCATCCCCATCGCGCGTGCGGGTTTTAGATTGCCGCCGAGATCGTCGAGATAGACACAAGCTTGCGGTTCTACACCAAGCGCGTCGCACATCATCCGGTAGATGCGCGGATCGGGCTTGCGCAGGCCCACCTTCGAGGATTCGATCAGGTGGTCGAACATTTCCACGATCTCGCGGCGATAGAGATTGTCCGGCCGGTCCGCGCCCACCGCCTGCATCGACGGCACATTGTTGGTGATGCAGCCCGTCCTGAACTTCGTCCCGATCCGCCTGAGCGCCTCGACCATCTCCGGGCGCACGTCGCCGGAAAGCAGCGGGATCACATCGCGTCCCGGCACCTCGTAGCCGAACGCCCTGGCCTCCGCCGCGAACAATGTGTCGAAACCGTCGAGATCGACCTCCGCGCGTTCGAACTTCGCCCAGGCGTTTTCCAGATGGTTGGCCGAATTGATCCGGCGGATGAGATTGTCCGGCAGGCCGCGCGCGCGCTCATAGCGGTTGAACGCCTCGAACGGCGAGGAGGTGAACACGCCCCCGAAATCGAAAATCACCGCCCGGATCATGATTGTCTCCCATGTGCCTTGCGCCGGACCGCCGGTGGGGCACTATCCCGCCCTCATCCTTCGACAGGCCGGGGATGAGGAGAGCTAGATAAATCCTCATGCGGTGCTTGTCGAAGCACGAGATACGGAGAGAATGACGGAGCGGCAGCCTTACACGCCGGCGGAAAGCAGCGGCACCGCGCCCGGGCGCGGGCGGCTCGCGGGCCGGCGCATCCTCGTCGTGGGCGGCGGCCAGACCGATATCGGCGAGGCCGATACGCCCATCGGCAATGGCCGGGCCATGTGCGTGCTGTTCGCGCGCGAGGGTGCGGCGGTCGCCGTGGCCGATCGCGACGAGGCCGCCGCTGCCGCCACCGTGTCGCTGATCGAACGGGAGAACGGCCAGGCCTTTGCCATTCGGGCGGACGCGACGAAAGACGGCGACGCCGTCCGCATGGTGGACGAGGCGGCCGCCGGGCCGGGTTCGCTCGACGGCCTCGTTCTCAATGTCGGCATCGGCGCGGGCGGGCCCTGGCTCGAAGGCACGACGCGCGAAAGCTGGGACAAGGTGCTCGCCGTCAATCTCACCAGCCACATGCTGACGGTGAAGGCCGCGCTGCCCCGTTTGAGCGAAGGCGCGGGCATCGTCTTCATCTCCTCCATCGCGGGACTGACCGCGGGCAGCCGCCTTCCCGCCTACGATGCGTCGAAATCCGCGCTCGCCGGACTTTGCCGCCATGTCGCCTTCGAAGGCGCGCGCCGCGGCATCCGCGCCAATATCGTCGCACCGGGACTGATGGACACGTCCATCGGACGCCTCGCCTCGCGCGGCCGGCCGAACCGCACATCGACCAACATCCCGCTCGGCCGCCAGGGCACGGGCTGGGAGACGGCCTATGCCGCGCTGTTCCTGATCTCGGACGAAAGCGCCTACATCACCGCGCAGACCATCGCGGTGGATGGGGGACTGAGCGGATTGTAGAAAAAGGAAACGCCATGACACTCACCGTCTACGAACATCCGCTCTCGCCCTATGCGCAGAAGGTCAAGATCGCGCTCGACGAAAAGGGCATCGCCTACGAGGCGAAAATGCCGGCCGCGATCGGCTCGGGCCAGCCGGACCGGGAATTCCTGAAATCCAATCCGCGCGGCGAGGTGCCCTCGCTGATCGACGGCGATGCGGCGATCTTCGATTCCACCATCATCCTCGAATACATCGAGGACAAATGGCCCACGCCCGCGCTCCTGCCGAAGGATCCGCTGGCCCGGGCCAAGGCGCGCACCATCGAGGAGGTGATGGACACCTCCTTCGAGCCGATCAACTGGGGCCTCGGCGAGATCAAATGGTTCAAGCGCGCCCAGGGCGAACGCGCCCGCACGCTCGAAGCGCGCGCCTCGGCGCAGGCGCGCGGACTCTACGAATGGCTCACGCGCCAGCTCGGAAGCGGGGAATGGTTCGGCGGCGCGGCGTTCGGCTGGGCCGATCTTTCGGTGGTTCCCTATCTCAACGGCGCGCGCGGCAACGGCATCGGACCGGACGAGAACTCGCCGCTCGGCCAATGGCTGAAGCGCGCCAACGCCCGGCCCTCGGTGGCGAAATCGGCGTCGGCCGCCGCCGCCGTCCTCGCCTCCATGAGCGACGTCCACAAGGCCGTCGAGACCGGCATCTTCAAGCGCGAGTACCGCGATCACCGCCTGGAATGGATGATCCGCTCCGGCGGCATCGACGTCGTGCTCGAAGGCATGGAGAAGGACAATATCCGCTTCTCGAACGAGCTGCGCTGAAATCCGCTTCGCGCCTTCCGCCCGTCATGCCGGGCACGGCCGGAGAACGCGCGGCGCGGATCGCCCTATTCGATGGGGGATTGAACGGCATCCTGCAGGCCGACATAGGTGGCGATGAGGATCAGCGGCTGGCCGTCCGTCTCCGCGGCCAGCGGCGCGGCCAATATCTCGCCCTTGAGGAAGTTCTTGTTCGGGATCCGGTAGTAGTTGATGAACCGGAGCGGCCCGCCGAAGCGCACCGTCGTGTCGAAGCAGGCATGCCAGTTCTCGAGCAGCCCCGGCGCGACCATTTCGTCGAGAAACCTTCCCGTATGCTCGCCGAAGAGCTGGGCCAGCGACGAGCCGAACAGGCGGAAGCGGTAGCGCCACATTCCCTTCGGCCCGATGCGCTCGAGGATCGAGATGTTGCGGAGAAACGGCTTGAGCGCGCGCATGTCCAGCGCCGCGCGTTCCGGAATCCCGCCCGCCGCCTTGGCGCGCCAGAGCTCGCACAGCGCCAGAAGCTCCGGCCTTGCGAACCCGAGCGAGGGATCGCAGCGGAACGGCCAGCCGAGCTGCTCGGCATGCGCGTTCAGTGCCTCGGGCAGGTTGATCGCCTGGCTGCGATCCAGCGTCAGATTCTGTGCAAGGGTCATGCTGCTCACCTTGCCACCGCGACAGCGCCGCAAGTCTGCGGGAGGCTGACGGACTGTTCAACGGCCATCCTGCCGCTATGCTCGATCATCGTCAGCAATCGGTTAAGGACGGGTCATGATCGTCGAGACCGCGCAGGGCAAGCTCGCCGGATTCGCCAAGGACGGCGTGCTGCGCTTCAACGGCATTCCCTATGCCAGTCCGCCGGTCGGCGCCCTGCGCTGGCGGAAGGCGGAGCCGCCCCGGCCCTGGACCGGCGTGCGCGAGGCCCTGCGCTTCGGCCCGATCGCGCCGCAGGTCAGAGGCGCGGCGGAAGCCCTGACCGGAGGCACGCCCGGGGTGCAATCCGAGGATTGCCTCTATCTCAATGTCTGGACGCCCTCGCTCGAAGGCCGGCGGCCGGTGATGGTATGGATCCACGGCGGGGCATTCGTGACCGGCGCCGGCAGCCTCGGCACCTACAACGGCAAGTTCCTCGCCGCGCAGGGCGATGCCGTCGTCGTCACGATCAACTATCGCCTCGGCGCGTTCGGGTTTCTCAATCTTCGCGACGCGACCGACGGCGCGTTGCCGGCCACCGGCTGCGAAGGACTGTCCGATCAGCTCGCGGCGCTCGCCTGGGTGCGGGAGAATATCGCGGCCTTCGGCGGCGACGCCGGCAACGTCACGGTATTCGGAGAATCGGCGGGCGCGATGAGCATCGGAGCCCTTCTGGCGGCGCCGGCGTCGCAGGGACTGTTTCGCAGGGCCATCCTCCAGTCCGGCGCGGCGCATATCGGCCGCGCGCGCGAATCCTCCGCGCGCATCGGAAGGCTGTTCCTGAAAAAGCTCGGAGCCGCCGGCGCAAGCGGCATCATGGCGGCAAGCGACAGGCAGATCCTGCAGGCCCAGGCCGACGTCCTCGGCGGACGCCGCGACGGCGGCCTCCCCTTCGCGCCGACGGCGGACGGCGATCTCCTTCCCTTGCGCGCCATC
The DNA here is from genome assembly GCA_035549575.1 of Rhizomicrobium sp. GTDB lineage: Bacteria > Pseudomonadota > Alphaproteobacteria > Micropepsales > Micropepsaceae > Rhizomicrobium. The sequence goes on from DASZQP010000077.1 coordinate 11,749, forward strand.
GACGGCGTGCGGGCCGGCGCCGCGGCCGGCATCGCCCTGCTGGCGGGCACGACGAAGGAGGAATGGAAGCTGTTCACCGCCGCGCGGCCGAGGCTGCGGCTGATGGATGCGGCGAAGCTGCGCGACTACACCGCAAGACAGGTGGGCGAAGAACATGCCGATGCCCTGCTCGAGGCCTATGCGGAAGGCTCGTCCTTCGAGCGCTGGAACGCGGTGATGACGGACCGCACCTTCGCGGTCCCCGCGGCGCGGCTGCTGGAGGCACAGGGCCGGCGCGCGCCCGTGTTCGCCTATCGCTTCGACTGGCGCTCGCCGCTGCTGAAAGGTTTTCTCGGGGCCTGTCACGCGCTCGAGCTCGGATTCGTCTTCGGCACCTACAACCAGAAAATGGCCGGCGCGTTCTTCGGCAGCGGAGCCAGGGCCGATGCGCTTTCGCAAGCGATGATGCGCGCGTGGATCGCGTTTGCCCGCGGCGGCGATCCGTCCGGCGCGGCGGCGGGAGACTGGCCCGCCTACGATGCGGGCCGGCGCGCGACCATGATCTTCGGCGAGGGCGATCCGCATGTCGCCGACGCGCCCCTGGATCGCCGCCGCGCGGCATGGGACGCGATACCGGAGGAGCGGTTGGGGCTGTAGGCGCGATCGTCATCCCCGGCCGGGAATGACGGGCGCGCTCAATTCTCCAGCATCACCTTGCACTGATGCGTAGGGCTGCGCAGCGCCTCGAATGCCTGCGGAAGGCCGTTGAGATCGACGATGTCTGTGATCATGCCCGCGGTGTCGATGCGGTTGGATGCGATCATCGCGATCACGAAATCGAAATCGGCGGGGCGGTAGCCGAGGACGAACTGCAGGTTCAGCTCCTTCATGATTCCCATCAGCGGCATGATCGTGTCGGGCTGCTGGCAGACGCCGGCGATCACGATCTTCGCCCCGCGCGGCGCCTCCGCCATGCTCTGTCCGATCAGCCCGGGCGCGCCCACGCATTCGAAGATGATGTCGGGGCCCTTGGCCGCGATCCTCTCGACCTGCGGGGTCAGGGGCTGCGCCGGATCCACGGCATCGGTGGCGCCGAATTTCGCGGCCATGCCGCGGCGCACCTCCGCGCGCTCGCTCACGATCACATGGCGCGCGCCCATGAACTTCGCCCAAAGGATGGTCGCAATCCCGACCGGGCCCGCGCCGATGACGAGCACGGTCGCGCCGCGCTCCATCCGCGCCATGTCCACCGCATGCAGCCCGACCGCGAGCGGCTCCACGAGCGCGCCCTCCCGGAACGAGACGCCGTCGGGAAGCCGGTGCGCGCCGTTCGCGCCGATGCGCACATATTCCGCATAGGCGCCGTGGCTCTGTCCGAGCCCCACCGCCAGCCCCTTGGCGCACATCCCGCGCCCATAGGAAAGATTGAGACAGGGAATGGCATCGCCGCAGCAGATGAAGGGAAAGCCCGCAACGCGCTCGCCCGTCTTCCACTGGCCCCTGACCGCGCTGCCGGCCTCCACGATCTCGCCCGCGAATTCGTGGCCCATCACGCTGCCCAGTGCGAGCGGCATGATGGAGGAGGGTTCCGTCATGTGCAGATCGCTTCCGCAGATTCCGCAATTGCGCACCTTCAGGATGAGGTCCGTCGGGCCCGGCACCGGATCGGCGATCGTCTCGATCGCGAGCGGCTTTCCCATCTCCTTGAACACCGCGGCGTGCATGGCAACTCTCCGGTTCTGGCAGGCGCCAAGACTATGCCATGATCCGCGCCGCACAAGCGGGAGAGGGCAATGGCCGACACTTACGCCACGGCAAGACAGATGATCGCCGACCTCGCGGCGCGGCGCGTTTCGGCGCGCGAGCTGCTCGATGCGCATGTCGCGCGGCGCGAGCAGCTGCACGCCCGGATCAACGCCGTGATCGCGACCGATATCGAACATGCCATCGAGGACGCCGAGCGGATCGACGCGGCCCGCGCCAGGGGCGAGCCGCTGGGGCGGCTTGCCGGCATTCCGATGACGATAAAGGACGGCTACGACGTGGCGAACATGCCGGCGGCTTCGGGCAATCCCGCGTTCGCGCGCCGCTCGCGGAACTGCGCCGACGCCGCGCTCGTTTCGCGCGCACGCGCGGCCGGCGCGGTCGTTTGGGGCAAGACCAACGTGCCGTTCATGCTCTCCGACTTCCAGAGCTACAACGCGATCCACGGCACGACGAACAACCCCTACGATACCGCTCGCGTGCCGGGCGGATCGTCGGGCGGAGCGGCAGCCGCGCTCGCCACCGGCATGACGCCGCTCGAGATCGGATCGGACATCGGCGGATCGCTCCGCCATCCGGCAAATTTCTGCGGCGTCGTTTCGCTGAAACCGACCTGGGGCGCGCTGCCGATGCGCGGGCACATTCCCCCGCCGCCGGGCATCGACGCGGAAGTCGATCTCGGTGTCGGCGGCCCCATGGCGCGCAATGTCGCCGACTTGGAATTGCTCTGGAGCGTGCTGAGCGAAAGCGGCGGGCCGCCGGCGGGGCGAGTGGCGGGCGCGCGGATCGCGATCTGGGACGAGGAACCGATTCTGCCCCTCGCGCGCGAGGTGAAGGACGCCGTCGCGCGCGCGGGCAATGCGCTGGCGGCGGCGGGCGCGCATGTCGAGCGCATCAAATCGCCGGTCGATTTCGACGCCCTGATGACGAACTACATGTGGCTGCTCGCTTCGATCATCGGCGCGGGCTTTCCGGAGGACCTGCTCCGCGAGATGGAGGCGTCGCGGGAGGCCGACCTGAAGGCGGTAGCGTCCGGCGCCCATCCGTGGAGCCAGGAGCTCTATCGCCTCGGCGTGACCGCGCGGCCGGACGAAATCGCCCGGGCGCAAAGGGCGCGCGATGCGCTGAAAGCCGCGATGGCGGCGTTCTTCGGCCGCTTCGACGCCATCGTCATGCCGGTCGCCCCCGTGACCGCCTTCCGGCACGATCACAGCGAGCCTTTCAACGCGCGGCTGATCGAGGTGGACGGCGTGCCCGCGCCCTACGTCACCATGCTGGGATGGATCGCGCTGGCGACCGCGCTGCATTTGCCGGCGCTGGCCGTGCAGGCCGGACGCACGCCATCGGGCATGCCGGTGGGCGTGCAGATCGTGGGGCCGCTCCACGGCGAAGCCCGGCTCTTCGATCTTGCGCAGGCCGTGGAAAACGGCCTCGGCGGCTTTGCGCCGCCGCCGGGCCTCTAGTCGCGGGCCGTGGAAGGCCGCGCGCGGCGTCCGCCCTGCCCGACCGGGCCTACGGCTCGAGATTCCACCAGTCGAGCCAGGTCGGCTCGTTTTTCGTGCCGATGGATCGCAGATAGGCCGTGATGTTGCTGACGTCGGTCGATGTCGCGCAGCCCTTGAAGGACGGCATGCCGCCCTCGCGGGCGTCGCCCTGGAGCACGGCCTCCTGCACGTCGCCCTGCTCCGCTCCCTTGATGCCGGGGCCCATGGCGCCGCCGGCGGCATTGCCGTGACAGCCTGCGCAGTTGAACTCCAGATAGACGCGGCGGCCCTCGCCGACCGAATCGAGCTGCCCGCGAATGGCGGTCGGGCAGTCCATCGCGAGGACCTGCCCGGGCGCGAGGGCGATGCTTGCGAGCGCGAAGAAGAGAAAGGGTGTCATGCGCATTGCGGTCGTCTCCCGTCAGCGTGAGGCCGCCGGAATCCGCGCGCCGGGGCCCGGGGACGCGGAGTGCGGTTCGACCAGTGGAATGCCGTATTCGTCGAGTATGGCCGCGATGGAGGTCGCGTTCCTGTCGAGCGCGGCCTGCAGCGTGTCTTTCAGCGCGGCATCGCCGCTGCGCACCGCCGCGGCCATCGCGAAGGTGAATTCGAGGCCCGGCGTCGCGGGGTCCTCGCCGATGGGCTCCACCTTCAGCGCCGCGCCATAGGGCTTCGCGAAATAGCCCCCGAACGGACCCCACACCAGCGCGACATCGATCGCGCCGTGCGCCACGGCGTCGATCATCTTGCCTTGCGGCGCGTTCTCCTCGCTGTCCCATGGGGAAAAGCCGGTGATGTTCCCGGTGATGCCGCGGCGGGACAGCGCCATCGCGGGAGGCGGGTTCGCGTCACCGCCCGCGATGAGCTGCAGGCCGATGCGCGCGGTCCTGAGCCAGGCATCGTCGAAGCCGGCGAAGTGGCGGTTGTCCGCCGCGCGCGTCACGGCGACATAGGTGGAGGTGAACCATGGGCGCGTGGTCGCGATCGCCGGCATGGAGCGGGACAGCGATGCCGGCACGCTGATGACGACGTCGCAGGCGCCCGCGAGCAGGGTCCGGCTGAAGAAATTGCGCCGTTGCGGCGCCCAGGCGTAGCGCAGCGGGCGATGCAGATCGGCCGCAAGCACCGCCGCGACGCGATTCTCGAACCCGTCCAGGCTGCTGCTGGAGTAGGGAAGATTGCCGGGGTCCGCGCAGACCGCGAGCGCGGCATTGTCCGGCGCACCCCCGGCGCGCGCGCCGCAGAACGGGCCCGCGAGCGCCGCCGCGGCGAACAATCCCGTTGCGAGGAAGCGTGCGCTCATTCCGGCGTCCGCCCTCAAGGCAGCTTGAAGACGTGCACGACGCCGCTGGTGGCGCCCGATGCCGGCGCCTTGCGGCCCCGCAAGAGTCTGCTCGCCGCCAGCGAGTAGGGCGAATCGTTCGGCGGCGTTTCGGCCGCGTTGTCGTCGCCCCAGATGGACTTGTTCGGACAGGCGCCGCCGGCAAGCCCCCCGGCCAGATAGCCCAGGCCGGTCATGATGGCGACGCGCTGGTGCCCGTCGGGCCCGGCATAGGACATCGGGTTGGAGGTGACGCCGCATTCCAGCGCCGTATCGAACAGCAGCGCCCCGGTCGTGGCGTCGACGGCTTTGAAATGCCGGTCGAGCGTTCCGTAGAAGACGAGATTGCCCGCGGTGGCGAGGACGCCGCCGTAGAGCGCCAGCGGTTCGGGAACGCTCCAGGCGACATTCCGCTTCGCCGGATCCCACGCCAGCAGCGCGCCCATGTTGCTGCCGCCCGGATAGAGGCTGATCGAATTTCCGACGAAGGGCGTGCCGGCGAGATAGAGCGCCAGCATGGGGTAGAGATTCTGGCAGAAATTGATCGCGGGCACATAAAATAGGCCGGTCTGGAGCGAATAGGCCGCGGGCTCCCAGTCCTTTCCGCCCAGCGCCGAGGGGCAGTTGCCCGTTGTCTCGACGCCCTGATGGGTCTGCTGATCCGCGACGAGCTTCGGCAGGCCCGTGGAGCGATTGATGCCCGTCGCCCAGCTTACGCCGCTCGGCGCGAACGGATCGGCGTGAAGAATCCGGCCCGTCTTGCGGTCGAGCATGTAGGCGTAGCCGTTCTTGTTGAAGTGGACGAGGACATGGGCGGTCTTCCCCTTCAGGGGGATGTCCGCGACGATGCTTTCGTTGACGGCGTCGTAGTCCCAGTTGTCGTGAGGCGTCAGCTGATAGGCCCACACCGCCTCGCCGGTGGACGGATCGCGGGCGAAGATCGTGCTCGACCATTTGTTGTCGCCCGGCCGCATGTCGGGATTCCACACGCCCGGCTGCGCGGTGCCGTAGAACAGGAGCTTCGTCTTGGGGTCGTAGGTCAGCCAGCCCCAAACCGTCGAACCGCCCTGCTGCCACATGCTGGCCGGCCAAGTGGTCTGGCCGAGATCGGTGCCCTGGTCCTTCGCGTAATAGGCGTGGAATCTCGGGCCGATCAGCACATCCTGGTCGGGCCCGGTGTTGTAGGCCTTCCATGCCGGCCTGCCGCTCTTCAGATTGAGCGCCTGGATCCATCCGCGAACGCCAGTCTCGCCGCCCGAGTTGCCGACGATGACGTTCCTGCCGACGATGATGGGTGCGCCGGTCAGCACCTCGCCCTTGGCCGGCGAGGCGATCAGCGTCTTCCACACCTGCGTCCCTTTGGCGGCGTCCACCGCGACGACGTGGCCGTCCAGCATCGCGTACACCACCAGCCCCTTCGCATAGGCGGCGCCGCGGTTCACCACGTCGCAGCAGGCGATGCCGCGCGCGGCGCCGTCGCTGTGCGGATCGAAGACCCAGAGCTGCGTGCCCGGTTTCTTCAGGTCCATGGCGATGAGCTTGTTCGGCCATGGCGTGACGACATACATGACGTTGTTCACGACCAGGGGATTGCCCTCGTGGCTCGCGATCTGATTGGTGGGAAAGCTGAATTCCTCCACCAGCGTGCCGACGTTGGCCGCCGTGATTTCGTTCAGGGAGCTGAACCGCGTGCCTTGCAGGTCGCCGGCGGGGGTCGTCCAGGTGGCGCCGGCCTGGGCGCGCGCGCCATCCGGAGCCGCGAGGAGAAGCAGCGGGATCAAGAGGGCACCCAGGGGGCGACGCGCGGGGAGGAATCGCGGAAATCTCATGGGCGCCTTCTTTTCTACAAGAACATCACCGGAGAATGATATTTTATAATAAGCGCGTGTCAAGTTTTGCAATATTTTGTTGAGACGCATTCGCAGCAATCTTTCCGGCGGGCTCCCCGCCGTCCGCGACGCGACCGTCGCCGGCCCTTCGTATCGCCGAATTGCTGTAACCGGCGCGGCGGCAGCCGCGAAGAGCAATCGTCACACGACAGGACCGGAACGATGATCTCGCTGCGCCGCCTCACCCTGTCGCCTCTTCCGGTCCCCGCCGGATGGTTCGCGCTTCCGCTGCGGGCGATCGTGGGGTTCGGCTTTTTCGAGCATGGCTTCGCCAAGCTCGCGCGCGGGGCGGATTCCTTCATCGCGATTCTTCACGCGATGGGAATGCCTTTCGCGGAATGGCTCGGCTGGGCGACGATCGTCGTCGAGATCGCCGGCGGCATCGCGATTTTCGCCGGCGCTTTCGTTCCCGTTGCCGCGACGGCGATGATCGCGATTCTCGCGGTGGCGGCTGTCACCGTTCACGCGCCGAACGGCTTCAGCTCCATAAAGCTGCAGTCCTACGACGAGGCCGGCGCGCATTTCGGCCAGCCCGGCTACGAGACGGATCTGCTGTACATGGCCGGGCTTGCCGCCCTGTGTCTCGGCGGAGCAGGACCGATTTCGGTCGATGCCAGCCTGAAGCGGAGACGCGGCTGCGACGTGGCCGATTCCGCGGCCTGAATCCGCGCACGCGTTTTATTCTGCAATTCGCGCCGGTCAGAAACGGTATCCGACGCCCAGCTGAACGACGGGATAGGCCTTCCACGGATCGGCCTTGCTCTGCGCATCGGCCTGTTCCTGCGCGATCCACTTCTGCACCGGCTCCGTGCCGGCATTCGGACCGTTATCCCAAAGCCTGAGCTTGGCGCCGCCGAATGCGGCGCCGGCCAGGAAGCGGAAGGTGAAGCCGCGCCTGACATGCTGGGCCTGATCCCAGCCCACGCCCGCGAAGGGGCTGGTGTTGTCCAGTCTCGCCTCGCCGTTCACCTGCCCGATATCGGCCGGCGTCAGCGTCACGCCATCGACGACCACATCCTTGGTCGTCCTGCCGGAGACGGAGGCGTTGCGCGCGCCCTGATACACGCCGCCGGACAGGAACCAGCCGTCGTTGAAGGGATGGACATCGGCGAAGAGGCCCACCGTCGCCCAGTTCGCGTGACCGGAAAACGTCGCGTCGCTGGTATCGAAACCGTGACTGACGCCGAGCCAGTCGCCGGAGACGCGGGCGATGAGATAGCCGTTGACGACATATTCGATCGCGGCGCCGCCGCCGGTCGAGCCGCCGTGAATATCGATCGCAAAGGGTCCCGGCGCCTCGGCCGCCTCCGCATCGGGCGCCGCAGGACCGGGACCTTGCGCCTGTGCCTCGCCGCCGCCCGGATCCGCGCCGGATGCCCCCTCGCCTGCCGCCTGTGCCGCGAATGCCAGATTGAGCGCCAGTGCGGCGCCGAAGATGCCGTATTTCATGTGAGCCCCGTTCGTTCGCGGCAAGCCTAGACGGCGACCGCTTAAAATTTCGGGAAGCGGAAAAGCGACAAATCAAAAAAAACTTGAAGAAGGAAGTCGCGGCAGGTTTCGAGCGGCAGCGGCGGGCAATGACCGCCTCGTCGCTCTCCGGCACGCGATGGGTTCTTCAGCCGCTCTTGCAGCAACGACCCATGGGCCGCTGCGGGTCGTCCAAAACGCGGTCCACTCGCATGTGCGCAGCCGCCGCCATGCAAGCTCGTCCGTGGGCCCATGCGTTTTGCACGCATTGAATGCGCTGCCGTGCGCGCCCATCTGCGGTTGTCCAGCGGAAAGGGTCCGCGCGGCGGCAGGCGCAGCCGATTGTGAAAAGGGAACCGGGATCGAACGGGCAATTCCGCATTGGGGGCAGCCGGCCGCTGCCCAGGGGCGCGAAAACGTCCTTGCCGCGCAGCCGCAAGAAACGGGAATCGTGAAGGAGCTTCCAAAGGTTAGGAGAGAAACAGGCGAATTGAATTCCACTTTGCGAGGAATGCCCCCACCCCCGCGTTCGCATGACGCCAGCCGGGCGAAGACGGCGAACGTCCTTCCGGCCGTCCCTGACTTGAGCCTGACAATATGTCATAAGGCGGGAACGCCATTTCGAAGGGACCGCCCATGACCATCAAGCTGCGCAACGGCATATTCCTCGCGCCATTCCATCCCGTCGACGAGGACCCGACGCTATGCATCCAGCGCGACCTCGAGCTGATCGAGCATCTCGACCGGCTGGGCTACGAGGAAGCCTGGGTCGGCGAGCATCATTCGGCCGGCTACGAGATCATCGCGAGCCCGGAAGTGTTCATCGCCGCCGCCGCGGAGCGGACGAAGCGCATCATGCTCGGAACCGGCGTCGTTTCGCTGCCCTATCACTCTCCGCTGATGACGGCGAACCGCATCATCCAGCTCGATCACCAGACGCGCGGGCGGGTGATGTTCGGCGTGGGCCCGGGGCTGCTTCCCTCCGACGCATTCTCCATGGGCATCGATCCTTCGACGCAGCGCGACCGCATGGTCGAAGGCATCGAGGTGATCCTGAAGCTGTTCGCAGGCGAGCGCGTCACGCAGAAATCGGACTGGTTCAATCTCGTCGATGCGACGTGCCAGCTTCGCCCCTATACCTGGCCGCATCCGGAGATCGCGGTGGCATCCTCCGTGACGCCGTCCGGCGGCAAGCTCGCCGGCCGTCACGGCTTCGGCATGCTGTGCGTGGCGGCGACACAGATGGGCGGCTACGACGCGCTTGCGATCAACTGGGACGTCGCGAACAAAACCGCCGCGGAGAACGGCCGCACGATGGATCCGCAAAAGCTGAGGCTTGTCGGCCCCGTGCACATCGCCGAAACGCGCGAGAAGGCGTTCGAGAACATCAAGTTCGGATTCCACAAATGGCAGGATTATTTTGCCGGCATTGCAGCGGTTGCCGGCCGCCAGGCGATGGAAGCCCAGTCCATCGACGACCTTATCAAGCAGGGCGTCATCGTCGTCGGCACGCCGGACGATGCGGTTGCGCAGATTCAGCGCCTGCAGAAGAAGCAGGGCGAGTTCGGATGCTTCCTGCAGCTGGCGCACAACTGGGCGGATTTCGAAGCGACGAAGAAGTCCTACGAGATGTGGCAGCGCTATGTGACGCCGGTGATCCACAAGGCGAACGAGGCGCGCGCCATCGCCTTCGACTGGGCGCGCGACAACAAGGAGCGGTTCATCGGCGCGGCGATGAGCGCGGCGATGCAGACCATCGCCAGGCATCACGAGGAAGAAGCGAAGAAGAACGCCAAGGCGGCGGAATAGGCGCACGAGCCGCTTTCCTCCCCCGATTGCGGGGGAGGTTTCCGATGAAGCGCAACGTGCGGACGACGGAGGGGGGCGGCAGCGGCCACCTCCTCTGCGCCGCTCATGAAGAATTCGCTCGGCACCTCCCCCGTAATCGGAGGATGAACATCGTTGCGGCGCGTTGGTAGAATTCCGTCATGAGCAAACATACATTCGAAGGTGGATGCCATTGCGGCAATCTCGCCTATGTGTTCGAGGCGAGCCGGCCGCTCGAGGAACTCGGCCTGCGCGCCTGCCAGTGCGCCTTCTGCCGGTCGCATGGAGCGCGCAACACTTCCGATCCCGACGGCGCGATCCGGATCCGCGCGCGCGACGGCGCGCAGATGGAGCGCTACCGCTTCGCGCTGCGCACCGCCGATTTCCTGATCTGCAAAATCTGCGGCGTCTATATCGGCGCGCTGTTGCCGGATGGCGGCAAGGGCCGGTTCACGGTGAACGTCAATACGTTCAACGACAGACCGCCGCCCGGCTTTCCCCTCGCACCGCACGTCTTCGACATGGAAAACACCGAAAGCCGCGTCCTGCGCCGCGGGGCACGCTGGACGCCCGTGACCGCATTCGAGATCGGCTAGAATTTCACGCGGCCTTCGACGATGTCGCGATAGCGCGTTTCGTCGAGCGGTTCGTAACGTCCCGCCGCCGGATCGAACCAGTAGAGCGGATCGGCGATGCGGGAGGGGTCGAATCCGTCCTTCACCAGGTCGACCTTGCGCTGTTTGAACGTGCCGGTGATCTCCATCTCGGGCCGGAGCCTCAGGAACGCCGGCCGTGCATAGGCGGGGAGGCTGGCCTTCAGCGCATCCCCGAGCGGGGCAGGATCGAAACCCGGCGCCACTACGAGCGCGGCCATGCCCGCGCGTCCGTCCTGACCCGGAACGGTGACGCCGTAGACATTCGCCTCGGCGATCCCCGGCACCACGCCGAGGGCTTCGGCGACCTCGCTCGTGGAGACGTTCTCGCCCTTCCATCGGAACGTGTCGCCGACGCGATCCACGAAGTAGAAATAGCCTTCGCCGTCGCGGCGCATCAGGTCACCGGTGCGGAACCAGAGGTCGCCCTTGCGGAAAACGTCGCGAAGCAGCTTTTTCTGCGTGTCGGATTTCTGCGTGTAGCCCTCGAAGGAGCGTCCCGCCTCGTTCTCGATTTCGCCGATCGCCTCGCCCGTTTCGTTGTCGGCGCATTCGATGCAGAATCCCTCCGCGTTTCTCAGCGGCGCCTCGCGCTCGACGTCGAACCGGACGATTCTGGTCCTCATGATCGAGCGCATGTAGCCGGGCACGCGGCCGACCGCGCCGACCTTGCCGTCGTAATTGAGCATCGAGACATTGCCTTCCGTCGCGCCGTAGAACTCGACGATTTTCGGGATGGCAAATCGCCGCTGAAACGCCCTCCAGATTTCGGGGCGCAGGCCGTTCCCCGTGATGGCCCGGAGCGCATGGTCGGTCTCGTGGGGGCCGGGCGGAGCGTTCAGGAGGTAGCGGCAAAGCTCGCCGATATACTGGAAAAAGGTCGGCCGGTAGCGGTGGCAGTCCTCCCAGAAATCGTGGACGGAAAACTTCCGGCGAATGACGAGCGAGCCGCCGGTTGTGAGCGCCACGCCCGGCGCACACACGCCGCCGGTCGAATGGTACATGGGCAGCGTGTCGTACATCCGGTCGCGCTCGGTCGCGTTCAGCGCGCCGGCGAATCCGTACATCATGTAGAGCATGCGCATGTGGCTGAAGTTTGCGGCCTTGGGCATCCCCGTCGTGCCCGAGGTGTAGATGTAGAAGGCATTGTCGCGGCAGACGAGTCCGTCGCGCACCGCCCTGTCGAGAGGCGCCGGCGACATTTGCGACAGCGCCGCGTCCAGATCCTCGGTGCCGGTCACGCGCCCCCCTGTGCACCAGGCGACCGGCTTGTCGTCGAGGGATGTGGACGCCTCGCAGAACTGGGCGGCGAGCTCGCTTCCCACGATCGCGTGGCGCGCCCGCGCGATGCCGATGCTGTGGCCGAGAGCCGCGCCGCGCAGGTTGGTATTGACCAGCGCCACGACCGCGCCGAGCTTCACGAGGCCGAGCCATGCGAAAAGATATTCCGGCCGGTTCTCCATGAAGAGGACCACGACGTCGCCCTTGCGGATACCCTGCGCCAGCGCCCAGCGCGCATAGCGGTTCGCCTGCGCATCGAGCGCCGCATAGGTGACGGTGCTGTCCTCGTACAGGATGGCGACGTTGCCGGGCCGGTCGCGGGAATACCCTTCGACGATGTCGCTGATTGTTCGGGTGCTTTCCGGCTTTACGTGTCGCAGGAGAAAAAGTGTGCGGCCGATCGCACGGAGATAGGTATATTCGCGCCCGATAGCGTGCAGAAGCCCCATCGCCTGTTCGTCCGAAGCAGCGTTCAGACGAGGATAGGATCGGGACTCCACGCGTCAAGGCGACGCAATGACAGCAAACATCATCGACTATCGCGGCCTGAAGTGCCCTCTTCCTGCGCTGCTTGCGAAACGGATGCTTGGCAGGCTCCCTGCCGGCGCGCAGATCGAAATCCTTACCGACGATCCCATGGCCCCCATCGACATTCCGCACATGTGCCGCCAGGAGGGGTTCATTTTCGTCGCGATCACGCGAGAGGGCGACGGCGCGCGCATGGTCCTGAAGCGCCCCATCCCGGAGCCTCAAGGCCAGCTGCCCGGTTCCGGAGCACAGACCGCACCTTGAGGGCGATATGCCCCGGCCGCGCAGTCTCACCCTTCAAACAGGATCGGGAAGTCTCGACTGCCAAAGCCGGGAGCTCCGCCAAAAGGCGCTATTGATAAATGACCAGTCAGTTATTAATATGAGTCGATGCGCCATCGTCCTGACAAGTCCACGACACGCTGGACCCGCCGCAAGCAGGCTCGCCCAAGCGAGATACTCGATGCTGCCCTCAAGGTCTTCGCCCGGAACGGTTACGCCGGCGCCAGAATGGACGACATTGCCCGTGAAGCCGGTGTCACCAAGGGCACGATCTATCTCTACTTCGAGAACAAGGAAGCCGTCTTCAAGACGCTCGTGCGCGATACGATCGGGGCCACATTGGCCGGCGTCACCGCCGGCGCGCGCGACTTTCGGGGATCGACCAGGGATCTGCTCCGCTTTGCGCTGACGTCGATGGCGCACGTACTCGCGACAAGCGACCGCGTTGTTTTGCCGAAAATCATCGTCGCGGAGAGCGGAAACTTTCCGGAGTTGGCCCGCTTCTATCGCGAGGAGATCATCGACAAGGGACTTGCCCTCCTCACGGGAGCAATCCGGCACGGAATCGAACAGGGGGAATTTCGGGACGTACCCGTCGAGCATGCGGCGCGGCTTTGCGTTGCCCCCGTGCTTCTGGGCGCGATCTGGCGCGCGACATTCGCACAATTCGATGCCGAACCCTACGACTACAAGGGACTGATCGACACGCATCTCGACGTATTGTTCTGCGGACTGGAGCGCGCCCCGGCATGATCAGACACATCGTAGCGGCAGCCTGCTTCCTGGCGCTCGCAGCTTGCGGCGGCAAGAGCGAGCGCGCGTGGCTGGGCTATGCGGAAGGCGATACGGCATTCGTGGCTGCTCCTCAGGCAGGATGGATCTCGGAATTGCGCGTCGAGCGCGGCGCGCAGGTCAAGGCGGGAGATCCTCTGTTTTCGCTTGATTCGACCAATCAGACTGCGACACGCGACCAGGCCAGGGCACAGATCGCGCAGGCCGAGGGCCAGATGGGCCAGGCCAGGGCGAGCCTTCAGCTCGCGCTCAAGGAACTGAACCGCCAAAAGGGATTGATGCGTGCGAACGCAACCTCCAAACAGGCGCTCGATCAGGCAAAATCCGCATACGACACTGCCGCCGCACTCGTAGCCCAAATCGACGCGGCCGAGAGGCAGGCGCGCGCTGCGCTCGCTGGCGCAGCCTATCAGCTCTCGGAACGGGATGTGATATCGCGGACGGGCGGCCGGGTGCAGGATATTTTTTTCCGGCCGGGAGAATACGCTCCGGCCATGACGCCGGTCGTTTCCATTCTGCCGCCCGGCAATGTCTATGTGCGCTTCTTCGTGCCGGAGTCCGAGTTTGCAAGGTTGAGGCTGGGGCAGACCGTCGCCGTAACCTGCGACGGATGCGGCAGAAACATTGAAGCCAAGGTCACTTTCATCGCCGCGCGGGAAGAATTCACGCCGCCGGTGATCTTCTCGGTGGAAAACCGGGAAAAGCTCGTATTCAAGGTCGAGGCGCGGGCACGGGGCGGGCTCCCGCTGCATCCCGGACAACCCGTGGAAGTACGACCCGTGCAATGAGCGGCGATCTGGCAATCGACGTCCGCGGGCTGACCAAGCGCTTCGGCCAAAAGGTTGCCGTCGACGGCATCGACATTGCGGTCCCGCACGGACAAGTGTGGGGGTTCCTCGGGCCGAACGGCTCCGGCAAAACGACGACGATCCGGATGCTCTGCGGTCTGCTTCTTGCCGATGCGGGCGAAGGCACCTGTCTCGGATACGATTTCCGCACGGAATCGGAACGGATCAAGCGGGCCGTCGGCTACATGACCCAGAAATTCAGTTTCTGGGAAGACCTGTCCATACGGGAAAACCTGGAGTTCGTCGCGCGCATGTACGAGCTGGACGGCGGCCGCGCGAAGGTCGACGACACCATCGATCGGCTGGGCCTGCGCAAGCGGCAGCAGCAGCTTGCGGGCGAACTTTCAGGAGGCTGGAAGCAGAGGCTGGCGCTTTCGGCGTGCATGTTGCACGCGCCGCAGCTCCTTCTGCTCGACGAGCCTACCGCAGGCGTCGATCCGCAGGCACGCCGAGAGTTCTGGGACGAAATCCATCGCCTTTCGGGAGAAGGCCTGACCGTCCTCGTCAGCACGCACTATATGGACGAGGCGGAGCGCTGCGACCGCATCGTCTATATCAATCTCGGGAATATCGTGGCGCGCGGCACGGTGGCTGACGTCATCGAAAAATCCGGGCTGTTTACCTTCGTCGTCGAAGGCGACGGCGCCAGGCAGCTGGCAGGCCAGCTTCGCGGCCATAGCGGCGTTGAATATGTTTCGTTCTTCGGCGCCGCGCTGCACGTAAGCGGCCGCGATCGCGGCGCTCTGGAGCGCGCACTCGCGACCTTTCGCGGGAGGCCGGACATTTCCATTGCCGAAGCCGTGCCGAGCCTTGAAGACGTATTCATCCAGCTTCAGGAACGGACGGGAGACGGCAGGGCATGAACTCCCGATTTTCCTTGGCCCGCACGGGCGCCGTCCTGCGCAAGGAGCTCATCCAGATCCGCCGGGATCGCGTAACGCTCGCGATGATCGTCGGCATTCCGGTGATGCAATTGCTTCTGTTTGGCTATGCCATCAACCTCAATCCAAAACATTTGCCTACGGTCGTATCCATCTCCGACCCAGGCACGTTTTCGAATTCCATCGTCGCGGCGCTGCAGAATTCGTCCTATTTCGAGGTCGTAAAGGCGACAAACTCCCCGAGTGCAGCCCGCCGCATGCTGGCCGAGGGCAATGCCTCTTTTGTCGTCGAGATACCGGCAAATTTTTCCCGCGATCTGGTGCGCGGCGCCGTCCCTTCTCTCCTTGTGGAGTCCGATGCGACCGATCCGGCATCCGGTTCGCAGGCGACCGCCGCTCTGGGAGAACTCTTCAACGATGCGCTGCGCGACGATCTCAAGGGGCCTTTGGCTCTGCGCGCAACGGCCACGCCCGCGTTCAAGACCGTTCTGCATCCGCTCTATAACCCAGAGGTGATCACGCAGTACAATATCGTGCCGGGACTTCTGGCCGTCATTCTGACGATGACGATGGTCCTTCTTACCTGCATGGCGCTCACTCGCGAACGCGAACGCGGCACTTACGAGAATCTTCTGGCCATGCCGGTGCGCCCACTCGAGCTGATGATCGGAAAGATCGCGCCCAATGTGCTCATCGGCGCGGTACAGAGCACGCTCGTCCTGTTCGTCGCCCGATATCTGTTCGATGTGCCCATGATCGGATCTCTGACTCTGCTGTCGGCCGGACTCCTGCTTTTCATCACCGGCAATCTCGCTATCGGCTACACCTTCTCGACCATTGCGCAGAATCAGCTGCAGGCCATGCAGATGACGGTCTTTTTCCTGCTCCCTTCGATCCTTCTGTCGGGATTTGCGTTTCCGTTCCGCGGCATGCCCGACTGGGCGCAATGGCTGGGTGAAATTCTCCCGGCGACTCACTTCCTGAGAGTGGTCCGCGGCATCCTGCTGAAGGGGAACGGGGTGGCGGAAGTCTGGCCGGAGACGTGGCCGCTTATTCTCTTTCTGTTCGTGGCAGGCGGCCTGGCTCTCTTGCGGTTCCGCAGGACACTCGACTAGGCCCCGTCATCCGGGCTAAAGGGCCTTGCCATTCCGGATGCTCCGGAACAAATTCATATCCCATTAAGGGTTCGGCCCGGCCGGCCCCCAAACGTGACCATCGCGAAACCGCCCGGAAAAAGGCGGCGCCAACGTCGGAAATGTGGGGTTCGAGCCCGTGACCGGATTGTCCCTAGCTCTTCAATGCGTCCTTGCAGGCGTGCTCATTTCGCTTGCCGTCCTGTCCGTGCAACTTGCCGCACTCGGTTTTATCCGGCATTTCCGCGCCCAGCCCCGGCTGCGTTCCCCGAATCTTCCCGATGAGGTTCTGCCCGAAGTGCTGGTCCAGCTGCCGGTGTGCAACGAAGGCGCGCTGGCGGTCCGGGTCGCGAGTGCGGCGGCTCGCATGGAATGGCCGCGAGACAAGCTTCACATCCAGGTCCTCGACGATGGGCGCGGCGATGAGCATGAGTCGCTGGCGCGGGCCATCCGAAATGTGGTCGGGGGCGACGTCCGCCTCGACATCCTTCATCGGGGCGAACGCACCGGCTTCAAGGCGGGGAACCTCGCCTTCGGATTGCGGCATAGCAAGGCGCCCTATGTGGCGATCTTCGACGCGGATTTCGTTCCGCCGACCGATTTTCTCCGGCGGACGATTCCGGCGCTGGTGGCGGATTCCGGCCTGGCCTTCGTGCAGGCGCGCTGGGGTCACGCCAATAGAGACCGAAACTGGCTGACCCGCGTGCAGGGGATTTTGCTGGATGCGCATTTCGCCGTCGAGCAGGAGGGCCGCACGCGCGCGGGGCTACCGATCTCGTTCAACGGCACGGCCGGGGTCTGGCGGCGCGAGGCGATCGACGACGGCGGCGGGTGGACGGGCGATACGCTGACAGAGGACCTCGACCTTTCGATCCGGTGTGCGCTCAAGGGTTGGCGTGCCGGGCTCCTGCCCGATCTTGAAGTGCCGGGCGAACTGCCTGACACGGCGGCGGGATGGCGGGCGCAGCAGGCGCGCTGGAACAAGGGGCATGCGCAGTGTGCCCGCAAGCTGATGCCCATGATCTGGTCCAGCGATTTTCCATTGTGGAAGAAGCTGATCCTCAGTCTGCAAATCGGTCAGTTTGCGTTTTTCGCGCTGGCCCTGATGAGCGCGGCCATCAGCCTTACGCTCATGGCCATGGGCGTGGACTATGTCGAGAGCGTTGCCACTCTCGGGCTTGGGGTATCTGCGTTGGGATTATTCGCCAGCATCGGCTATCTCTACCTGGGGCAGGTAATACTGGGGCGGGAAAACGCCCCGTATCTCGCGCGCGCGCTTCTCTTGGGAATCGTGTTTCCCAGCGGGCTTATCCTTTCCAATTCCCGCGCCACCTTCGAAGCGTTCTTCGGCGGGGAGATGGTGTTCACGAGAACCCTGCGCGCAGGCGAGCGCTATGTCGGCAGCTGGCGCGGCGGACCCGAACTGATTGCCGGCGTGCTCCTCCCGATTTTTGCTTTCACCGAACAGGCGTGGAGTGCTCCCTTCTTCATTTTTGCGGTGGCGGGCCTTGTGTCGATCGGCGGAATGGGGCTGAGCAGCTCGGTCCTGACGCCGGCCCGCGAATTGGTTCGACGGGACTGACCCGAAACGGCACAACGCCGCATCGCCGGCCGCGCCGGATAGTTCAAATTCGATCTATCGGGATAACCGTACCTTGAAACCTGTACACATATCGTGCTGCCTTACGGTTGCTGCCGCTGGAGCGTTTGAGGGGCTTTAGGTGATGGTGGGGTCTTTCGTCCGGCTCGCGGCGGCAGCCGCTTTTTCCGCCCTCTTGGCGGGCTGCGCGACGACACCGGACCGGGATTTCTCCGCGATCGGCACGCCACACGACAACGGAGCGACGATGACCAGGCTCGACAAGCCGGTCTCCTGTGTTCCGTTTGCGCGCGATCGGTCGGGCATTTTGATCCGCGGCGATGCCTATACGTGGTGGGATCAGGCGGACGGCCGCTATCCCCGCAGTTCCACGCCCAGCAATGGGGCCGTTATGGTGCTGGCCGGCTATGGCGGAACCAAGCGGGCGCATGTTGCAGTTGTGCGCAGGATCGTATCCTCGCGAGAAATCCGGGTCGACCATGCAAACTGGCTCAACAACGGCGCGATCTACCTCGACGATCCGGTCGCCGACATAAGTCCGGACAACGACTGGAGCCAGGTTCGGGTCTGGAATGTCGAAACCAGAAACTGGGGCACGCACATCTACGATGTGCAGGGGTTCATCGGCCCTGCTGGCGCACGGAAAGGGCTCCGCGTGGCCGCCGGAGACGATTGATCGGAACAGGGTTAATTTTCAGTCGCTTAGGTCAAATTCTGCGCCATTCTGCCTCGCCCCCTTTCGTGCTCCAAATCACAGGCATATGGTCCGCGCCTTCATGAGGGCGGGGCTCCAAACTCCGCCCGGACAGGGGCGGACGGCTTGCAAACCCGCAGAGTAAGCTTCGCGTTCAGGTTTGGGACCAACCGTGGCCGTTCCACCCCGTGAGCACCATAGAACCTTCCGCGCCCGAACGTTCCGATGCCGACCCTCTTGCCGCGCATGACACGATGCCGCTCGGGCGCGATCATGCGCCCCAAGGCTCCGGCTTCCGCCATCAGGCGGCGCTGACTCTGGGGGCGCTGGGCGTCGTATTCGGGGATATCGGAACCAGTCCACTCTACGCGATGCGCGAGACGGCGCTGGCGACGGGCGGCTCCCATCCGCAGCCCTATGCAATCATGGGCGGCTTGTCGCTGATTTTCTGGGCGCTGATGTGCGTGGTGACGCTCAAATACGTCACGCTCATCATGCGCGCCGACAACAACGGCGAAGGCGGAGTCCTTGCGCTGGCAACTCTTGCACACCGGTCAACCGGACTTGGGCGCCGCATCAAGACGACGATAGGTATCGGCGCCGTTGTCGGACTGGCCCTCTTTTTCGGCGACGGAATGCTGACCCCCGCCATCACCGTGCTTAGCGCGGTGGAAGGATTGTCCGCGCAGGGGCATGCCGTTCAGCACCTCGTCGTGCCACTCGCGCTCGCGATCCTGATCGGCTTGTTCGCAATGCAGAGCCGCGGCACCGCCCACATCGGCAGGCTGTTCGGACCGGTCATGCTGCTGTGGTTCGCCATTCTTTCGGTGCTTGGCCTGCTGTCGATCATGAAGGCGCCGCAGATCCTGGCCGCAGTAAATCCGTGGTACGGGATATCGCTTTTCGCCCGCGAGCCATGGACGGCGTTTGTCGCTCTGGGGTCGGTGGTGCTCGCCGTAACGGGGTGCGAGGCCCTCTACGCAGACATGGGCCATTTCGGCCGAAACCCGATCCGCTATGCTTGGTTCTTCATCGTCCTGCCCTCCCTGCTGCTGAACTATTTTGGCCAGGCTGCCGCGCTGCTGATCGCCCCGGGCAAGGCCGGCGTGGCCTTCTATGCCGTGGCGCCCGCCTGGGCCCATTTTCCGCTCGTTCTCCTCGCCACCATCGCCGGCATCATTGCCTCGCAGGCGGTCATATCCGGCGTGTTTTCGATGACCCAGCAGGCCGTTCAGCTCGGCCAGCTCCCGCGTATGGAAATCCGCCACACCTCCGCGACGGAATACGGCCAGATCTACGTGCCGCGCATGAACGCAGTGCTGGCAATCGGTGTGGTCCTGATCGTCCTGATTTTCAAGAGCTCGGCGGCCCTCGCCGCAGCCTACGGCATCGCCGTGACGGGAGTCATGGTCATCGATACGTTCCATGCCAGTATCGTCGCAATGCGGCAGTGGAGCTGGAACACACGCTACGTCGTCTGCGTGTTCGGTCTTCTGGCCGCGATCGACTGGGCCTTCCTGGCTTCCAACTCCCTCAAGATCGTGGAAGGGGGCTGGCTGCCCCTCTTCATTGCCGGCGCCATCTTCCTCGTGATGGAAACCTGGCGTCGCGGCCGGCGCGAGCATATGGACATCGTTCGCAACGAATCCCTGCCACTCGACCTGTTTCTGGAGCGCGCGGACAAGACGCCTCATCGCGTCGCGGGCACTGCGGTATTCATGAATGCGCGCAACGACGTCGTGCCGAGTTCGCTGCTCCACAATCTCAAGCACAACAAGGTGCTTCACGAACGCGTGCTGCTACTGCATGTAGTCGTCGAGGACACACCCTTTGTAAAGCCCGACAAGCGCGTAGAAGTCGTCAAGCTCGGGAAGGGCTTCTACAACGTCAAAGTACATCACGGATTCTTCGAAACGCCGGATGTGCCCCAGGCGCTCAAGCATGCACGGTCTTTCGGCCTTGCCGTGGATGTCGAGCACACGACGTTTTTCGTGGGGCATGAAACGCTGGTCCCGTCGCAGCATCCGGTTCTCGGCCGCTGGCGGACGTGGCTGTACATCCGACTGGCTGCAAATGCGCTGTCGCCGGCACGATTCTATTGCCTGCCTCCAAATCGCGTGATCGAGCTGGGTGCCCAAATCACGATCTGAATTCGGCTAGACGCCGGGAGGGATCGTCCGGTCCCGTTCCGACGAAATGGGACGTGTCGGAGCCTTCCATGAACAAATCGGCCGCGGATGGTTTGCACAGGCTATCGCTTGAAGAGTCCGGGCAGCCCAATTTGGAACCGGAAGTCAAGATCGCGCGGATGAAGCGGCGCGCCGCCCTGACGCTGGCTGCCCTCGGCGTCGTGTACGGGGACATCGGAACGAGCCCGCTCTATGCGCTCCGCGAAACCGCTCTATCCGCAGGCGGACCGTCTCCTTCGCATGCTGCGGTCATGGGGGCCGTATCCCTGATATTCTGGTCGCTCATGATCGTCGTGACGCTGAAATACGTCGTTCTGATCATGCGTGCCGACAATGATGGCGAAGGTGGCGTCCTGGCCCTAGCCGCCCTGGCGCACAGGGCGCCCGGCCTCGGGCGGAAGGCGAAGACCACCATCGGACTGGCAGCGCTCCTCGGACTCGCCCTGTTTTTCGGCGACGGCGTGCTCACACCGGCGATCTCCGTGCTGAGCGCCGCCGAGGGATTGAACGGCACGCCTCTGGAGCCCCTGGTGATGCCATTGGCGCTGCTCATCCTCGTCGGCCTTTTTGCCATTCAATCGCGCGGCACGGCAGGTGTGGGCCGGCTCTTCGGTCCGGTGATGGTTGTCTGGTTTCTGGTACTGGCAATTCTGGGATGCGCGGCGATCCTTCGGGCGCCGCAAATCCTGTACGCGACCAATCCCGCCTATGGAGTGGCTCTGTTTCTCGCCGAACCCTGGACAGCCTTCGTGGCACTCGGTTCCGTGGTGCTGGCCGTCACGGGCTGCGAAACCATGTACGCCGACATGGGCCATTTCGGAAAGCTTCCGATCCGGCTCGCGTGGCTCGCAATCGTGCTGCCCGCGCTCCTGCTCAACTATTTCGGGCAGGGAGCAATGTTGCTTCTGGCTCCGGCGAAGACGCCATTCGCCTTCTATTCCGTGGCGCCCGCCTGGGCCCACTATCCTCTCGTGGCGCTCGCCACCATTGCGACCATCATTGCCTCGCAAGCGGTGATCTCGGGCGTCTACTCGATCACCAAGCAGGCCGTTCAGCTCGGCCAGCTGCCGCGCATGGAAATTCGCCGCACCTCTCCCACCGACCCGGGCCAGATCTATGTGCCGACGATGAACGCCTTTCTGTGCGCCGGCGTAGTGCTGATCGTGCTTGTCTTCCGCAACTCAGGCGCGCTCGCCGTCGCGTATGGCATCGCCGTGACCGGCATCATGGTCCTGAGCACACTCCTCGAAAGCACGGTGGCGGTGCGCTGGTGGAAATGGAGCTTCTGGCTCGCCATGCCGCTGTTTGGCGCGCTTGCGCTCGTCGATTTCGCGTTCCTGTCCTCGAACCTGCTCAAAATCGTGGAAGGCGGGTGGTTTCCGCTCGGCATAGCGGGAGCCGTTTTCGTGGTCATGGATACCTGGCGCGTCGGACGCCGGGCGCATCTTGAGGAAATCCGAAAGAGCTCGCTGCCTCTCGATCTGCTGCTCGCGAGGCTGGGCAACATCGCGCAGCGCGTGGCAGGAACGGCCGTCTTCATGACCGCACGCAACGACATTACGCCAGGCGCCCTGCTTCACACGCTGAAACACTTTCGGCTCCTCCATGAGCGCGTCGTCCTTGTCCATGTGACGGTGGAAGAGGTCCCCTTCGTTCCCGCATCGCGTCGAATTGCATTGGAGAAACTCGGAAAGGGATTTTTCGCCATCGACATCCGCTATGGCTTTTTCCAGACGCCCGATGTCCCCAAAGCGCTGGAGGATGCGAGGAAATCGGGACTCGTGCTCGAACCCGAAGCCACCACCTATTTTCTGGGGCGCGAAACCCTGGTTCCGGGCGCTCATTCCGCTCTCCGCCACTGGCGCATTGCGCTCTATACCTGGCTCGCATCCAACGCGCTCGCGCCGGCCCGATTCTTCAGGCTTCCCCCCAATCGGGTCGTCGAGTTGGGCACGCAAGTCACTATCTGATTGACCTGCGGCAACCGGATGCGGTTTCGTCGCAGCAGGCCAACCGGGAGGGTAGCCATGCTACGCAAATTGCCGATTTTGCTGTTCAGCGTGCTGTTTCCGGGCGCTGCGGCCGCCGCCGACGCCACGGTCGCGATAGCCCAGGGTGTACTGCACGGCAGCGCGGAAGATGGTGTCCAAGTTTACAGGGGCATCCCCTATGCGGCAGCGCCGACGGGCGCATTTCGCTGGCGTGCCCCTCAGCCTGCGCCAGGCTGGACGGATCCGCGCGAAGCGACGAAGTTCGGCCCAATCTGTCCGCAAAACCAGCATGTGAGCATGTTCACGCCACGGGAGAAGCAGAGCGAAGATTGCCTGACTCTCAACGTGTGGACGCCCGTAACGTCGGCAACGGCAAAGCTGCCCGTGATGGTCTGGATCCACGGCGGCGGCTTCCTCGAGGGTGGTTCTGCCTTTCCGATCTACGACGGCACAGACCTCTCGAAACACGGGGTGGTCATTGTTACGTTCAACTATCGGCTGGGCGAACTCGGCTTTTTTGCGCACCCGGCAGTGCTTGCCGAAAATCCCGGCGAGGCGGGCGGCAATTTCGGGCTGCTCGATCAGATCGCTGCGCTGGAATGGGTAAAGAAAAACATTGCGTCCTTCGGCGGGGATCCGTCGAATGTGACGATTTTCGGGGAGTCGGCGGGAGGAGTCAGCGTCAACGACCTCGTGGCGTCGCCGCTGTCTCGCGGGCTCTTCGTCAAGGCCATTTCGGAGTCCGGACTTGGCCTCCAGATTACTCCCACAAGTGAAGACGCCCGCAATTCGGGTATCGCCTTTGCCACGCGCGCGGGCATCGTTGGAGACGGTCCGGGACCCGCGGTGCGGCTGCGCGCCCTCGGTGTGGCGGATATCCTCAGGCTTCAGGGCAAGCTGAGCGGCGAGGGCCACGCAGGCCCCTTTATCGACGGAAAGTTGCTACCGTCCGATCCTTCGCTGCTGTTCGCAAAAGGCGAGATCGCCAAGGTGGCGTACATCGCCGGCTCCAACAGCAACGAGGCGAGTCTTGCGCCTGCATTGGGCATGGATCCGGTGAAGGGGCTGGCACGCTTCGGCGACAAACTGCCGGCAGTGCGCGCCATCTACGAGGCCGACGGCCCCATCTCGGACGAGGAATTCGGAAGGCAGGCATTCGGCGACGCCCTTTTTACAGCGGCCGCGCAGACCCTGGCCGGCTTCGTCGCCAAAGCGGGCGAGACTGCGCGCGTGTATCATTTCTCCTATGTCGCCGATCACTATCGCGGCACGGTCCCCGGCGTGAATCACGGCGGCGAAATCGGCTATGTCTTTGGCCTTCGCGGACTCGGATTCCTCGCGGATTTTGCCAGCGACAAGGATAAATCGGTCATTGCGACGATGCAGGGCTACTGGACGAATTTCGCGAAGACGGGCGATCCCAACGGTCCCGGCCTGCCGGAGTGGCCTCCTTTCACCACCGCGTCCCAGCAGACCCTGGTGGTCGATGATTCCACCAAGGCCGTCGAGGATTTCAGGCGCAGGCAAGTTGGCGTCATGGCCGGTGTCTGGCGCACTCGCGTTGGCTACGCTTCGCCCTAATCGAGGGCATAGACGAGCGTTTTGAGGTAGGCGCTTTCCGGTAGCATCGGGTGCGTCGGGTGATCCGCGCCGGCGCCCGCCTGACGGATGAGGCGGGCGTCACGCCCCGCGCGCCGGATACCCAAAGCGCATTCCTGCGCAAAGCGCTCGCAGGAAATATTGTGCGAGCAAGAGGCAAGCAGCAGAAATCCCTGGCGGGAAACCAGTCCGGATGCCAGACGGGCGAGCTTGCGGTAGGCCCTTGCCCCGGCTTCGAGGTCCTTTCGCGACTTCACGAACGGCGGCGGATCGGCGATGACCGCATCGAATGTCTCGTTCGATGCAGCCAGACGCTCGAATTCGTCGAACACATCGCATTTGACGAATTTCGCCGTCTGCCCGTTGAGCGCCGCGGATTGTTCGGCGAGCGCGAGGGCATGCTCCGAGCTGTCGAGGGCGACAACTTCGCGCGCGCCCGCCTTCGCCGCGACGAGAGCGAAGCCGCCCGTATAGCAAAACGCATCGAGCACGCTGCGTCCCGGTGCCAGCCGCGCCATGAATGCGCGGTTGTCGCGCTGATCGTAGTACCACCCGGTCTTCTGGCCGCCGCCCGGTTCGGCAAAATAGCGAAGTTCATTCTCCTCGACCACGATGCGCCCCGCCGCGCCCTTCGCAGCCCGCACATAGGCCGGCAGGCCTTCGAGCGTCCGCACAGGCGAATCGGCCCGCAGCATCACATGGGCTGGCGCGATTGCCTCCTCGAGCCCGCGAAGCAACGGCTCCACAAGACACTCCATGCCGGCTGTCGTGATCTGAATCACGCAGCTTTCTCCGAATCGATCGATCGTGAGGCCCGGCAGGCCATCTCCTTCCGCATTCACCAGCCGATAGAACGGCTTTTCGAAGATCGAGTCGCGTAGAAGGCGCGCACGTGCCAAGCGCCTCTCGAAAAACGCGGCGTCGAACGCGACGTCCGGTTCACGATCCAAAAGCCGCACCGCGATCAGGCTGTTGGGGTTGAAATAGCCCGAACCCAAAACCTGCCCGTCGTCGCCGGACAGGTTGACTGCGGAGCCGGGCTTCAAAGCCCGCACGGCCGCGTTCATCTCGAGTTCGTTGGAGAACGCCCAGGGCGCGCCGGAGCGGACTCGGCGGCCCTCGCGCGGCTTCAGGCGGACTGTGGGATAGGGAGGCATTGTTGCCAGTGGTGAAATGCGCCCTCTCGGGTAGCATGCGCGGACGCAAATAGGTACGGGGCGCGACCATGATCCAGAATCCGGCGATGAAATTCGGCACAATGCGCGGGAAAACGCCTGAGGAAGCCAAATTTTTCTGGACCGGGGGACCGGTTCTCGTGGGCGACCGAACCTGGTTCGCGTCCCAATTCTCGGGATGCACCGCCTTCGAAACAGATGAGGGCCTGGTTCTCGTCGACACCGGAACGCGCCAGTTCGCGCCCGCGATCGCCGCCATGCTTCGCCAGAAAACGCAGTCCCCCGTCCACACGGCGATTTACACCCACGGCCATATCGACCATGCCTATGGTCTTGAAGCGTTCCTGCAGCCCGGGCAGAAAAAGCCGCGCGTAATTGCGCACCGGGCGATGCCGGCCCGCTTTGAGCGCTATGCCGCGACGGCGGGGCACAATGCCGCGCTCAATGCGCGACAGTTCGGCGGCACGGTCGAAGCCCGGTCGAACGACGCCTACGCAGCCTTCGCTGCGCCGCCCATCCCGCCGGACGTGCTCTACGACGACCGCCTGGACATCGCGGTGGGCGGCGTCGCGTTCGAACTGCACCATTGCCGCGGCGAAACGGACGATCACACATGGGTCTTCTGTCCGGAGCGCGGCGTGCTTTGCCCGGGCGATCTATTCATTTGGGCCGTTCCGAACGACGGCAATCCCCAGAAGGTGCAGCGCTATCCCTGGGACCGCGCGAAAGGGCTGCGGGAAATGGCGCGGCGCTCGCCGCGGTCGCTCTGCCCGGGACACGGCGGCCCGGTCATCGGCGAGGATGAAAAGATCGCTCGAATGCTGAACGAAACGGCGGAATTTCTCGAAACCCTCGTGGCGCGCACCATCGCCGCCATGGAAGGGGGTTCTCCGCCGCACGTGGATATCGTCACCGGCATCGACCTGCCGAAGTCGCAATCGCCGTGGCTTCAACCGGTCTATGACGACACGGAATTCCTGGTTCGAAACGTTATCCGCTATTTCGGTGGCTGGTGGAGCGGACGTCCGAGTGAGCTGAAACCGGCAAGCCGCGACAAACTTGCGCAGGAAATCGCAAATCTCAGCGGGGGCGCGGAAAACCTCGCCGCGCGCGCACGGACCCTTTCGCTGGCCGGTGAACACAGACTGGCGTGTCATCTTGCCGATTATGCGCTGGAGGCAGCACCGCACGATACATCCGTTCGGGAAACGGTCTCGGCAGTTTACGAAAAGCGCGCAGAGGCCGAAACAAGCCTGATGGCCATCAACATCTTCAATTCGGCCTGCGCCTATGCAAAGGCCGGCCGCGCGTACCGCTGACGGCCCTATTCTGGCCACACTATCCGTGGAAACGCCCGCCGCGAACTGCGGGCCCTGCACGCGCGCCGCGGCCTCGGGCCGAAAACCATCCACCTATTCGAATGGGGCGCCTGCGGCGTATCAACGATGTCCGATTCCGCGATCTACAAATCGGCCGATGCGCTCGTGAGCGCACGCCTCGCCGCCGCATTCGAAGCGTGGAAACGCTCGGCCGCCGGACGCATCGCCCCGAGGCGCGAGGAAATCACGCAGACGCTGCGGCGCGACTCGATGCCCTGGATATGGATGATAGATGTCGTCGATGAGGGGCGCGATTTCCGATTCCGCATCGCGGGAGATCGCATTGTCCAGTTCATGGGCAGGCGCTATGCGGGACTGCTTCTGTCCAGCCACCTGGACGGCCCCTTCTTCGCCCGCATGCGCGATATCCTGCTGGAGTGCATGCGCCGACGGGCTCCTGTGGCGATGGGTCCGCTGCAGGCTCAGTTGGGGGCCAATGATGGCGTGAAGTTGGAAGTGATTGTGACACCGTTGTCTGAAGACGGGGAAAACATTACCTGCCTGTTCGGTGCGTTGGACATGAGCGGACATGGCGGGTCCGCCGGATGAGCTCGGACCGGACCGAGCTGGCCACGAAACCGGGGGTGAGGCTTGCGTGACGGTGCAGTCATCTTTTAGATGCTCCCACTCAAGGGAGAATATCATGGCAGTTCACGGAAAATACGACATCGTCGTTCAATCCCCGATGGGACCGCAGCCTTCGACATTGGAGATCAATGCGGATGGCACGGGCACGCAGTCTGCGCAGGGCCGTTCCCAGCCGATCGCCAATGGGAAAATCGACGGGAATTCCGTCTCCTGGTCCAACTCGATCACCACGCCGTTCCCCATGACACTCGAGTTTGCAGGCACGGTCGATGGCGACGGCATTTCGGGCAATGTGAAGGCCGGCTCATTCGGATCCTTCCCGTTCTCAGGCAAGCGCGCCTGAGCTAGTCTTCGAATTTGCATATCGCGGGGGCGGTCTGTGCGGACCGCCCTTTCGCGTTTGAGGAGCGGCATGAAGCTTCACCCCGACGGCTGGCCCTACATTGCGATCGCGGTGGCGCTGAACGCGCTCGTATTCGTGCTGGCCGGCTGGGCGGGATGGATATTCGTACCCCTGACGGTTTGGTGCGCCGCCTTCTTCCGCGATCCCGACCGCGAGGTTCCGAAAGGCAGCGGGCTGATCGTATCGCCGGCCGACGGCGTGCTGCTGCCGGTCGCCGAGGCTGCCCCGCCACCCGAACTCGGGCTGGGCGCGGAACCGCGTATCCGGCTCAGCATATTCATGAACGTCTTCAACGTGCACGTTAACAGGGTGCCGGCGGATGGCGTGGTGAGCGTTCTTGCCTACCACGCCGGACGGTTTCTCAACGCCTCGTTCGACAAGGCCAGCGAGCATAACGAGCGCATGTCGGTTGCTCTCAGGCTTCCGAACGGCCAGATGCTGGCTTTCGTGCAGATCGCCGGCCTCGTGGCCCGGCGCATCCGGTGCGACCTTTTACAGGAGCAGACCGTGCGCAGGGGCGAAAGATTTGGCATAATCCGCTTCGGCAGCCGGCTGGACGTCTATCTACCTGCCGGAGCCGTGGTGCAGGCTTCCGCCGGCCAGCGCACGAGGGCAGGCGAAACGGTGCTCGCGCTACTGGACGGAGCGGCTCATGCCGGTTGAGAAGCTGACGGCGAGGCAACGCATGGCGGAGCGGCTGGAGGACCTCCAGGTGCGCCGTCAACGCATGGTCGAGCGCTTCGAGGACATCTCGATTTCCAAGCTCGTGCCGAGCGTGCTGACGCTGCTTGGACTCTGCGCCGGCGCGACGGCCATCCGCTTCGCGCTGATCCAGGACTGGAAGCATTCCGTCGTAGCGCTCATTGCGGCGATGATCTTCGACATGCTCGATGGCAGGGCCGCGCGCATGTTCGGGGCGGACACACGATTCGGCGCGCAACTCGACAGTCTCGTCGATCTCGTAAGTTTCGGCGTGGCGCCGGGACTGATCGTCTTCCTCTGGAGCCTGCACGGCATGAAAGAGGTGGGCTGGGCCGTCGTCCTCGTTTTCTGCGCATGCAGCGCAATCCGACTAGCCCGCTTCAACATCCAGAGCGCCAGTGCGCGCGACGAGGGCGCGACGCAGGCGAACCCCTATTTCACCGGGCTTCCAATGCCCGCCTCTGCATTTCTCGTCGTTTTTCCGATGCTGCTGAGTTTTCAGTTCGGCGACGCCGTCGTGCGCGATCCGGGCGTGACGAGCTTCGTGGTCGTCACGGCCTCGGTCCTGATGGTAAGCAGGCTGCCCACGCCGTCGATAAAGTACATGCACCTGCCGAGGTCGCTCGTGGCCGTTGCCTATCTGGCGCTGGGCGCTTTCCTGCTGATGCTCATAAACTGGCCCTGGGCGACGCTGACGGCGGGGTTCCTGGTGTACACCGCAAGCGTGCCCTTCACCTATTTCCGGCACAGGGAAACGGCCGGCGCGGGACCGGAATAGTCAGAACGCGGCACAGACCTCGCGCGTAACGACGCCGACCGCGGTCTGGTGGAACCTGCTCCGATAGGACTCTGAAACCGTTCGCAGCCTACCGGCGAGTCCCCGTTCCGGCGCGACGATCAGCACGACCTTGGAGCGCTCGCGGACGATCTGCCCGGATTTCGGATCGCGCCAGTTGCCCTCGCCGTCGCTGACCGTAAAGCCGTCGGGAAACTCCTTCGCGATTACGCCTTCGACAAAGCCCTTCCACTCGCCGTCGCTTACGGAACCGTGGCCTTCGACATCGCGGCCGAAGAACAGCTGCGCTTCGATCATCCCCTTCTCGGAGGGCAGCAGGCACTTCCCCGCGGCTCCGGCGGGAACGAGCGCGATCGCAGCCGCCATGAGCGCCCGGCGCATCGCCGTTCAGGCCGCTATCCGGACTGGAAGGGTCGCGTAGCCCTTCACGAAATTGGAGTAGATGCGCTCGGGTTCCCCGACGACCTCGATCCTCCGGAAGCGCTTCAGGATCTCTTCCCACACGATTCGAAGCTGCATCTCCGCGAGGCGATTGCCGACGCAGCGATGGATTCCGAAACCGAAGGACAAATGCTGGCGCGGCCTCGCGCGGTCGATGACAAAGGCATTCGGATTCTCGATCGCCTCCTCGTCGCGGTTGCCGGAGACATACCACATCGCGACCTTGTCGCCCTTCCTGATCTTCTTGCCGCGGAACTCGACATCGGCGAGCGCCGTGCGCCGCATATGGGCGAGCGGCGTCTGCCAGCGGATGATTTCGGGAACCATGCTTTCGATCAGCGCCGGGTTGTCGCGAAGTTTCTGATACTGGGCGGGGTTCTCGTTGAGCGCAAGCACTCCGCCGGTGATGGAATTTCGCGTGGTGTCGTTGCCGCCGACGATGAGAAGGATGACGTTGCCCAGATACTCCCGCGGTTCCATATTCCGGGTTGCATCCGAATGGGCCATCATGGAAATCAAATCGCCCTTCGGCTCGCCATTCACGCGTTCGTTCCAGAGATGAGTGAAATACTGGCCGCATTCGAGCAATTCGGAGCGCCGCTGGTCTTCACTGTCGACGATTCCGTGACCGGGGATCGCCGTTGCGACATCCGACCAGCGCGTGAGCTTGCGCCGCTCCTCGAACGGAAAGTCGAACAGCGTCGCGAGCATCTGCGTCGTCAGTTCGATGGAGACGCGGTCTACCCAGTCGAAGGTTTCTCCGCGCGGGAGCTGGTCGAGCATCCTCGCGGCGCGCGAGCGGATCGTTCCTTCGAGCCGTTCCAGGTTTTCCGGCGCCACGATCGGGCTCACGACCTTCCGCTGCCTGTCATGCTTGGGCGGATCCATCGCAATGAACATCGGCAGAAGGAAGTCCGGCTGCTGATTGCGCAGGGTAATGCCCCCGAGGCTCGCCTCCGACGAGAACACCTGATGGTTGGTATCCACCGCCATGATGTCGTTGTATTTGGTGATCGACCAAAAAGGGCCGTAGTCGCTCTCGGCGCAGTAGTGCACGGGATCTTCCCGCCGAAGCCGTTCGAAATAGGGCCAGAACGAATTGGTCCGGAACAGCTCCGGCTGGCTCACATTGATCTTGTCGAGCGCAATGTCGTAGGCGGGCGAATGTGCGCCGTTTGGCTGCGCGTGAGCGGACATGACGGACCTCCGTGGTGGCGCTGCCGCCACGGTAGGTCCACATGCGGGATTTGTCACGACAGGAACACTGCCGCTGCGTCAGTCAAAGCAGGTCGCCGCCGGCGGCGGGCGCGGTCGTTCCCTGTGCCTTGAAAGCCTTGATGACGTTGCGCCCCGTCGTCCATTTGTGGACTTCGTCGGGCCCGTCGACCAGACGCTGCGAGCGGATATGCGTGTACCAGCGCGCCAGAGGCGTATCCTGGCTGTAGCCGAGCGCGCCATGGAGCTGGATCGCAGTATCCACGACCTTGTGCACCATATTGGCGAGATACACCTTGGCGATGCCGTTTTCCTGACGCAAATCCAGCCCTTTCTCCGCCTTGTAGGCGATATGGAGGAGCATCAGGCGAGCGATGTAGAGCTGGGTCGCGCATTCGGCGAGCATGAATTGCACGGCCTGGCGTTCGGCGAGCGGCTTGCCGAACGTCGAGCGCTTCGTCACATGTTCCGTTGCCATGTCGAGCGCGCGCTGAGCCATCGCGACATTGTGCATACCGTGGCGAAGCCGTCCGTAGGCGAGGCGATGCTGGCCCATGTTGAAGCCGTTGCCCTCGCCGCCCAGCAGATTCTCCGCCGGAACTTCGAGATCCTTGATCTCGATCTCCGAATGACCGCCGCCGAGGATGTGCGAGAGCGGGCTTTCGATCGCCATGGTCTTGATGTCGCGCTTGATGCGGTAGCCGGGGTTGGGCAGCTCGACGAGAAAGGTGGAGAATTGCTGATGCCGTGGCGCATTGGGGTCGGTCTTGGCCATCACCAGGGCGATGTCGGCCACGCTGGCCGCGGAGGAGAACCACTTCTCGCCGTTCAGGACATAGGCATCGTTGCCCCTCTTCTCGGCGCGCGTCTGCATTCCGGTGGCATCGGCGCCGGAGGCTCTTTCCGTCATCGAATAGCAGATGCGCTTCTCGCCATTGAGAAGTGGCTTGAGGAATTTTTCCTTCTGGTAGTCCGTGCCATGCTGGAGCAGTGTGAGCATGGTCGCATCGTCGGGACCCTGCGTATTCATCGACAGCGCACCGAGATAGCTTTCACCGAGTTCCATCTGCACCAGCGCGTTGGCGAGCGGACCAAGCCCCATGCCGCCATGTTCCCTGGGGATGAAGGGGCACCACAGACCCTGTGCGCGCGCCTTCTTGCGCAATTCGCCAAGCACGGTCATGTAGTCTTCGCCGTCGAGCAGGCGCTGTTCGGCGGGCTTGCATTCCTCGTGCACCCATAGGCGCACGCGCTCGCGCAATGCCTTTGCGTCGGGGGGAATCTCGAAATCGATGGCCATGGCAAATCCTTCGGTTCTGGAATTTCGGAAGGGAAATCCTAGAACCAAATCTGCGGCAGCGGAAACACGCGCCACCTTTCGACAGGCTCGGGGCAAGGACCGGGTTCCTCATGCCGAGCCTGTCGAAGCATTTGGCGACGCCTACTTCTCCTCGTCCGGATACGGGCCCTTGCCCCCGCCGGCGATGAACGTATCGATGCGGGCCTCGAGCACGGGCAGCGGCACCGATCCGAGCGACAGCACGGCATCGTGAAAGGCGCGGATGTTGAACTTGTCGCCCAGCGCCTTTTCCGCCTTCGCGCGTGCCTTCTTGATCGCCATTTCGCCGAGGTAATAGGAGAGCGCCTGACCCGGCCAAGCGATGTAACGGTCGACCTCGGTCTCGATCTCGTGGTCGGGCAGCGCGGTATATTTGCGCATGTATTGGATCGCCCGATCGCGCGTCCAGCCCTGGCTATGGATGCCGGTGTCGACGACAAGCCGCGCGGCGCGCCAGATCTGCCAGCCGAGATAGCCGAAGCGGTCGTAGGCCGTCTCATACATCCCCATCTCCACGCCCAGATACTCGCAATACAGCGCCCATCCTTCACCATATGCGGAAATGTAGGTGTAGCGCCGGAAGTCGGGCAATGTCGTGTCTTCCGCCGCCAGCGGTATCTGAAAGGCGTGGCCCGGCGCGGACTCATGCAATGTGAGCGCCGTGAGATTGAACAGAGGTCGGTGCGGCAGGTCGTAGGTGTTCACCAGATAGACACCGAGGCCGCCGCGACCCGACGTGTAAAAAGGCGCCAGATCGTCGGGTACCGGCTTGATGGCAAACCGCGCGCGCGGCAGATGTCCGAAATAGAGCGCGGCCTTGCCGTCGAACGTCTTGGCGATCCACGCCGCGCGGTTGAGCAGATCCTGCGGTGTCTTCGCATAAAATTGCGGATCGGTGCGCAGGAATTCCTGGAATGCGGGAAAATCGCCCTTGAACCCTGTTTCCTTCATCACATCCACCATCTGCTCGTGCAGCCTGGCGACTTCCTCCTCGCCGATGCGATGGATCTCGGCAGGAGATAGATCGAGCGTGGTGTATTCGCGAATCTGCTGGCGGTAGTAGTCCTTGCCGTCCGGCAGGTCTTCGGCCGCGAGCGTTTTGCGGGCGTTGGGGACATATTCTTCATTCCAGAACCTGCGGAGTTCGACGTAGGCCGGCTGCACCGTGTCTCGAATGACGGCAATTGCATCGGAGCGCAGCTTCGCCTGTTCGTCCGGCGGTATGCCTGGCATGACCTTGAACGGTTCGTAGAAGACCGACTCTTCGGGCTTCGCATTGATGACATTGGAGATCGAACTGTCACGGCCCTGCAGGGTTACCTGCGGAGGCGTAAACCCGCGCTTCAGCCCGGCGCGCATCTCCTCCATCTGTTCGCGGAAATAGCGCGGTACGTCGCGCATCTGCCGGATCCAGGCTCTGTAGTCCTTGAGGCTGCGGAAATCCTGGCGCGCGGTGTATCCGAGATCGGTCCAGAAGGTCGTGTCGGAATTGGCCGGCATCTCGTAATCGCGAAATTTCCAGTCCGCGATCAGATTCTCGATCTGGGGTCTGTAGACGTCGTAGTTGACCTTGTTCGCATCGGAGAGTTTGGCGCGGGGGATCGCATTCAGCCGGTGGAGCACATCCTCCCAATAGGCAAGGCGCATGGCCTGGGTCTCCGGATCGACCTTCGGCAGGTGATCGGCGATTTCCCGGACGTTGTCCTCGCCGCTTGCAAACTGCTCCTGGCGCCACTTCCACTCTTTCGTGTAGAGCGCCTTGAACTGCCGATCGGGAGATCCGCTATTCGCCGCGGCGGGCACCGCCGCCGCCACTAGAAGCACTGCCGTCGCAAGACCGGCCACCGCCACATTCATGTGCATTCCCTTCAAAGGTCGGCGCAAAAACTAGCGCGGAAGCGCCGCGATCCGCTAGTTTGCATTTCAAGGGGAGGACCGGATGAACTTCATAACGCGAAGAAAATCGATCGAGTCCAGCATAGCGCTGGAAGGCTCTCATCGCCTCAGGCAGACTTTGAGCTGGCCGCACCTGATCGCCATCGGCGTCGGGGCGATCGTGGGGACCGGCATCTATACACTGACCGGCGTCGGCGCGGGCCTTGCCGGTCCCGCCGTCGTGGTTTCATTTCTGATCTGCGGCGCCATCTGCGCGTGCGCCGCATTCTGCTACGCCGAAATGGCCACGCTCATTCCCGTCGCCGGCAGCGCCTACACCTACAGCTACGCGGTCCTGGGCGAAACCATCGCCTGGGTCGTGGGCTGGAGCCTGATCCTGGAATACACCGTCGCCGCAGCGGCGGTCGCAGTCGGCTGGGCCGGACATGCGGAAGCGCTCATAACAGGGGCGGGATGGCCGGTCCCGCCCGATCTGATGCATGGCGCGTTCGCGGGCGGAGTGGTGAACCTTCCCGCCATCGCCATTGCCGGCATCGTAACGGCATTGCTGATCCTGGGAACGCGCGAGAGCGCAACTCTGAACATCGTCCTCGTGCTCATAAAGCTCTCCGCGCTGGTCCTGTTCGTCGTTCTCGCGGTGCAGTCCTTCGATGCAGCGAAATTCACGCCGTTCGCGCCTTTCGGCTATGGCGCGACGGCCGACGCAACCGGCAGGAATTTCGGCGTCCTGGGCGCGGCAGCGATCGTGTTTTTCGCGTTCTACGGCTTCGACACCGTATCGACCGCGGCAGAAGAAACGAAAAACCCGGGCCGGAACCTCACGATAGGCATCGTCGGCTCCATGGCACTGTGCACCGCGATATACGTGATCGTTGCCACCGTGGCGGTCGGCGCCATGTCGTACACACAGTTCTCCACCACCCACGATGCCGCGCCTCTGGTCTACATTCTGCAATCGCTCGATCACGGCGCCGCCGCCCAGATTGTCGCTGCCGCTGTCGTGATCGCGATCCCCAGCGTGATCCTTGTTCTTATGTACGGACAGAGCCGGATATTCTTCGTGATGGCGCGCGACGGGCTGCTGCCGCAACGCCTGGCGACGGTCAGCAAGACGCGTGGCACACCCGTGCTGATGACCGTGCTCACGGGCCTTGTGGTGATAGCCATGGCCGCGACGATGGACCTGAGCCAGATCGTCGAACTCGCAAATGTGGGAACGCTCACCGCTTTCGTCGCGGTTGCGGTCTCGATGCTGGTGTTGCGGGTGCGCGACCCTGGCCGCCCGCGAGTTTTTCGAACGCCGCTGCCCTGGCTTGTGGGGCCGGTGTGCATCCTTGGATGCCTCTACCTCGCCTACAGCCTCCCCACCCGTACGCAAATCTGGTTCTTCGAGTGGAACGGGGCCGGACTGCTCGTTTATTTCCTTTACGGAATGCGGGCGAGCAAGCTCGCGAAATCCCCATAGCGTTGCCTTGAGGACGGCACGGGCCTAGCCTTTCCTCACCATCCCGGGAGGACGGCCATGAATTTCGCATCGCTCTATGTCGAGGCTCTGAAGGACACAACCTGGACGGTGCCGCAGAATTTCGACGTCTGCTTCAACTGGATGTACGATACGGGACGCGCCGGGATGATGGGCCTCTATCAGAAGGGCAAGGAATTCCAGTGGGACGCAACGACCCGTATCGACTGGAGCCAGGAGCTCGACGAGGAGAATCCTCAGCAGCTCCCCGAAGAGATGCTGCCGATCGCGGGCATGGACCTCTACAGGAAGATGTCCGCAGAGGAAAAGGCAAGGGTGCGCAAGCACTTCCAGGCCTGGCAGCTTTCACAGTTCATGCAGGGTGAACAGGGCGCGCTCATCTGTGCCGCAAAGATCGTTACCCAGGTCCCCGACATCGATTCGAAGTTCTACGCATCGACGCAGGTGATCGACGAGGCACGGCACGTCGAATCCTACCGCATGCTGCTCTCGAAATTCGGCGTGGCCTACGAGATGACGCCGCCGCTCAGAGAGCTGATCGACCAGACCCTGCGCGACAGCCGGTGGGACATGACCTATCTCGGCATGCAGGTGGTGATCGAGGGCCTGGCTCTCGCTGCGTTCCAGACCACGCGCGACTACGCGCAGAACCCGCTCGCCCAGCAGGTCAACGCCTATGTCATGCAGGATGAAAGCCGCCATGTCGCGTTCGGAAGGCTGGCGCTCCGCGACTACTATCCGCACCTGACACAGAAGGAGCGGGACGAGCGAGAGGAGTTCCTGATCGAAGCCTGCTATCTGATGCGCGACCGCTTCGAAGCGCGCGAAGTGTGGGCGCAACTCGGCCTGCCCGTCCAGGAATGCGTCGACTTCCAATACAGCTCGCCGCTGATGCAGACCTTCCGCAACGGACTCTTCATGCGCATAGTGCCGATCGTGAAAGACATCGGGCTGTGGGGCGAAAAGGTGCGCAAGGGCTATTCCGAGATGGGTGTCCTGGAATATGCGGACACCGATGTCGAGGCGCTGCAGAGGAACGACGACAACATTGCGCGCGAGCTCGACGCACGGCGCGCGCATGTTCGCAGAACCATCGAGGCGGGAATTGCCGCGGGCTAGGCGGCCGCCGGATCCTTGAGAACGATTGCGAAGAGACCCTTTCGATTGAAGCGGCGCTCGTCTGGCCTCACCGGCTCGGCCTCGCAGACCATCGCGTGAAATCCCGTGTGGCTTTCCGTGAAGGTTTGATAGCCGCGATTGGAGTCGATGTCGTCGATCACCATCGCCCCGCCGTCCCGAAGCGCGTTCCAGGCAAGATCGGCCTCGAAGCAGACGTTTCGTTCCGTATGCAGGCTGTCGTGGACGAACAGATCGATCGCGCCGACGCGCGAGACAAGTTCCGGCAACGCGCGCCTGCTCGAATCGGCAATCAGCGTCCAGCGCCCGGCAAGCCGCGGCTCGACCGCGACGCCGACCCGCTTGCGCGTGGCCGGATCGAGCGGCGGCAGATCGATGCTGTAGAGATGGCCTGAGCCGTTGAGTGCCATCGCCTCAAGTATGCAGCGCGATGTGATGCCGTGACCGACGCCGGTCTCGACCACCACCCTCGGCTTGCGGTGGCGTACAAGGCACCAGAGGGCGCGGGCCAGGCCGGCGTCGCCGTCGTTGTATCCGGCAAAGCTTCCCGGTCCCACGTCGATGCCCGCCGCCCTGACGCGACCCACGATGCAGGGCCACACATTCTGGAATTCGACCGACGCTTCGCAGGGCCACACCGTTTGCGTGGCGATGTGGAGCCGCCTCTCCCAGTCCTGCAGCGGACGGTGAACCATGGCGGGGCGCTGATATTCCCGTTCCTGGACCGCCCTGTCGTGGACCTTTTCCAGTACCCGGGCAGGGCTGCTCACAAGGGCGCTCACCGCGCGGGCCGGGTGGCGAAAACCGTAGCGAAGAACCTGTCCCAGCATCGTTTCAACTCCTCCCAAAGGCTAGCGCGCGGCGCCAGCCCGGCCGGGCACGAGCGACCGGTGCGGGTGGCGCCAGCAATTGCGCCACGGTATTGCGGTTGGGCGGCGCCAGGCCCCTCTCCACCGTCCGCATGCAATCGAACAGAACGGCCGGGTCGTCCCAGGGAACGTCGTGATAGGCGCTCGTCAGATACGGACTTGAGGGATTTTGCTGCCATTCGCGCGGGAAGAACACGACGACATCCCTGAGAATGGGCGGGCGGCGCGAGAGTTCGCGTCCGGAAACGGAAGCGGCGATCGCCGAGGGAAGGTCGCGACCTTCGCCGAATGCCAGCGTACCGCCCTGTGTCGTCCGCGGATTGATCTCGATGAGATGAACATTCCCATCCGAGTCGCGAATGAAATCGAGCCCGTAAATACCGGACAGGCCGTAGTGTTCGGCCACCCGGCGGCAGGCCTCTTCCATCTGGGGACAATCGACGCGCCGGATGACGTTGGGCGGCCCGATCTCGCCATCGGCAACAAGAACATCGTAATGAAGCGCGCTCGTGATCGCTCCCTCCCAGCATGCGAAGGCGCTCGCGGCCGAACGGCCAGCCACGAATTTCTGCAGGCTCACGTGCTGTTGCGGCGGAGACAGCGCAGCGAGAAGATAGTGCCAGTCCCTCCGCTTCGCCGTGCGGACAAGGTTTCGCAGACGCGTGGCGGGCTTCAGCAGGCGGCGAAAGGCGCGGACCGCTTCATCCTTGGTGCGGGCCACCAGGACACCGTCCCCGCCCCAGCTTCCGTCGACCTTGACCACAACGGGCAGACCGAGCCGATCCAGACATTCGTCCAGGTCCCGCTCGCTGGTCACGGCGCAGGTTTCCGGTGTGCGAATTCCGAGTGCCGCCGCCGCCTGCATCGAGCCGGCACGGGACATCATCGCCTCGAAATTTTCCGGCGAGCCGAACGATCTGCGAATTAGCGCCGCAACCGGCGAATTCGCGTCCTGGCGGCGCTCCTGATCGTAGAGCCGCAGCAGGTGCCCGATCGCGCGATCGTCGCAGGCGACGAGGAGGTCGGGCGCGGATTTCCCTATCGCGCCGCGCAGGGAGGACAGCGCCCGCAGGGGCCTGTACGCATGCCACTGCCCGATATAGCGGCTCAACGAAACCGGCGCGCCGGGCGGACACAGCGCGTCGATCGTCCATGATGCGGCCGCAAAGCCGCCGGCATAGCGGGCGGTCGACGTCCAGCCGACTGTCGTAACCAAGAGAACTTTGCGTGCCATTCCGAGAATTCCGGCGGTCCCGCCCATACTGTTGCACGGACCGTTCCTGGCACGGAATTGGAACGTCGGAGCCTTGCGACGGCGGTTTCCGCCCGAAAGCGGATCGGTGTGGGACGGGAAAGCCCGCATTGGAACAGCGGAGTTCGAAATGAAACATATGTGCGACGTCGCGATTATCGGCACCGGGCCTCTCGGGTTGTCCGTGGCAGCGCATTTGAAGGCGCGCGGCATCGATTTCCGTATCTTCGGAAAGCCCATGGGAACCTGGGCCGAGCACATGCCCAAGACGATGATGCTGAAGTCCGACGGCTTCGCTTCCAACCTTGCGGCGCCCGACCGGGACTCCACGCTGAAGGCCTACTGCAACGGGCACAATGTGCCCTACGCGGACGAAGGGTTTCCCATCTCGCTCGATCGCTTCCTCGAATATGCTGCATGGTTCCGCCGGCGCCATGTCCCGCAGGTCGACGAGACCATGGTGACGGCCCTCGAAGCCGAAGGCGAGCATTTCGCGCTCAAACTCGAAACGGGCGAAACGCTCCGCGCCGCCAATGTCGTTCTCGCCGTGGGCATTTCGTGGTTCGAGTACATGCCCGGCCTCCTGTCGCACCTGCCCGGTGCGCTGGTTTCCCACAGCTACCGGCATCGCGATGTGTCGCACTTCCGGGGCCGCGAAGTAGCCGTGATCGGAGCCGGGGCTTCTGCCGTCAATCTCGCCGACGAGCTGGCGCGGGAAGGCGCGCATGCACGGATCATCGCCCGCACGAACGAGATCGAATTCAATCGCATTCCCGACGCCTCCGATCACACCCTGTTCGCGCGCATTCAACGTCCGGCATCCGGCATCGGCCGGGGCTGGCGCTCCGTCTTCTGCGCCCAGGCGCCGCTTCTGTTCTACCGGCTTCCCGATTCGCTCAAACAGCGCGCGATCAGGAGTCACATGAAGCCGGCCGCCGGATTCTACATGCGCGGCAGGATCGAGGGCCGGGTCGCCACCTCGCTCGGCCGCTCGATCACAAAAGCGGACCAAGCCGGCGGACGGATTGCCCTCACCCTGTCCGACAACGGCGGTACGCGGGAAAGACTCGCATTCGATCACGTCGTGGCCGCTACCGGCTACCGTACCGACATGCGCCGCCTTCCATTCCTGTCGCCGGAGCTTCT
Source organism: Rhizomicrobium sp. (assembly GCA_035549575.1). Lineage (GTDB taxonomy): Bacteria > Pseudomonadota > Alphaproteobacteria > Micropepsales > Micropepsaceae > Rhizomicrobium. Next base: position 51,772 of record DASZQP010000077.1, read on the forward strand.
GAGCAGGATTGCGCCGCGCGGCCCGCATCCGGTGCTGTCCGACAGTTTCGAAACGCCCGTGCCCGGGCTCTATTGTGTCGGCCCGGCAGCCATGAACAGCTTCGGGCCCCTCATGCGGTTCATGGTCGGGGCCGAATTCGCCGCACCGCGCGTGAGCGGCCGCCTGGCAAGAAAGCTGGGCGCGGCTCCGGCGCAGCGCGCCGCATAGACTTGGTTCAGATGGCGTAGTCGAACCCGGCTGCCGGCACGCTCTTCCGTTCGCTCAGCCCGGGGATCGCGACGCGGACGGTGGTGCCGCGATCGGGTTCGCTGTCGATTCCGAGCGTGCCGCCGTGGACCTCCGTCAGGGCGCGTACCAGGGCGAGGCCCAGCCCTGTCCCCTCGTGCGAGGCGCCCGCGCTGTTTCGGATCTGGACGAAGGGGTTGCCCAGTCGGCTTACCTGATCGGGGGGAATCCCGATTCCGGTGTCGGAAACCGAAAGCGAAAGCGAGTCGCCGAGGGATGCGGCTTGAACGGTTACCCTGCCCCCCGACGGCGTGAACTTGATCGCGTTGGACAGGAGGTTGAGCAGGATCTGCTTGAGCGCTCTCCGGTCGGCCTCGATCCAGAGCGGGCCGGGCGGGACCTCCTCGCGCAGGATAACGCCTTCCTGGACGGCCCGGTCGCGCATCAGCTCGACGCAATCGCGAACGATCTCCCTCGCATCGAAGGACTGTAGATGCAGTTCGAACTTGCCGGCTTCGATCTTGGACATATCGAGCACATCGTTGATGAGACTGAGCAGATGGTGGCCGGCCCTCTGGATAAGGCCCGAATATTCCTGGTAGCGGCGGTCGCCGAGCGGACCGAACAGCTGGCCGTTCATCAACTCGGAAAAGCCGATGATGGCATTCAGAGGCGTGCGAAGCTCGTGGCTCATGGTCGCAAGAAACATCGACTTGAGCCGGTTGGCGCGCTCGGCGACGTTGCGGGCGACAACGGCTTCCTCGCGCGAATTTTCGACGCGTACGATCGCGGCGGCGAGGCCCTGTTCGAGCCGGCGGCGTTCGGCCAGCGCCGCTCCCACAAGCACGACCGAAAACCCGATGACTGCAATGAACAGCTGCACGATGATGATCTGTTCGCGCAGCGTATGCTGCCTGACAGGTCCATGCGCATCGCCGATGAGAACCGGCGTCATCAGATAGGCACCCGCCATCAACAGGCCGATCGAGCCGCCCGCGAAACCCCGCTGAAACGTGAAAAGGATGACGGCGGGAAAGATGAGAAACGCCACGGGGTAGTCGCGGACCCAGAAATTGATGGCCAGCGTCGCACCAACCGTTGCGATCAGGAGGAGCGTGACCACCAGCTCGTCCCTGGAAAACATCTTCCTCAGATCAGCCAGCCTTACGGTCATCAGCATGGGTACCAGGATGCTGTAGCCGAGCGCGTCGGTGGCGTACCAGTCCACCGCCTGCGCCAGGAACGGCCTGCCGAACAGGAAATGGAAATACACCGCAGACATCAGGGCCGAGACCGCCGGCGCCGGACCGACGGCAAGCGCGTAGAAGACGCACAACGGCTTGGGTCGCGAGAAATCGTCCTGGAGCCCCAACCGGCTCATCGGAATGGCGACGATGAGAACCCCTGCGGCATTGCATGCGGTAAGCGCGACGGCGGTGAGAACGCCGTCTCCCATCGCCAGATCGGCGAAGAGGTTTCCTCCCAGGCCGGCGAGGAGGATCACCGGCCAATCGCTGCGCGTATGCCTGAGGAGAAAATAGACGAGAACAGCGTTTGCGACCCAGAGCGCGCTCACACGGCCGATGAGGTCGGACAGCAGCAGCCCGCCGCACACGCCGACGAAGGAAAGTGCCGCGATCGCCGTCACCAGACGCCAGGAGGGGCCAGCCAGTCGGCGCGCGGCTGCGTTGGCGGTGGCTGTCACCATTGCAGCATTCGAAGTCCCGTATCGATCCGGCCCGTGGCCGGAGACGGGACTTAGCAAGGGTCCGGATAATGCAGCGTTAATCCCCGGGGCGGGAATTTCGTCTATTCTCAACCTTTTCGCTCGATGCGCGATGCGGCTGGGAAAAGGGCTGGTGCCGCCTGCGTGACTCGAACACGCGACCCCATCATTACGAATGATGTGCTCTACCGGCTGAGCTAAGGCGGCCCTCGGGGAGGGCGGAAAATAGGCAAGACGGCGGTCCACTGCAACAGGAGCTTTTCGCTGCGGAAAGCGGGGATTTTGGGCCTTGCATGCCGACAATGGCGGGGCCCATGCTGCCGCGATGCTGAGCAAGGCCGACGATTTTCCGATCCACCAGCGGCCCGAGCCCGTCGCGACGGCGGGCACGGACCGCAATTTCTACGACCGCTATTTCTTCAACGGGTACACGCCGGACGGAAGCCTCTATTTCGCTGCCGCGCTGGGCGTCTATCCGCATCTGAACGTGATGGATGCAGCCTTTTCCGTGATTTCGGACGGGGTGCAGCACAATCTGCGCGCTTCGCGGCTTCTGAACATGGAGCGCATGGATACGTTCGTCGGTCCCATCGCGGTCGAGGTGATCGAGCCGCTGAGAAAACTGCGCGTGCGCGTGGACGGCAATGCGCATGGAATCCGGGCCGAGGCGGTGTTTGCGGCCCGCGCGCCCGCAATCGAGGAACCGCGGTTCACCTACCGTATCGGCCCGCGCACCATACTCGACTACACACGGCTCACGCAGAACGGCACCTATGAGGGCTTTGTCGAAGTGCAGGGCAAGCGCTTCGACCTTGACAGTGGGTCGGTTCTGGGAACACGCGACCGCTCCTGGGGCGTAAGGCCCGTCGGGCTGGCCGATCCCCAAATGGTCGCACCACCGCGCATGCCGCAGTTCTACTGGCTCTGGGCACCGCTCAATTTTTCGGACCGCTTCATGCTCTATCACGTCAATGCCGACGGCGAGGGGCGGCCATGGAACACCGGCTCGGTGCTCGGCGGTCTGGGAGGGACCGCCGCCACGCCCATGGCACAATGCAGGTCGACCATTCTCTACAAGCCGGGCACCCGGCACGCGAAAGGCGCGGTGATCGAGGCGACCGGTCCCGATGGCAGCAATTGGCGCGCGGAGCTTGTGCAGAAATTCAATTTCTACATGTCGGGCATAGGCTACGGCCATCCCGAATGGGGCCATGGCGTCTATCGCGGCGACAGCGCGCTCGGCTATGACAGTTTCACGCTCGGCGAGGTGAACGAGAACGATCCGCGCTTCCAGCACATCCAGGCCTTCGTGAGTGCAAAACTGTCCGGACCGGGCATCGAACGCGAGGGTGCGGGCGTACTCGAGCAGCTTGTCGTGGGCGAATACCGGCCTCACGGGCTGACCGGCGTGTTCGATCCGGCACCATGAGCGACACGCTGTCCGGCAGGCTTGCGGCCTATCTCGCCGGGACGCTCGGCGCGCCGGATCTATCCGTGCACGATCTCGGCAGGATACCGGGCGGCGCCTCGCGCGAAACCTACCGTTTTCGCGCGCGCTACACTGCCGAAGGACGCACCGTTGAGCGAAAACTGATCTTGCGCCGCGACCCGCCCGCGAGCCTGATCGAGACCGAGCGATCCACCGAGTTCCGCGCCTATCAGGCCTTCTACAGGCTGGGCCTGCCGGTGCCCGAACCGATCGCTCTCGAGCAGGGAGTTGGGGTCCTCGAGCGGCCCTTCTTCATCATGGCGGAGGTCGAGAATGCGCAAGCCGGCTCGATCCTCGCTCCGGATCCCTACGGCCCGCACCGCGAGAAGGTCGGTCGGCAATTCTGGAACATTCTCGGCCGCATCGCGCATGCCGATCCCCATGCCGTCGGTCTCGGCGATATCGACGGCCCGACGTCGCCCGCGCACTGCTGGAAACACGAAGTCGAACGCTGGGAACGCGTGATCGACGAAGACGAGGACGAACCTCAGCCGATCGCCCGCGCGGCCATACGCTGGCTGAAACGCAATCCGCCGCCGCCGGCACAGAAAATCGCCGTAGTCCACGGGGACTACAGAAGCGGCAATTTTCTACATGACTCCGATGGCGTTATTCTCGCGGTTCTCGACTGGGAGATGGCCCATCTGGGCGATCCGCTCGAGGATCTGGCCTGGGCGCTCGATCCGCTCTGGGCCCATCACGATCCTTCGCGTCCTGCCGGAACGCTCCCGCGCGAGGACGCGATCTCCCTGTGGGAGGAGGCGAGCGGGATGAAGGCGGATCGCGCCGCGCTTCGCTGGTGGGAAGTCTTTGCAAGCCTCAAGGGGTGCGCGATCTGGATTTCCGCGGCTCGGGAATATGCTACCGGCCGCAACGACGATCCCGTCAACGCGTTCTCGGGCTGGTATTGTCTGGCCTTTCACAACAAGGTGCTCGCAGACCGGCTGGGGGCGGGTCCATGAGACCGGAAGCGGGCGAAATCCTCGACAGGAGTGCAGACCAGCTGTTGGGGCAGCTCGCTCCCCGCCTGGGCGAAAGTTTTGCGCAGGGCACGGCCGCTCTGCTCGCGCTGCTGATGAAGTTTTCCGCCCGTGAATACGAGCGCGGAGCCGAAATCCGCGCGAGGGAGAATGCCGAATTGCGCATGCTGTTCGCCCGGTTCTCACCTGCCCTGTCCGATACCGACCTTGCGCGACGCCTCGACGCGCTGGCGCGGACCACGGAGGATTCTCTCGCCATCTCCGCGCTCGATGCGGCAAACAAGGTCTTGCGGCGGGCCCTCATCGAGCTTCATGCGCGCGTCGAGGAGCAGGGAGACCTTGAGGCGGAGCGCGCGATCTGGCACGTGCTGCGCGCGATGGCCGACCGCCGCGCCGTCGCCCTCTTCTAGCCGCCGCGGGGATGCGCCCGGGCGTAAACCTCCATGAGCTTCCTGGTATCGATGCCGGTATAGGTCTGGGTGGTCGACAGTGAGGCATGGCCGAGCAGCTCCTGCACCGCGCGCAGATCGCCCCCGCCGGAAAGCAGGTGTGTCGCAAAGGAATGCCGGAGGGCGTGGGGCGTGGCGCGCTCCGCAAGGCCGAGCCTGCTGCGCAGATTCTGCATCAGCGCCTGCGCCTCGCGCGCACCCATCGGCCTGCCGCGCCGGGAAAGAAAAAGCGCCGAATCGGGCGGGCCCGCGAACGGAATCGTCTCGGCGTAGGCGCCGACCGCTGCGCGAACCGCCGGCAGGACCGGCACGATGCGCTGGCGCCCCCCCTTGCCGACGATCGCGAGGGACTCGCCGAGGGGAACATTTCCGCGCTTCAGACCGAGGGCTTCGGAAATCCGCAATCCGCATCCGTAGAGCAGGGTCAACAGCGCCGTATCGCGCGCACCCATCCATTCCATGCCGTGGGTAGCCGCCTCGGCGAGCGCCCGCTCCGCATCCTCCTCGCTCAGGGGACGGGGCAAGGTGCGCGCGATGCGCGGGGAACGGACCGTGCGCGGCGCAGGGTTGTCGCAAATTCCTTCGCGCGCCAGATAGCGGAAGAAGCTGCGTACCGCAGCGAGCGCCCGCTGCACGCCGCGCGGACCCAGACCCTCGGCGCGCCGTCGCGTGATGAAGGCCCGGATATCGGCGGCAGACAGGCGGGCCAGCACGCGCGCCTCGAGGGCCCCGCCAATATGCTCGCGCTGAAAATTCAGGAACCGCGCCACATCGTCGCCATAGGCACGCAATGTATGGCGGCTCCCGCGCCTTTCGTGCGCGAGGGAGGAGAGCCATGCAGCTTTCAGCTCTTCGGCGGATTGCCCCATGCCTTGACCGCGCGTTCGACTGCCTCGAGCTTCGCCTTCAATGCCGCGTTCTCGCTGCGCAGCTTCTCGATCACGTGCCGTTGCATGTCGTGCACCTCCCGCGGCAGCCGCTCGGGCAGCAGCATCGCGAGCAGCGAACCGTCCTCGGCGAGGCGCGTGCGATTTATGCGAATATAGGCCCGAACCGCCTCATCGGCCTCGGGGGCGCCACTTTCGGCCTGGCTGGTCATGTGTCCCGAATCTTCACGCCGGCCTTCTGCGCATCGGCGAGGAACGCGGCGAGCCCCTTGTCGGTCAGTGGATGGTTGAGAAGCGATTTGAAAATGGCAGGAGGAACGGTCGCAACGTCGGCGCCCGCGAGCGCGGATTCGCGCACATGCGTAACGGTCCGGATGGAGGCCGCGAGGATTTGCGTGCGAAAGTCGTAGTTGTCGTAGATCGCGCGTATGTCGCGGATCAGACCCATTCCATCCTCGCCGACGTCGTCGACGCGGCCGATAAAGGGCGAGATGAAGGCCGCGCCCGCCTTGGCTGCCATCATCGCTTGCACCGCGGAAAAGCAAAGCGTGACATTCACAGGATAGTCGTCGGCGGCGAGCGCGCGGCAAGCCCGCAGGCCGTCCCATGTCAGCGGCACCTTTATCGCTATGTTCTTCGCGATCTTGGCAAAGCGACGACCTTGCGCGACCATGCCGTCGAAATCCGTCGCGAGCACCTCCGCGCTGATCGGCCCCGGGACGATGTGGCAGATTTCGGCGAGCACATCGACATAATCGCGGCCAGTTTTCGCTGCCAGCGAGGGATTGGTGGTGACGCCGTCGACCAGCCCGGTCTGCGCCAGTTCCCTGATTTCGTTCGTGTCTGCACTGTCGATGAACAGTTTCATCAGGTCATTGACCGCCCAGAATCGCTTTGCACAGTGTAGCCCATGAAGGATGCCGCCTTGAAGCCCGCCTCGACGTCCGGAGCCAGTCCGCGCGCCAGCGTGCTTTTGCCGCTGCCCTTGCCTGCGCCCTACGACTACAAACTCCCGAGGGGCGTCGGAGTTGCACGTGGGCTTCTCGTGAAGGCGCCCCTGGGCTCGCGCGAAACGCTTGGGGTGGTCTGGGGCGATGCCGAAGGGGGCGTCGGCGACAATCGCCTAAAGGAGGCGGTTCCCCTGGATGGGCATCCCGCACTTCCGGCGGATCTGTGCGATTTCATCGATTGGGTTGCGGACTACACGCTCAACGCGCCCGGCACGATACTGGCCATGGCACTGCGTTCCCGGCAGGCCTTTGCGCCCGAGACTCCGCGCACCGCCTATGTGCCGGGCGCAGGCAGGCCGGGGAAGATGACCCCGGCGCGCGCACGCGCGATTGCGCTTGCGGCGGACGGCATGGCGCGAAGCGTCGCGGCATTGGCTGAGGAGGCCGGCGTCTCCGCCGCCGTGGTACGGGGACTCGTCGCGGCGGGCGCCCTCGCCGAAACCGAGCTGCCGGAATTCGTGCCCTTCGGCGCGCCCGATCCCGAATTCGCACAGGTCGGACTCAACCTGGAGCAGGAGGCGGCCGCGCGCAGCCTGAGAGCGGCGGTCGCGGCGAAGCGCTTTTCGGTAAGCCTGCTGGATGGCGTCACCGGCTCCGGCAAAACGGAAACCTATTTCGAAGCGGTGGCCGAGGCGCTCCGGGCGGACAAGCAGGTCCTGATCCTGCTGCCCGAGATCGCACTCGGCATCCAGTTTCTCGAACGCTTCGCCAAACGCTTTGGCGTGCGCCCCGCCGAATGGCATTCGGACCTGTCGCAGAAGGAGCGCCGTCACGTCTATCGCGCGGCAATGAGCGGCGAGGCGCGCGCGATTGTCGGCGCGCGCTCCTCGCTCTACCTGCCGTTCCGGGAACTCGGCCTCGTGGTCGTCGACGAGGAACACGAGCAGGCCTACAAGCAGGAAGACGGGGCTATCTATCATGCCCGCGACATGGCAGTGGTGCGCGGGCGCATCGCGCGCTGCCCGGTCGTGCTGGCGAGTGCCACACCCTCGCTGGAAACGTTTGTCAATGCGCAGAGCGGGCGCTACGCGCATCTCAAATTGCCGCTCCGTCACGGCGCGGCGGGATTTCCGAAAGTTCGTCTCATCGACCTGCGCGAAGCCCGCGGCGAACCGGGAACGTTCATCTCCCCGCCGTTGCGCGAGGCGTTGGCTGCCACCCTTGCCGCGGGGGAGCAGGCGATGCTCTTCCTCAATCGCCGCGGCTACGCGCCGCTGACCCTGTGCGCTGCCTGCGGCCACAAGATGACATGCCCGAATTGCGCGGCGTGGCTCGTCGAGCATCGCTATCGCCGGCGCCTGATGTGCCATCACTGCGGGTACGAGACGGCAACGCCGGAAAATTGCCCGCAGTGCGCTGCGGCTGCGAGTTTTATCGCCTGCGGTCCCGGGGTCGAGCGCGTCGCCGAGGAGTTCGCGAGCCTGTTTCCCGATGCACGCGCAGCGATCGCCTCCAGCGACACGATGCACGGCCCGAGGGAGACGCAGGCGGCCATTCGCGCGATGACAAAGCGGGAGATCGACGTCCTGATCGGCACGCAGATCGTGGCCAAGGGGCACCATTTTCCGCAGCTGACCCTGGTCGGCGTGATCGACGCCGATCTCGGCGGCTCCGAGGGCGACATGCGGGCGCGCGAACGTACCTTCCAGCTGCTCCATCAGGTGGCGGGCCGCGCCGGACGCGTGGACAGACCCGGACTCGTCCTGATCCAGACCCGCAATCCGAAAGACCTTGTGATGCAGACGCTCGCGACGGGCGATCGCGATGCCTTCTACGCGCAGGAACGCCTTTGGCGCGAGCGCGCGAATTCTCCGCCTTTCGGCAGGCTCGCGGCCATCATTCTGTCGGGTCCAGACGGAGATGCGGTGCGCGCGACCGGCCGCGCACTGGCCAAGGCGGCGCCGGCGGCGCGGGGCGTGAAAGTATGGGGGCCGACCCCGGCATTCTACGCGCTTCTGCGCGGACAGACCCGCGAGAGGCTGCTCGTCCAGGCCGCGCGCAGCGTCGATATCCAGGCCTTTCTGAGAGCCTGGCTACGGGAGGTGAAGGTGCCGAACGCCATACGACTCCAGGTCGACATCGACCCGATGAGCTTTTTCTAGCGGCCGCTCGAAAAATATAACACCGCCATCAGAATTGCGACTGCGACCGCCTGCGCCAGAATGCGATAGCGCATCAGCACGTTGGACCATTTCGCAGAGGTCTCTCCGCCGATCGCCATTACGACGATGCCCCCGAGCAGCACGATCGCGACCGCAGCCAGCGAGAGCAGGATGAGAATTTTAGCGATCATGGACAATCCTGTCGTCAGGATGGGCCCTAGGCAAGCGCATCGATCTCCTCGTCGCTGAGCCCGCCCGGGACGATGGTGACGGGGATGCGGTGTAGTCCTGGACCGGTAAAAAGGGAAACGAGGGGGCCGGGGCCTTCGCTCGCCGTGCTCGCTGCCAGAACCAGAATCGATATGTCGCGGTCGCGCCTGATGACCTCCAAGAGGCGATCGGATATGCGGCCGTGCTCGATCACAAGCTCTGGAACAATGCCCGAAATCTCGTTGACGAATTTGGCGGCGCTGTGCAGCAGGGCTTCGGCTGCCTTGTGTGCCTCTTCCCGCATGATTTCCTCGACGCCCTTCCACTGCTGGAAATCGCCAGGCTCCGCCGCGCAGAAGAGCGTGACGTGGCCGTTCGTGTGCTGGGCCCTGCGCGTTGCATAGCGCAGCGCCACCGGGCATTCCGGCGTCCTGTCGACGACAACGAGGAATTTGCGCTGGCGAGGAATGGGCATGACCGGCCGAGTTTCGCATGTCCGAGGGCGGCTGCAAAATTCAGTTCTGCGGCAATTTGGCCTTCAGCCGATAGATGAGCTCCAGTGCCTCTTTCGGGGTCAGCGCGTCGGGCGTGAGTGCGCGCAAGGCATCCTCTACCGGGCTCGGCCGCGGCTGTGCCGCCGGAGTTGCCAAGAAGAGCGGCAGATCGTCGATGCGGGCGAGCGGCCTGTGACCTTCCCGTCCCTCCTCGAGCGCGGCGAGAACTTCCCGGGCACGTGCGACTACCGCCTGGGGCAGACCCGCGAGCTTGGCGACGTGGATTCCATAGGACCGGTCGGCGGTTCCGGGCGCCACCTCGTGCAGGAAGACGATGGTATCGTTCCACTCGCGTACACGCATCGTGACGCAGGCGAGCGAGGACAGGCGCTCTGCCAGAGCGGTCATCTCGTGATAGTGAGTCGCGAACAGCGCGCGGCTTCTGTTTTTCTCGTGCAGATGCTCGACACTTGCCCACGCAATGGCGAGGCCGTCGAATGTCGCGGTGCCGCGGCCGATCTCGTCGAGGATGACGAGGCTGCGCTCGGTGGCCTGATTGAGGATCGCGGCCGTCTCGACCATTTCCACCATGAATGTGGAGCGGCCTGCGGCGAGATCGTCACCGGCACCGACACGCGAAAACAGCCGGTCCACAACGCCGATATGCGCGCTTTCCGCGGGAACGAAGGACCCGGCCTGCGCTAGAATCGCGATCAGCGCGTTCTGGCGCAGAAAGGTGGATTTGCCCGCCATGTTGGGACCGGTCACCAGCCAAAGCCGGCCCGCGCTTTCCGGCGAGAGATCGCAATCGTTGGGAACGAACGCCGGAGCGTGAGCCCGTTCGAGGGCCGGCTCCACGACCGGATGGCGTCCGCGAATGATCCGGAACGACAGGCTGTGGTCCATTTTCGGGCGCACGAAGCGCCGGGCCACGGCCAGTTCGGCCAGGGCGCATGCCACGTCCAGGATCGCGAGCGCATTGGCGATTGCACCCAGGGCGGCGGCGTCCGCGATCGCCTGCCGAGCCATTTCGTCGAACAGCGCGAGCTCGAGCGCAAGGGCACGCTCGCCCGCTTCGGCAATGCGGCTGGCGAGGCTCGCGAGTTCGTCGGTCGAAAACCGTACCGCCCCCGCCATGGTCTGACGGTGCCGATAGAGCTCCGAAGATACCATAAGCTTGTCGGCGTGCTGAGGGGCAACCTCGATGAAATAGCCGAGGACACCATTGTGCTTGATGCGCAGCGGCGTGCCGCTGTCCTGCCTGTAGCGCGCTTCCAGACCCGCGATCACGCGGCGGCTTTCGTCGCGAAGCTGGCGCGCGTCGTCCAGCGCGGCATGGGCACCGGTGACGATGAAACCTCCGTCGCGCGCGAAATGCCCGGGCTCCGGAACGAGCAGGTGGTCGAGCCGGGCGACAAGTTGCGACAGGGCGGCGATATTCTCCGTCAAGGCAAGAGCGGCTTCCCGGGCTTCCCCCGGCGGCGGGTTGAGGCCGTCGCCCGGCTTCAGGCGGTCGCGGATCGCGCGCGCGCAGCGAATGCCGTCCCGGAGCGCCGAGAGGTCGCGCGGGCCACCGCGTCCGACCGAAAGCCGCGCGAGCGCTCGGGCGATGTCGGGCGCATGCCGCAAATCCTCCCGAACCAGGCTGCGCAGTTCACCCTCTCCTGCAAACAGGGCAACGGCGTCGTGGCGGGCGGCGATCGCGGCAACATCCGTCAGCGGCGCGGCCAGGCGGGCCGCGAGCTCGCGCGCACCGGCGGCCGTCACGGTCCAGTCCATCGTCGCCAGCAGGCTGCCGCGTCTCTCGCCCGACAGCGTTTCGGTCAACTCGAGGTTCCGCCGTGTCGCCGCGTCGATACTCATGAATGCGCGCGAAGCGAGCCGCGATGGCGGCGAAAGTACCGGCAGCCTTCCCTTCTGCGTCAGTTCGAGATAGCCGATCAGCGCACCAGCCGCAGACAGTTCGGCGCGGCCGAACTGCCCGAAGCCGTCGAGCGACGCGACCTGATAGTGCTGCATCAGCGCTCGCTGTGCGGAATGGGAATCGAACTTTGCGGGCGGCAAGGGTGTCAACCTTGCCCCCAGGGCCCTCAGGACAGGCGCAACCGGCTCGTCCGCGAGCAGCGAGTCGGGTGCCAAAAGCTCGCTGGGGCCGATACGGGCGATTTCCGCTCCAAGATCCCCCAAATCCACGGTGGAGACGCTGAAGGCGCCCGTCGACATGTCGGCACTCGCCAGCGCAAGTTCGCCTCCTGAGCGTCCAAGGCTCGCCAGCATGTTGGAAACGCGCGGCTCGAGCAGCGAATCCTCTGTCAGGGTCCCCGGCGTCACCAGACGGACGACCTCGCGCCTTACGACCGCCTTGGCGCCCCGCTTCCTGGCCTCGGCGGGTTCCTCGACCTGTTCGCAGACCGCGACGCGAAATCCCTTCCGGATCAGTTTTTCGAGATAGGCATCGGCGGCATGGACCGGGACGCCACACATCGGGATATCGCTCCCCAGATGCTTTCCGCGCCGGGTGAGGGCGATGTCCAGCGCTTCGGCGGCCTTTGCCGCGTCGTCGAAAAACAGCTCGTAAAAATCCCCCATCCTGTAGAAAAGAAGATAATCGGCATGAGCGCTTTTTATCGCCAGATATTGCGCCATCAGTGGCGTGGCGTCGGTATCGGGGGAGATATGCTCGTTCATCGGGTCCACGCTAGCAGAACTTTCGCAGTATCGCCGCTGCCACGCCTTGAATAGTCCCCCTTCATGGGCGGATATTCTGTGGATCACCCTTGCCGGTCACGCATGCCGATAAAGCGCCCATCCTTCACCGACGATGAAGCCCTTGCGTTCCACGCGGGGAGCAAGCCCGGCAAGCTTGAGATCTCTCCGACCAAATCCATGGCGACACAGCGCGACCTCTCCCTCGCCTATTCGCCCGGGGTAGCCGTTCCCGTCCGCGCCATCGCGGACAGGCCCGACGCCGCCTATGACTACACTGCGAAAGGAAATCTGGTCGCCGTGATTTCCAACGGCACGGCCATACTTGGGCTGGGCGATCTCGGCGCCCTCGCCTCCAAGCCGGTCATGGAGGGTAAGGCCGTACTGTTCAAGCGCTTTGCCGATATCGACGCCATCGACCTCGAGGTGGATACCACCGGCATCGACGAATTCATCGGCGCGGTGCGCTATCTGGGTCCGACCTTCGGCGGAATCAATCTCGAGGACATCAAGGCGCCGGACTGCTTCGTGATCGAGGAGCGGTTGCGCGAGTTGATGGACATTCCGGTCTTCCACGACGACCAGCATGGTACCGCGATCATCACCGCGGCCGGTGTAATCAACGCATTGCACCTCACCGGCCGCAGCATCGGAGAGATAAGGGTCGTCGTTAACGGCGCGGGCGCCGCTGGAATTGCATGTCTGGAACTGCTGAAGTCGATGGGACTGCCGGGCGGCAACGCGATTTTGTGCGACACGAAAGGCGTCATCTATCGCGGCCGGACCGAGGGCATGAACCAGTGGAAATCCGCGCATGCCGTGGAAACCGGGGCTCGTACACTCTCCGATGCCCTTGTGGGCTGCGACGTGTTCCTGGGGCTATCCGTCAAGGGCGCGGTGACGCAGGAAATGGTCAGAACGATGGCCGGGGCGCCAATCATTTTCGCCATGGCCAACCCGGATCCGGAGATCACACCGGAGGAGGTCAAGGCGGTGCGGCCGGACGCGATCGTCGCAACCGGCAGAAGCGACTACCCCAACCAGGTGAACAACGTCCTGGGCTTTCCCTACATATTCCGCGGCGCGCTGGACGTGCGGGCGAGAACCATCAACGAGGCAATGAAAATCGCGGCCGCCGAAGCGCTCGCCGCACTGGCGCGGGAGGATGTGCCCGACGAGGTAGCGTCGGCTTATCTCGGCGCGAGACCGGTCTACGGCCCCGACTACATCATACCCGTTCCGTTCGATCCGCGCCTTATCAGCCGCGTTTCCTCTGCGGTGGCAGAAGCGGCGGAGAGAACCGGGGTCGCACGCCGCGAGTTGAAAGACGCCGACGCCTATCGCCAGGAATTGACGGCGCGGCTGGATCCCTCCGCTTCCCTGTTCCAGAAGATAACCGCCTCGGTGCGGGCCAATCCCAAGCGGGTGGTATTCGCCGAAGGAGAAGAGGTCTCTGTCATCCGTGCCGCCGCCGCGTTCCAGAATTCGGGGCTCGGAAAGGCCTATCTCGTGGGCAGGGAAGACGTCATCCGGGCTCGCATGGGCGAGGCCGGCGTAGAGCACGATTCGCTCGAAGTTCGCGTCCCGGCCTCGGCCCGCGAAGCCTCGCCGTATGTCGACCGCCTGTATGCGCGGGTGCAGCGCAAGGGGATGCTGTACCGCGACTGCGTGCGGCTTGTGACCAACGACCGCAATGTGTACGCAGCCTGCATGCTCGCGGCGGGCGACGCCGACGCAATGGTGACCGGCGTCACACGGTCCTACCAGGTCGCCTTGAGCGATGTGCGGCTGGTCCTCGATTCGCCGAGGGGCGAACGCCCCATAGGCGTCATGATGGTCTTCACGCGCGCCGGACTTGTGCTCGTCGCCGACACCAGCGTTCACGAGATGCCGACTTCTCAGGAACTCGCCGATATCGCCGTCCAGACTGCAAGGGTAGCGCGGCATTTCGGGCTGACACCCCGCGTGGCGCTGCTCGCTTCGTCGACCTTCGGCTTCCCTCGCAGCGAGCGGAGCGAGCGGATTGTGGAAGCCGTCCACATTCTGGACGGCCGGGGCGTCGATTTCGAATACGACGGTGAGATAGCGGCCGACGTCGCGCTCGACCGGGAGAAGATGGCTCTCTACCCATTCTGCCGTCTCACGGACACGGCGAACCTGCTCATCATGCCGGCGATCCATTCGGCCTCCATCTCGACAAAGCTGCTGTCCCAGATCGGGGGAACGACGACGATGGGACCGCTCCTGATCGGCCTCGAGAAATCCGTGCAGATCGCGCCATTGGGAGCCAAGATGAGCGAAATCTACAACGCCGCCCTGGTCGCCGCCTTGTGAGGGCGCGCACGCTTCGGTAACCAATCGGGCGTCACACTCCGGTCATGGGCCGCTTCCACAATCTCGACGCCTTGCGCGGGGTCTGCGCGCTCACCGTCGTCCTGTTCCATTGCGAGGGACTATTCGCGCGCGGCGAAGTGTTCTGTCACGGATTCCTCGCGGTCGATGCCTTCTTCGTGCTGAGCGGCTTCGTCATCGCCCACACCTACGCGGCACGCCTTGCCGCGGACATGTCCTTCGGCGACTTCCTGCACGCACGGCTACGGCGGCTCGCTCCCGTTTATTGGGCTGGAACGATCCTTTGCACGGCCATGCTCGCAGCCGTCGCGCATTACAAGGCCCCAGGCACGTTTTACCCCCCTTCCCTCGTGCTTCCACTTGCCGCGATGGCGATGCTGCTCCTGCCGCAGCTCACCCTCGGCGGTCTTGCCTATCCCGCCAATCCGGTCGCCTGGTCGCTATTGGGCGAGATGATCGCGAACGCGCTCTATGCGAAATGGCTGCACGCGGCGCGCACGCGCACGCTCATTGCGCTCGTCGCGCTTTGCTGGGCGGGCTGCGCTGCGTATGGCTATCTCAATCCCTACGGCTGGGTGTACGGCGCAAGGGCCGCGGATGTCTGGACCACGCCGATGCGCGCCGTTCCAGCCTTCCTCGCCGGTGCCCTGCTGCATCGCGCCTGGCGTGCGGGCATGCTGGCGCGCCTGCCGGCGATTTCGCCGCTCATCCCCTTGCTCCTCTGGATGGTCATAGCCGCTGTCCCGACGTTCGGCCCGACGCCGGGCTTCGATCTTGCCGTCGTTACTGTCGCAAGCCCGCTCCTGATTGCGCTCCTGGTGCGTGGTACGGAAAGCGCCCCGCAGCCCTTCCTTTGGCTCGGTGCGATTTCCTATCCGCTCTACGCGTCGCATCTCTCGCTCGTTTTTCTCGCACGCAATACGCCGCTGCTCGGTCTGGACAAGGGCCCCCATCCGTTCCGGGCCGCGCTCGTCGTCGCGGCGAGCCTCGGGCTTGCGGCGCTGATCTACCGCTTCGTGGAACAGCGCCGGCCTCGGGCCCGGCGGGTGCAGGCCGTGGCCTGACCGCTTTGCCGCCCTGGGCTCCTTCGGGCTAGGATGGCGCGCAGCCCCAAGCCCAGCACGAAATGTCCAGCTTCATCGACCGACTTTGGGATTCCGACATCGTCCCAACCCTCACCGACTACATCCGCATCCCGAACAAATCGCCGGCTTTCGATCCCGACTGGCAGTCGCACGGCCATATGGAAAAAGCTGTGGAGCTTTACGCACGCTGGGCCCGGGAAAAAATCGCAAACCTGCCGGGAGCCACGTTCGAGGTCGTCCGCCTCGAGGGTCGAACACCGCTCCTCTTCATCGAAGTGCCCGGGAATGGCGGTGACACAGTGCTGCTCTACGGCCATCTCGACAAGCAACCGGAAATGAAGGGATGGATGGAGGGAACCGGTCCCTGGGAGCCGGCCATGAAAAACGGCAGGCTCTATGGTCGTGGCGGGGCTGATGACGGATATGCGATGTTCGCCGCGCTTTCGGCACTCCTGGCCCTGAAGGAGCAGGGTCGCGGCCACGCGCGCTGCGTAATCGTCATCGAGGCGTGCGAGGAATCGGGAAGCTACGATCTTCCCTTCTATATCGACCACCTGAGCGGCCGAATCGGCACGCCGTCACTCGTCGTTTGTCTCGACTCCGGCTGCGGAAACTACGACCAGCTGTGGCTCACGACCTCGCTGCGCGGGATCGCCATGGGTGTTTTGAACGTCCGCGTCCTGGACGAAGGAGTGCATTCGGGCGACGCAAGCGGCATTGTGCCATCGTCGTTCCGCATTTCGCGCGCACTGCTGTCGCGGATCGAGGACGAGGCGACGGGAAACCTGAAGCTCGACGAACTGTATGTACAGGTTCCGCCCGGACGCATTGCTGAAGCCAGGCAGGCAGCCGACACGCTCGGAGACGCGGTCTACTCGAAGATGCCCTTCGCGGGTTCCACAAGGCCAATGAGCAACGATCTCGCCGAGCTCGTCCTCAATCGCACATGGCGGCCGGCTCTCGCGGTCACAGGCATGGACGGCTATCCGCTGCCGGAGAGCGCGGGAAACGTCCTTCTGCCCTATACAAAAACGAAGCTCTCCTTCCGGCTCCCACCGACCTGCGACGCGGCGAGAGCCACCGCGCTCATCAAATCCACACTGGAGGCGGACCCGCCGTCCGGTGCGGACGTCGAGTTCGAGGCCGAGGAGGGACAATCGGGCTGGAACGCGCCGGCGTTGGCCCCCTGGCTGGCGAAATCCCTGGAGCGCGCCTCCATGGCGCATTTCGGAAGGTCCGTCGCATTCATGGGCGAGGGCGGCTCGATTCCGTTCATGGCAATGCTCGGACAGCGCTATCCCCACACGCAGTTCGTGGTGACGGGTGTTCTCGGACCGCACTCCAACGCCCATGGCCCCAACGAATTCCTCGACATCGCCACGGCGAAGAAGGTTTCCGCCTGCGTCGCCGATGTGCTTGCCGATCACTTGGCGCAGCCGGCCTAGCCGGACAAGATGGAAACGCGCGAAAAGAATGCGCTCTACGCCTTCCTGATCGGCACGCTTGCCGTTGGAGCGGTGGCCAGCTTTTTCACCGGGCCGGCCATCGCCGGCTGGTACGCTGGACTGGCCAAGCCGGCCTTCAACCCTCCGGACTGGGTCTTCGCACCCGTTTGGACGGCGCTCTACCTGATGATGGGCTTCGCTGCGTGGCGTGCGTGGCGCGTGGCCGGAACAAAGTCGGCGGCGATCATCCTCTACTTCATCCAGCTCGCGCTGAATTTCGTCTGGTCGATCTTCTTCTTCGGACTTCACCAGATCGCGTTCGCTCTGGCAGATGCCATTGCCCTGGCGGTGGCCATCCTCCTCACGATGGTGGCATTCTTCCGGACCGAGCGGATTGCCGGACTTCTCATGCTGCCCTATCTTGGCTGGGCGGCCTTCGCCGCTTTTCTCAACGCGGAGCTTTGGCGCTTGAACTAGACCGCGGCGGGCGCGAGGCTTCGCGCCATTTCGAGTGCCGCGGGGAAATTCGGCGCCTGAAGCACTTCGATCTGCATGGTTCTCAGAACGCGCGCGGGCGCCGGACGCACACCCGCAAGAATGACACGCATGCGCTGCGCGCGGGCAGTCCTGAAGAACTTCTTGAGAATGATCGCACCCGTTGCGTCGATCAGCGGCACCTCCTCCATGCGCAGGATTATGACCTTCGGCCTGCCTCCCGTGCGCCCGAGAAGCCCCTCGAAATGCGACGCCGCACCGAAAAAGAACGGCCCGCTCAGGCGAAAACTCTCGACCCCCGGGGGCAGCGCATTCCTCTCAACCGCGGAATCCGAATCGGGGGCGCCTTCCTCGGCATCCCCTTCGATCAGGGTGACTCCGGTCTCCGCTTCCACGGCGCGCGCCATCCTGTCCATAAAGATGAAGGATGCGAGGACCACGCCGACGCCGATGGCGAAAGACAGATCGACGAGCACCGTCAGCAGGAATGTCGCGACCAGGATGGCGCGGTCCCCGCGGGGGCCGCGCAATATCACGCCGAACGCATCAAGCTCCGCCATGTTCCAGCATACGATGACGAGCACAGCGCCCAGCGCTGCGAGGGGTATGAAGGATACCAGGGGCGCAAACGCCATCATCATGATCAGCACGCCCGCCGCATGGACCATTCCAGCAACGGGCGAGCGCGCACCGGCCCGGATATTCGTCGCGGTCCGCGCGATCGCCCCGGTCGCAGGTATCCCCCCCATGCAGGCGCTCGCCACATTTGCGACACCCTGCGCGACAAGCTCGCAGTTGGAGCGGTGCCGCCGGCCCGTCATGCCATCGGCGACTACGGCCGAGAGAAGCGACTCGATCCCGCCCAGCATGAAGATCGTGAAGGCGGAAGGAAGGAGCGCGCCTAGCATGCCCGGCTCGATCCGCGGCAAATGCGGAGCAGGGAGCATGGCGGGAATCCCACCGAAACGGGTTCCGATGGTCTGCACCGGAAATCCGAGCACCCAGCATCCCAGAGAAGCAATCACGATGGCGATCAGGAATGCCGGCATCCGCGGCCAGCGGCGCTGTATGACGACGATGGCGAGCAGCGTTGCCAAAGCCGTCGCAAGCGCCTGCCATCGCCAGGTGCCGAGCGCGGCCAGGTAGACCCGCCACTTCCCCACAACATCGCCTGGAACATGTGCCGCAGTCAGTCCGAGGAGATCGCCGATCTGGCTCGAAAGGATGACGAGAGCGATACCCGACGTGAATCCGACAACGACCGGATAGGGTATATATTTGATGAATGTCCCGAGCCTGGCAAAGCCGGCCGCGATCAAAAGCCCTCCCGCCATCAGGGTCGCGAGAACGAGGCCCTCATAGCCGAAGCGGGCGACGATATTGAAGACGACGACGACAAAGGCGCCGGTCGGCCCGCCGATCTGAACGCGGCTGCCTCCCAGCAGGGAGATCATGAATCCCGCGACGACGGCGGTGAAAAGTCCCCTCTCCGGCCCCACGCCGCTGGCGATCGCGAGAGCCATCGAAAGCGGCATCGCCACGATGGCAACCGTGAGACCTGCCTGGAGATCCGCCTTGAACGCCGCAAGTCCGTAGCCTTCGCGGAAGGTGGTGACGAGCTTCGGCGTGAACAGCGCCAGATTGAGGGAATGAGAGGGATTCGCGGATTCGGTTTTCAAGGGAGGCGGCCCGGGACAACCCCCACTTTCTAGCGGGATTCCCCGCGCTTTGTGCTGCGGCAAGACGGCCTTTTTCCCCGACCGTCTTGCAGGAAAAGCACCCCCTGCCTATATACCCCCTAGGACCGGCATGGGTTTCCACTCATGCTAGGTTTTGCCAATGGAATCAGTGGGATGGGCCGGAAGGCGCCTCTTTGAGGGCCAGGACACCATCGCTCGAAGAGAGGAATGAAAATGGCGAAAGTGATCGGCATCGACCTGGGCACGACCAACTCGTGCGTCGCGGTCATGGAGGGCTCGGCCCCCAAGGTCATCGAAAACGCGGAAGGGGCCCGTACCACGCCCTCGATCGTGGCCTTCACGCAGGACGGCGAGAGGCTCATCGGCCAGCCCGCCAAGCGGCAGGCCGTCACCAACCCCGAATATACGTTCTTTGCGATCAAGCGGCTGATCGGCCGCCGCTACGACGACCCGATGACCAGGAAGGACATCGACATGGTCCCGTACAAGATCGTGAAGGCGGACAATGGCGATGCATGGGTCGCCGGCCGCGAGGGCAAGAAGTTCGCGCCGTCGGAAATCTCGGCTTTCATCCTGCAGAAGATGAAGGAGACTGCCGAGGCCCATCTCGGCGAGAAGGTCACCCAGGCCGTCATCACCGTTCCCGCCTACTTCAACGATGCCCAGCGCCAGGCGACGAAGGACGCCGGCAAGATTGCCGGCCTCGAAGTCCTGCGCATCATCAATGAGCCGACGGCAGCGGCACTTGCCTATGGCATGGACAAGAAAACATCCGGCCAGACCATCGCGGTCTACGACCTTGGCGGCGGCACGTTCGATATCTCGGTGCTCGAGATCGGAGACGGCGTGTTCGAGGTGAAGTCGACGAACGGCGACACCTTCCTCGGCGGCGAGGACTTCGACCAGCGCCTGGTCAACTATCTTGCCGACGAATTCAAGAAGGAAAACGGCATCGACCTGCGCGCCGACCGTCTCGCGCTGCAGCGGCTGAAGGATGCCGCCGAGAAGGCCAAGATCGAGCTTTCGTCCGCCATGCAGACGGAAGTGAACCTCCCCTTCATCACGGCAGACGCCTCCGGTCCGAAGCATCTGACGATCAAGATCACGCGTGCAAAGCTCGAAGCGCTTGTCGACGATCTCATTCAGAAGACCATTGCGCCGGTGAAGCAGGCGTTGAAGGACGCGGGCGTTTCCGCGAACCAGATCGACGAGGTCATTCTGGTCGGCGGCATGACCCGCATGCCGAAAGTCCAGGAAGCGGTGAAGCAGCTCTTCGGCAAGGAGCCGCACAAGGGCGTGAATCCGGACGAAGTCGTCGCCATCGGCGCGGCAATCCAGGCCGGGGTGCTCAAGGGCGAGGTGAAGGATGTCCTGCTCCTCGACGTGACGCCGCTCTCGCTGGGTATCGAGACGCTCGGTGGAGTGTTTACGCGCCTGATCGACCGCAACACCACGATTCCCACCAAGAAGTCGCAGATCTTCTCGACGGCCGAGGACAACCAGACTGCCGTCACGATTCGCGTGTTCCAGGGAGAGCGCGAAATGGCGGCTGACAACAAGCTCCTCGGCCAGTTCGATCTCATGGGGCTGCCCCCCGCGCCGCGCGGCGTTCCGCAGGTTGAGGTCACCTTTGACATCGACGCCAACGGCATCGTGAGCGTCACCGCGAAGGACAAGGCGACCGGCAAGGAGCAGCAGATCCGGATCCAGGCGTCCGGCGGTCTTTCCGACGCCGACATCAAGAAGATGGTGCAGGAAGCCGAAAGCCACGCGGCCGAGGACAAGAAGCGCCGAGCGCTGGCGGAAGCGAAGAACCAGGCCGACGCGCTCGTCCACTCGACGGAGAAGGCGCTCTCCGAGCACGGCGACAAGATCGACCAGGCCGAGCGCACCGGGATCGAGAACGCGATGGCGAGCCTCAAGGAAGCCGTCAAGGGCGACGACGCCGACGACATCCAGTCGAAGACACAGGCGCTCGCGCAGGCCTCCATGAAACTGGGCGAGGCCATGTACAAGGCGCAGCAGGCCGCCTCGGGAGAGGCGGGCGCGCCCGGTGCCGAGGGCGAGACGAAGAAGGACGACAATATCGTCGATGCGGAATTTTCCGAGGTCGACGAAGACAAGAAAAAGGGAGCGGCATAGGCCGTTCCGTCCGGGGCTGGGATGTCCGGGCACTGATATGGCAGGGCGCGTCGCGCGAGAGATCGAACGGCGCGCCCTTTTCACGAGTGGACGATGAGCAAGCGCGACTATTACGAGGTATTGGGTCTCAAGAAGGGCTGCGGCACGGCGGAGATCAAGTCCTCGTTCCGCAAGCTCGCGATGGAACTCCATCCGGACAGGAATCCCGGGGATCACACCGCAGAGATCAGATTCAAGGAGGTCAACGAAGCGTATGACATCCTGAAGGACGATCAAAAGCGCGCAGCGTACGACCGCTTCGGCCACGCCGCGTTCGAACAGGGCGGCGGACGGGGCGGCAATCCCTTCGATTTCGCATCGTCGTTTACCGATGTATTCGACGACCTGTTCGGCGAGTTCATGGGCGGAAAGCAGCGCCGGCGCCAGAATCGCGGCGGCGACCTTCGCTACAATCTCGAGATCACGCTCGAGGAAGCCTTCAGGGGACGCGCGGCGGAAATCAAGGTTCCCACTGCAGTGGCCTGCGAGGTTTGCGGCGGCACGGGTGCGGAGGCGGGATCGAAGCCCGAGCAGTGTCCCACCTGCAGCGGGATCGGCAAGGTCCGCGCGCAGCAGGGATTTTTCACGATCGAGCGGACCTGCCCTCAGTGCCGCGGTAATGGACGCATCATCCGCAAGCCGTGCAAGCCGTGCCACGGCACCGGTCACGTGCAGAAGGAGCGATTGCTTTCCGTGGACATCCCACCTGGCGTCGAGGAGGGCACGCGCATACGCCTCTCCGGCGAAGGACAGGCCGGAATGAATGGCGGACCTCCCGGAGACCTCTACATTTTCATTTCCGTCGCGCCCCACGCCATTTTCCAGCGCGACGGCCATGATCTCTATTGCCGCGCACCGATATCCTTCGTGACCGCGGCGCTCGGCGGTTCGATCGAGGTGCCCACGCTGGACGCAGGGCGCGCCAAGATCAGCATCCCGGAAGGCACCCAGTCCGGGCGTCAGTTCCGGCTGCGGGGAAAGGGAATGCCCGTCCTGCGGGGAGGCGGGATGGCCGGCGACCTCTATGTCGAGGTCGCGGTGGAAACGCCCTCGAAACTCGGCAAGAAGCAGAAAGATCTGCTCCGGGCCTTTGAGAGCGAGTGTTGCGAAGGCACAAACCCCGAATCGGAGGGCTTCATTGCCAAGCTCAAGGAATTCTGGGCGGGCAACGAGAGGGCCTGAGTGCAGCTTCGGGAGGCTTCGCGCGTTTGACAATGGCCGGACTGCAAATGGGCCGGCATGTCTGCTAAAGGGGACGGCATGGCCGGCAACACCGCAGCCCAGCATCTAGACTTCCTGCGCGGACTGATCGCGCGTCCAAAGAACGTCGGTGCCATTGCGCCTTCGAGCCCGGCGCTGGCTCGCGCCATCGCCCAACAGGTGGATCCCGGCATCGAGGGACCCGTGCTTGAGCTGGGCCCGGGGACCGGGGTCGTAACGGAGGCTCTGATCGAGCGGGGCATCTCGCCGGAACGTATCACTGCCATTGAATTCGATGCGGATTTTGCGCAGCTCGTGCAGCGCCGATTTCCGAGAGTGCGGGTCGTGCGCGGCGACGCCTTCGACCTGCCGCGCACTTTGGGCAACGCGGAGGCTTTCGCCGCAATCGTCTCTGGCCTGCCGCTGCTCAACCACCCGATCGCACGGCGCCGCGCCCTGATCGAGGGCGCACTTGCCAAGTTGCGGCCCGGTGCGCCTTACGTGCAGTTCTCCTACGGCACGCGACCGCCGATTCCCGCACCCCAGGGCGCGACCGTGACGCGCGCGGCGGTTATCTGGCTCAATCTGCCTCCTGCGCGCGTGTGGGTATACCGGCGGGACTGAATAGAATCGCCCCGAAATCGGGACTATTTTACCAGTATTCGCGGGCCGCAAAGTTGACCTTCTACGGCGCGCGCTTGTCCCGCTAGCGGGGCGATCCGACACATGCAGACGACATCCGCATTTTTCGATTGGGGGATTATCGATGCGACTGACAATTGCCGCTCTCGGCGTGCTGGCCCTCGTTCAAGCCGCCAATGCCGGACCGGAGACCTTTGCCTTGACCGTCACCCCGCAGGGCAAGCTCGCCGGCTCCGGCGCTGATATCATCCGCAGGGAGCTCACGGAGGCACAATTCATCCTCTACGGCGAAGATCATGGCTTCGCCGATTCGCCCATCGTCTTGCGTGCAATCGCGCGGGAGGCGCGGCCGTTCGGATTCCGCTACCACGTTGTCGAGATGGGACCGCTGTCCGCCGGGTTGGTCCGCGACACCCTGGCGCGGGACGGGACCGACGGCGTCCACCGATTGCTGCAGGAGGATCCGCTCGGCATTCCGTTCCTGTCGCTGAAGGACGACGCCACTCTGGCGTCGGATTTTCTCGGCCGCGACGCCAAGGGAACGCCCTATCTGTGGGGTGTGGATCAGGAATTCATCGGCTCGCCCATCTTTCACCTGTCACGACTGGTGGCGCTGGCGCCGACGGAGGCGGCGCGCGCGGCGGCGGCCAAACTTCTCGACGAGGAGCGGGTGGCAATTGCCTCGGCCGCGCAGCAGGACTTTCTTCTCTCGCGCTACAAGGATTCCGATTTCGATGCCCTCGCCGGACCGTTCAGGACGAGTTCCGAAGCACTCGAGATCATCGCACAGCTCAGGGAAAGCGCCGCGATCTATCAGCTCTGGATGAGCGATCACAACTACGAAAACAACGCGCGCCGCGCGCGGCTCCTGGCTCGAAACTTCCTTGCCGACTATCGCGCCGCTGCCGACACCGAACCGAAGATCGTATTCAAGATGGGGCTCGAACACGTCGCGCTCGGCACCACGACCATCAACACGATCGATCTGGGAACGCTGGCGACCGAGATGGCGCGCGCCAACGGCAAGACATCGCTGCGCATCGCATTTCTTCCTGCCGGCGGCCGCAATGTCGCCTTCGCGCCAAAGCCGGGCGATCCGACCACTGTGGAGGACTACGATGCGACCGAGGTCCGCGACCTGCTTGCATCGATCGGTCTCGACCCCGCCTCGCTGTCGAACGCCGGATGGACCCTGATCCCGCTGGAAAAGGTTCGGCAGTCCCTCGATACGAAGGGCCTGGAAAAGCTCAAGCCCTTTGCCCGGTTCGTGGTGCTCGGATTCGACTACGTGATCACCACGCCCGACGCCAAGCCCGGCGCGTTTCTGTATTGACCGACGACATCCGGCCAAGGGGGACGGGCCGCCGCAGCGCGGCCCTACCGGCTATTCCGCCGCCTGCGCCAGAACCGGCGCCGCCTCGAGAACGTCGTGTCCGACATGTGCCTCGAACTTCTTGAAGTTGTCGCGGAACATCTGGACCAGCTTTCCGGCCTGCGCGTCATAGGCCGACTTGTCGGCCCAGGTGTCGCGCGGGTTCAGGATCTTCGAATCCACTCCCGGCACTGCCACCGGCACGCGGAAGCCGAAATGCGGATCGACGCGCATTTCGACATTGGCAAGCGAGCCGTCCAGAGCGGCCGCGAGCAGCGCGCGCGTCGCCTTGATCGGCATGCGCGAACCCACCCCGAAAGCCCCGCCCGTCCAGCCGGTGTTCACCAGCCAGCAATCGGCCTTGTGCTCGGCGATGAGGTCGCGCAGCAGATTGCCGTATTCGCTCGGATGGCGCGGCATGAAAGGAGCGCCGAAGCAGGTCGAAAACGTCGGCTGCGGCTCCTTGCCGAGTCCCTTCTCCGTGCCGGCTACCTTTGCCGTGAAGCCGGAGAGGAAATGGTACATCGCCTGGCTCGGTGTAAGCCGCGCGATCGGCGGGAGAACGCCAAACGCGTCTGCCGTAAGCATGATCACGTTCTTCGGATGCGGGCCTCGGCCGGTGTCGCTGGCGTTGGGAATGAAATCGATCGGGTAGGCGGCGCGGGTATTCTCCGCATAGTGCGCGCTGTCCAGATCGAGAGCGCGCGTGCCCATATCCATCATCACGTTCTCGAGAACCGTGCCGAAGCGCTCCGTCGTGGAATAGATTTCCGGCTCGGCTTCGCGCGACAGCTTGATCACCTTGGCGTAGCAGCCCCCTTCGATATTGAATACGCCGTGTTCGCTCCAGCCGTGCTCGTCGTCGCCGATCAGCGTGCGAGAAGCGTCTGCGGAGAGCGTCGTTTTTCCCGTGCCGGAAAGACCGAAAAAGATCGCCGATTTTCCGTCCTTTCCGACATTCGCGGAGCAATGCATCGACATGACGCGCTTCGCCGGAAGCAGATAGTTCATGATCGTGAAGACGGACTTCTTCATCTCGCCGGCGTAGGAGGTGCCGCCGATGAGAACCATCTTCTTCGTGAAATTGACTGCGATCACGGTTTTGCTCGCGCAGCCGTGCCTTGCCGGATCGGCCTCGAAATTCGGCAGATCGACAATCGTGAATTCGGGCTTGAAACCTTCGAGCTGGTCGGCCGCCGGACGGATAAGCAACTGATGGACGAACAGCGAATGCCATGCGAACTCGGTGATCACTCGGACGGGGAGACGGTGCTCGAGATCGGCGCCGCCGTAGAGATCCTTGGCAAATAGTTCTCGCCCCTCGGCGAAGACGAGCATGTCGGCGAGGAGCGCGTCGAAATGTTCCGGCCGCATCGGCTTGTTGTTCTCCCACCAGACATTGTTCTCGGAGGCAGCGTCGCGGACGACGAACTTGTCGCCGGCCGAGCGGCCCGTGTGCTGGCCGGTGTGCACGACCAGGGGACCGTCCTTTGCCAGGTACCCCTCTCCTCGCCGAATGGCCTGCTCGTAGAGTTCGGGGACGTTTTTGTTCCAGTGAACCTCTTCGAGATTTCTGAAGCCATGTGCTTCGAGACCGTGCGCTGACATGCCGATTATCCTTGGATGCTGAGCCACAATAGGGCGTCCGGCCATTGTGCGGCAATGGCCGGTTCCGTTCAACGGAATCAAAAATATTGTTTTTGAATCAACAGATTAATCCGGTAGCGACACTTCGGCGCTGATGGGCTATGGACTCCCCATGAAACTGAGCGATGACGAGGTCGAACGCTACGCGCGGCACATCGTGCTGCGCGAGGTGGGCGGACCCGGCCAGATGCGCCTGAAGGCTTCGCGGGCCCTTGTGATCGGAGCCGGCGGGCTCGGTTCTCCACTCGTCATGTATCTCGCCGCCGCCGGGGTGGGCACGATCGGTGTCGTCGACGACGACAGCGTCTCGCTTTCCAATCTTCAGCGCCAGATTGCGCATCGCATGGCGGATGTCGGCCGGGCCAAGGTCGACTCGGCCCGGGACGCGATCCGGGGGATCAACCCGAATGTTACGGTAGAGACATACTCGTTCCGCCTCGACCCCTCCAACGCGGTCGGGCTGGTGTCGCGCTATGACATCGTCGCCGACGGTTCCGACAATTTCCCGACCCGATTTCTTGTCAACGACTCGTGCTTCTTCGCCGGAAAGACTCTCGTTTCCGCCGCCGTTACGGAATTCGACGGCCAGCTGGCGACGTTCAAGGCTCATGATCGCTCCGGGGAGTATCCTTGCTATCGATGCCTTTTTGCGGCTCCGCCGCCACCGGGCACGGTGCGTTCTTGTTCGGAGACAGGCGTGCTCGGAGCCGCGGCCGGTGTGATGGGGACGCTTCAGGCCCTTGAGGTGATCAAGGAGATTGCCGGCGTGGGCGAGAGCATGGCAGGGCGCCTTCTTGTTTACGACGCGCTAACCACCAATTTCCGCCGCGTGCGCGTCCGGCCGGATCCGGCATGCCCGCTTTGCGGACCCGCGGCCACCATCCTGGCCCCTGCGGTGCCGGCCGCTTAACTGCGACTTAAAGCGCGGCCGCGATACTGCGCTTTCGCGGATCGGGGCCGCTGCGGCGCATGGCACAGAATATCCATTACGAGATCTTCTCGCGCCAGGGCGCCAAGGGCGGTTGGCGAATGCTCGACGTGCGCAGCGAACGCGATGCGGCGATCGAATATGCCAAGGCCCTGATGACGGAGGGCAAGGCGACCGGCGTCAAGGTTGTCAAGGAAACCTACAACGAGGACAGCGGCGATTTCCTGACTCTCAAGATATTCGAGGACGGCCACAACCAGTTCAAGTCCAGGCCCGAAGCCGAGGATGTGCCTCACGCCCTGCCCTGCTTCAAGCCCGACGACCTCTATACCTATCATGCGCGCGCGACGATCTCCCGGCTGCTTTCCGACTATCTGGCACGCAACAGGCTCACGGTCACGGAGCTCGCCCATCGCGCGGACGCGCTCGAGAAGCTGGAAGCGACCGGAACAATTCTTCAGCACGCGATTCAGAAGGTCGCCGTAGCCCAGGCCTCCTCCACGACGTTGCCGGTGCAG
The DNA here is from genome assembly GCA_035549575.1 of Rhizomicrobium sp. GTDB lineage: Bacteria > Pseudomonadota > Alphaproteobacteria > Micropepsales > Micropepsaceae > Rhizomicrobium. The sequence continues at coordinate 79,616 of DASZQP010000077.1, forward strand.
CAGATCGTGAAAAACCTCAACGACCTCGTAAACAAGGCGTTTCAGCGAGTTTATCGCGATCATCGCAAGGGTTACTTCCCGATCACGGAGCCGGAAAAATTCAATGCCCTCGCCGCGAACCTGCGCGCGCAACCGGATGGCCCGTACATCCTGAATGGCGCCCTTGCGATCCATCTTCGCGACGCGTCGTCATGGGATCAGAAGGTGCTCCGGCTGCTGGCCGTTATGGAAATGGCGGAGGGCGAGGGCCGGACCCCTCTCTTGAACGCCATCGATTCGATACTGGCAGAGCTGCTGAGAGGTTCGGCTGCACTGCAGGAACTCATCGGCCGGCGGAACTCGTTCGGCGAGGAACTGGGGTGCCTTGTGGAGCTGTTTCTCGGCTCTGAAATGCCTGTTGGGCCGCAAAAAAGCGGCATAGCCGTTCTATCCCGCTATTTCGCCAACGACGACCTTCCGGAGGCCCGAACGGCCATCGCCCAGCGCCTCCTTGCGGAATTCAAGAGCATGAAACGACTTCGCCCGGAATCGTTGATCGAGGAGTTCCGTACGCTCCGCACGATTGCGGACCGGCTTGTGCGGGGGGTTGGAAAATATCTCAGCCATGACGAACTTCTCGACGTTTTCACCTTGCGCTCGCGGCGGCTGGTTACCCACGAGACACTGAACGAACATCTCGCCGAGGCACAGAGTCCGGAAGAAAAGCTCCGCCGTTTGCTGTTCGTCGAAGAAAATGTGGTCGGCGCCGAGAACAAGAGACGCCTTGCGGGCTTTGTCATTCCGATCCTTACGTCGCCCGCATTCGAAAACCACTTTCGCAATCCGAGCACGCCTGTCCTTTCGCGGCTTCAAGCCCTTGCCAATATTCAGGCGCGCGTACTGCGTTCGGGGTTTCAGGACAACCAGCGCTCGGAAATCGCCGACCTGCTCGACCGTACCGCCGACGACCTCGAAAGACGCGCAGGACTGCTGGAATCGATCGCCGCCAGCTCTCCCTCGGCCGTCGACCTGGCATCGCGACTGCTCAGGCTGTGCACGGGAAACCTTCTCACAGAGGGCCGGCTTTCGGGCCGAGCGCGCGGGATGGTGCTCGAACAGCTGGCAACGCCAGGTTTTCTGTCGGGCTATGCGGCGGCGGCGGCTCCGAGCGGCCGAAGACCGGATGCCGAAGCAGCGATGCTCGAACTTATCGGCACGCTCGCCAAGGCAGGGATCAGTGCGGAGACCGCACTAAACTCCGTCGCGGCCTGAAATCCAGCTTGAAAAGGAGTTGGAGACCCGTCCCTCGCGCCGGCGGGCAATAACGCAAACCGCTTCGCCACCGGTCGCAGTCTCATGGTCCCTAGTGCGCGGCGTCCCAATTCGCCGCCGATCGGACTTCCACTGTCAGGGGTACGGAGAGCTGAATCGCCGGCAGCGTCGCACGCTCCATCACCGACTTCACGAGCTTCTGCGTCTTCTCGATCTCCGCATCCGGCGCCTCGAACACGAGTTCGTCGTGCACTTGCAGAAGCATTTTCGCCTTCAGCTTTTTTGCGGCGAGCGCTTCCGGCAGCCGTACCATGGCCCTGCGGATGACGTCGGCCGCCGTTCCCTGAATCGGCGCATTGATGGCAGCGCGCTCGGCACCGCCGCGAAAACTCGGGTTGGTCGAATTGATTTCCCTTATGTGGACGCGCCGGCCGAAGAGCGTTTCCACGTAGTTGTGCTCCCGCGCGAACGCCTTGGTGGTTTCCATGTAGTCGCGGATACCGGGAAAGCGCTGGAAATATTTCTTGATGTAGTCACCTGCTTCCTCGCGCGGGATTCCCAGCTGATTGGCGAGCCCGAAAGCAGAAATTCCATAAATGATACCGAAATTTATCGCCTTCGCGCGGCGGCGTATCTCGGCCGGCATGCCAGCGACGGGTACCCCGAACATTTCCGATGCCGTCAGTGCGTGAATGTCGAGGCCGTCCGCGAAGGCCTTCTTGAGCTGCGGAATATCGGCAATGTGGGCGAGCAGCCGCAATTCGATCTGGCTGTAGTCGGCGCTGATGAGCTTGGTGCCCTTGGGCGCGACAAAAGCCTGCCGGATACGGCGGCCTTCCTCTGTGCGGATCGGAATGTTCTGGAGATTGGGGTCGGTCGAGGCAAGGCGCCCCGTCGACGTCGACGCCATGGCGTAGGAAGTATGCACGCGTCCGGTTTTCGGATTGATATACGTGGGCAGGGCGTCGGTGTAGGTGCCGCGCAGCTTTGCCAGCTGGCGCCAGTCGAGCACCTTTTTGGCGATATCGTGGCCTTGCGCGGCGAGATCTTCCAGGATGTCGGCATCGGTCGACCAGGCTCCCGTCTTGGTGCGCCGACCTCCCGGGATCGAGAATTTGCCGAAAAGAATATCGCCCAGCTGCTTGGGCGAACCGATATTGAACGCTTCACCGGCGAGCTTGTGGATGTCCTTTTCCATTTTCGCCTGGGCGCGCGCAAAATCGTTGGACAGGCGTCGCAACAGATCGGAATCTATGGCGACACCCGCGCGCTCCATGTCGGCGAGCACGCGGACAAGCGGGCGCTCCAGCGTCTCATAGACCGTGCGTCTTCCTTCGGCGGCCAGGCGCGGCTTCAGAAACAGTCCGAGACGCAGCGTTATGTCTGCGTCCTCGGCGGAATAGCGCGTCGCCTCTGCGATGGCGACATTGTCAAAGGTTATCTTTTCGCGCCCCTTGCCTGCGACCGATTCGAACGGGATGGGCTTGTGCTCGAGGTGAAGCTCGGAAAGCTCGTCCATCCCGTGGCCATGCAGCCCGCCGTCGAGCGCATACGACATCAGCATGGTGTCGTCATAGGGCTCGACACGGATGCCGCGTTCGAGGAACACGAGATAGTCGTACTTCAGATTCTGCGCGTATTTGAGGACGCTATCGTCCTCAAGCAGCGGCTTCAGCGCGGCAATCAGCTCCTTTTCGTCGAGCTGGGCGATCCTGTCGCGACTCGATGTTACGAGATCCCCCCCTGGCCGATGGCCGCAGGGTATGTAACAGGCCTCGCCGGGCGCGACGGCCAGCGCCACGCCGCACAACTGCGCCTGCATGGGATCGAGGGACGTGGTCTCGGTGTCGACACACACCCGGCCTTCCTCACGGGCGCGTGCGATCCATTCCTCGAGGCGCGCCCGCGTCGTAACGGTCTCATAGGCATCGTGATCGACCGGCTTCATCAATGCGCCGCGATCCATTACGGCGCCGGGCGCGCCGTTCTTAGAAGGGGTCGAGGACGTTGCCGCAGCCGGAGCCGGCGCAATCTTCGGTGCCGCCGGAATGGCGACCGTTCCGGGAGAGATGGAATCAGGATCCTCGATGCCATAGTGCGTGGCGGCACGGCGCGTCAGCGCGTTGAACTCCATTGCCTTCAGGAATGCGATGAGGGACACCGCGTCGGGTTCGCGTACGCCGAAGCCCTCTATGCCTTCTCGCACCGGAACATTGGTTTCGAGCGTGACCAGCTTGCGGGAAATGCGTGCATTTTCCGCATTCTCCATCAGGGTCTCGCGGCGCTTGTTTTGCCGGATCTCGCCGGCCCGCATCAGGAGCGTGTCGAGATCACCGAACTGATTTATCAGCTCGGCGGCAGTCTTGATGCCAATTCCTCGAACGCCCGGAACGTTGTCCGTGGAATCTCCTGCAAGGGACTGCACGTCGATGACCCGGGAAGGCGGAACGCCGAACTTCTCCATGACCTCCGCCGACCCGAGCCTGCGGTTCTTCATCGTATCGAGCAGCGTAACGACGCCATCCTCGACAAGCTGCATCAGATCCTTGTCCGAGGACACGATCGTCACCCTCGCGCGTGCCTCGCGCGCCAGGCGCGTGTAGGTTGCAATCAGGTCATCCGCCTCGTAATCCTGAAGTTCGACGCATGCAACGTTGAATGCTCGCGTCGCGTCGCGCACGAGGGGGAACTGGGGAATGAGGTCTTCCGGCGGCTCGGGCCTGTTGGCCTTGTACAACGGGTAGATTTTGTTGCGGAACGTCTTGGCGCCGGCGTCGAACACCACGGCCAGGTGGGTCGGCTGATCCGGACCCTTCATGTCCTCGAGCAGCTTCCAAAGCATGTTGCAGTAGCCGGAAACCGCGCCGGTGGGCAACCCGTCGGATTTTCGCGAAAGGGGGGGCAGCGCGTGATAGGCGCGGAAAAGATAGCCCGATCCGTCAACGAGGTAGAGGTGGTCGCCGTTCTTCAGCGGCCGGCCGGATGCGGCCCCGCTCAATGGTGCCTGGCTCCGGGTTTCAGCACGAACCGCCGGTCGCAGTAGGGACACTCGACAAACGCCTCGTCTCCCATTTCGAGGTAGACGCGCGGGTGGCCGAGCGCCCCGCCGCCGCCGTCGCAGGAGACCCTCGTCTCGTCTACAGGGATGATTTCCGGCGCTTCAACGGGCATGAAAATCCTTGAACTCCTTTGCCGGGCGGATAATAGCGAGCGGGCCTTTCGCCGCAACCCTGTGCTATAAGCGCCCATGGTCATACTCAACCGGATCTACACGAAAACCGGCGACAAGGGCGAAACGGCGCTGGGCGACGGCACACGGCTGCCCAAGCATGCGTTGAGGATTTCCGCCTTCGGAACCGTGGACGAAACCAACGCCGCGCTGGGCGTCGCGAGGCTGCATACGGTCGGCATGGTCGATGAAATGCTGGCGCGCATACAGAACGACCTGTTCGACCTGGGCGCCGACCTTTGCGTGCCAGAGTCTGCGAGGCGCAGCGAGGGGCGGCTGCGGATCGCGGAAATTCAGGTCGAGCGCCTGGAGCGCGAAATCGATGCCATGAACGCCGAGCTCAAGCCGCTCGACTCCTTCGTTCTGCCGGGTGGAAGCGAGGCGGCGGCACATCTCCACATGGCGCGGGCCATCGCGCGCCGGGCCGAGCGCCTGATCGTCGAACTGGCGGAGCGCGAGCGGGTCAATGCGGCCGCACTGCGCTACATCAATCGCCTCTCCGATCATCTTTTCGTGGCTAGCCGCTTCGTCAACGACAAGGGCGCGCGCGATGTCCTTTGGGTTCCCGGCGGCAATCGTTAAGCTGCCCCGGGCCGCTGCCGGCCCGAGAGGAAATTCAGGAGCACGCCCGGAACGCCCGTGACGCCCCAGCCCGGCAATGTCCTGATGGTGTCGAAGGCGTGCAACGCCGCCGGCGGCCAATGATGCTCCGCCCATATCCGGAATGCCGCTTCTCCCCCGGGGAGCAGAAGCGCCCACACCTGGTCCACGGAGCGAACCGTGATCTCGCCGCCCTTGTCGAAGGACGTGATCGCGTCGGCGCCCAGCAGCGCCAGCGCCACGACGATCAGGCAAAGGCTGACGATGCGCAGCAAAATCTGCATCAGGCCATTTCCGGATTGGACGCCATGTCACCCAACGGACGCCGCGTTGCGGCGGCAACAATAGCGGATGGCGGTGCGCCATCAACACGCCCCCCCGGGGGCATGGCGGCTCGAGTCCTCCATCGCCATGCGCGCCGTCCGCGGAACGATCCTGCGAACGGCGCTGGAGCACTGCCACGCGGCTGCTGGTCAGGTCGCCTGCGGCTGGGCGGCACCTTCGGCAGGGGCCTGCTTCTTGCTGAGATCCTCGCCGGTCTGCTGATCGACCGACTTCATGGAAAGACGGACCTTGCCGCGATCGTCGAAGCCGAGGAGCTTGACCTTGACTGCCTGGCCTTCGCTGACGACGTCCGACGTCTTCGCCACCCGTTTCGGCGCAAGCTCCGAAATATGAACGAGACCGTCCTTGGGGCCGAAGAAATTCACGAAAGCGCCGAAATCCATGACCTTTACCACCTTGCCGTCATAAATCTCGCCGATCTCGGGTTCCGCCGTGATGCCCTTGATCCATTTGAGCGCCGCCTTGATCGATTCGGCGTCGGCGGATGCGATCTTCACCGTTCCGTCGTCCTCGACATTGATCTTGGCGCCGGTTTTCTCGACGATTTCGCGTATCACCTTGCCGCCGGTGCCGATCACGTCGCGGATCTTGTCGGTCGGAATCTTGATCTGCTCGATGCGCGGGGCGTGCTCGCCGAGACTGTCGCGCGAGTGGCTGATGGCCTTGCTCATCTCGCCGAGGATATGAATGCGCCCGCTCTTTGCCTGATCAAGCGCTACGCGCATGATCTCCTCGGTGATGCCGGCGATTTTGATATCCATTTGAAGGGAAGTCACGCCGTCCTCGGTTCCTGCGACCTTGAAGTCCATGTCGCCGAGATGATCCTCATCGCCCAGAATATCGGACAGCACGGCGTAACGATCGCCTTCCAAGATGAGACCCATGGCGATGCCGGCCGTCGGCTTCCGGATCGGCACACCTGCGTCCATCAGCGCCAGCGACGTCCCGCAAACCGTGGCCATGGACGAAGAGCCGTTGGATTCCGTGATTTCGGAGACAACCCGGATCGTATAGGGAAACTCATCCTTGCTCGGCAGCATGGGATGGATCGCGCGCCAGGCAAGCTTGCCGTGACCGATCTCGCGGCGCCCGGGCGCACCCATCCGGCCCGTCTCTCCGACAGAATAGGGCGGGAAATTGTAGTGCAGCATGAAATGCTGCTTTTGCAGGCCCTCCAGCGTGTCGACGAACTGCTCGTCTTCCGTCGTCCCCAGCGTCGCCACGACGAGGGCCTGGGTTTCACCGCGCGTGAACAACGCGGAGCCGTGGGTCCGCGGCAGAGCGCCGACCTCGGCCACGATGGGCCGCACGGTCACCAGATCGCGTCCATCGATGCGCTTCCTGGTGTCGAGAACCGCATTGCGCATGACGTGGGCTTCCACATCGTGCATCAGGTTGCCGAATGTGTTCTTGGCGATCTGGCCCTCGCCGTCGCCGACGTATTTCTCCGCAAGCCTTGTGCGGATGGCGGCGATGGCGTCGCGGCGCGCGTGCTTTTCGCGAATCTGGAAAGCACCAGCAAGTTCTTCCGCCGCTTCCTTCTTGAGTTTCTCACGCATCGGCGCGTGTATGTCCTCCGGAACCGGGCGCGGGTCTTTCGCGCTCCTTTCCGCGAGGCGGATTATCATGTCGATCACTGGCCGCATTTCGCGATGGCCGAACATCACGGCGCCGAGCATCACCTGCTCCGACAGCTCCTGCGCTTCTGACTCCACCATGAGCACGGCGTCCGCGGTTCCCGCGACGACGAGATCGAGCCCGGAACCGGGCATATCGTCGATCAGGGGGTTGAGACGGTATTCTCCATCGAGATATCCGACCCGCGCGGCCCCGATCGGGCCCATGAACGGCACACCCGAAATCGTGAGCGCCGCAGAGGCAGCGACCATGCCTACGATGTCCGGATCGTTCTCCATGTCATGGCAGAGAACCTGCACGACGACCTGGGTTTCGTTGCGATAGCCTTCGGCAAACAACGGCCGGATCGGGCGGTCGATGAGGCGCGAGATAAGGGTCTCGCGTTCGGTGGGCGCACGCTCCCGCTTGAAATAGCCGCCGGGGATCTTGCCGGCCGCGTAATAGCGCTCCTGGTAGTTCACGGTCAGCGGAAAAAAGTCGACGCCTTCCCGCGGCGCCTGTGCGCCAACGACGGTCGCCAGAACGACTGTCTCGCCATAGGTAGCCATGACCGCGCCGTCGGCCTGACGCGCGACCTTGCCGGTCTCGAGGACGAGCTTTCGGCCCCCCCACTGCATTTCCTCTCGGACGATATTGAACATTCTCTTCACTTCCTTCGTACCCGCGGCCGGATTGCTACGGGGGTTGTTGCCCGAACCCCGTTCAGGCAACGCGAGGGCACAGGCCCGCGACCATCGCGAACCGGCGCGAATCTAATGGGACGTATCCGCTGAGCGATTTCAGCGACGCAGGCCCAAACGGGCGATCAGCGACTCATAGCGCTTCTCGTCCCGGGACTTGATGTAGTCGAGGAGCCGTCTGCGCGTGGAAACGAGCTTGATCAGCCCGCGCCGCGAATGGTTGTCCTTGACATGCGACTTGAAATGTTCGGTCAGGTTGTTGATCCGTTCGGAGAGCACCGCAACCTGGACCTCGGGAGAGCCGGTGTCGTTGGCCTTGGTCCCGTATTCCTTCATCACTTCTTGCTTGCGTTCAGGCGTAATCGTCATCGTTCTTCCCGGTCATCCAGTGGCGAAGTTGAACACACGAAACGGCCTCAATTCCCCTTCGGCGAAGCTGGCGAGAGCCACGGGCTCGCCCTCCCCGGTCGAAAGAAAGACCGTGAGCCCCTGAAGATCGTCTCCGGAATGCGCGCTCTCCGCGATCCGGGCGAACTCTCGCGGCCGGACCAGGATCGGATTGCCGCTTTTCAGGCGAACCGCATCCTGCCCCGTTACGGCCAGCGCCGGGATGCCGTCCAGCGCGGTCGAAAGGGGCCTCAGGTGCTCAAAAACGGCGGGACTATGCAGTAAAGCCTTGATCGTATCCAGCCCCACAGCCCCCTCGATTGTGAAATTTCCTATCGCCATTCGGCGGAGCTGGGAAACATACCCCAAGGTACCGACCAGATGCGCCAGATCCCTGGCCCAAGCCCGCACATAGGCGCCCTTGCCGCAAACCAGCTCGAATTCCGCATGATCCCGGTCGAGCCGGGCCAGCAGCCGCGCGGCATGAATGAAGACCGTTCGCGGCGCGAGCGCCACGGATTCGCCCTCACGAGCCAGATCGTAGGCGCGTGCGCCGTCCACCTTGATCGCGGAATAGACCGGCGGGGTCTGGGAGATCGCCCCGGTTAGCCGCGGAATCGCCCGCTCGATATCCGCAAGATCCGGCCGCCGGTCGCAGGAACCGGTGACGGCGCCCTCCGCATCGTCGCTGTCGCGGCTTTCGCCGAAGCGGACCGTGAAACGATAGGTCTTGATGGCGTCCATTGCATAGGGAACGGTCTTGGTCGCCTCCCCGAGCGCCACGGCGAGCACGCCTGTGGCCAACGGGTCAAGCGTTCCGGCATGGCCGGCCTTTTGCGCGTCGAACGCGCGCCGGACGATCGCGACGGCCTGGGTCGAGGTGACGCCCTGCGGCTTGTCGATCACGACCCAGCCATGCACGGGGCTCCCCTTTTTTCTACGCCCCATCGTCGGATTCCGGGTTCAAGTCGCGTTTGACCCGCGCCGACTTCAGAAGCGTTTCGATCTTCTCGGCCTCGGCAAACGAGGTATCCTCGAGAAAGCGAAGCTCCGGCGTGAACTTGAGCGCGATCATATGGCCCAGCGCCCCTCGCAGGAACGCCCGGTGGCGGTTGAGCGACTCCACGACCACCTTGGCGTTCCTGCCTCCAAGGGGCTCGACGAAGGCGGTGGCGTGGCGCATGTCCGCGGACGGCTTGACCTGGGTGACGGTCACCGAGACCCCTTCAAGGTCGGGATCGCGGATTTCGCCGCGCAGCAGAATCTGCGCCAGCGCATGGCGCAGCATCTCGCCGACGCGGAGCTGCCGCTGGGTCGGACCGGAACGCGAGGCTGGATTTCGGCGGTTCATTGCATTCGCGAACGGCGATCGGCGGATGGCAAAGGATTTCGTTCGCCATTCGCTATCCACAATCCGCCCTTCTCAAAGCGCGCGCTGAATCGTTTCGACCTCGAAGGCCTCGATGACGTCGCCTTTCTGGATGTCCTGATAGTTCGCGAACGCCATGCCGCACTCCTGGCCGCTCTGCACCTCGCGCACCTCGTCCTTGAAGCGCTTGAGCGTGGAAAGCTCGCCCTCGTGGATCACGACATTGTCGCGGATGAGCCTGACCTTCGCACCGCGGCGAACGACGCCTTCCGTCACCCGGCAACCGGCGACCTTTCCGACCTTGGAGATGTTGAACACCTCGAGAATTTCGGCGTTGCCGAGGAACCTCTCGCGCAGCTCGGGCGCGAGCATGCCGGAAAGCGCCGCCTTCACGTCGTCGACGACATTGTAGATGATGTTGTAGTAGCGGATTTCCACGCCGTCGCGCTTCGCGCGCTCCCGCGCGAGCTTGTCGGCACGGACGTTGAACCCGATCACCGCTGCGCCGCTCGCGTGGGCGAGAATCACGTCGCTTTCCGTGATTCCGCCGACGCCCGACTGCAGCACCTGTACGCCGACCTCATCCGTGGAGAGCTTCAGCAGCGCTCCCTGGATCGCCTCCGCGGATCCCTGGACGTCGGCCTTGAGCACGATGGGCAGAAGGCGCTTCTCGCCGCTTTCGCGGGTCTTGAGCAGCTGGTCGAGGGTCTGGCGCGAAGAGGTCGCCTGGCGCGCCTCGCGGCGCTTGCGGGCCCGATATTCCGTCACCTCGCGTGCGCGCGCATCGCTGTCGACCACCACGAATTCGTCGCCTGCCTCGGGCGCGCCTGAAAGACCGAGGACCTCGACCGGGGTCGAAGGCCCCGCAGACTGCACGGTTTCGCCGCGGTCGTTCTGAAGCAGCCTCACGCGTCCCCACTCGGAGCCGGCCACAACGATGTCTCCGACCTTGAGCGTGCCGCGCTCGATAAGCACGGTCGCAACCGGGCCGCGGCCACGGTCCAGCTTTGCTTCGATCACCGCACCTTCCGCCGCGCGGTCGGGATTGGCCCTGAGATCGAGGATCTCGGCTTGGAGCAGGATCGCTTCCTCCAGCTTGTCCAATCCGACTCCCTTGGTCGCAGACACCTCGACGGACTGGGTCTCGCCGCCCATGTCCTCGACCTGGACTTCGTGCTGCAGAAGCTCGGTCTTCACACGCGTGGGATTTGCGTCGCCCTTGTCGATCTTGTTGATCGCGACGATGATCGGAACCTTGGCCGCCTTGGCATGCGCGATCGCCTCGACGGTTTGCGGCATCACACCGTCGTCGGCCGCCACGACCAGAACCACAAGATCGGTCACGCGCGCGCCCCGGGCACGCATCGCGGTGAACGCGGCATGGCCCGGCGTATCGAGAAAGGTGATCTTCTGGCCGGACTTCAGCTGAACCTGGTAGGCGCCGATATGCTGCGTGATGCCGCCAGCCTCGCCGGAGACGACGTCGGTCCGGCGCAGGGCGTCGAGAAGCGATGTCTTGCCGTGATCGACATGACCCATGACAGTCACGACAGGCGGACGCGGAACGAGGGTCGCGTCCGTATCGGCGGCGCCCTTGAGGCCTTCGAGCACGTCGGACTCGGCAACGCGCTTCACCGTATGTCCGTATTCTGTTGCGACCAGTTCGGCGGTATCGGCGTCGATCGTGTCGTTCACCGTGGCCATCATTCCGTTCTTCATGAGAACCTTGATGACGTCGACGGCACGCCGTGCCATGCGGTTCGCCAATTCCGCCACTGTGATGGTTTCGGGAATCGTAACCTCGCGCGGGCCCACCGGGCCGGCAGGCTGCGACTGGGCACCCTTGTGGACGCGCTGCAGATGACGCTTGTAGGACGCGACCGAACGCGTGCGCTCGTCGTCGTCGGACAGCGCGCGGGTCACGGTGAGCTTGCCGCGGCGGCGCGTATCCTCGCCCTTCTTCGCGGCGGGTACCTTCGCGGGCGCCTTGACGCCCTTTTTTGGGGCGGATTCCTCCTCCTCCTCGAGATTGACCCGCCTTCGGCTGACCTCGCCCGCGAGGGGTGCGGCCGGGGCGGCCGCGGCGGGTTTTTCGCGGCGGCTTGCCTCTTCTTCGGCATGCCGGCGCGCCTGTTCCTCGGCAGCCTTGCGGGCCTCTTCCTCCGCTTTGCGCTTCTCGGCAGCAGCGCGCTCCGCCTTGAGACGCGATTCCTCCACGGCGCGGACGCGGGCGTCTTCTTCGGCGCGCTTTCGGGCCTCTTCCTCGTAGACGCGCGCATCGGCCAGCGCCTTGCCGCGGGCGATCTTTTCCTCGTCCGTGAGCTGTCGCAGCACCACACCGGCACGCAGCGCCTCGCGAGGCGTGGCCTGGGCCGGGGATTCCGTTGCGGCGGCGGGCTTGGCCTCGGGCGCCGCCGGCTTTTCCGGCGTCCTTCCGGGCTCGACGCGGGTGCGCTTCTTCTCCACCACGACCGCCTTCGTGCGGCCATGGCTGAAGCTTTGCTTGACGGTGGACATCTCCGTCTTCTTCAGGGAGAGCGTCTTTCCGCCGGGACGGCGCGTCGTGTCATTCGTGTCGCTCATGCGTGTCTTTCGTTCGGGACGGGAGTTGAACCCGCCGATCCCTCCGCCGAACAGGCGGCGCGGAAACCGCCGAGCCGCCCGGCATTGAAGATCAGCCTTTCAGCCAGCCGCCCCGGTTTGAGGGCAGCATGTATCACATTCCCACGCCCAAGGGCCAAGCCGATTTCATCGCTTGCAAGGCCGTCGATGGTCGCGAGCGTCAGCCCCCGTGCCAGAGCTGCCGCGGCGAGCTTTCGCCGTCCGTCGCGGGCCCCGTCGCTCGCCTCGACGAGCGCGATGGGGGGAACTTTTTCGTCCAGGCTGCGGAGCACATTGTCGAACCCGCAGACAAGCTCGCCCGCACGTCTTGCAAGGCCGAGATCGGCCTGCATCTGCGCGACAAGCAGCGCTTCCGTTCGCTGGGGCAGGTCTTGCGATGCCCGTAGCGGCGCCTTGGCGGCTTTCGAGAACAGGTTTCGTGCGACCGCCGCCGCGATCGCGCTGCGCCCGGCACGCACCCACATGCCCCGCCCCGGGAGGGCGGCGCGAATGTCCGGCATCACCTGACCACCGGGATCGGCGACAAAACGCACCAGCACGGTCTCGGGCAGAACCTCACCCGATACCAGGCAGCGGCGTTCGCGCATGTCTTCCTCGGCGGCCGCGATCACCCGGCGTTTTCCTCCAGAGGCTCCACGGCCTCTTCCGCTGCCCCGTCCGCCTGCTCTTCGATCCAGCCCGCCTTGACACGGGCCTTCATGATGATCGCGCTGGCATCCTCGGGCGTGAGATTGAATCCCTCGAGCGCGCCGGGGACACGAACGCGCTCCTTTTCCTTGTTCGTCTCGTAGTAGCCGAGAAGGTCGTCCGTCGCGCAGCCGGCGAGATCCTCGAGTGTCTTGATGCCTGCCTCGCCGAGTGACACGGCCATGGCAGGCGTAACGCCCGGCATGTCCATGACGTCGTCGCCGACACCAAGCTCCTTGCGCCTGTCGTCCAATTCCTTGTTGCGCGCCTCGATGAATTCGAGGGCGCGGCTCTGGAGCTCTTGTGCCGTCTCCTCGTCGAAGCCTTCGACGGCACCGAGCTCGTTGAGCGGCACATAGGCGACATCCTCGATTGTCGCGAAGCCTTCAGAGGCGAGCAACTGGGCCACGGTCTCGTCGACATCGAGGGATTCCATGAAGAGCTTCGTGCGTTCGGCGAATTCCTTCTGGCGGCGCTCGGACTCTTCGGCCTCGGTCAGGATATCGATCTGCCAGCCGGTAAGCTGGGAAGCGAGACGCACATTCTGACCGCGGCGGCCGATGGCGAGCGAGAGCTGCTCGTCCGGCACGACCACTTCGACGCGGTGCGTGTCTTCGTCGAGAACGACCTTGGTCACTTCCGCAGGCGCCAGAGCGTTGACGATGAAGGTCGCGGGATCGGCGGACCATGGAATGATGTCGATACGCTCGCCCTGGAGTTCCTGCACCACCGCCTGCACGCGCACGCCGCGCATGCCGACGCAGGCGCCGACCGGGTCGATGGAGGAATCCTTGGAAATCACGCCGATCTTGGCGCGGCTGCCCGGATCCCGCGCCACCGCGCGGATCTCGATGATGCCGTCGTAGATCTCCGGCACCTCCTGCGCGAACAGGCGCACCATGAACTGCGGATGTGAGCGCGACAGGAAGATCTGCGGTCCGCGCGTCTCGCGCCGCACATCGTAGATATAGGCCCGGATGCGGTCGTTTGTGCGGAAGCTCTCGCGCGGGATCATCTCGTCGCGCCGGACCACGCCTTCCGCCTTGCCCAGATCCACCACGACAGAGCCGAATTCGGCCCGCTTGACGATGCCGTGCACCACTTCGCCGATGCGGTCCTTGTATTCCTCGTACTGGCGCTCGCGCTCGGCATCGCGCACTTTCTGCACGATGACTTGTTTGGCGGCCTGGGCCGCGATGCGCGAGAAATCCACCGGCGGCAGGGTTTCGGCGATGATGTCGCCGACCTGCGCCGCCGGGTTGCGTGCCCGCGCGTCGTCCAGGCTGATCTCGATCTTGTCGTTCTCGACCTGCTCGACCACGTGAAGATAGCGCGACACGTGAGTCTCGCCGGTCTTGGGATCGATCTCGACACGAATCTCGTTCTCGCTTCCGTAGCGCGCCTTCGCCGCGCGCTGCATCGCCTCCTCCATCGCGCCGAGAACGACCGCCTTGTCGATCGACTTGTCGCGTGCGACCGCGTCGGCGATCTGCAAGAGTTCGAGCCGGTTGGCGGCAACACCATAAGCCATTTTCAGTTCTCCTGTTGCGCGTGCCTTCGCGCCTTCAAATCCTCTGCAATCAACTGATCGGTAAGTACGAGCTTCGCTTCCGCAATGCCCTTGAACGGAAATCTGAGACGCGCTCCCTGCGTCTCCATCAGGACCTCGTTTCCTTCGAGGCCGAGGAGCGTTCCGCGAAACCGCTTGCGGCCCTCGATAGGCGCCACAACTTCTATCTTTGCCTCGTGTCCGGCCCAGCGCGAGAAATCCATCAGGCGCGTCAGCGGCCGGTCGATGCCGGGCGACGAAACCTCGAGCTCGTAGTCGCCTTCCAGCGGGTCCTCGCGCTCGATGAAGTCGAGCAGCGCGCGGCTGAGCCTTGCGCAGTCTTCCACATTCATCGTGCCGTCAGGCCGCTCGGCCATGATCTGTAGCGTCTTGGTCTTCCCGCCCATCAGGCGCAGCCGCACGAGCCGGAACCCCGCCGCCTCGATGGCGGGCTCCAGGATCGGCTCCAAATGCGACATCGCCGTGAGGATCGGTTCGACTCCAAAGGTTTTCCCGCGCGGCGGCCTTTCGACCACCACACAACAGCACATTCTGTTGTTTGGGATGGGCGCGATATACGCCCATAAGGTCCGAATATCAAGGCTCGGGTGGCGGATTTTTCGGCGGTTTCGGCTTCGCCGGCGCGATATCGATCCGCACCTCGCCCGGTTCCAGATGCATGGGCGTGTTGCGGATCTCCTCCGCCGTCGGGGCGGGGGCGGCCTGGTGCCGGGTGGGGCCGAACAGCGCCGCCAGCGGATGGCCGCCGAGTAGCATGGTTCCGATGAGCCACAGCGCGAAGAGCGACGCGCCGGCGGCAAGGACCAGCGCGCCCATGTCACCCCAGGCGATGGGCACGCGCGTGTCGTCGGGGTCCTCGGTCATGCTTGAAGTCTAGCCGATCTGCGGAACCGGAGATATGCGGGCGGGCCCTGGATTGCCTTGGCTTCGTATCGCGTCTGGGGCCAGTCGGGCGGACGCGTCGTCCAGTCGGCCGCGCACGCCGCAGTCCATTCGAACATGGGATGTGCCGCGATTCTTTCAAGGGCCCAGAGAAGGTAGGTTGCGTCGTCGGTCGCGAAACGAAGCTCCGCGCCCGGTCTCGTCACGCGCGCGAGACGGTCGAGCATCTCCATCTGGATGAAGCGGCGCTTGTGATGGCGCGTCTTGGGCCACGGATCGGGAAAGAGGATGAACACACGGCCGATGCTGGCGTCGGGCAGCATGTCGACGATCTCACGCGCATCGCCTTCGTAGAGGCGCAGGTTTCGCGCGCGCGCCGCTTCGAGTTTGGACAAGAGCTTCGCCGTGCCGCCTTCGTAGGGTTCGGCACCGATGAGGCCGACGTGTGGATTGTGTTCGGCCTGCCAAAGGAGATGCTCGCCGCCGCCATAGCCGACTTCGAGCCAGACGTCTTCGGCGGGCGGCGAAAAGTATGAACGCGGGTCGCGCCCGTGCTCCAGACGAAGGGACAGTTGCGGCAGCAGCGTCTCGCGCAGATGCGCCTGGTGCGCGGAAAGCTTCGGGCCTTTGCGCCGCCCGTAGAGCAAGCCGCGGCGGCGCGATGGATCAGACGGCGCGCTTGAGGCTTTCGGCGAGATCGGTCTTCTCCCAGGAGAATCCGCCTTCGGCGTCCGGTTCGCGGCCGAAATGCCCGTAGGCGGAGGTCCGCGCATAGATCGGGCGGTTGAGCTTCAGATGCTCGCGGATGCCGCGCGGCTTGAGACTCATCATCTGCGGAAGAACGGTTTCGAGCTTCGCCTCGTCGACCTTGCCGGTGCCGTGCAGGTCGACATACAGCGACAGCGGATCGGCGACGCCGATGGCATAGGCGATCTGGATCGTGCAGCGGTCGGCCAGGCCCGCCGCCACGACGTTTTTCGCAAGATAGCGCGCGGCGTAGGCGGCAGAGCGGTCGACTTTTGTCGGGTCCTTGCCGGAAAACGCACCGCCGCCGTGGGGTGCCGCTCCGCCGTAGGTATCGACGATGATCTTGCGGCCGGTAAGTCCGCAGTCGCCGTCAGGACCGCCGACGACGAAGGCGCCGGTCGGATTGACGTGCCAGGCCGTGTGGCCGTTGATCCAGCCCTTCGGCAAGGCCTCGCGAATGTAGGGCTCCACCACCGCCCTCACATCCTCCGACGTCATGTTCTCGTCGAGATGCTGCGTGGAAAGGACGATCTGGGTCGCTTCCACCGGCCTTCCGTTCTCGTAGCGCACGGTCACCTGGCTCTTTGCGTCTGGGCCGAGCTTCGGCTCGCGTCCCGATTTGCGCGCCTCGGCGAGCAGGCGAAGGATTTTGTGGCTGTAGTAGATCGGTGCAGGCATGAGCGAGGGTGTCTCGGTGCAGGCATAGCCGAACATGATGCCCTGATCGCCCGCGCCTTCGTCCTTGTTGCCCTTTGCATCGACTCCCTGTGCGATATGCGGAGATTGGGCATGCAGAAGGACTTCGATGTTCGCCGTGTTCCAGTGGAAGCCGGCCTGCTCGTAGCCGATGTCCCTGATCGCCTTGCGCGCGGCCGCGACGACTTCATCGGTGCCGATATGGCCCGGTCCGCGCGTTTCGCCCGCGATCACGACCCGATTGGTTGTCGCCAGCGTTTCGCAAGCGGCGCGGATGTCCCATTCCGACAGGCCGCTCTTCGGACCTTCGCGGAAGAAGAGGTCCACCACTTCGTCCGAGATGCGATCGCAGACCTTGTCGGGATGTCCTTCCGACACGCTTTCGCTGGTGAAAAGGTAGTTCTGGCGCGGCATCGCGGCATCCCTGTCTGGAACGGCGCGACTCCTTAACAGGAATGGCCCTTGGGTCAACCGGAATGATAGGCTCGCCGCCTGTCGTGCCGGAAGAGAGGGAGATTTTCATGGCGTTTCAGGGCGGATGCGCATGCAAGGCGGTGCGCTACGAGGTTTCGGCCGAGCCGATCACGGTGATGAACTGCCATTGCCGTGCCTGCCAGTACGCGTCGGGCGGCGGCTACACCACGGCGGTTGTCGTGCCGCGCGGAACGCTGAAGGTGACGAAAGGAACGCCGCGCGCCTACGCCTCCACGGGCGATTCCGGCGGCAGGGTCGTGCGCATGTTCTGCGGCGACTGCGGCTCCCCCCTGTTCAGCGAACCGGAAGCCGGACCGTTCCAGGTCGTCAAGGCCGCGTCGATGGACGATCCAGGCAAGCTCATGGTCATGGGCGCGCTTTATGTCAGCGAAGCGCAGCCCTGGGCGCATGTCGATCCCGACAAGCTTCGCTTCGAGAAGATGCCACCGCCGCGCTAGGCATGCAGACTTCATTGAAGGACGGCCGGTGACAGGAGAGAAGTCGTCTGGTGGGGACGGATATTTCGAACGATCCTCACCCGCGCCGCAGTACACCGCAACCTCCCCACGCGGAGATGACAATCCGAACCGTCATCCGCGGCCGTGGCGCTGTTCCACGGCAGCCCGGCAGCTTTGCGCAATCCCTGACGGGGACCCCGGCCGCGCGTGCCTGTTGCAAGGGTCCGTCAGAGAATGAACCGCGACAGGTCCTGATCCCTGGAGAGGTCTTCGACGCGCGCGCGTACATAGGCGCCGTCAACCACCACCCTATCGCCACCCTGCTCGGTCGCGGAAAAGCTGATTTCGTCGAGGACGCGCTCCATGATCGTCTGCAAGCGGCGCGCGCCGATGTTTTCGACGCTTGCGTTCACATGGGTCGCGATGTCGGCGATGGCGGTGATGCCGTCTCCGGTGAAGTCCAGCGTCACGCCTTCGGTCGCGAGCAGCGCGACATATTGCTTGATCAGGCTCGCTTCCGGCTCGGTGAGGATGCGCTGCATGTCGTCGCGCGACAGCGCCTTCAATTCGACACGGATCGGCAGGCGCCCCTGCAATTCAGGCAGTAGGTCCGACGGTTTTGCGGTGTGGAAAGCACCGGACGCAATGAAGAGAATGTGATCGGTCTTCACCTGGCCATGCTTGGTGGCGACCGTGGTGCCTTCGATGAGCGGGAGCAGATCGCGCTGCACGCCTTCGCGGCTGACATCGCCGCCACCGCGGAATTCGCTGCGCGCGCAAATCTTGTCGATCTCGTCGAGGAACACGATGCCGTTGTTCTCGACCGTCTCGATCGCCTCGCGCGTGATTGCGTCATTGTCCAGCAGCTTGTCCGCTTCTTCGGCGACGAGCGGACCGCGGGCCTCGGCCACGGTCATGCGCCGCGTCTTCGCGCGTCCGCCGAAGGCCTTGCCGAATATGTCGCCCAGCCCGACCATGGAAATCTGCGCATTGGGCAGGCCCGGAATCTCGAAGGATGGCATGCCGCCCGTGTCCTTCATCTCGATTTCGACTTCCTTGCCATCGAGCTCGCCCGCGCGCAGGGATTTGCGGAAGGATTCGCGTGTCGCGCCCGTGGATTTTCCGACGAGCGCGTCCAGGATGCGGTCCTCCGCATGGGCTTCGGCCTGCGCCTCCACGTCACGGCGCTTGCGCTCGCGCGTCTGGCCGATGGCGACCTCGAGGAGATCGCGCACGATCTGCTCGACATCGCGGCCGACATAGCCCACCTCGGTGAACTTGGTCGCCTCGACCTTGAGGAACGGCGCCTGGGCAAGCCTGGCGAGCCTGCGCGAAATCTCCGTCTTGCCGACTCCGGTGGGCCCGATCATCAGGATGTTCTTGGGCAAAACCTCTTCGCGCAATTCGGGTGGAAGCTGCTGCCTGCGCCAGCGGTTGCGCAATGCGATGGCGACAGCCCGTTTGGCGTCGGCCTGTCCGACGATGAAACGGTCGAGCTCGGAAACGATTTCTCGGGGCGTGAAGGCGGATGTCATGCGATGGCGAGGCTTTCCAGCGTCACACTGTCGTTGGTGTAGATGCAGAGTTCGGCCGCGATCTTCATGGAACGGCGCGCGATCTCCTCCGCGGAGAGGTCGCCGTCGAACAGGGCGCGCGCGGCGGCGAGCGCGAAGGGCCCGCCCGAGCCGATGCCGATGAGGCCGTTCTCGGGCTCGACCACATCGCCGTTGCCGGTGAGGATGAGCGAGGTTTTGGCATCGACCACTGCCATCATGGCCTGGAGCTGGCGCAGATACTTGTCCATGCGCCAGTCTTTGGCGAGTTCGACGCAGGCGCGCGTGAGGTTGCCCGGATGCTGCTCGATCTTGGCCTCGAGCCGCTCGGACAGCGCGAAGGCGTCGGCGGTCGCGCCCGCGAAACCCACGATCACATCGCCCTTGGAAAGGCGCCGGACCTTCTTGGCATTTGCCTTCATCACCGTTGCGCCGGCCGTGACCTGCCCGTCGCCCGCGACGACGACCTGCCCGCCCTTGCGGACCGAGAGGATGGTGGTGGAACGCCAACGGTCGAATTCGGACATATTCGCCAGGAACCGGGACCTGCTATATCTAACGGGACAATGAGATAGGCGCTCACCATGCGAACCGCAACCGTCGAACGCAAGACACGGGAGACCGAGATCGCCGTATCGCTCGATCTCGACGGGTCAGGCGACAGCGATGTCGATACCGGGATCGGCTTTCTGGACCATATGCTGGACAGTTTTGCGCGTCATTCGATGATCGACCTGAAGGTCCGCGCGCAGGGCGATCTTCATGTCGATTTCCATCACACCACCGAGGACACCGCCATTTGCATCGGCCGGGCGGTGAGGAAGGCGCTGGGCGATTGCTCCGGGATTGCGCGCTTCGGCGCGGCCCTGATCCCCATGGACGAAACGCTCACCCGCGTCGCGATCGACGTTTCCAACCGGCCCTATTTCGTGTGGAAGGTGAAGGTGCCCGCGCCGAAGCTGGGAGACATGGACACCGAGCTTTTCAAGGAATGGTTCCAGGCCTTCGCCCAGAACGCCGGACTATGCCTGCATGTGGAAAACCTCCATGGCGAAAACAGTCACCACATCGTGGAAAGCTGCTTCAAGGGCACTGCGCGCGCGCTTCGCGAGGCGGTGGCGCCGGACGAGCGCCTGGACGGTGGAATTGCCTCCACCAAGGGCCATCCGGGGGAGACGTGACCGGCCGGCGCCCAATAATGACGCATGCGTCATTTTTATTGACTATTTATCACCACATGCCATGATGGCGCATTCTCTGCCGGTGGAGGTCGCGCATGGTTCAGATCACAAAGGACAACGCCTACGACGCGGTGGCTCCGGACGATTTTCCGGCAATGCTGGAACCCGAACGTTACGGCCGGCGCACGACCGCCTTCGACAAGATCATCTCGGCGACCCATGACCACTTCTGGGACCCGCTGGACAAGAAATACATCGACTTCGATGAACCGCTCGACCTGACATCCAAGACCATCATGCCGATGGGCTTCTTCCCGATCTTCTCGACACGCATCGGCGAGAAGATGAGCGAGGCAGAAAAGATCAAATTCGCCAATGAGGCCTCGCGCTGGCAGATCAGCGCCATCCTGCACGGCGAGCAGGGCGCGCTCGCGCTCTCCGCCTCGCTCTGCCACATCCTGAAGGACCCCGGCGCGCAGGAATACGCCGCCAACCAGACCCGCGAGGAGGCGCGGCACGTCACCGCCTTCTCGGCCTATATCAAGGCGCGCTGGGGAACGCCTGCGCCCTGCGGAGATACGCTGAAATCGCTGCTCACCGAGATCGTGGGCGCACCCGAGGTCTACAAGAAGATCGTGGGCATGCAGATGCTGGTCGAGGGCCTGGCCATGGGCGCCTTCGCGACGCTCTACCAGAAGAGCCAGGACCCGCTGCTCGTCAAGCTCTGCCAGCTCGTGATGACCGACGAGGCCTTCCACCACAAATTCGGAAAGATCTGGGCCGACCGCACCATACCGAAGCTCACGCCGGAGGAGCACACCATCGTCGAGGACTGGGCGGCGCAGTGTTTCCAGACGTTGCTGTTCAACCTCGTGAACGCCGAACAGATGAAGACAGTCTACGCCAGCGTCGGAATCGACTGGCAGGAAGCCCGTGCAGCCATCATGGAAGCCTACACCGACGACGACCGCCGGGAAAGCATGAAGCAATCGGCCAATATCTTCCGGGTTCTCATCAAGACGCTGCTCAACGCCGGCATCATCACCGACCGCACGAAGGCCTTCTATGCGATGTACGTGGACATGGAGGAGCTGAAGGGCGAGGGGGAGCGCATGGTTGGCGACGACATCGCCGAGGAAGGCATCCAGTACCTCCAGACGATCAATTTTACCGGAAACGGCCGCGCGCTCCTCGCGGCGGAATAGCGGGGCGACCGCGCGGTCGGAGCTGACCGGCGGAGCGCATTCAGCGTAGCGTCAGGCGCACCACGCGAAAGGCCGGCACGGGCCGCACGGGGACATCCGCATCCTCGCCGAACGATGCCCATTGGCTCACGCCGACGAGATAGGCGTCTCCGTCTCTGGTCGCGACAAGACTCGGATCGGCGATGGGCGGCGCAGCGCGCGCCACGACCGAGAAGCGCGTGATGCCCGCCCAGTCCGCCGTCAGACGAAAGCGCACCACGCGCACGGGCGCGATGCCGTTTTGCGTGGCGAGGAACGATCCGTCGCGCAGGCGGACTATACCGTCCAGACCGATCGTGGTCGTATCCGGGGGCACGGCCACGGCGGTGGTCCGGCCTGTCGACAGATCGAGGCGCTGAAGCCCGAGGGCGTAATCGGCGACGAGGGCGATCTTGCCGCCCGGATGCAGGGCGATCCCCTGGGCGGAGGACAACGCATCGCTCACGCGAACGAGCGCTCCGGCGCCCGGCTTGAGGACGAAGACACCGCCGCGACGGGAGTCGGTGGCGTAAACCGAACCGTCCGCCGCGAGTGCGGCATCGCCCAGATTGGCGCCTTCCGGCGCGGGAATGTCTCGCGCCAGCGCACCGTCGCCGAGGCGGAAGGCCAGAAGCGCGGACTGCCCGCGCTGAGCGGCGGTCGCCCCGTGGCTCTGCGGCAGGCTGGCCGCCGTCACCCAGACCAAGCCGCGTGCGGGATCGGGTGTCAGCGAAAACGGAGACAGGCCGCGAGGCAGCGTATCGGCAAAGGCACGCATGCGTCCGGCTGCGACCGAGACAATCCGGCGATCGTAGACACTGGCAATGAGCATCCGCCGGCGTCGCGGGTCGAAGGCCAGTCCTTCGGCGATGAAGGGCCGCGCGGGGCCTTCGAACACCGTCGTACAGGGGCAGAGTGACGCCCTGTTGCGTGCGAAGCGCGCCGCGATGGCCGCGAATCCACGCTGCGGATTCAATCCGGCAAAGGTCGCGCGGAAGTCGGCGGGCGCCTCAACGCCCATCGCCGCGATCGCGGACAGCCGCTTCAGCGCATCCTGCCGGTCGCCGAGCGCCATGTCCGCCACCGCGAGATGATAGGCGGCGGCGGCCCGCTGCGGCGCAAGCGGCAATGCCGCCAGGAATGCCCGCCGCGCGGCGTGATAGTCTTTGCTTTCGAGCGCGGCCGTTCCCTTCCGAACCAGATCGCCATAGCGCGACAGCGAGGCGCGCTGATCGGCCAGCGCGGAGCCGGCAAGGAGGAAAAGCGCCGCTGCCGCGCCGCGAAGGATGAATGGCCGGGCCCTCATCGGTACAGGTTGCGCAGACCGCGAGCGCGTGTCGCTGCACATTGGGTTGATCTTTGTGTTCTTATAATGTTCCATGCGCGCATGTACGGCACAGCCACGGACGTCGCGCGCGGAGCCAGCCGGCTGCTGATGCAGGAGGGCTTTTCGCCGATTCTGGAATTCACGCTCGCCAACGGGCGCCGGCTCGACATCGCGGCGCTTGGAGCCGACGGCACGATGCTCGGCGTAGAGATCAAGGTCAGCGTCGCCGATCTCAAGGGCGACCAGAAATGGCCCGAATATCTCGAGTTCTGCGAGCTGTTCTATTTCGCGATCCCGCCGGATTTCCCCGACCATCATGTGCCGGAGGGTAGCGGCCTCATCGTCGCGGACCGCTACGGCGGGGCGATCGTCAGGCCGTCCGCGCGAACGGTGCTGCATGCGAGCCGGCGCAAGTCCGTAACGCTGAGCTTCGCAAAGGTTGCCGCAGAACGCCTGGCAAGCGTCATCGAGCTTGCCTCCGAGCCCCGCACCGTTCTGCCCGAGGGCAGCGAGCAATGAGCGTGACGAGGGCGCAGTACAGGAAAATAGCGCTGTCCTTTCCCGGCGCCAACGAAGCGCCTTCCTATGGCAAGCCAGCGTTCCTGATCGTGAAGAAGTTTCTCACGCGCTGGCGCGACGAGGAAGATTCCATCGTGATTCCCGTCGATTCCATGGACGAACGCGACATGCTGCTCGACGCCGATCCGAAGACGTTCTTCATTACCGAGCACTACCGCAACTATCCGGCCGTACTCGCCTTGGCGTCGAGGATCGACACGAGAACTCTGCGCGGCATGCTGGAGCGGCGCTGGCGAAAAATCGCGCCCGCGCGGCTGACCCGTGCGGCAGAGCCGCCCCGTGCCCCGTCAAAAAGGGCAAAACCGCTAACCAAGCGCTAACGCAGGCAAGGGAGACTGGGGCCGCGGTTCCGGACAGGCGCGGCATGTCGGCTCTATCGCTTTCCTTTGCGCCGCGCGCGGCCTTGCGCAGCGAATTCGCGCCGGAATGGTGCGCTCTTGCCGTCATCCTCGCCGTCGATCTCGTATGGATGCCGGCCGCCGGACTTCGGGTGGCAATCGGCTGGCAGGACGGAATTGTCGTGGCCGTGGCGCTCGGCGCCATGATGGCGCTACGCGCCCTTGCGATCCGCAGCGGCGGCCTTATGGCGGAGTATTTCGCAATCACCGCGGTCGCGGCGACGGTGTTCGGCGTGCTGTCCTATCTTTGCACGGCGCACGACGCGCCGTTGGCCGATGGCGCGTTCCAGAAGATGGATGCGGCTCTCGGATTCGACTGGCTGTCCTGGTTCCAGATTGTCCACACCAATCCGCTTGCCGCCGGCGCATTCCGGCTCTGCTACGACAGCCTGATCTATCAGGGCCTCTATTTCGGGCTGTTGCTCGCCCTCCTGGACCGCAGGGACGATCTGAAGGAAATGTTCTGGATCGTCTTCGTCGCGGGACTGTTCACCAGCGCCGGCGCCTATCTCTGGCCCGCGTTTGGCCCGTTCCGCGAATTCGGGCTCGACAAATATGGCGACTACATTCCGGTCATCGAGCATCTCCGCAGCGGCCGAGACCTGAACTTCCCGCTCCACGCCATGACGGGGGTCGTGAGCTTTCCTTCCTTTCACACCACGATGGCGCTGGCTTATGTCTACGGCTTTCGCCGCACCGGCGCGATCGGTGCCGGGATCGCAGTCCTCAACATCGGGATGCTGCTCGCCATTCCCGTGTTCGGCGGCCACTACCTCACCGACATGATCGCGGGCGCAGCGGTACTGCTTGTCTCGCTCGCCATCGTGAAGGCATCTGCAGCCACATTCGGCGCGATGGGCAAGGCGCGGCACACGGCTCGGCATGTGACGGGGCGTTCCGGACCGCAACGTGCCGTGCCGTCTGCCGAGGGCACCTCTGTCCTGCCGGCGGCGGATTGATCCGGGTTCGATGGGTCAGCGCGGACTGCGCTTTGCGAGAATCCGTTGCAGGGTGCGGCGATGCATATTGAGGCGCCGCGCCGTTTCCGAGACATTGTGGCCGCAAAGCTCGTACACGCGCTGGATATGCTCCCAGCGCACGCGGTCCGCCGACATGGGATTTTCCGGCGGCTTGGGCTTGGAGCCCGGCTGAGCCATGAGCGCGGCGAGTATATCGTCCGCGTCCGCAGGCTTGGGCAGGTAGTCTATGGCGCCATACTTCACCGCGGCGACGGCAGTCGCGATGTTGCCGAATCCCGTCAGCACCACGACGCGCGATTCGGGCTTCACCGCGTGCAGGGTTTCGACGACGTCCAGTCCGTTTCCGTCCTCGAGCTTGAGGTCCACAACGGCGTAGGCGGGCGGCGTCTCCCTGGCGCGAGCCTTGCCTTCCGCCACGCTCTCGGCGATTGCAACGGCGAAGCCACGGGCTTCCATCGCGCGGGCGAGCCGTTCGCGCAACGGCCGATCGTCTTCGACGATGAGAAGGGTCTTTTCTTCGGGCGGGTTCATGGGCGCGTCTTATCCCTGTGACGCCGGTCGTTCAATCCTGTTGATAGGTACCAGACGGTTTTTCGCCATCTAGGGCGCCGCGCGGCCAGGTCGCGCAGACCCGCGCCCCATTTCCGCCGAGATTTGCCGCCTTCACGGCGCCGCCTGTCTGTTCCAGCAGCGTTTTCGCGATGAAGAATCCCAGCCCCATGCCTTCGTGCTGTCCCAGTTCGGCGCTGGGGCCCAGTTCGCTTTCGCCGAGCGCATGGTGGCCGGGGCGCGAGGTGATGTAGGGCTCGCCGATCCGCTCGTAGATGTCCGGCGCGAACCCAGGCCCGTCGTCCTCCACGCATACCCGCAGCACCGCCTTGTCGAATGTCGCCTGGATGCGGACGCGGGAACGCGCGAAATCCGCGGCATTCTCGACGATGTTTCCGAGCCCATGGACGAGCTCGGCCGTGCGCCAGATTTGAGGCTGGGCGTCGTCCCGAGGCTCGATTTCGACACCGATCACCACATCTCCACCGCGATAGGCGTCCGCGAGATCCTCGAGGAACGCGCCCAGCGGCAGTCTCGCCGTGGCCCCGAGCATCGACTCCTCGGGATTGGCGAGGCGCGCGAGAATTGTGCGGCAGCGTTCGGCCTGCGCGCGCAGCAGGCGCACATCGTCCAGATCTGCGGAGCTTTCGGGAAGGGAACGCTCGAGTTCGCGCGCCACCACGGCGATCGTTCCCAGCGGCGTTCCGAGTTCGTGCGCAGCCGCGGTAGCGAGCGCTCCGAGCGCGGCGAGACGATGCTCGCGCGAGAGCGCAAGCTGGGTGGCGGCGAGCCCCGCCGACATCCGGGCATTCTCGCTTGCAATGCGCCAGGCATAGATCGAGGTGAACCCGATACCGATCACCAGCGAGGCCCAGATGCCTGCGAGATAGAGCAGGGGCAGCTCCAGCGTCTGGCCGGCCTCCCACGGAAGCGGATCGTGCACCACGGCAATTACGGAAACCGAGATGAAGGCCAGCGCGCCGAGGATGAGCGTGTTGCCGAGGTTGAGTGTCGCCGCCGCGATGACGACGGGTGCAAGGAACATGAGCGTGAAGGGATTGGCGATGCCCCCGGTGAGATAGAGAAGCGCTGCGAGCTGCAGCACGTCGAATCCGAGATAGATCGTGGCCTCGCGGTTGACCAGGCGATGACTCGGCGGATAGCGCAATGTGAGAAAGACGTTCAATCCGGCGCTGATGCCGATTGCGGCGACGCAGGCGGCAAGCGGAAGGTGATAGCCGAAGGCGAAATACACGATGAAGAGCGCGGCCGACTGACCGCCGATCGCGAGCCAACGCAGATTGCACAGCGTCCGCAGGCGTACGCGGCCGCGCACGGCCGCCGCCGGCAGGAGCCGAAGCGGCGCGGTGCCTTCCGCCGGGGCCGCGCCAGGGGCCGGGCTGCGCCCGTTCGCCGCTTTCTCATTCATGGCGGGGATACTATCAATCCGGGACCCCAAGGAAACGGCTGCCAATGCCCCGTTCGCCGCTCGCCCTCGTCCCCTATTTCGCGGCCGTGGCCTTTGTCCTGGCGGGAACGCTTTGGCACGCGGGCGACAGGCTGGCAGGCCTTGGGAGGACGGTCACGAGCGGCACGGCATCGATCGGCGGACCATTCACGCTGATCGACCAATACGGACGGTCCCGAACGCCTGCGGATTTCCGCGGCCGGTTCATGCTCGTCTATTTCGGGTACAGCTTCTGTCCCGACGTCTGCCCCACGACCCTTGCGGAAATGGCCGCAGCGCTGGACCTGCTCGGCACGAAGCGCGAGCGGATCGCGCCGGTCTTTGTGAGCATCGACCCCAAACGCGATACCCCGGCCGTTCTCCGGGAATACATGAGGAATTTCGGCCCGGACTTCGTCGGATTGACGGGAAGCGAAAAATCCATTGCGGCGGCCGCCCGCGCCTATCGCGTTTACGTCCGCAAGCATCCCCTGCCGGGAGGAAACTACACGATGGATCACTCCGGGGTGATCTACCTGATGGGACCCGACGGCCGCTTCGTAACCTATTACGAGGCCGAAACCGGACCCGCTGCTATCGCACAGGACCTGCGCAACCGGATCTAGACCTGCGGCATCGGCAGACCGTGCTGGAGGGCTGCGGCGATAAGCGTGTTTCGCATCAGGCAGACGATGGTCATGGCGCCCACGCCGCCCGGCACCGGCGTTATTGCGCCGGCGACCCCCGCCGCCTCGTCATAAGCGACATCACCGACGATTTTCGTTTTTCCATCGCCTGCATCGACCCTGTTGATGCCGACGTCGATGACCGTGGCGCCGGGCTTGACCCAGTCGCCGCGCACGAATTCGGGCTTGCCGATGGCGGCCACCAGGATGTCGGCGCGGCGCGCGACGCCGGCCAGGTCGCGCGTCCGCGAATGCGCCATCGTCACGGTCGCATTGGCCGCGAGAAGCAGCTGTGCCGCCGGCTTGCCGAAGAGAAGCGAACGGCCGATCACCAGCGCCTCCAGGCCCGCAATGTCGCCGACGTACTCTTTGAGTAGCATCATCACGCCCTTCGGCGTGCAGGAGACCAGATGCGCGCGGCCGCTGAGCAGGAGGCCCGCGTTGTAGGGCGTGAGCGCGTCCACATCCTTGGCGGGATCCAGAGCATCGAGCACCGCCTCCTCGCGGACCTGCCCGGGGAGCGGCATCTGGACCAGGATTCCGTGCACGAAACGGTCGGCGTTCAGATCCCTCACTACCGAGAGAACTTCGTCCTCGCGCGCCGTCGCCGGCAGGTGACGATGCACGGAGCTGAAGCCGATGGCCTCGGCCGTCTTGTTCTTGTTGCGAACATAGACTTCGCTTGCCGGATCGGCCCCGACGAGAACGGTCGCGAGCCCCGGAACGACATTGTGCTCGCGCTTCAGCCGCTGTGTTTCGGCTTCGACGGCGGCGCGAAGCTTCATCGCATAGGCTTTTCCGTCGATCACCTTCGCGCTCATCTAAGCTTCTCCGAATTCTTCGAGCCGCGCCGCAAGTCGCGTTGTATCGCCCGTGGCCGCGACGATTTTCAAGCGCGACCTGGCGCCGCCGACCAGGGCCACTGCGGATTTGGCAATGCAGAGTTCGCCTGCAAGCAGGTCGAGAAGCGCGGCATTGGCCTTTCCATCCTCGGGCACGGCGCGGACGCGAACCCTGAGATGCTGCGCGCCCGCAGAATCCCTCGCCCAGCCGTCGACGGCATTCCGTCCGCCCTTCGGCGTCAGCCGGACCGAGAACTGCAGGCCGGTCCCCGTCGTCGTGAAGCGGGCCGTCACGCGTAGTAGAACCCGCCCCGCAGCGCGATCCAGACGAGAACCTGCTGCAGGAACCAGAGGCCGATCAGCACGACCAGCGGCGAAAGGTCGAGGCCTCCCAGGGGCGGGATGACACGCCGAACCTGGCGAAACACAGGATCGGTCATGGCATCGAGCGCCCGCAGGACAGAGCGCACGATCTGGTTGGACACGTTGACGACGTTGAACACAACGAGCCAGCTGGCAACCACCGCCGCGATCACGATCCATTCATAGAGATTGAGCAGCAGCAGGATCAGGGAAACGATGGGGTTCACCATTGGGTCCGATACCTTCCTTTTCCGCGCGATTCCGGGCGCGTTGGTTCCATGGTTCTACAGAGGGCGGCGAGGCTGCCGCAAGCTCGGCCCGGCTTCGCTTGACAGGCTCGGGTGGCGGTTTCTACATACCGGCCCCGCGCCGGTGTTTCCGGCGGACTCAGGCTTGGCTTGGGGCTGTAGCTCAGTTGGGAGAGCGCCTCGTTCGCAATGAGGAGGCCAGCGGTTCGATTCCGCTCAGCTCCACCATCCCTCACCTGCCCGCGTAGGCCACGCGCCAGACGACGTTGCCGACGTCGTCGGACACCAGAAGGCTCCCGTCCTTCGCCACGAGCAGGCCCGCTGGACGGCCCCAGACCCTGGCCGGGCTCGAGTGTCCGTCCCAGAAGCCGGTGAGAAAATCCTGATAGGTCCCGACAGGTCTTCCGTGGTCGAACCGCACCCGAACCACCTTGTACCCAGTGGGCTTGCCCGAGTTCCATGAACCGTGCAGCGCCACGAACGCATCTCCGCGATATTCGGCGGGGAATTGCGTTCCGTCGTAGAATGCCAGACCGAGCGGTGCAGAATGGGCCTGGAAGAGCACGTCGGGCGTGCGGGTCTTCGCGACCAGGTCGGGCCGCTTCTTGCCGAAGACCGGGTCGGGATGAGGCCCGACATAGGCATAGGGCCAACCGAAGAAATCGCCCTGGCCAATGCGCGTGAGATAGTCCGGCACCAGACCGTCTCCGTAACCGTCGCGCTCGTTCACCGTGACGTAGAGATCGTTCGTCCCCGGATAGAACGCGATACCGACGGGATTGCGCAGACCGCCGGCGAAGGTCGAGAGGCGCCCTTCGCCGTCCACCTTCTGCACCGTGGCACGGGGCGGTTTTTCCTCGCCGACATTACCCATGCTGCCGATAGCGACGTAGAGCGTGCCGTCCCGGCCGATGGCGATATCGCGCGTGGAGTGGCCACCCCTTGCACCAAAACCGTCGTAGGTCACCTGGGCCCGGTGCATCGGCTGCATTCCGCCGGACGACCAGGGCATGCTCCACACCGCGTTCAGATCGCCGACATAGAGCTGACCGTCGCGGAAGGCGAGCCCGTGCGGACGATCGAAGCCGGCGGCAAAGACCGAGGCCTTGCCATCATGCAACAGCAATACCCGGCCCTGACGCGGCTCGGACAGGAACACATCGCCGTTCGGCGCCATCGCCATGAAGCGCGGATCGTCGAGCCCCGAAGCGAAGATCGAAACCGCGAACCCCTTCGGTGCCCGAGGCATCGCGCCCTTGGGCCGCGCGATCCGGATCGAGGAATTGTCCGTCGCCGGTGTCGCGAAGGGCGCCGGCAGCTCGGTTGCCCTGACATGGAAGACGTCGCCGGGCGCGGCTGCGGCCGGAGCGGAAGCGGCGGCGAACGCCACGGCCGCTGCGAATTTCCGCGCCATTGAAGGCTTCCTCCGCCAGATCGAAGTAACCATCGATTTACCCTGTCTCAAATAATCTAACCGGGAACGCGAAAGTCTCCCATGCGCTCCATCCTTCCCGCCGCCCTGGCCGCCCTCCTTGCGTTTGCATCCTGCCCCGCCCGCGCGGGAGACGATGCCGCCGATAAAAAAGGCAGTACGCACAAGGTCACGCAATCGAAATCCTACATGATGATCGATCCGATCTACGCCACGATCGTGTCCGGCAACCGGCCGATCGGCCTCCTGATGATCGGGATCGGCATCGACGTGCCCGATTCCAGGCTGCGCGCGGAAGCCGATCACGCCCTGCCCGTACTGCGCGACGCCTATGTGCGCAACATGATGTCGTTCGCCGCAACCCAGGTGCGGATATGGAATCAGCCCGATGTCACGGTGATCGCCGATCGGCTCCAGCGGGTGACGGATCGCGCGCTCGGACGGAAGGGAGCCCGGGTTCTTCTCGCGCAGGTTGCCATGCGCGTCACGCACTGAACCTGTCCGGCGGCGGGACCGCGGGGCATCCGCAGCAGATCATCGCTGCTGTTTGAATCGCCTAGTCCATGATAGGATTCGCCATGGATTCGCCATATGCGAACTTGCCGCCACGCAGCTTCTGGAGAAGCGGCGTTTCAGACACCCACCCTCTGACGGTCAAGGACCTCTACCGCAAGAAATTCGCCATCGGGCAAGGCGACAAGATCGCGACTGCCGGCAGTTGCTTCGCCCAGCACGTCACACGCTTCCTGCGGAGTCACGGCTTTAGCCTGCTGGACGTCGAGCCGCCGCCGGAGATCGTCACCGACCGGATTGCACGGACGCTGGGCTACAAGACGTTTTCGGCCCGCTACGGCAACATCTATTCGGTGCGCCAGCTGCTGCAACTCGCACAGGATGCCGAAACGGGCTTTGTGGACCCCGGCAACGTCTGGGTGAAGGATGGCCGCTTCTACGACGCCCTGCGACCCAATATCGAGCCCGACGGATTCCACTCGGCCGAGGAAGTGCTGGCACTGCGCGCCGATCACCTTTCCAAAGTGAAACGCCTGTTCCGGGAAATGAATATCTTCATCTTCACTTTCGGGCTCACGGAAGCCTGGATCGATAGCCGCAACGGGCGCGTTTTCCCGACCGCACCGGGCACTATCGCCGGTACCTTTGATCCTTCGGTCCATGCCTTCCACAATTTCGGCTTCGACGAAATCCGCAGCGACTTCATCGCGTTTCTCGATCTGGTGCGGAGAAACAATCCCGATCTCAAGGTGCTGCTCACCGTTTCGCCAGTGCCGCTGACGGCGACGGCTGGCGACGATCATGTGCTCGTGGCAACCACCTACTCCAAGTCGGTGCTGCGTGCGGTCGCGGGCGTGCTGGCGCAGGGGCATGATTTCATCGACTATTTTCCGTCCTACGAGATGATCGCGAGCCCATGGACAAGGGGCTTCTTCTACGAAGCCAACCTGCGCGGCGTGAACATGGGCGGCGTCGATGCCGTCATGCGCATATTTTTCGAGCAGCATGGCGGGCTGAAGAAGCCGGTGGCGGAACCGGAACCCGCGCGCAGGATATCCATCGCGGCGGGGGCGCGTCCCAGAGCGAAGGAAAATGCCGGCACCGCGGACCCGGCGAAAGACGACGCCGACGAGGTTGTCTGCGAGGATATCCTGCTTGAAGCGTTTTCGCGCTAGGCGCAACAGGCCGACATGACATCCTTCGCGCTTTGCATTCTCAGCAATTCGCATGTCGGCGCACTCAAGGACGCATGGGCGACGCGGCCCCAGCGGGTCTGCGACGGCTTTTCCCTGACTTTCTTTGCCGCGCCCATGAACCTGATGCAGCATGTTCAGCTCGACGGAGGAGCTCTTGTTCCGGCCGACCGCGAACTGGAGAAGCGTTTTGCGCTGACATCGGGCGGAAGAACGCAAATCGAAATCGCCGATTTCGACGGGTTTGCCGTCGTGGGACTGGGATTTGGCGTTGACCTCGTCGCCCTGTTCCGGAACCTCAGCGTGTCGGGCCAGTCGGCCGGCGACGGCGGAATTGCGCCTTTGGTGTCGCGTCAATGCGTGGTGGCGGCGGCGCGCGACATGATGGAACAAAGCCTGGCCCTCGAGATCGTCGACGCGTTGCGGATGGTCACGGATGCGCCGATCGCGGTGCATGCCGCCCCATACCGTCCTGACTGGCTGGTCGACCAGCCGCCGCTTTCCACGCTGCCCCGCAGCGAGCTTGCCGCAATTGCGGGCGAGATCGCGGCAATGGCGGCCGCGATAACGCCGGAGCTGGAGCGCACACACGGATGTCGGATTTTTTGGCAGGACGATTCCACGGTCAGCGCCCCGGGACTTACCGCCAGCAAATTCGTGCACATGCATGCGGCGACGCCGAGCCGTCCCGCCCAGCGCGACATGAAACACATGAATGCGGCCTATGGCCGGCTCGCGATGGGAGCCCTTCTCGACAATTTCGACCGGCTGTCGGAAGGCCGCGTGCTTACCGGCGAGGCGCGCAAGGCTCGCGCCCGCCGGCTCAAGGCATCCTGAGGCGCGCCTATTCGGCGGCGAGCATAGAGGGCGTACGCAGCGTCCGGCCGCCGTTCAGCTGCATCAGGTACTTGATGCCTTCTTCCGCAATGTCGTCGCCGACCATGCGATCGCCTTCGGCATAGAGCTCCGCCATGTCGATATAGGCCGCGTAGTTGCCCCGCGTGCGGTCGGTGATGATGCCGGCCTTGAGCAGGGTCTTGATCAGCACGCGGAAGATATTCGTGGTCTCCTGCAATTCCTCGCGGATGCCGGCATCGGTGAGCGCTTCCATGAACGCCTGCTGGCACCACACCGGATCGAGGCCGCAGGCCTCGTAGACGAAGGTCTTCTGGTCGGGCGAGCCGAGATTGTAGAGCAGCACCTGGAACACGTCCCAGGCCCAGTCTTCGATGAGGTTGTGCTCCTCCTTCGAGAGCTTGGGGATGGTGCGGTCGGCCCAGATCTTTCCGAACTTGTGATGGAAGGCCTCGTCGGTCATCACCATCTGCATGAGGTGCTTCATCAGGGGATCGCGCGTCTCCTTGAAGAAGGTGGCGAAGGCGCCCATGGCGAGGCCCTCGACGAGGAGCTGCATGCCGACGAGCTTCTTCCAGACCAGCGGCGACGACACGAGTTCGTTGAGGAGATTGCCCAACGCGGGCCCGACCTTCACCGGCTTGCCCCAGCGCGCCTTCACATAGGAGGAGAACGCGGTGACGTGGCGGGCTTCCTCGCGCGTCTGGTTGGCGGCGTATTCCTGCGCGCCCGGATCGCGCAGGATGTGGCAGAGCGAGGCGGAGAGCGCGAGCGCGCCCTGCTCGCCGTGCAGGATCGACGACAGCGACCACCAAACATCGAGATTGACGAGCTTGATCTTGCCGGCTTCGTCGAGCTTGTCGCCGATGGCCGTGCGAAGATCCGCATTGGCGCTGGGATTGACGAGGTATTCCTTGGTCAGGTCGAAGGGCTGGGTGAAGTCGATATACTTCCTGTCCAGCGGATCCCAGAAATGATCATGGGTGGCCGAGATGATCTTGTCGAATGCCGTGGAGCGATCGCCGTAGCGGTTCACATCCAGCATCGCCGGGAAATCGTGAGGATCGACGGCGTTGTAGGCCGGGTCCTTGGTGATGTTGGTGTCGTTGTCCATGAACGCCTCCTCGCGATGGGCTATGAGCAAGATACGGTGCCGGACCCAAAGCGCAAGGAAAATGACGCTACCGTCACGAAAAATTTAGGAACGTCCTGAATTTTTCCTCGTTCGTGAAACGAAATTACGTTATGTTATAACAATGCTATTGCAGGATCCGACGCTGCTCGTTGCCAGAGACCTGTCCGTCGGCCCTGCCGGCGCCCCCATCCTACACAGCGTGGATTTCGAGATCCGCGCGGGCGAAATCGTGACCCTGATCGGGCCGAATGGCTCGGGAAAGACCACACTGCTTCGGGCGCTGCTGGGCCTTACCCCCGTGGCGGGGCAAATCGTTCGCAAGCCCGGCCTTCGTATCGGCTATGTGCCGCAGCATTTTCCACGAGACCGCAGTCTTCCGATTACGGTGGAGCGGTTTTCCCGCCTGTTTGCGACACGGGCCGAAGCTCATGCCGCACTGGAACGTGTGGGCATCGCCGCGCTCGGCCATCGCCAGCTCGCGACACTCTCGGGTGGCGAGCTCGCGCGCGTCCTGCTGGCGCGTGCGATCGCAGGCAGGCCGGAGATTCTCATTCTGGACGAGCCGCTTGCCGGTGTCGACATCGCGGGAGAAGCGGCGCTCTACCACCTGATCGCGGAAATCCGCCGCGAGATCGGCTGCGGCATCATCCTTGTGAGCCACGATCTGCATGTGGTGATGGCGCAGGCCGATCGCGTCGTCTGCCTCAACGGACACGTCTGCTGCGAAGGAAAGGCGGATCAGGTCGTGAACGATCCGGCCTTCGCCCGGTTGTTCGGACCGCGTGTGGCAGGCGAGCTGGCCCTCTATGCGCATCGGCACGACCACAGCCACGAAAGCCCCGGCCATGGATGATTTTCTCTGGCGTGCTGGCATTGGCGCCGCGCTTCTCGGACTGGCGGCGGGGCCGATCGGCTGTTTCGTGCTGTGGCGGCGCATGGCCTATCTCGGCGAATCCGTAGCGCATATGGGCCTGTTTGGGGCTGCGGCTGGGCTGCTGATCGGAATATCGCCCCTGATCGGCGTTGCCGCGCTCGCCATCGGCGCGGCGCTCGTGATGGCGCGAGCGGACGACGGGCAGATTCCTGCCGGTACCTTCGTCGGCATCGTCGGCCATGTCGGGCTCGCGCTGGGATTCCTGCTTCTGGCGACGATGGAAACGGTGCGTGTCGATCTGCTCGGCTATCTCTTCGGCGACGTGCTGGCACTGTCATGGCCCGACGTCCTGTCCATCGCAGGCGTATGCTGCGCCGTACTTCTCGGCTGCGTGATTTTCTGGCGCGCATGGCTGATGGAGACAGTGAACGGCGATATTGCCCGTGCGGAGGGCCGAACGGGGCGGCTGGCGGATGTCGCGCTTCTGGTTCTCGCCGCCGCGCTCGTCGCGTTTGGCCTGCGTGTCGTCGGCGCGCTGCTGATCGTCGCCCTGCTCATCATTCCGCCGGCCGCCGCTCGCCCGCTCGCGCGGACGCCCGAGTCGATGGCGGGCTGGGCCGCCGTCATCGGAGCAGCGTCGGCGCCACTGGGACTCGCGGCGTCCTATTTGAGCGATGCGCCAGCAGGACCCGCAATGGTCCTGGCTGCCGCCTTCGTGTTCGCTCTCACGCTCGCGGGAGGCCGATTCCTGCCCGGTATGAGGGCGAGGGCATGAACGACCCCTTTTTATTCGGCGGCCCGCACGATCATGGGGCCTGCATTGCCGAGACGCTCGCCTCGGCCGAGTCGATTTCCAGGAGCCGCGGCGAGAAGCTCACGCCGCTGCGCCGCCGCGTGCTCGCAATCGTACTCGAAAGCCATCGCCCGGTCGGGGCATACGACATCCTCGGCGCACTCGCGCGCCAAGGCGGAAAGCCGGCGCCCCCAACGGTGTATCGCGCTCTCGACTTCCTCATCACTCAAGGGTTTGTGCATCGCATCGATTCCCGAAACGCCTACGCGGCCTGTTTCACGCCGCGGCAGGACCATCGCGGTCGCTTCCTCCTTTGCCGTCGCTGCGGCAGGGCCGCCGAGATCGGCGACGCCGCGCTCGATTCGGCGTTGGAGGCCGCCGCCAAGCGGGCGGGATTCATGGTGGAGGGCGAGACGGTCGAAATCGCCGGTCTCTGTGCGGATTGCCGTGATGCGGCTTCGTCCACACCGGTCGGAGCGTGGTAGGATCGCGTTCGGGCTTGGGCTTCCAATCCATGAATGCGAAAGACCGCCCTCGTGCACTCTGGGCGTTTCCCGTCCTAATTCTGGCAATTGCGCTTGCATTGCTCGCGCGAAATGGCGGCGCATTCCCGGGCTCGCCGCTTGGCCACGGTATCGTTCCCGGCGCGGCCGCACCGGCGTATCTGGCGGTCACCGGCATGGTGACGATCTGGATTTTCGCGCAGGCGGGGCTTCGGCGGGCTGGCCTCTTCGCGGCGGCCGCCATGGCAGGGGCGGCGGCCATTTCCTTGCAGTTTCGCAGCGGGGCGCGGCCGATTCTGGACATGGCCGGTCCAGGCCTCGGGCTGGCAGCCATTTTCGGCGCGTGCGTGCTGTCGCAAGCGGTTGCAAGCGGGCGCAAGCGCGCCTTGCTGCGCGACGCCTTCCTGGGCGCCGTGGACCGCGGCACGATCCGCAGGATCGAGCGCAGTCTGGAGGCTTGCCCGCTCGCGGGCGAAAATCGCAGCGTCACCTATCTCGTCTGCGGGATGCGCCTGTCGCCTTCATTCGCGGCGAGGATCGCCGGCGATGCTGCCTCATACGTAAAGCTGCGCGGGCGCGTGCTTGGGCAGATGATGGACTTGGTTCTCGCCGAACATGGAATGGTCGAGCAAATCTGCGGAGAGGAAATCCGTGCGGTCTGGAATGCGCCCCTGGACGATTCCAGGTACGCCGTGCACGCCTGCACGGCGGCGAGCGCGATGTGCGCCGCGGCGGAGCGGCTCAATCGCGGGATCGCGGCCGACTGGCGATTGGACGGCGCGACGGACATGCCCGTCGAAATCGGCATCGGGATCTTCACCGGTCCCGCGGTCACGGGCGGCATCCGCGCGCGAGGCCGGACAGTCTACCGGGCAAGCGGGGATTGCATCTTCGCGGCCGCGCGCATCCAGGCCAAGACGGGCGACTATGGATTTCAGGTGGCCGTTTGCGAAGCGACGCGCAACCTGGCGAACGAAGACTTTGCGTTTCTCGAGGTGGATTGCATTGCAGCCACCCGCGACGGGCGGGCGTCGAAGATCTATGCACTGGCCGGCGGCGCAGCGGTGCGGGCGAGTCCGAAATTCCGCGCTCTGTCCACCTTTCACGAACACATATTCCGCTCACTGCGCAGCCGGCAGTGGGCAAGGGCGCAAGAGCTGATCCAGCAGTGCCGTACGCTTTCCGGCACCAGCCAAAAGCTCTACGATCTTCATCTGGTGCGAATCGCCTGGTTCGAGCAGCACCCCCCCGGCGCGGACTGGGACGGCGCCATGCGTCCCGCCGTGAAATAGCGAGAATGCGAATCCAAGCCCATTTCCCATCCGACTATGCCACGGCACGCGCGAATTTCCTGACCGCCTGCGCTGCGGCGGGGGTTGGCACCGTGGCGCGCGTGCATCCTCATGCGAAAGGCCGCGACGGCAGAAACCTCTTCCTCGACACGGCGACGATCGGCGAGCGCGACGCGAAGAAGGCGCTGCTGCTGATCTCGGGCACTCACGGTGTCGAGGGCTATTTCGGCTCCGGAATCCAGACGGGCCTGCTGCGCAGCGGCCTGGCGGCGCCGAAGGGATCGAAGATCGTGCTCCTGCATGCGCTCAATCCGTACGGCTTCGCCTGGGACCGCCGCGTCAACGAGGACAATGCGGACATCAACCGCAATTTCGTCGACCACCGGCGTCCGCCCCGGAACCGGGCCTACGAGTCGCTGGCGGAATGGATTGCACCGAAATCGCTATTGAAATCGGCCTGGAAAACGGCGAATGCGAATCTGCGGGCCTATTCCGAACGTCATGGCGCTTTCGCGCTGCAGGAAGCGATCACCAAAGGACAGTATGCCCATCCGGACGGCCTCTATTTCGGTGGCTCCCGGGAAAGCTGGTCGCAGCGCATGCTTCGCGACGTGCTCCAGGAGGAGCTTCGCGACGCGAGATCCCTGATCGTCATAGATTTTCATACCGGCCTAGGCGCGCATGGGCACGGCGAAATGATCAGCGAGGATTTGCCGGGCTCGGCTGCCTACAGGCGGGCCCGGGGGATGTGGGGCGAGCGCGTGCGTTCGAGCGAGGCGGGCGAATCCGTGTCCGCTCCGCTGACGGGAACCGTCGACAAGGCGGTGGCACGGTTTCTGCCGCAGACTCGACTCACCTTCGCCGCGCTGGAGGTGGGCACGCTGCCGGCCCGCGACGTGTTCAACGCCCTGCGCAAGGACAATTTCCTGCACATGTTCGCGGGAGGAAAGCATCGGAGTGCCGAAGCGATCCGCCACGACATTCGCAAGGCCTTTTATCCCGACACGCCTCTTTGGAAGCGGTTGGTTTGGGAAACCGCCGGCGAGGTCGTACGGGCGGCGATTGGGACGCTCGAGTGACGAAACAATCGGAGATTACGATGAGACTGCGCGCGCTGTACCTTGCCTCCTCCGCCGCTGCCGTGATGCTCATGGGCGCGGCACCGGCGAACTACCCGCCGCAGGACAACCGGGCGCTCGCACGCGATATCTTTCGCGACATCATTGCGGTGCATTCGGTTCACGAGGACGGGACGAAGGGCGTCGCCGACATCATCGCGAAATACATGCGCGACAACGGCTTTGCCGATGAAGACGTGAGGATCGTGCCCGAACCCAAATATCCCAGGCAGGTCAATGTCGTCGTGCGGCTCCGCGGCAAGGGCAAGGCAAAACCCGTCATGTGGATCTGCCACATGGACGTGGTCGAGGCACTCCCCGGGGACTGGACTCGCCCTCCTTTCCAGCTGACCGAGAAAGACGGATATTTCTACGGCCGAGGCACGTCGGACATGAAGAATGAGGATGCCGCGGTAGCTGCTTCGCTTATCCGTCTCAAAAAGGAGGGCTTCGTCCCCGGCAAGGACATCGTTGTCGCCTTCACCGCGGACGAGGAGGTCGGCCTCGAACAGGACGGCCCCTGGTTCCTATTGCGCGAGCATCGCGACCTCGTCGATGCCGGCCTCGTCATCAATCCCGATGGCGACAGCGGCGAAATCGTGGACGGCAAGCGGCTCGATTTCACAGTCGAGACCAGTCAGAAAACCTATGTCACCTATCATCTTGAAGTGACCAACAAGGGCGGGCATTCCTCGGAGCCGCGGCCGGACAATGCGATCTACCAGCTTGCCGGCGGCCTCGTCAGGCTTTCCAGATTCCAGTTTCCCTTCAAGACCAACGCGACGACCCGCCTCTATTTCCGCCAGCGCGCGATGCTGGAGCAGGGCCAGCGCCGCGCCGATATGCTGGCTATCTCGCAGTCTCCGAAGATCGACGAGAAGGCCGCCGCGCGCCTTGCCGCCAATACGGAGATCAACGCGGTCCTTCATACGACCTGCGTGGCGACCATGCTGAACGCCGGGGTCCAGGAGAATGCGCTGCCCGCACGCGCGCAGGCGGTGGTTCAATGCCGGATCATGCCGGACGAAACGGTCGATGGCGTGAAGGCGACGCTAAAAAGGGTGCTGGCCGATCCGGCCATCGCGATCTCCGAGCCGGACCAGGTCGTTTCCGCGCCCGAGTCGCCTCCGAATGCCGTGCTTCTGGGGTCGATAGGCAAGGTGGTTCATTCGATGTGGCCTGGCGTGCCGGTCATCCCCACGATGTCTGCGGGCGCCAGCGATTCCATTTTCACGCGCAATGCCGGGATTCCCAGCTATGGCGTCAGCGGAGCCTGGGCAGACGTTTCGGACGTGCGCGCGCATGGCCGCGACGAACGGCGCAAGGTTGACGCCTTCTACGAATCCGTTGAATTCACCTATCGCCTGATGAAGGAGCTTTCGACGGCGCCCTGACGCTTTGCCGCCCTGTGGACCGGCGCCGCGACCGTGGTGCCACCGGCAGGGCAGGCGGCTTTGCTGGCGCACCAGAGATACGGGCCGATGTCCGTGCTGACAGCGACGGCGCCGGCATTGTTGATACCCCACGCCTGAACCTGCTTTGCGCCCTTTATCGCGATGTCGGTGAAGGTGCCGTCGACGAGATCGTAGAGGAAGCTGTGGATGTTGCCGCCGTCGTCGGTCCATTGGCCGGCGACCTGGCCACCGTTGTTGATCGCGTCGGCTTCGGTGGCGACCGCAGTGTCGGACGGATAGTCCAGGGTCGCGAGCACCTTGCCGGACAGGATGAAACCGTGATCCGGCGGACCGAAATAGGACCCGACGACAACGTCCGTATCGTTGATGCCCAATCCCCTGCTCGCCTGATGGACCGCGGGGATTTTTACGTCGCGCCGGAACTTTCCCCTGCGCCCGAGAAAGGCGAAGGCCGCGTGTTCGGCATTGTCCCATCTGGTCCCGGCGAACATCTTCTGGGATTCGTTGATGCCGTTGGCGGCGCCCATGACGTCCCCGGTCCGCCCGGTGACGATCAGCACCTTCCCGTTCGGCTTGCGCTCGAAGATCGGCTGATCGGCCGTATTGCCGTCCTGCGAATTGGAATGCCCGGCGATCCAGCCCGAATTGTCGATGCCGCGCGCCTGCGTGCCGCCGGTGCCGGCATCGAAGGTCGTGTAGCCGCCCGAATAGGGTCCGAAAAAGGCATGCTCGACCCCGTCGTCGCCGACGAAACTGCCTGCAACGGCATTCGCATCGTTGACACCGAAGACCTGTGTGCTGATCGCGCCGGGCACGGGGGCCACCGGCACTGCCACGGCCGCGAGTGCTGGCGCGATTCCGGCAAGGACGAGGCAGGCGCTGGCAGCCGGGACGGCAAGCAATCTCTTCATGACGATGCTCCTGTATCTTTTCGATCGAATGCGGCCCCGAATTCCGGCAAATCGCCAGTCACAGATTCGAGAGGATAGAGCGGAATCGGCCCTGAAGCCTGCGTTTGCGCGACTCCTCCGGACGCGATTTGCCGCCATGTTTCCGGCGCATGCGTTAGCCCTTAGCGGCGGCAGCATCGGTTGCGCCCCGCAAGGGGGCCGGAGTACAAGGAGCCCCACGCACCCGTAGCTCAGCTGGATAGAGTGTCGCCCTCCGAAGGCGAAGGTCACAGGTTCGAATCCTGTCGGGTGCGCCACGCCGTTGTAGAATTTCATTGAAAATGCCGCTGGTTTCATAGCCGCGACTTTTGTTGCTGGGTTTGGGGAATTCCCCCATCAATGCTGCTGATGACCGAAGTCAGCTCACCTGATTGTAGGATGGCGTGCGAAGGTCGTCCTCTTTCTGAATGCATGGAGCGCAAGTTTCATCCTGAAATCTGGGCAGACGTTTTGGAAGCACTGCTTTCGGGCAGACTGAGGATCGTTGCCAATCTCGACAAGAGTAAAATTGATCTCAGCAAGATTTTCGTCCGGCCCCACGAATTTTCGGCCTTCGAGAATTCCGTCCCCGTCCGGATAATTCCGGAAGGAATTGCAGTTCCTTGCTTGGTCGCAGGCGCGCTTCTTGGCGTTTCGGGCGCAACCGTCGGATGCGCGGTCCGACAGAAATTGCTCAACGGAACATACCCAAAGAAATACCTATGCGAGATTTCGCTTCGTGAGCTTGAGGCATTTTCTCAAGAGTATTTGTTGGGCGGCGAAGGGGACCTACGACTCGGGCGAAGTCGCGCTTTTTCTAACCTGATGAAAGCAGCTGGGTATCAGCAGGTCGCTGTAATCCGGAGGAATTTGGTCTGGAAGCGGGTCGATGGCGAAGAATTCCTCAAGACACATCAACTGCGTAAGCCGCGACGAGGGGCGCGCAGCTCGTCGCAACCTAAACGCTTCTCAGTGTCGTCCTTACTTCTTCAGGTTCCCCCCGAAGATCACGTTTTGCCCTCAGCTAGTGCCGTCTCATTGCCAAGTTGCGCAGTTGTTGCTCCCCCGTGACAGGTTTACCAAAGGTGCAGCCGATACTTGATTCCAGCCCGGACAGGCGTAAATCAATCGCAGGCGCATCAAACTGCGCGACATAGCAGCCTCATTTGCTGCACTTGGTGCCGATTGCCGAAGGGGCTCAGTTCACTCCGACGGCGGGCGGGTAAATCCCCCGAAAGGGCGTCCGGCTGATCTGGAATGGTTGGCTCGATGGTCGTGGCTAAAGGAAGATTGGCTTCCACGCCGCTGACACTCTAAGAAAAACTCGACTCTCCTCAATTCTATAATTGCGTCTGCTCGGCTCGCGGCCACGCCAATCGGGTTGCGAAGGATGTTTGATCCGCCCAGCGCGCAGTCCATACCAGCATCCGGGCCGCACTCGGCCTGAACTCCAACTCAACCCGAACAAAAGGGCCGGTGCCAATAGGCGTCGGCCCTTTGTCGTTCAGAAAGGAAGCCTTCGAATGAAACGACCCGATCAATATTCCAAGGAGGACTTTGCAGCGGGGGCGGTGGCCTCATTGCGTCTCAGCGAGAAGCGAATTCAATGGCGAACAAGTACGGGTCAGT
Source organism: Rhizomicrobium sp. (assembly GCA_035549575.1). Lineage (GTDB taxonomy): Bacteria > Pseudomonadota > Alphaproteobacteria > Micropepsales > Micropepsaceae > Rhizomicrobium. Next base: position 122,308 of record DASZQP010000077.1, read on the forward strand.
GGCCCTCCGATCTGGTGGGCACAGGTCGAAGAAGAATGGAGGAAGAGGTCGAACGACTCGTCAAGCTGGAGGTGGAGAGACACCTTCTGGGAGAAGTCACCGCCGATGAGAGGAGCGGCCCGGTGATCCACCGTCGCCGACGGGGACAGTGGCGAATGATCCCTTTGAGAAAGTAACGACGGTCAGCTCGGCGGCGTAGCTATATCTGTCGGAAGTGGCTCCGGACCCGAGGCTTAGCTGCCTCCTTCCTGACTCGCGATGTCGGCTTCTGAGCTTGCGTTCTCCCTGCTACGCTAACCGACAAGCCCCACCCGCCCACGAAAATCGACATGCTGTCAAACATCTATTGGATCGACCACCCCGGCGCCGGCCCCCTCGCGATCATGGCTCGACCGAGAGGCGGGGAGTGGCTTGACGTTGAAGTTGAGAACTGGCGCGCCGCTGGTGTCCAAGTGGTGGTCAGCTTGCTGGAGCCGGACGAGGAACTTGAGCTTGGCCTTGCGACGGAGGCCGACGCATGTCTGTCGCGGAACATCGAGTTTATACGGTTCCCAGTCGCCGATCGTGGCGTTCCCCATGATCGGGACGCAGCGCTCGGTCTCGCTCGAATGCTCAGCTCATCCGGTAGGGCAACCGCAATTCATTGTCGCGCCGGCATCGGGCGCGCGGCATTGATGGCGGCTCTTGTGCTCATCCAATCAGGAGCGACGCCAGACAGCGCACTTGAGCTGATCCGGGCCGCGCGTGGCGTCCCGGTCCCCGACACTGATCAGCAAAGGGAATGGATCAAAAAAGTCGCACGCTAACGGATGTCCGCTTCTCATCCATTTCTGTCACCCGGAAGATACGCCTCCGGCCACACCCGTGGCGCTACTCAGCGAGCGCCTGCGCCGAGTGCCAAGTGCCAGCTTCTATCCACTTTAAAGACAATGGCCGCTAAGCGCTCATACCGCGTTCCCGCCTTTGTACTTAGCAGCGCGTGATACTTATCGTTTAAGTCATCGTATCGAGAGCGGGCCATTGTTGCCTCGGCAGCTACCCCTGCAGAAGAACGCGGCTGTAGCAGTTTGTCCATTGTCCGACAGCGCTCTCAGCGCGCCCGTAGCCAACGGATTTTTCCAGCTACCATCCCACGCACGAAAAAAGTGTGTCCGTATGCCTCGCATACGGGGTCTGAAACGAAAAGCAGAGCTACACCGAATGAGACAACGCCAGTTTTGAGGCGGCATGAATGAAACGGTGTGAGCCGCCGACGCCAACTCCCTGCAAAAAATGTTTGGTATTCAATCCCTTGCCACGTAGGCTGCGTCATCTTGAATGGAACTCAACAACTTCTTCCGTGACTTCTACATTTTCGCGCGGGTCTCACGTCAGGGGCACGGCGCCGGATGTTGCGGGGGCTGCGGCTTTCCATCCACCGAATCCCGCAGCGGTGCAGCGGCCCGGGACCTCTGCGCGAGGCACAAGAAAATACCGGCGCAACGCGCGAGGCGCTGCGCCGGCCAGTTCAGAGGTCTCCGACCAGTTCAGTTGCAGTTGTTGAACCTGAACGCGTTGACGCGCGTGCTCCAATTGAACGAGCCGCTCGTCTTCAGATACTCCTGCGTGTAGTAGAACGTGCAATCGTCCGTGGGATCCACCGACATGGCGCTGTAGTCGCCCCAGCGGCTCAATCCGCCCGTCTGGCTGCCGCCACCCGCGGTCGTCAGACCTCCGCCATGCTTCTTCATCTTGCCCAGCTTGTCGGACGCCGTGCGGCCGACGTAGGTGATGCCGGGGAAGTCGTTGGCCGACGAGGTGCTGAACCCGACCGCGGTATTGCCCATCTTGTCCTGCGCGATACTGCCCATCCAGTAGAACAACGTCTTGTTCTTGACGTTGCCGCTCTGGAACAAGGTCGGGCTGTTGGGATTGCGGAATTCATACCAGCGCACGGCATTCCGGCTATTCAGCGAGACGGAATGATTGGTGACGAACGCCTCGTGATCCCCGAAATTGCGATAGGCGAGGCGATACATCATGCGGTCGGACAGCGAGTCCAGTTTCTGCGTGGTATTTTTCTGGGGAACGCTGGTGCCGCGCGTGAAGCTTGGAACCGAGACTCCCGTCGGTCCGCTCAGCGTCGTGTTGTTTGGATTGGCGAAATCGACATGCATTCTCCAGAAGTTCACCGAGCTGCAGCAGGTGAAGTTCATGAAGCTCTCGTCCTCGCCGCTGGGCGGCAATACCGTTCCGTCGAAATCCCCCGGCAGCACACCGCCAAAGCTCGTGCTCAGCTGGAAGCACTGCATTGTCGCTGCGGCGCCGGTCAGCATTGCGGCGCGGTCCATGCCGCAAAGCATCGCGCCCTTGAACGTCACGCCGTTCGCAAAGTTGTTGACCGTCAGGAAGTAGCCCTGGTTGTTGGCCGTGGGCCAGATGCCGAGCTTGGGATAGTCGGGGAAATTGACCGTTCCCATGTCGAATTCATACCGGTTGTAGGAGCCCAGCGCATCGCTTGTCTGGGAGACCGCAACGCACATCTTGTAGGGCGACGAGAACACCGGCTGGAGCATTACCCAACGGCCGGCGGCCTTGTCGTACTGTGCGATCGGATCGCCGTTGTTGTTGCTTGCGCAGCGGCCCGAAAATCCCGACCAGAGCACGTTGCCGTTTGTGGGCCCGGCGAGCACCGCGCCGGTCGTCTTGTCGAAGATCGAGAACGCGACGTTGACCCATTGTACGTACTGGGTTGCGCCGACTGCGCCATTGGTGTCCGGCGGAGCATCCGGAACCGCATAGCCGTCGCCCTGGCCGACACCGGCGAAATTGGCGACATCGGTGGTCGGCACCTTTCCGGGTATCATTCCGTTGCCACCCTGGGTCGGCCGTTCCTGCGACCTGTCGGCAGGGATCGGCCTGACAGGCGCAACCTCGACCCGGCCCGGCCGCATCGGCGGCGCGTTTTTGATCATGTCGCGCAGCGGCAGCGAGGTGTCGTGGCGAACTTCCTTGAAAACCTTGTTTCCAATGAGGCTGTCGGCGTTTGTCGGCGTTTCGGGCAGCAAGAGGGCAGCCGCGCCAACGGTGGCTCCTATTGCAGCAAGTCCAATGAAACGAATGCGCATTGTTGCACTCCCTAGATAGGTTCATTTCTCTATCGCGGACTGCTGAGATCGTAGTCGCTCTTTCCCGCACGAAGGAACGGCTTGGCATCGAGCGGCAATTGGGCCGCGCGCTCAATTTATCGCGCCGGATCGCCATTGAACAAGCGAAGGCGAAAAATTTCATCTTGGCCCAACTCCATCAATTTGTATCGAATTGAACTTGCGAGTCGCAATCAGCCTGGGGGATTTCCGACACCATGGACCCGTCCGAGCTCAAATCCGCATCGACGAGCGGAGGGCTGGATCGCCGGCTCGATTTGACCCGGTCAGATCGGCTCTTTAGCTTGCGTCTCAATAGCGTTCCCGGAAATCAGTATTGGAGAGGACCGCATGCGCCCCTCGATCGTGAACATGAAGACCGGCGGGCGCTCGTCGCTCGGCGCGACCGCAGCTCTGATGGGTGCCGCAATGAGCCTGGCCGCGAGCCAGGTTTCGGCCGCGACGCTGAAGACGCTTCACGCGTTCGAGTTTTGCAACAGCGGCACCTGCGCCGATGGCAGCTCCCCTTACGGAAATCTCGTCAGGGACAGTCAGGGCAATTTTTACGGCACGACCGCGGAAGGCGGAGAGCACGCGCAAGGCACGATTTTCGAGCTCAGTCCCGACGGCAAGGGGGGCTGGAACTACAAGACCATCTACAGTTTCTGCGCGGAGGATGGCTGCGAGGATGGCGCCAACCCGCAAGCGACGCTGATCATCGATATCAATGGGACGCTATACGGTACGACGCAGGGCCCCGAGGCCGGGAAGGCGTTCCGTCTCACACCGGCGAACGGCGGCTGGGAACTTGTGCCGATCCACGAATTCTGCGGCGAAGAGGAAGGGGAGGATTGCATTGGCGGGAGCAATCCCTCGGGTGGGCTGACCTATCGCGGCGCGGAGACGGGGGCGCCCTATGATGGCGTTTCGGCTCTTTACGGCGCGACCCTGGAAGGGGGTGAGGGCGAGGCGGGCGTCATATATCAGCTCAAGCCGCCCCACCGTGATGTCGAGGATTGGCGCGTCAAGGAACTTTACGTCTTCTGCCCGGACGGTGGCGAAGCGCGCCGCGCTCCGGGGCATGCCGGGAAGGGGAGGCCTATCGGCGCGAACTGCGAAGATGGAAAAATGCCCAGCGGCGGCCTGACCATCGATTCCGCGGGCAATCTCTACGGCACGACCTACTATGGTGGCGAAGACGCCAATCTGGAGGGAGGGGCCGGGGTCGTCTTCAAGCTGTCGCGGGGCGCCGGCCAGACCTGGACCCAATCAGTTCTGCACCGATTTTGTGAAAAGCCGGCCTGCAGCGACGGCCAAAATCCCTATGACGGACTCCTGATGGACAGTGCGGGATCCCTGTTCGGCGCCACGCTGCGCGGTGGCAGCAAATGTGGCAGACGTGATCCGTGCGGCGTGGCTTTCGAAATCCGCGACAGAGGCGACAATCAGCGCTTCAGGATCCTCCACGCCTTTTGCCGGGCGCCGCGTTGCGCGGATGGTCAGGGGCCGGAGGGCGAATTCGCCATGGACGCACAGGGCGACATTTTCGGGGCGACGCTGCTCGGCGGAAGTCACAGGGGCGGTTCCGTCTTCCGGCTGAACGGCAAGACACTCGAGACGCTTTACAGCTTCTGCTCTCTGGCGGGTTGTGCCGACGGCCGATATCCGGCCGGCGTCGTCACGGACGAATCCGGAAACCTCTTCGGTGTCACGACGGTGGGCGGCGAAGGCGGCGGCGGTACCATATTCGAGCTGACGCCCTAGGATCGTATCGCCCGTCATTCTTGGTGACGGAAGCGGGAAGCGCGGCCTGGCGCCGCCGTCTTGCCTTCCTCCGTTTGCCCACTGCATTCTGGCAATACCGATGAAGACCTACCTCCCCCGCAGCTGGGTCAGCCCCAAACTCGCGCCCGGAAAATCGAAAATTCACGGCGCCGGGGTGATCGCCACCGAAGCCATTCTCGCGGGCGAAAAGCTGATGGAGTTCGGCGGCCTCCCGATCACCGCCGCGGAGATAGACACCGATCTCTACCGGATGCGCTCGATCTGGATGATCGAAAGCGGGACCTTTCTGGCCCTGCGCGAGGACGATCCGGAGCCAAGTCTCGATGAGAACCTCAATCACTCCTGCGATGCCAATGCCTGGCTCGACGGCGACGTCGTCCTCGTGGCCCGGCGCGACATCGAGGCCGGGGAGGAGATCACCCTCGATCAGGGAACATGGAATATCGACGAGGACGAATATGTTTGGGACCAGGATGGCTGCAGTTGCGGCGCGCCGGTGTGCCGTGGGGTGCTGACCGCGAACGACTGGAAGCTGCCGGAGGTGCGCCGGCGCTACGCCGGGCATTTTCATCCCGTCCTGCAGCGCCTGATCGACGCCGGGAATCCCCGCTGATCCGCCTGCGGGCGCCGCTCTTTCAGACGCCCTTGTTCGGAAGGACGCGGATGATCGCCATCATGCCCAGGTCTTCATGATCCAGGATGTGGCAGTGATAGACGAAATCGCCGGTCGTGGGCCCGCGAAAATCCAGCTTGGCCTTGATGTTCGGATAGGGGCCCTTTCCCGTCCAATAGCCGATCTGGAACACGTCGTAGAGCTGCTGCTGCTTCTTGGGGATTGCAATGCCGTTCACCTCCTCCACGAGGAAATGAATCTGATGCATGTGGAAGGCATGCACTTCGGCGGTCCGGTTTTCGATCGTCCATTCCTCGACCGATCCCCTGGTGGTGGTGATCGCCGGCGGATTGTTGGGGTCGTAGGGGACTTCCTTCTGCCCGTCGACGGTGATGTAGAACACCCCGCCCTCGACATCCCCGGTGCGGGGCGGGCGCTTTTCGGAGAAATAGAGCTTGCGCTCGGCGGTGACTTTTGCGTTTGCCAGGTCGTCGAAGCGGACATGCTCTCCCGTCCGCGTAGGGGCAGGTATTCTCGCCAGGTGCACCGGCGCTGTAGTGGCGACGATCTGGGCGAGCGGGCGTGCCGGGTTGGAATCGGAATCGGGGCCGCCTTCGATCGCGTTGGTGGAAAGCAACGCCACCGTATCCGGCGAGGACGGCGCGTCGACGACGAACTCGACCCGCGCTGACGGCGGGAGAAGGACATCGTTCTGGGTCACGATCGTTCCCTCGTGCCGTCCGTTCTTAGATCCCGTCGGCACCCCGTCGAATGCAACGATCCGGAGCGGCTGAACCACCCCGTCATAGGTCACCTGAATATCGAAAATCGTGTTGGCGCCCGCGTTTACGACCCGCCAGAACTCCTGGGTACCGGCCTGCATTCTGATCACCGCCGGGGGATAGTGCGGCCAATCCACCGGAACGTAGTTGACGGAAACATCCCAGTTGGGAACCGGCGTGATGCCGGGCGGCTTGGAATGGATGATGCGCTGCTGGTCGCGAAGCAGGACATAGCGCTGGGGTAGTCCCGCGACGACCGGCTGAAGGTTTTCGATGCCCTCGATCTCGATTGCGCCCGTGGAGCCACCCTGAACCGAGGACGATGAAAGCCCGTGCACATGCGGGTGATACCAGTAGAGTCCGGGCGGCTCATCCTTGGGAATGTGCAGCGTGTAGTCGAACGTCTCGCCCGAATTCACCAGCGTGCGGATCACTTCGTCGCTGTGACAGCGCGGCGAGGTATTGGTTCCGTGGAAATGCATGTTGACCGAGGTGACCGTCATGACGGGCGACCCGCAAACATCCGCACCGCTCGTGACCCTCTCGGACGGCGCGCCCGGAGCGGGCGGGATCATGTTGGTGAGTCGGATCTTGATCGTTTCGCCGGGCTTCACATGCAGGGTCGGCGATTCCTTCCCGTCGGCCGTGACAAAGCAGAAGAGCGTACGGCCCGCCTTGTCCATGGAGGTATAGTAGTTGAGTGCAACGGCGAGCACGCCGTTCTCGCTGTAAAGATCGGGCGGCTGGGCGATTTCGCTGCCCTGGTCGGGCCTGGGGCAGGCCCCGCCGTCCGCCGCAAGGGCCGTGCAGGGCGCCGCCAGCAGGAGCGCAAGGACCAGCCCCGAAAAAATGCGCATCATGTCGGCTCTCCCTCGCCCGCCACCCTCGATTTTGAGAATGACACTAAATCGCTTCCAATGAAAGGCGATTGGCGCGGAGTGGAGAGTGGCCCGCAGCCGGAAAAAAAAAGCGAAGGCCAGGGGACCCTGTGCCCCTGGCCTTCGGCGATAACAGCCTTACGGGCTGGTGTAGTTGCCAGTGCTGCAGCCGTTCTTCGAGTTCAGCCAGTACTGGGTCACCGTGTACTTGTCGCCGGTGCCGGTGTTGGTGAGCGTGCCACTGCCGCCGCACTTGTCGCCGACTTCGAAGCCGTTTGCGTCGTTCCACGCCTGCGGGAAATCGGGGAACGAACCGGGTGTCGGCACATTGTCCGTCGTCGCTTCGGCGAATTCGTGCGCCGCAATGAAGGTGATGGTGCTGAAGCTGTAGCCGCAGGCCGGCTCGACCGCATAGAAGATGTTCTTCTTGGACAGCTTCAGGTCGTTCGTCGCGAAGTGATAGGCGCCGAACGACTGGCAGGAGATCAGCCCATCCAGGTTGATGGTCACGCCGTTCGGGAAATAGACCATGTAGAGCGTCTCCAGATCGCGCGGCGGGAGCTTGCCCTTCTTGATCTGGTACTTGATCTCGTTCTGGACGTCTTCATCCGTCAGCGACGTGGACTGGTTCTTCGGCTTGATCTCGATCTGCCCGAGATAGGTCCCGCGGCCGATATGCTGCTTGGTACCCTTGTGGCCGTTCACGCCCCTTTTTAGCGTGTCGTATTCGCTCATCTGATCGACATAGGTGCTGTTGACGAGGGCCGTCGTGAACCCGGGAATGCCCGAAACGGTCGCGGGCGGAACGTCGGGTCCCCACATGACGGAAACGACCTTCACGTGCTCGAACACCGAACCGCCATAATAAAACATCGGGCCCGAGGGAGGCGGAACGCCGTCCTTCTTCATCTTTTCCAGATATTGCTGGGTCGGCATGATGTGATAGCCGCCCAGGCGATAGGCCTGCGACGGCGTGGTCGCCAAAGTCAGTGCTGCGGCAGCCGCCGCGCAGGCGGCAATGGAACGCAAGGCAAACATCGGATTCTCCCCTTGAAGTGTAGCGAGCGGCGGCCCGCGCCGGAACAATGTGATGCTGGAGCCCGCTTGGCAAGCGCGATTGCCGAAACTATTCACGCCCTCGGGCGACACAAGATTTCGCACTCCCGAGTTTCCGCGCGCGCCCCGTGCGCGATCCTCCGGGAAATGCGTGCCCGCCTGTCCGGGAACTAGTTCACCGTGATCGCGACCGCCGGCGATGGAATTCCGTTGGCCACGACCTCGAGCGTGCTTGCGCCGGTTTCCATTCCCGCCGGAACGTCGAAATTCGTCGACACGATCGCCGACCCGGTTGCGACCCCCATCGTGCTGTGATCGTGGGTACGTGCGTAGAAGACGTGGCCGGTGGCGTTGTTCTTGATGCGCACGAGCGGATAGTTCGTCTGGGTCTCGTCCTCGTCACCGAAAGAATTGGCCTGACTCAAGCCGTTGAACTGGGTTCCGGCGATTTGATAGGTCGAACCGCGTGTCACCGTCGATGGCGATGAGGAAATCGCCGGCGCCCACGCAGCCTGGTAGGTTCCCGTCGATTTGTAGACCTGCCTTCCACCCACGAGTACCTCTCCGGTGGGAAGCACCATGAGCGCACCGCCGCCGCCGTTGAACGACTCCCTGGTCAGATGGACGCCGTCGAATTCGTATAGCGAACCGCTCGAGGCTTCGACGAGCACATTTCCGTTCGGAAGCAGCGACGCGTAGGTGTCGCTCGCCTGATCGCCGTTGGGAAAATCCGGACCCGCCACCCAATGTCCCTTCCGGTTGCCAGCGGTGGGCGGCATCCACAGGGCGGAATGCGCCTTGGTTTCGCCGTCGGGGATCGCACCCGTCGCGAACACCGTCCCGTCCGGACGCAGCACACCCGGCCCCACCTCTCCCGGGGGGTCGTAGCATTTGTTCTTGGGCGGTACATGGATGCAGCGGCCGCAGCAGTTTTGCGGTCCGCGCAGTTCGACCGGTATGTCTCCCGCGCTCACCCACTTGCCTTTTTCGGGCAGGTAGCGTTCGGACCGGGGATGGGCTTTCACGTCGAAGGTCAGGATTGTGCCGTCCGGCAGCAGCGTCCACCCTTCTTCCGCGTGAAAGTCGTTTTTCTTCTTCGAAGGCAGCGCAGTCCAGGTCAGTGTCGACGGGTCCAAGGCCGCCATCTTCTCCTTGAACTTGAGACCCAAGAGAAAGCGCCCGTCCGGCAGCACGGCAGACGGGGAATCCCCGACGTTCAGCCAGCCCTTCGGCGGATCCAGCATGACCCAGGCGTTGGACTTCGGATCGTAGACCGCACCCATGTTGCTGAAGGCGAACTGATCGAAATTGTATTCGCCGCCAACGATCACGAGCCGGCCGTCGGCGAGAACCGCCGAGGCGAAATAGAGGGGCTGATATCCGGCCGGAAGGTTTGCGAGCTTGGACCAGGTGCCGTTCACATAGCTGCCGGTGTTGTCCGGCGTGAGCTTGTACCAGTCCGACTCGCCGAACCCCTGTGCCATCACCGTGCCGTCGGTCATTTGAAAGGTGATGAGCGCGCCGTCGGGCGGCTGATGCACGAGGTTGGTCATGGTCTGTGCCCCGCAGGGAAATGCGGCAAACACGAGTGCGAGCAGACACGCGAAACGGCGGAACATGATACCCCCTCGAGGTTCGAGCCGCGCGAACGCTATCACTTTCGCCTCCGCGCGCAACCGGGTGCGCACGCCCATATGGCCGGGTGAGAAAACTTCAGTTCCGCGGAAATTCGATTGCGACCGCAGGGCCACGAAGGAGGATTTTTCCCGGGTCCTCCAGCATCACGGCGTCGAGCGGTTCAAGCTGCAATTTCGTGCCGCCCGACGTCAGCGATACGAGACCGGTCGCGACGATGACGCCGGCGCCATCGAAAGCGGGCATCTCGCAATCCCTTCGACGCGCAACCCGTGCCCGGCGGCGGCCACGGCGTATCATGACATTGAGATCGGAAACGGGCCCGCCGACAGGTCGGCCCGAACAGGAGACGTCGCCGGAAAAGAGGTATGGCGGCGAGTCCGGAGAAAGTTCGACATCGCTGCCGCCGAATGTCAGCACAAGACTGCCGTCGAGGATCGTGATGACACGATCGATACCTTCGAAGATCGAAAATGGTCCGGCTTCGCGTACCTCGGCGATGCTGATGCGCCAGTCGAAGTCCTCGATGCCGGCACCGGGTGGCCAGACCGCCACCTCGCGCGTTACGCCGCCGCCGTTCTTCCAGGGTCGCGCGATTCTCTCCGCCGCCGCGAGAATCCTCATCGGCAGGCAGCGTCGCTGCGGACGAAATCCAGGCACGCAGCCAGGATGTCCCTGAGCACGCCCCGGAGCGGGGCCGCTCGTTGCGGAGAATATGAGGGCGGCCAGTTCTCCTCCGAAGGCGTGCCGGGCTCGTCCATGTAGCCGCGGCAGGCGAGCTCGAGCTGTATGGCGTGATACCCGCCGGCGGGCTCGCCGTAGTGGCGGGTCGTCCAGCCGCCCCGGAATCGTCCGTCCACCACGTGCGTGTAGGGCGATGCCGCGCAGACCCGCTCCACCGCCGCGGTCACCTCGCCCGCACAGCTCTTGCCGCCGTTGGTGCCGATGTTGAATTGCGGAAGCTCGCCGTCGAACAGCCGCGGTATTCGCGAACGGATCGAATGCGCATCGAAGAGCACCACACGGCCGAATTTGGAGTGCAGCCTGCCGAGTTCGCGGCCGAGCGCGGCGTGATAGGGGGCGAAGAACTCCTCGCGGCGGCGCGATATTTCCCGTTCGTTCGGCGCTTCGCCGCTCCTGTAAAGCGACGCGCCGTCGAAGTCGGTGGTGGGGCAGAGTTCCGTGGTCGCCTGCCCCGGGTAGAGCGAAGCGCCGGACGGATCGCGATTGACATCGATCACGCTGCGCGAGATGCGTGTGCGGACAGTGGTTGCACCCATGGCGGCGGCGAAATCGTAAAGCCTGTCCACCCACCAGTCGGCATCGCGACGCGCGTGCCAGAGCGATAGAAAGCGCGGGGCCAGGTCCGGCGGAATGTCGGTTCCGGTGTGGGGAAAGCTCACCACCAGGGGCGCCTCGCCGGGGTGCATTTCCAGCCAGCTCGGGTGCATTCCTCAGTCTCCAGGGGCGGCGGTCTTGGACGGCCGGGCCAACACGTATAGGCATAATGACGCAAGGAGAGGTCTGTCCAGTGAGCGATCTTTGGTTCGAGCAGGCCCTTTTGCCGGAGGGATGGGCGCGTGACGTGCGCATCGAAACCGCCGGCGGTACCATCTCCCGCATTCTAACGGGGGTGAAGCCGCAGGCCGGAGACGCGCTGCACGCGGCTGTCCTCCCTGGGATGCCCAATCTTCACAGCCATGCCTTTCAGCGCGGAATGGCCGGGCTTGCGGAACGGCGCGGCCCTGAAGGCGACACCTTCTGGACCTGGCGGGAGACCATGTACCGTTTCGTGGAGCGGCTCGACCCCGACACGTTCGAGAGCATCGCGGCTATGGCGTTTGCCGAGATGCTCGAGAGCGGATTTACGCGCGTCGGGGAATTTCACTATCTCCATCGCGACCGTGACGGATCGGCGTTCGGCGATCCGGCGGAAATGGCCGCCCGTCTTGCTGCGGCCGCGGAAACAACCGGCATAGGACTTAGTTTGCTTCCCGTTTTCTACGCGCATTCCGGCTTTGGCGGCGCTGCGCCGAAACCGGAGCAGAAGCGCTTCGTCCACGATGTCCAAGGATTCGAGCGGCTAGTCGAAGCAAGCCGGCGCGCGGTCGCACAGCTCGGGGACGCCGTTGTCGGCGTGGCGCCGCATTCGCTGCGCGCGGTCACACCGGAGGAGCTTTCGCTTGTTGCCGGACTTGCCGGCGGCGGACCCGTTCACATCCATGTCGCCGAGCAGATTCGGGAAGTCGAAGAATGCTTCCGCTGGTCGGGACAGAGGCCGGTGGGCTGGCTGCTGGATCGTTTGGACGTCGGCGAGAACTGGTGTCTGGTTCATGCCACGCATATCGGCGGCGAGGAGATTGCCGCCCTGACCCGAACGGGAGCCGTCGTCGGGCTGTGCCCGATCACGGAGGCGAATCTGGGCGACGGCATCTTTCCGGCGCCCGCCTTCGTCGAGTCCGGCGGCCGCTTCGGAATCGGATCCGATTCCAACGTCCTCATCGACGCGGCGGAAGAATTGCGCATTCTCGAATATGGCCAGCGCCTTGTGCACCGGAGCCGAAATGTCACGGCTGCGGAGGAAGGGAATTCGACGGGCGGCACGCTGTACCGCGCGGCACTCGCCGGTGGAGCGCGCGCGCTGGGTTCGGATTCCGGCACCATTCGCGCGGGTGCGCCGGCCGATCTCGTGAGCCTCGACATGAACCATCCCGCATTGAGCGGGCGCAAGGAAGATGCCGTCATCGACAGCCTGATATTTGCCGCCCGCGGCGGAGCAATCGATTGCGTGTGGCGGCGCGGGAAAATGGTCGTGGAGCGTGGCCGCCACATCGCGCGCGAAAAAATCTTGGAGCGGTATCGAAGGGCTGTCGATGCCGTGATCGCGCAGGTTTGATCATCGTAACCGCGCCATTAAGCACGATTCTCCCGGTTCGGAGCCATTGATCGGATTTCCGAAAATTCGATTCAAGTGACAGCGCCGTAATAGGCGTGATTCTCATCTTTTGTCGAAAGCATTGGCCAAGAATTGGTTTACCCAATCGCGTGACAATGCGGCTGGATATCGCGCGCTCGATCGAGGCCGCGATGGGGAACTCGCGCAATGGCGCAACGCGTGACCAGTTTTGCCAAGAGACCGACGGCCGCTGCGCAGCAGCCCGCTGTCGATCGCACGCCGCTTGCATTGCCGCCTGAGGAAGTGGATCCGCCGGATCCGATTCCATTGGACCTCGCGCCGCTCGCAGCTCCGTTCCGCAAGCGCGGGCGCGTCACCGTGCGGGTCGAACGGCTTCCGCATCGCGCGCGGCTCACGCAAGGACAGAACAACGGCGACCGCTCATGGTCGCTGGCACTCGACGAGCTCGAGGGACTGGCCTATCTGCCGCCTCCCGGCGACGACACGCAATCCTTGTCGATTCGCATCATTCGCGTCGACGCCGGATCCGCTCAAACGCTTCTGGTGCGCGAGTATCAGCTTCCCGCCGCGACCGCATCCGACGAAAGCCCGAAGCGACCGGCATCCCACGACGACGCGAAGGAGCTTCGCGCCCTTCGGGAAGAGCTCGCAAAGGCACAGGCTGCCCTTCATGTCCGCGATATCGAGCTTGCCAATGCGCGGCGCGAAGCCGAAACGGCGCGCACGTCGGCATCGCGCGAGGCTCTCGAGGCAGAGCTTGCCTCGATGCGCGCGATCTGGGACGCCGAGGTCGAGGAGCGGCTCGCGCTTGCGGCGAAGCAGGCCGCAGCCGACCTCCAGAAGCATCGCCAGGAATGGCAGGCCAACGCGGACGCGCGCGTCGCCCAGGCCGAAAAGCGCGCGAAGGATCGCCTCGGTGAATCCTCGGCGCGAATGCGCCAGGAAATCGCCGACGCGCTGGCGCAGGCGGAAAAGGAATGGAAAGCGGCCGAGGCTGCGCGCCTGGCGGAGGCGGAGGCCAAATGGCAGAAGCAGGCCGCGAAGGCGCTGGCGGAAGCCACGGCTCAGTACGAGAAATCCAGATCGAAACAGCGTACCGAGACAGATCGCGCAAGGGCAGACGAGGCCGAGCTGGCGAGACTGCGCGGGGAACTCGTCCATTCGAAGCAAATGCTCGAAGCCAGCGAGGAAAGCCTTCGCAAGGCGCGCGCGGAAACGGACCTGCTCCGGCAGGATTCCGCGCGGCTGGGCGGAATGGACGGCGAGCTTTCCAAAGCCAGGGAGGCGCTGCTCGAACGCGATGGCGAAATCAGGAGGTTGCGCGCCGAGGCCGACGCCGCCCGCAAGGACAAGTCGCGGCTCGGCGGGCTCAACGAAGATCTGGCCAAGGCGAGGGACTCCCTTTCGGCGCGCGACCGCGAGGTTCAGAAGCTGCGCATTGAACTCGACGCGCTGCGCGCGGAAAGGGCAAAGCTCGGCGGTCTGGACGACGAACTCGTGCAGTCGAAACTGGCACTTTCCGATCGCGAAGGCGAAATCGCGCGGATAGCCGCCGAAGCGGATTCGTTGCGCAAGGAACTCGAGAGGACAAAGTCGGCCGTTGCGGCGGGCGAACGGGAACTGGCGCAGACCCGGCTCAAAGCCGAACAATTGCGCACGGAGGCGGATCGCCTGCGCGAGGACGCCAAGGAACTGCGACGCGTCACAACCGAGCTGTCGAATGTGAAGGCGTCGCTGACGGTGCGCGATGCGGAGCTTGCCCGCTTGCGCGCGAAGAGCGACGAGTCGCGAAAGCGGCTGCGCGAGGATGCCGACAATGCGCTCGCCGAGGCCGAGAAGCGATGGAAGGAAGCCGAAGCGGAACGGTTGCGCGACGCCGAGGCGCGATGGCAGGCCCAATCCGCAAAGGCAATCTCGGAGACGGTCGAAAATGTCCACCTTGCGGAACTCCGGCTCGAGGAGGAAGTCGAGCGTGGGCTTGCAAATGCAGCCGAAGTCGGGCGGCTCAACGCGGAACTCGCCCGGGTCCGGGCGTCGCTCGACGAAAGGGAAGGCGAGCTGGTTCAGGCGCGCATAGCCCATGAAGAGGCGCGCGAGCGGTGGAAGCAGGAAGCAGAGGCGGCGCGCGCAAAGGCCGAAGCAGCCTGGAAGAACGCGGAATCGGAGAGGCTCGCGGCCTCTGAATCGAGCAGCCGGGAGGAGGCCGCGATCGCGCTGGCCGAGATGACCAAGCAGGTGAAGAAGCTCGAAACCGCGCTCGGCGAATCGCGGAGCCAGATCGAGGCGCTCCGCCAGCGCGGCAATACCGACGACTTCCGCCGTCTGCGATCGGAATTCGCGTCCCTGCAAGCCACGCTGGCCAATCGCGAAGCCGAGCTGATGCAGGTCAGGGCCGATCACGAGGTGGAGCGGGAGCGCTGGACGCAGGAAGCGCGGCAGGCGGTGCAGCGCGCGGATCAGAAGTGGCACGAAGAAGACCGCGAGGAAGCCGAGCGCGAGCAAAAGGCTCAAAAGGTCCGCCGGATCGTCGGCGGAGCCGCCGTCGCTGCGGTACTCGGGGGGCTCGCAATGCTGGGCTATTTCGAGCTCGCGCCGATGCTCGCCGACCCCACTACGCCTATCGGCGGCATGGTCGAGCCGATCATTACCCAGACCAATCTGGCGTTGGGCGTAGGGCAGGGCGCGAGCCGGCCCCAGGCACAAGCGGCGCCCGCGCTCACGGTAGGCCGCAGCGCCAACATGCGTTCCGGCCCCTCCACATCGGCCGCCGTGTTGCTCACGCTCCCGCGCGGGACGACGGTCACCCTTCTCGACCGTACGGGAAACTGGGTGCATGTGGATGCCGCTTCGGCCGGCGGAAAAAGGCTGCAGGGGTGGATCTACAAGACCTTCCTGCTGGGCTTGCCGGCAGCGGCGCCCAATCCAGCTCCAGCGGCTCGCCACTGAGATCCAGGGTCAAAAGCATTCAGTGCGGGTGCATAGGGGTTGATTTTGCCTGCTGCCGGGCTCATTGGAGCCAAGTTCCCGTGGAAGCGCCGACGAGTGAGCGGGAACCGGAACAGCGCAACAGCACAGGCCTACGACGATGCAACCGTCCGCAACGGCTCAGCAGCATGGTTCGGCCGCACCGAGGCCGGCGGAGACCGCGGCCGGGCGGATCGACCGCGCGATCGTGTGGGTTGGCTCGCCCTCTTCCCTTGCACTTCATACGGCCGTCTTTATCGCATTCTTCGCGGTGTCGATCGTAAGGCTCGTGCCTTGGGACCTGATGCTTCTCGTCCTGACAACGATCGTGTCGCTCGAAGCCATCTATCTGGCGATCTTCATCCAGATGAGCGTGAACCGGCAGAGCATCAGCCTCAGGGAAGTCGAGGAGGACGTCGGCGATATCCAGGAGGATATCGAAGAGCTCGGCGAGAATGTCGAGGAACTGGGTGAAAACGTGGAGGACTTGAAAGAGGACGTCGAGGACATCCAGGAGGACATCGGCGAGATCAGCGAGGATCTGAAGGAAGAGGTCGGGGAGATCGCTGCGGAGGCCGCCGATGTCGGCGCGTCGGTCCAACGGCAGACGCAGCAAGCAGAAATCCTCGAAGCGCTGACAAACGACGTCAGGGCGATCCTTAGGTCGCTGGAATCGATCAGGACCGGACAGCCTTGACTATTTCTTGCCCGGCTCGAAGCTGAGCGCGGCCCCGTTCATGCAATAGCGAAGCCCGGTCTGCGTGGGCCCGTCGGGAAAGACGTGGCCAAGATGGCCGCCGCATCGGGCGCAGAGAACCTCGGTACGCACCATGCCGTGACTTCGATCGGTCAGGGTATCAACCGCGCCTTCCGTGGCGCGGTCGAAGCTCGGCCAGCCACAGTGCGCGTCGAATTTGGCGTCGGATTCGAACAATTTCTGGCCGCAGCCCGCGCACAGATACTCTCCCTCGCGGCATTCGCCGTTGAGAGGACTCGATCCCGGCCGCTCGGTACCGTGCTCGCGCAGGATCCTGTACTGATCCGGCGTCAGCGCATCCCGCCATTCTTCGTCGGTCTTCGATATTTTCGGCATAGTCATTCCGTGGCGTTGGCAACGGCCTCGTGCAGGGTTGCGGTCAATCTTCCCTTGTTGGCGAATGCCCAGTTCGCCCCATAGCCAATGTCGTCGACCCGCCAGCCTTGCCCGGTCCTGGCAAGAATGAGCGTGTCGGTCCACGTTACAGGTTTATCCCCGCCGGCGGCGTAGACGAAATCGACGGTGCAGCTGCCCGCCGGGCCCGAAGACCTGCAAAGCGCCACCTTGTAGGACGTCGCACCTTCGAAGTTCGAGGTCATGAGATCGCCTTCCAGCAGTGGCGGGGAATTTTTGTGCGACTTCGCAAAGGTCTCTTCCGCCTGCCGCGCCTCTTTCAGCAACCTGTCGAGCGCGGGGGTAATGAAGGGCTCATACTTGCCACGCGCCGCAGCATCCGGAATCCCGTCGGATGGCCGGATGGTTGCATAGGCATCGTAGAAGCCTCTCGCTACCGTTGCGAGACTGTCGTCATCCGCAGCCGCCTCGCTCGCCGCAAGGAGTGCCAGCGCGGCCAAAGCGATACGTGAGACCGGGATCATGCCCGGGCTTTGAGCAGATCGCGAATTTCGCGCAACAACGCGATGTCCTCCGGTGGCGCCGCCGGCGCACCGGCGGGTGGCGGCGCGGTGAGCTTGTTGATCTGGCGCATGATCACGAAAAGCACGAACGCTACGATCAGAAAGCTGAGCACCGCGTTCAGGAACAGCCCGTAGTTTATCGTTATCGCGCCGGCCTTCTGCGCTTCCCCGAGCGTTGCAAATGTGCCCCCCTTGAGCACGAAAAACAGGTTCGAGAAATCGATGCCGCCCGTTATCCAACCGATCGGCGGCGTGATCACGTCCTTGACCAGGGAATTGACGATGGCGGTGAAGGCAGCGCCGATAACGACGCCGACAGCCAGATCGACGACATTTCCACGCATCGCAAATTTCTTGAATTCGGCGAACATGGGAGTCCTCCTCTATCGGGGGATGCTATTCGGAGCGGCGCGCGCCAACAAGCCGCAGGAACAGAAGCGCCAGCCCGGCTCCTGCTATCGCGCCCGCGGTATTGGCGGCCTCGTCCAGCCATTCCGCATCGCGCCCCACCAATCCCTGCACCACTTCAAGCATGCCGCCGAGGAAAACCAGTGCCAGCACGGCTGCCGCAATGGCACGACGCTTCCTGAGTGCAAGGGCGGCGATTGCGGCCAGACCGAAATAGGCTACGAAATGCAGAACCTTATCGGGTTCGCCCAGCGCCGGCGGATGAGGTGTCAGCTCCCCCCAGATCACAAGGGCCAAGGCAGGCCAGAATAGCCAGAACGCCAGTCGGGGCACAGCGTCCCAGGCGCGGTTCATGGGGATTTCCGTCAGGGGTTTCGCGGCGCCGCAAGGCCAGGTGCCGATACTAGGCCGCGCGTGCCTCCGCGGGAAGAGTTATGCGGAACCGGGTTCCGAGGCAGTCCGAATCGATTTCCAACAGCGCCCCGACGGAATTTGCCAGGGTGCGCACCAGATGCAGGCCCGTTCCACCCTGCTTCCGCGGGTCGAAGTTCTCCGGCAGCCCCACGCCATCGTCGCCAATTTCGACGATTGTCTGCCCCTTGGCGTCACGGTCGCAGCGGATCGCGATCTCGACCGGGATGCCGGTAGGGTGTGCGTGCTTGATGGAATTCATGATGATCTCGTTGACCATCAACGCGATGGGCTGGGCGATTTCGGCGGGGGCGCGGCAGGGCGCGCCAAGCCGATGGACCAGGCACACTTTCGAATCGAGCGATAGTGTCCTGACCAGGACCTGCGAACTCTCCACAAGATAATCTCCGAGGTCGAACTCCTCCATTTGGCCATCCCCGGATAGCGTCCGGTGCAGATGACCGATGCCGATTACCTTTGCGGCCGTCTCCCGCAGCGTGGCCAGTAGAACCTCCCGAGGAACCAGGGCCGGGCCCGACGCCACATGGGCCATCTGGATCTGGATCAGACCGGCCAGAATGGCGAGGTGATTGGCGACACGATGGTTCGCCTCACGGATCAGGGCGATTTCAATCTTCGCATTCGGATGGAGGTGGACTATTTGCGAATTCATAACTACCCCAATTTTATTAAATGCTCCCACTCCCCTGGGCACAAGTCAACAAAAAATCATTTTATATCAATATGTTAAGTAAGGCATTGCTGCATAAGCCGTCGATCGACTGCAAGATGCCAAGTGCACAAGAGGCCTACTTTACTTATTTACAGCGCTATGAATAAAATGAGTAATCATGTGGGACCCGTCTGCTTGGGGAGGCTGCGATGATTCAACTGAAACGTGGGGAGCGGCTGCAGATCATGCTGACGGAAGCCGAGCTTGAGGCGGTGGACACTTGGCGGTTCCGCGTCCGGATGCCCAGCCGCGCCGCTGCAGTGCGCGAACTGCTCAAGCGGGGGCTATCGGCGGAAGGATTCAGCGTTGCCGAAAGCGGCACGCATTCGAAGGATTTTGGGGTCGTCGAT
>DASZQP010000078.1:0-49015 GCA_035549575.1 Rhizomicrobium sp.
GGATTGCCGTTGCCCGTGCCGAAATAGACGAGATCGAGCTCGGGATCGTAGGCGAAGGAATTCCACGGCGCGCCGCCGCCGCCGATCTTCCAGAACTTGTACTTGCCGGTGGTGTCCCAGGTCTTGAGCGCGGCCTCGAGCGCCTTGTTCTCCTGCGGCCTGGACGGGTCGCCGGGGACGACATGGAAGCGCCAGACGAGCTTGCCGGTGTCTGCATCGAAGGCGCTGACATAGCCGCGGCTGTCGTATTCCGCGCCCCCATTGCCGATCACGACGAGACCGTCGAAGGCACGCGGCGCGCCCGTGATCGTGTAGGTGTGGGCGTGGTTCTCGACCGTATCGACCGTCCAGACCGGCTTTCCCGCGGCGCGATCGAGCCTGACCAGGCGCCCGTCGAGCGTGCCGACGAACACGCCGTCGCCCCACAGCGCCACGCCGCGGTTGACCACGTCGCAGCACGCGTAGCGTCCCATGCCGCCGGGGACCTTCGGATCGTAGGTCCACAATTCCTTGCCGGTCCGGGCATCGAGCGCCGTGACGATGCTCCAGGACTTGGTGATGTACATGACGCCGCCGGCGACGATCGGTGTCGCCTCGAGGCCCCGCACCGAATAGGTACGGTATTCCCACGCGACGCCGAGGTCCTTCACGTTGGACGTGTCGATCTGCCTGAGCGGGGAGAAGCGCTGCTCCGAATAGGTCCGGCCGTTGGAAAGCCACTCGCCGCCGGACTGGCCTTCGATGCGCGCGCCGTCGATGCCTCCTGCCGAGGCTGCGCCGCCCGCGCCGCGCGGCGGACCGTTCAGAACCGCATAGCCTGGCACGGCCAGCAGGATGACGGCGACAAGCACGGCTTCGACGATGCCGATGATGCGGCTGTTCATGGCGCTCCCCTTCGTGTCTGCGCATCTGCGGCGCAGTCCGGAGGAAAGCTAGGCGAGGACGCATGAGGCGACAACGGCAAAGAAATTCTCTCTCTCCCCGCTCCGCGGCGGGTTAGTGTGAGGGAATGGACACCGATCCTTCCGCTACGGACGCCGCCCCGCCTGCCCTTCCGCGCGCAGCGCCGGGACGAAGCGGGGACGCCGCGACGGCGAAATGACCTGGATCGCGCTCGCCTTCTGCGGCCCCGTTCTCTGGGCGGTCTCGACCCACATCGACAAATATCTCGTGGAGAAATTCTTCCGGGACACGGGCGTGGGGGCGCTTCTGATCTTCACCGCGCTCATCGGTCTTGCGGGACTGCCGATCATCGGCGCATTCGTGGATGTCCTCGCAATCGGGCCGGCGGGCATCGCCGTGACGGCGGTTTCCGGACTTCTCTATCTCACCGCCATCTACTTCTATCTCCGCGCCCTGCAGCAGGAGGAGGCGAGCGTCATCGCACCGCTGTTCCAGACCTCGACCCTTTTCACCTACGCCATCGCCTATGTCGCGCTGCACGAAACGCTGACGGGCTGGCGCATCCTGGGCGGCATCCTCGTCATGGCCAGCGCCGCGGTCGCCTCCTACGAGCCCGCGGGGCGGCGGCGGTTCAGGCTCGGGACCGTCGCGCTCGTGCTCGCCTGCACGGCAGTGCTGGCGGTGTCCGCCGTCATCTTCAAGTTCTTCGCCATCGCGGACGCCTATTGGGCGGTGACGTTCTGGAGCTTCGCCGGACAGGCCGCGTTCGGCGCCGTCCTGCTCGCGATCCCGCGCGTGCGCGGCCAGTTCCTCGGCATGTTCCGGAAGCATCCCGGCGCCGTGATCGGGATCAACGCCGCGAACGAGCTGATCAACCTCGGCGGCGGGCTCGCCGCGCGCTACGCCTCGCTGCTCGGGCCGGTGAGCCTGGTTCAGGCCATCGGCGGCACAACCGCATTTTTCGTGTTCGTCTTCGGCGTCATACTCACCCTGTTCTTTCCCGGCTTCGTCCGCGAGGATCTGTCGCTTAGAAACCTGCTCCAGAAAGGCGCCGCCGTCGTGCTGATCGTCGCCGGTGTTATACTCATCGGCGACTCGGCGGATTGAGCGGAGCGATGCGCGTCTGGTTCCTTTTCCTGATCGTGCTTTGCGCGACTCCCGCGGGGGCCGCGCCGCAATGGCTCACGCTTCCGGCGACGCCCACGCTTCCCGCCGCGGAGAAGAGCGGCTATGCGCCGGTCAACGGCGTGCGCATCTGGTACGCCGAGTTCGGCAAGGGCGAGCCCGTGCTGCTGCTCCACGGCGGGCTCGGCAATTCCGACTACTGGGGCAACCAGGTCCGCGCCCTGGCGGGTGCGGGCTATCGCGCCATCGTCATGGATAGCCGCGGCCACGGGCGCTCGACCCGCAACGCCAGGCCCTTCGGCTACGATCTCATGGCCGGCGACACGATCGCGCTGCTCGACTATCTCAAGATCCGCAAGGTCGCGCTGATCGGATGGAGCGACGGCGCGATCATCGGCCTCGACATCGCCATGCACCATCCCGAGCGCCTGACGAAGCTGTTTGCCTTTGCGGCCAACATCGACCCCAGCGGCGTGAGCGACGTCGCCCACGACCCGATCTTCGGCGCCTTCATCGCGCGCGCGGGAAAGGAATATGCGCGGCTGTCCCCGACGCCGAAGGAATACGGGGCGTTCGTCAAGCAGATTTCCGGCATGTGGGCGACGCAGCCGAACTGGACGAAGAGCGATTTCCGCCGCATCACGGTTCCCACCTGGATCGCCGACGGCGACCATGACGAAGCGATCAACCACGATCAGCCGCGCAAGATGGCGGACTGGATTCCCGGCGCGGGGCTCCTCATCGAGCCGGATGTCAGCCATTTCGCGATCCTGCAGGACCCCGGGCAGTTCGACCGCGATCTGCTGCATTTCCTGAAAAAACGGTAGCGGCGCCCCTCCGTGCACCCGGCTCCGCGCGCGGGGCTTGGCGAATCTCCGCCCATCCCCATATTTGAATCCGTGGGCGATTCTGCCGGGGAGGGAATCATGAGCATGCAGGACAAGTTCGGACACGCGCCGCACGGCGTACAGCGAATCGGCACGCTTGTGCTGTTCGCGCTGATCGCGCTCGTCGTGCTGACGATCCTGTCGTCGTCCTGGTACACGGTCGATCAGGGCGAGCGCGGCGTGGTTCTGCGCAACGGCGCGGTGATCGGCGAGGCGGAGCCGGGTCTCGGGTTCAAGATTCCGGTCATCGACACGGTCGAGCACATCTCGATCCAGTCGCAGAACAGCCGCTACAGCGACGTGAAGACCTATTCGCGCGACCAGCAGCCGGCGACGCTGCGGGTCTCGGTCAATTATCACGTCACCGACCCGCGCACGGTCTATACCGACTACAAGAGCATCCAGAACATGATCGACCGTCTGGTGACGCCGCAGGTCTACACCTGGTCGGAAAACATCTTCGGCCAGTTCAATGCGGCGAGCGCCGTGCAGGATCGCGCCAAGCTCAATTCGGAGCTGGCCATCGCGCTGCGCAAGGTGATCCACGGACCGATCGCGCTCGAATCCGTTCAGATCGAGAACATCGATTTCTCCGGCAAATACGAGGAGGCGGTCGAGGCGCGCATGGAGGCGACCGTGCGCCAGCAGCAGGCCGAGGCGGAAGCGGCGGCGACGCGCACGCGCGCGGAGGCGGCAGCCTATTCGGTCAAGGTGCAGGGCGAGGCCGAAGCGTCCGCCATTCGCAATCGCGGCGACGCGCTGCGCGACAACCCCGGCCTTCCGGCTCTCGTCACGGCCGAGAAGTGGGACGGCCACCTGCCGACGACGATGGTGCCGGGAAGCGCGGTCCCGTTCCTCAACGTCCGTGCGCCGCAATGAGTTCTATTCGCGGGGTCTCCACCGTCCCCAGAAGATGCTCACGGCCATGCTGATGGCGATGAGGCCATAGAGCAGCCACTGGAACGTGCGGTTCACCGGCTGGGGCTGAAAGAACGACAGCAGCCCCAGGAACACGGCCGGAAGAAGCACGAGCTGCCGCCATGGCAGGCGGATGCCCTCATGCCGTCTTCGCACGCGCTGGCGCAGGCCCTGCTCTATCTGGCGGAATTCCAGCGCTGTTGCGGGTGGCCTGCTTTCCCTGGCGCGCAGGCGCTCGAACAGGGTGCTCGGATGCTCTGCCGGAGACGGTGTCTCGGCGATCTCGAATTCCGGCTGCTCTTCTTCCGCGGCTTCCGGTTGCGGAACGGGACGCAGACCGAACTGTTGTCGGTTACCTGTCACGGGCGACTCCGGCCGCCTCCTTAGGCCGCACGCGCTTACCGACTTGTTAATGGGCGCAGAATCGGACTCGCCCGCATATCATTTGTTGTACGGACGCCGGGAGCGCATGGCGATCCGGAACTTCCGGACCTGCACCGGCCCCAAATAAACATCGCATTTACAGTCCCCTCCTATCGTGCTCGGGCGCACTCATGGGCACTTCCGGACGGCATGCTCCTGCTCGAGGCACTGATCGCGGTTCTGGTCTGCGCAATCGTCGCGATCCTGCTGCTGCTGCGTGCCAAGAACCGGGCCGACAGCATGCTGCGAAATGCCATCGCGGCGCTGCCCCAGGGCGTGGCGATCTACGACGAGTACGACCGCCTCTATCTCTGGAACGAGCCTTACGAAGGGGTTTCGGGCCCGAGCCCGCGCAGGCTCCGGCGCGGAGTCACCTTCCGGCAGATGATCGAGGAGGACCTGCGCGACGGCCAGTACGCGGAAGCGGACGGCCGCGAACGCGAATGGCTGGAAGAGCGCATGGCGATGCGTGCGAAGGGCGAGGGCTCGCGCATCCAGGATCTTCGCAACGGCCAATGGCTGCGCGTGCAGGACCGCCGCACGGCGGACGGCGGCACCGTATCCATCTGCGTGGACATCACCGACATCAAGCGCGGCGAAGACTCGTTCAAGCTCATGTTCGACAACAACCCGGTGCCGATGTGGCTGTGGGAAGGCTCGCCGCAGCTGCGCGTGCTCGATCTCAACAACGCGGCGCTGGCGCACCTCGGCTACGAACGCGAGGACGTGGAATCTCTGACCGTGTTCGATCTTCTGAGCGGCGAGGAGCGTCCCGCGCTCGAAGCCATGATAAAATCCGGCCTCGTCCGGCCCTATGACGGCACGCGCATCTGGAGGCCGCGCCGGAGGGACGGCACGCTGCGCTATGCCATGCCCTACATTCACATGCGGCCGCGCGACGGAAAGACGGCCTTCGTGGCGGCGATCGTGGACGTGACGGACCGGATGCTTGCCGAGAAGGAATTGAGGGACAAGGCCGCGGAGCTGGAAAGGGCGCTCGACCGGGCGGAGACCGCAAGCCGGTCCAAGAGCAAGTTCCTCGCGACCATGAGTCACGAGCTGCGCACGCCGCTGAATGCGATTCTCGGCTTTTCCGACGTGCTGAAGAAGGAGATGTTCGGGCCCATCGGCAGCCTGCGCTACAAGGAATACGCACAGAGCATCCACGAAAGCGGCGCGCATCTGCTGGGCGTCATCAACGATATCCTCGACATCGCCAAGCTCGACGCAGGCGAGCTCAGGCTTCACCTGGAGCCGGTGGCCCTGGACAATGCCGTGGACGATTGCCTCTCCGCCCTCTCCCTGCAGACGCAGCGCGGTGCGATTGCCATCCGGCGCCAGATCGAGCCCGCCGTCCTGATGGCCGATCACAGGCGGCTGCGGCAAATCCTGTTCAACCTGGTGTCCAACGCCGTCAAGTTCATGCCGACCGGCGGCGAAGTGCATATCGGCGCCGCCACGGTGCCGGACGGCTTTGCCGTCACGGTGCGCGATACCGGCATCGGCATGTCCAACGAGGACATCCCGCGGGCGCTGGAGCGGTTCGGGCAGGTCGATTCCTCTTTCTCGCGCAAGTTCGAAGGTGCCGGCCTCGGATTGCCGCTGACCAAGGCGCTCGCAGAGCTGCACGGCGCAACGCTCTCGATCGAAAGCACTCCCGGCGTCGGAACATGCGTGACCGTGCTGTTCCCGCCCGACAAGGTCGTCATGCACATGCCGGGAAATGCCCGCACCGGCTGATCGCGGGCGTCTGGTCCCGCCTCCGCGTCGAACAGACCTATTGCACTGCAGCAAGGCAATGGTATTTCATTGTAGGCGTCATGACAGACGCAATGTTGCAATTCCTATCGCAGCGTCAGGAATTTCCTAACAAACGGGACATTCCGGCCCGAAAGCGCGACTTCTTCGAGATCTATGCCGATTTCATCGCGGCCAAGGCGGCCGCGCAGGCCGGGCGCTGCTCGCAATGCGGCGTACCCTTTTGCCAGGTCCATTGCCCGCTTCAGAACAACATCCCCGACTGGCTGCGGCTGACGGCCGAAGGACGGCTTCGGGAGGCCTACGAGCTTTCGCAGGCGACCAACAACATGCCGGAGATCTGCGGACGCATCTGCCCGCAAGACCGGCTATGCGAAGGGAACTGCGTTCTGGAGACCTCCGGTCACGGCACCGTGACGATCGGCGCGATCGAGCGGCATCTGACCGAGACGGCATGGGCCAACGGATGGGTGAGGCCGCTCGGTCCCGTGCGGCTCATCAATGCCTCCGTCGGCATTGTCGGCGCCGGGCCCGCGGGTCTGGCCGCGGCCGAGGAACTGCGCCGAACCGGCTACCGCGTGACGGTCTATGACCGCCACGACCGCGCCGGCGGACTGCTCACCTACGGCATTCCCGATTTCAAGCTCGAGAAGTCCGCCGTTTCCCGCCGCGTCGAGCGCCTGCGCGCGGGTGGAATCGAATTCCGCCTCGGCTTCGGTATCGGCCGCGACGCGCAGCTCGCCGACCTTCGCACCTGGCACGACGCGGTCCTTGTCGCGACGGGCGTCTACAGGCCCCGCGTCCTCGAGGCGCCCGGCGCCGGGCTCGGGCGCATCGTGCAGGCGCTCGACTATCTCGTCGCCTCCAACCGTGTGAACCGCGGCGACAGGGTTGCCGCCTTCGATGACGGGACGCTCGACGCCGAAGGAAAGACCGTGGCGGTGATCGGCGGGGGAGACACCGCCATGGACTGCGTGCGCACGGCGGTGCGGCAGGGTGCGAAGTCCGTCACCTGCTTCTATCGCCGCGACCGCGACAACATGCCGGGATCGCTGCGGGAAGTTCTGAACGCGGAAGAAGAAGGTGTGACCTTCGAATGGCTGACGGCGCCGAAGGCGTTTCTCGGGTTCACCCAGGTCGAAGCGCTGCGCATATCCCGCGTGCGGCTGGGGCGGGAGGACGCAAGCGGGCGGCGCAAGCCGGAATTGGACGCCACCGCGGAATCCGTTCGCGGCGTGGACATGGCGGTTCTCGCACTCGGCTTCGATCCGGAGCCCGTGCACGACATGCTGGGCGATCCCGGTATCGCACTCGGTCCCGCGGGCACGATCCGCGTCTCCGGGCCGGCCGGCGCCACGAGCATCGACGGCGTTTTCGCGGCTGGCGACATTGTTCGCGGCGCCTCCCTGGTCGTGTGGGCGATCCGCGACGGCCGTGACGCGGCGCAAGGCATTCACCGCCACCTGAGCGCACGCTCCAGAACGCTGCGCGAGGCCGCGGGATGAGCGCGCAGCAGGACGTCGCGCGCTATCTCGCCAACGCCGGCAGGCTGGCGGCGGCGCATGCCTGGTCGCCCGAGCAGGAGCACGACGCCTGTGGCGTCGGGCTTGTCGCCGCAATCGACGGCAGGCCGCGGCGCGAGATCGTGGAGCGCGCCATCGAAGCGCTGAAATCCGTCTGGCACCGCGGCGCGGTGGATGCCGACGGAAAGACCGGCGACGGAGCCGGCATCCTTCTCCAGGTTCCACAGAGCTTCTTTCGCGGCGCGGTCGCCCATACGGGCCACACGCTGCGCTCGGGACGCATCGCGGTCGGACAGATATTCCTGCCCCGCACCGATTTCGCGGCGCAGGAGGCGTGCCGCACGATCGTGGAATCGGAAATCCTCCGCTTCGGCTTCTACCTCTACGGCTGGCGGCAGGTTCCGATCGACGTTTCGGTGATCGGAGAAAAGGCGAATTTCACCAGGCCCGAGATCGAGCAGATCATGTTCGACGCGGGCGGCAGCGAGGATGCCGAGGATCTCGACAGGCGCCTCTATCTTTGCCGCCGCCGCATCGAGAAGCGCGTGCGCGAAGCCTCCGTCCAGGATTTCTATATCTGTTCGCTGTCGTCGCGGTCGCTGATCTACAAGGGGATGTTCCTTGCGGAGCAGCTTTCCAATTTCTATCCCGACCTCAAGGACGCGAGGTTCGAAAGCGCCTATGCGATATTTCACCAGCGCTACTCGACCAACACCTTCCCGGCATGGCGGGCGGCGCAGCCCTTCCGGATGCTCGCGCACAACGGGGAGATCAACACGCTCCGGGGCAACATCAACTGGATGCGCAATCACGAGGTCAAGATGGCCTCGACCCTGTTCGGCGAGCACGGCGGCGACATCAAGCCGATCATCGAGCCCGGCTGCTCGGACTCGGCGGCGCTCGATGCGGTGTTCGAGGTGCTGGTGCGGGCCGGTCGCGACGCGCCGCTCGCCAAGACCCTGCTCATCCCCGAAGCATGGGCGAAGAAGGCGTCCACCATGCCCGAGGCGCATCGGGCGATCTACGCCTATTCGAACGGGGTGATGGAGCCGTGGGACGGACCGGCGGCGATTGCCGCAGCGGACGGACGCTGGGTGATCGCGGGAATGGACCGCAACGGTCTGCGCCCGCTGCGCTACGCGATCGCCGACGACGGGCTCCTGTTCGTGGGTTCGGAAACCGGCATGGTCGCGCTCGAGGATTCGCGCGTGCTGCGCAAGGGCCGCGTGGGGCCCGGACAGATGATCGCCGTCGATCTGGCAGAGGGCCGGCTCTACGAGGACCGCGAAATCAAGGACCGGCTCGCCGGCGAATACCCTTACGAGGAATGGACCAGGCGCATCGTCGAACTCGAGCCGATCATCGGTCCCGGCCCCGAGCCGCGGCTGTTCGGCGGCGAGCCGCTGCTGCGCCGGCAGCTGGCAGCGGGATTCACCGCCGAGGACCTCGAGCTCATTCTTCATCCGATGATCCGGGACGGGAAGGAGCCGCTCGGCTCCATGGGAGACGACACGCCGCTCGCGGTCCTTTCGGAACAGTACCGCCCGCTTTCGCACTATTTCCGGCAGAATTTCTCGCAGGTGACGAACCCGCCGATCGATCCGCTGCGCGAAGAGCGGGTGATGAGCCTCAAGACGCGCTTCCGCAATCTCGGAAACGTGCTGGCGCAGGACAAGAGACAGGCCGAGGTTTTCGTTCTCGAGAGTCCCGTCATCTCGACCGGAATGTACGAACGGATGCGGCACCACCTCGAGGGAAGGTTCTACGAGATCGACTGCGTGTTCCCGGTTCACGGCGGCGAGCCCGCGGACAGCCACGCGCTCTCTCGCGCGCTCGACCGCGTGCGCGAGGAGGCGGAAGACGCCGTCCGCAAGGGATACGACCACCTCATCCTGACCGACGAGCGCACCAGCCGCGATCTCGCCGCGATGCCCATGATCCTGGCGACGGGAGCCGTGCATTCGCATCTCGTGCGCCGGGGCCTGCGCACCTATACCTCCATCAACGTGCGCGCGGCCGAGTGCCTGGATACGCACTATTTTGCGGTTCTGATCGGCGTTGGCGCGACGACGGTGAACGCCTATCTCGCGCAGGAGTGCATCGCCGAGCGCCACCTCGGCGGCCTGTTCGGGGATCTGGCGCTCGGTCCTTGCGTGAAGCGCTATCTCGACACGGTGAACGCGGGGCTTCTCAAGGTGATGTCGAAGATGGGCATCTCCGTCGTCTCGTCCTATCGCGGCGCCTACAATTTCGAGGCGGTCGGCCTGTCGCGCTCGATGGTGGCGGACATCTTTCCGGGCATGACGAGCCGCATTTCCGGAATCGGCCTGTCGGGGATCTCCAGAAGGGCGGCGCGCCTGCATGCGCGGGCATACGATCCGGACACGCCGGGACTGCCCATAGGCGGCTACTACCGTTATCGGGCGAGCGGAGAGACCCACGCCCATTCGGCGCCGCTGATCCACATGCTCCAGAGCGCCTGCGGCACCGGCTCCTATGCGATGTACCGGAAATACGCCGGCGCCGTGCAGCAGCTGCCGCCGGTGAGCCTGCGCCATCTCATGGACCTCCGGCCGGCGGGACCTCCCGTTCCGATCGCCGAGGTGGAATCGATCACCGACATCCGCAGGCGCTTCGTCACTCCCGGCATGTCGCTGGGCGCGCTGTCGCCCGAGGCGCACGAAACGCTCAACATCGCGATGAACCGCATCGGCGCCAAGTCGGACTCCGGCGAGGGCGGAGAGGACCCTGCCCGCTTCCAGGCCCGGCCCAACGGCGACAATCCGAATTCCGCCATCAAGCAGATCGCGAGCGGCCGTTTCGGAGTCACGGCGGAATACCTCAACCGGTGCAGCGAAATCGAGATCAAGATCGCCCAGGGCGCCAAGCCGGGCGAAGGCGGCCAGCTTCCCGGCTTCAAGGTGACGGAGACGATCGCGCGGCTGCGCCACGCCACGCCGGGCGTGACGCTGATCTCGCCGCCGCCGCACCACGACATCTATTCGATCGAGGACCTCGCGCAGCTCATCTACGACCTGAAGCAGATCAATCCCGACGCGCGCGTCTGCGTGAAGCTGGTTTCGGCGAGCGGCATCGGCACCATCGCCGCCGGCGTGGCCAAGGCGAAGGCCGACGTGATCCTGATCGCTGGGCATGCCGGCGGGACCGGCGCCTCGCCGCAAAGCTCCATCAAGCACGCGGGCATTCCGTGGGAGATGGGGCTGACCGAAGCCAATCAGATCCTCACGATGAACAACCTGCGCCATCGCGTGACGCTGCGCACGGACGGCGGCATCCGAACCGGGCGCGACGTGGTGATGGCCGCGATGATGGGTGCCGAGGAATTCGGCGTGGGCACGGCCTCGCTCGTCGCGATGGGCTGCATCATGGTGCGCCAGTGCCATTCGAACACCTGTCCGGTCGGCGTGTGCACCCAGAACGAGGCGTTGCGCGCGAAATTCTCCGGTTCGCCGGAAAAGGTCATCAATCTTTTCACCTTCCTCGCCGAGGACGTGCGCGAAATCCTCGCCTCGCTGGGCGTGCGGCGCATCGACGAAATCGTCGGGCGCACCGACCTTCTGGTTCAGCGCAGCCGCGGCGGCGAGGAGCTCGACGATCTCGATCTCAACCCGCTCCTCGTCCAGGCCGATCCGGGCAATGCGCCGCGCCATGCCGTTCGCAGGACGCCGGAACCCGTGCCCGACACGCTGGATGCGCTCGTGGAGAAGGACGCGCAGGCCTTTCTCGAAACCGGGAAACGGATGCAGCTTGCCTACGACGTGCGCAACACGATGCGCAGCATCGGCGCACGCCTGTCGTCGCGCATCGTGCGCAAGTGGGGGATGACGGGTCTCGCGCCGGATCAGCTCGTCCTGCGCCTTGCCGGCTCCTGCGGGCAGTCGCTCGGCGCCTTCGCGGTTCAGGGCCTGAAGCTCGAGGTGGTCGGCGATGCAAACGACTATGTCGGCAAGGGCCTGTCCGGAGCGACCATCACCCTTCGCCCGCCGCGCGGCGCCGCGTTCAAGGCAAGCGAGAGCACCATCGTCGGCAACACCGTGCTCTATGGCGCGACCTCGGGAAAACTCTTCGCGGCCGGCCAGGCGGGCGAGCGCTTCGCCGTCCGCAACTCCGGAGCCGTCGCGGTGGTCGAAGGCTGCGGATCGAACGGCTGCGAGTACATGACGGGCGGCAGGGTCGCCATACTGGGGCCCGTCGGCGACAATTTCGCGGCCGGCATGACCGGAGGCGTGGCCTTCGTGCGCGATGCGGACGAACGGTTCGAACGGCGCGTCAACGGCGATTCCGTCGCCTGGTTCGCGGTCCGCTCGGCGCGTTGGGAGGCGG
The DNA here is from genome assembly GCA_035549575.1 of Rhizomicrobium sp. Classification (GTDB taxonomy): domain Bacteria; phylum Pseudomonadota; class Alphaproteobacteria; order Micropepsales; family Micropepsaceae; genus Rhizomicrobium. The sequence continues at coordinate 11,882 of DASZQP010000078.1, forward strand.
TGTTGCGCGGCCTCATCGCCGAGCACGTCGTGGAGACCGATTCCGATCTCGGCCGTTACCTCCTCGCGAACTGGAGCACGGAGAAAGCGAAATTCCTGCAGATCGTTCCGAGGGAAATGCTCGCGGCGCTGGAGATGGGGCCGGCCGGGGACGATTTGTCCCTCAGGCGGCATCTGGCGTAGTTTCGCGCCGAACACTTGTCCGCGCCGACGGTCCGCCAACCTCGCGCAAGGCGCGGCCTCGCGGAACCCGGATGATCGTCACGCGCTTTCGATATCTTGCCGCCCTGCTCACGGTCCTGACGGCGCTGCCCGCGCGCGCGGCGGATCCGCAGCCCTACACGGTGGCCTTCAAGGGCGTGCGCTCCGGAGAAATCGACACAGCGCTCCAGGCCAGCGCGCAGCTGGTGACGCTGCGCGAGAAAGTCGCCGTGCCGCCCTTCGCGCTGATCCAGCGCGCGAGAAGCGACATTCCGAGGCTGGAGACGGTCCTGAACAGCTTCGGCTACTACGCGAACAAGGTGGACATCTCGATCGGGCCCTACGGCCTCGACGACCCCGCCCTGCCCGTCTGGCTCGACTCGCTGGCCGACGGCACGAAGGCGGCCGTGGCCGTCGCGATCGACCAGGGACCACGCTATCGCCTCGGCGCGATCGACATCGACGGCGAGATTCCGGATGCAGGCAGGAAAGCCATCGCGCTGCGGAGCGGCGACCCGGCCATAGCCGCCCGGGTTCTCGACGCGCGCCAAAGGCTCCTGGCGGCGCTCCAGGAAGACGGCTACGCGCTCGCCACCGTGGCGCCGCCGATCGCGTTTGCGGACGACGAGCGGCATGTGCTGAACATCGCCTTCAGGGTCAAGACCGGCCGGCAGGTCGATATCGGGGCCGTCGCCTTCAAGGGACTCGAGCATGTGAACGAGGATTTCGCGCGCCGCGCAACGTCGCTGAAGCCCGGCGAGCGGTTCAGGCCGAGCAGGATCGACGCCGCGCGGCAGACCCTGATGGACCTGGGCGTATTTTCCGGCGTTTCGGTTCACGCCGCCGAGCGACTGTCGGAAGACGGGCGGATTCCCATCGCCTTCGACGTGCAGGAGCGCCCACGCCATGCCGTCGCGATCACGGGCGCCTATTCCACCGATCTCGGTTTCAGCCTTTCCACAACATGGTCGCATCGCAACCTGTTCGGCAACGCCGAGCAGCTGAACCTGACCGCCGCGGGCACGGGACTGGGCAACTCGACGGCCGGCATCGGCTACAACCTTCGCGCCCAGTTCATCAAGCCGCTGTTTCTCCGGCCGGACCAGACCCTCGAATTCGACCTGTCGGGGATCAAGCAGAACCTGGACGCCTACGACCAGACCGCGGAGGTGCTCGCCGGATTTCTGCGCCGCAGGTTTTCCAGCCTGTGGTCGGCCAGCGCCGGACTTTCTTTCATGCAGGATGACGTCTCGCAGGAAGGCGTGGACTATCACTACCAGCTGCTGAGCGCGCCGCTCACCGTGAGCTACGACAGCACGGGCATCGCCGACCTGCTGCGCGACCCGTCGAGCGGCGGACGCGCCTCCGTGGCCGTAACCCCGACCCAGTCGTTCGGGTCCGGCAGCCTCTCCTTCTTCGTCCTCCAGGCGTCCGGTTCCTACTACTTCGACCTGTCGGCCGAGAAACGTTCGATCCTCGCGCTCCGGGCGTCGGCCGGCAGCATTCTCGGCGGATCGAATCTGGACGTTCCTCCCGATCAGAGGCTCTACGCCGGCGGAAGCGCCACGGTGCGCGGCTATGCCTATCAGTCGATCGGTCCGCGCTTTCCGGACGGCACGCCGGTAGGCGCGAAATCCGTCGATGCCGCAAGCGTCGAATTCCGGCAGCGCCTGTTCGAGGACTGGGGCATGGCCGCATTCGTCGATGCCGGACAGGCGAGCGCGGAAGGTGCTCCCTTCAACGGCACGGTGCGCGTCGGCGCGGGTCTCGGCGCACGCTACTACACGCCGATCGGCCCGGTGCGGCTCGACGTTGCCGTCCCGCTCACGCGCGGCCAGGACGATTCGGCGTTTCAGATCTATATCGGCCTCGGACAGGCGTTCTGATGGGCGGGATGCGCGCGCTCGCCATTCGGATCGGCTGCTGGCTCGCCGGCATCGCAGCCGCCATCGTGCTGCTCGCGCTCTTCCTCCTTCGCACGCCTCCGGGACGCGACATGCTCGCGGCCATCGTGCGTGAGGTCTCCGGAGGATCCGTCGCGATCGCGGGACTGGATGGCAGCCTGCCGAACCATCTCGCCGCCGCCGCGGTGGAGGTCAGCGACGGCAAGGGTGTATGGCTCCGCATCGAAAACCTTGCACTCGACTGGGATGCGCTCGGAGCCCTTCGGGGCCGCTACCGGATATACGGGGTTTCGGCATCTCGTGTCGCCGTCCTGCGCCGTCCAATCCGGGAGGAGTCGCAGGGCACGACGCCCGAGATCGACATCGACCGGCTGCACGCGCCGCGGATCGAACTCGCGGAGTCCGTCGCCGGCCGGGACGTGGTTCTCTCCGTCCGGGGCGCCCTCAGCTATCGCTCAAGCCACCGGATGCACGCCGATCTTTCGGCGGCGCAGATCGGCGGCGCCGGCCGCTACCGGATAAAAGGCGGCGTGGAAGACGATGTCGCCGTCGGCTCGGTTTCGGTTGCCGAGGGTGCGGATGGGATATTGGCGGCGCTGGCGGGCCTGCCGGGACTGGGTCCGGTCGCGCTCGATGCAAGGGGATCGGGTAGCCGCGACGCGAACCGCGTCACATTCCGTCTCGCGGCCGGCGCGCTGCGGGCGAGCGGCGGCGGCACTCTGGCGCTCGCGGCACGCCGGGGCGACCTGGACGTCACGCTGCGCGCGCCGGCCATGAAGGCGGACGAAAACCTGAGCTGGCGATCGCTCGAACTCGACGGTCATTTGCATGGCGGCTTCGACGCGCCGCGAATCGACGGGAGACTTAGCGGTGCGGACATTTTCGTATCCGGCATTCGTGCCGGCGCATTGCACGCGGTGGCGCGCGGCGATCACGGGACCGTCGAAATCGGAGGCACCGCTACGGCGCTGCGCATTCCGGGCGGCCGGCCCGATCTCTTCGCCTCGGCTCCCGTCGAACTCAAGGCGAAGATGGATCTGCGCGCGCCCTCCGGGCCGGTGACGTTTTCGCTGTCCCATCCGCTGCTGGCGGCGTATGGCAGCGTCGAAACGCGGGGCCCGCGAAAGCTGGCCGTGAACGTGACCGTTCCCTCCCTCCAGCCTTTCGCCGCGCTCGCCAACGAGCCGGTTTCCGGGCGCGCCACGCTGAGGATCGACGCGGAACAGGGCGATTCCGAAACGGCCTTCCGCGCCAGCGGCCGCATCGAGGCGCGCGGAGAATCCGTCTTCGCGCGCGTTCTCGGCGCGAATGCGGAATTTTCCCTGGGCGCGACGCTGAGCGGCGCGGACATCGTGCGTTCCGAAATCGCAATCGACGGCGCGGCCATGGGCTTTCGTTCCGGCGGCACGTTCCGCGACGGCCGGCTGGACTATGCGGCGACGGTGAAGCTGACCGATGTCTCGCGCCTTTCCTCCGCGCTGAACGGCAATGCGTTTCTCTCCGCCCGCGTGCAGGGACCTATGGAGTCGGCCGAGACGCGCATCGCGGGAAACGCGTCCCTCGCGAGCAGCGGCTTCGCGCGGCAGAGGATCGAGTTGACGGCGCAGGCATCGGGATTCCCGAGACCTTCGTCCGGGCAGGTTCGGATCACCGGCGCGCTCAACGGTGCCTCGGTCGCGATACGGGGCGACCTGACGCGGAAGAAGGGCGGCGTGGCGGCCGTCGCGTCGGCGGTCTGGAAATCCCTGCGGGCGAGCGGAGATTTCACCCTCCCCGAAGGCGGCGCGGCGGCGGGGCGCGGCAGCATCGACGTTCGGGAACTGGCCGACCTGGCCCCGCTCCTCGGACTCAAGATGAAAGGCGCGCTGTCTTCCGCCGCTACGCTGAACGCGCGCGGCCGGGCACAGTCGGCCGCGCTCAAGGTGACGCTTTCGAACTTCGAGATGCCGGAGGTGAAGGTCGGCAAGGCGTCGATCGAAGGCACGATCGCAAATCCCTTTGCCGCGCCGAACCTGTCCCTCGGCGCGCACGCGACGGGCATCGCCACCCATGGCGCGTCCGGCAGCATGACGGCGCGGCTGACCGGCCCCGCGAGCAGGCTTGCCATTGCCGCGAAGGCGTCGATCGGGCAGCCGGATGCCGAGCCAGCCGGGATCGAAGCGGACGGCGTGCTCGTCCCGGCGGACAAGAAATTCGTGCTCAGCCGCTTCCGTGCCGTGTGGAAATCCCAGAGCGCGATCCTCGGCGGCCCGGCGACGGTGGACTATGACGGCGGTGTCGCGGTCGATCGACTCATTCTGAAGCTGGGCGGTGGAGAAATGCGGCTTGCCGGCCGCCTGACGCCGGCGCTCGCCGCGACGGCCTCTGCCGAGGCCATCCAGCTGGAGACGTTGCGCCCCCTTCTGCCCGCGCGCCTCGCCGGCACCGTGTCGGCGAACGCGAAGCTGGGCGGCACGATTGCCGATCCGCGCGGAACGCTGAGCGTTCGCGTGCGGAATCTCGTGGCCTCCGACTATTGGTCGAAACCGGCCGCGAGCCTCGACGTTCGCGGAACCTTGCAGGGCGGCAGCATGGCGCTCGACGCCGAACTTTCCGCCGGGCCTTCCGCCAGTCTCACGATTGCCGGCGATGCACCGCTTCGCGCGGGCGCGCCGCTCCGGCTGCATGCCGCAGGGAAGATGGACCTCGCCATGGTCAGCCCGCTTGTCGCGGCGGAGGGACGCCAGGTCCGCGGGGCGCTTTCGCTCGACGCCGATATCGGCGGGACCTATGCGGCGCCGCGCGCCAGGGGATCGGCAACGGTGAAGGACGGGGATTTCCGGGACTACGGGCGCGGGGTGCGGCTTCATGCCATCGACGCCGCGCTCAGTCTCGACGGCGAGATCGCAAGCGTCACCGCGCTCACGGCGCGCGCCGGAAAGGGAACGATCAGCGGCAGCGGCACCGCGGACTTCGGTGCGCCCGGCGTGCCGGTCGAGATCGCGATGAAGATCCGGAATGCCCGGCCGATCGCCAGCGACCTGGCCACCGCCACGATGTCCGGAGACATCCGCGTCTCCGGCAGGCTGAACGGAACCGTCCGGGTCTCGGGAACGCTCGATGTCGTGCGGGGCACGATCAACATTCCGGAGCGGTTCCCTCCCGAGGTCGCCGTTCTCGACGTGCGGCGCAGGGGCGAAAAGCCGCCGCCCGAACCTTCCGGCGGAGCGGTCGCGCTGGACATTGCGCTCAGGACCTCGGGACCCGTCTTCGTCCGCGGCCGCGGCATCGACGCGGACATGAGCGGGCACCTGCGTCTCGGCGGCACGATCGCCGCACCCATCGCCAATGGCGGGTTCGACATGAACCGGGGAACCGTCAGCCTGGCCGGACAGACGCTGACGTTCACCAGCGGCAAGCTCGGCTTCGACGGCGCGGGGCTGAGCAATCAGATCGATCCCGCCCTCGATTTCGTCGCGCAGACGACCTCCGGCGGGGTGACGGCGAAGCTGACCGTGGGCGGCCATGCCTCCTCGCCGAAGATCGCGCTATCGAGCACGCCGCAGCTGCCGCAGGACGAGGTTCTGGCGCACCTGTTCTTCCAGCAAAGCGCCAAGCAGCTTTCCCCGCTGCAGCTCGCGCAGATCGCGCAGGCAATCGCGTCGCTCGGCGGGCTCGGATCCGGATTCGATCCGCTGGGCGCACTGCGCAGGAGCCTCAGGCTGGATCGCCTCTCGGTGGGCAGCACGGGCGGCGGCGCGCCGGGCAGCGAATCGCAAACCACGCTGGAAGCCGGAAAATATGTCAGCCGCAATGTGTATGTCGGCGCAAAGCAGAGCCTGTCGGGAAGCACGCAGGTTCAGGTCCAGGTCGACCTGACCAGGCACCTGAAGGCCCAGGCGACCGTCAGCACCGGCACAAACGCAACGGCCACGAAAGGCAACGCCGCACAGGACAACGGCAGCAGCGCGGGCCTCAGCTACGAATTCGAGTATTGAGCGGCTCCCGCGCGGCGGCCGGAGGAGGCGGCACCAGCGGCGGGCGTCGAAACCGCCGCTGGCGCGGAGCGTCGATCAAGGCACGATCGAAACCGTCGGCGATGTCGTTATCTTGCCGCTGATCGTGCAGTTGCCGGCGAGGCCGACATTCTTGAACTTGATCACCCCGTCGACGAGCTTCACCGGAACGTTCCCCGGTCCGCAATTGCCGATCGGCGAGGTGAAGGAGACGTTGTTGATGATGACCTTCGTCGCACTCTTGGCCGGCGACTTCCACGGCAGGCCGCCGAGCCCGACGGTGTCGCAGCCGAGCTGCCCGCTGAACGATCCGCCGGTGATGTAGCCCACGCCCTTGGCGTCCGTGTGACCCTGAAACTTCGCCTTGCACTGCAGCGTGACGCCGTTCTTGGTCGCCGACGTCGTGCCGGTCCCGGTGAAGTCGGTGTTTTCCGGAATGAGGTGATAGGCCCGCGCGGGCGTGGTGCCGACAATGCCCAACGACATGAGGCCGGCAGCGGTTATGGCAATGGCTGTTTTCATGGCGCTTGATCCTTGCTTGGTTGGCGATTGCTTCGCCGGGTTTGGAGCGGCGTTCCCCCGGTCACGGCTTCGCTCCGGACGGTCGACTGGGGGTGAAGGGGTAGTCGGGATCGGGCGGACATGCGCGCCTCCGTCAAAACGACTTGCTGACGCGAACGCCGAACAGGCGGGGATCGGTCAGGAAGACGTTGGTGGTGAGGGCGGTATCGTCGCTGTTGAGGAACGCGCCGGTGATCGCCGTGGCGTCGAACAGGTTCTTCACATAGGCCATCAGGTCGAGGCCGTTGCCGTCGATGAACGACACCGAAAGATTGACGTTGGCGTAGCCGTGCAGCTCGTCGTAGGGCCTGTCGTTGAACACCCGCGCGAACGAGCCGGTCTGGTAGTAGACGTCTCCGCGCAGCGTCGCCGTCCAGTTGCCGTTGACCGGAACGGTGTATTGCGCGCCGGCCGAAAGCGTCAGATGCGGCGTGTTGGGAAGCTGGTTGCCGCCGAGGTTCTTGGCAAATCCCTCGCCGCCGTTCGGCGCCGTCGCGGGATCGAAACCGATATAGCCGGGCAGATGCTTGGGATCGGGATTGGGCACATAGGGCTTTCCCGTGACCGGATCGAGATTCTGGCTGTATGCCTGCGTGCAGGCGACCGTCAGCCCGTCGTGCGCCAGCAGTTCGTTCACGACATAGGTCGGCAGGATGCAGTTCGAGGTAGCGGTGATGAACGGCCGCACCACCATCCAGTCCGAGTGGCCCGCGGTCCGGTCCATGAGGTCGATGGCCTGCGAACCGCTGTCGAGCGTGCCGTCCTGGTAGCCGGCCGCGAGATTGAACACGAGTCCCTCCGACGGCTGCCAGGTCGATTCCAGCTCGGCACCCTTGACGGTGGCATTGAAATTGAGATTGACCGAGGTGCGATCGACGATCTGCGAAATCTGATAGTTCTGATAGTCGTAGTAGAAGACCGCCCCGTTCAGCGTCATCGAATCGTCCAGCACCGTGTTTTTCGTGCCGAGCTCGAACGCGTTGACGAATTCCGGCTTGAAGGTCAGCGGGTGCGCAGTCGGCGAGCTGTACTGGACACCGCCGCTGAAGATCGGAACCACGCCGGGCGGGTTGGCGCCGCCGGCCTTGTAGCCGCGCGAATAGGACCCGTAGATCAGGGTCTCGCCGGTGAAGTCGAATTGCGGGGTCCAGGTCGCCACGGCGCGCCCGGTCAGCTCCTGCCAGCGCTGGGTGAGCTGTCCGGCGGAGGGGATGCCCTTGAACGCGAGGCCGGCCCAGCTCGGATATTCGGTGAATACCTTTTCGTCGTCTGTGAAGCGCAGCCCCCCCGTGAGCTTCAGTTCCGGCGCGACCTGATAGTAGACCTCGCCGAAAAGTGCCCACGAATCGATGCGCGCGGGGTTCTTGCTCAGAAAATAGTTGTGTCCCTGTCCGTCCACATTCGCCAGCGCGTTGGGATCGACATAGGCGCAGCCGAGCCCGAGCAGCGTGTTCTCGAGATTGTCGGGATCCGCCGGTATCGGATTGCAGCTGTTCGCGAGCAGGGCGTCGAACGGGATGTGATCGGCGTCCTTCGGGTTCTTCGCGCCGCCGTTGATGGAATTGACGTACTCCGTGAAAAGGCTGAGCGCGTTGAAGAAGACGTAGTAGTCCTCGGACGTCGAATAGTGCAGGTAGTTGCCTCCCGCCACGAAATTCAGCGGGCCCTCGTAGCTCGAGATCAGCCGCAGCTCCTGATAGAACTGTTCCGATTTTTCCTGGGAAACGTCCTGCCCCACGATCGTGCCGGAACAGCCGAGCTGCGGATCGCAATACTGTCCGTCGCGTCCGACAAGCGTGCGCTTCCCCGCGTCCCGGAAAATGGGCGCCGTGTTGAAGCGATTGTAGTCTTCGGTGGAATAGAGGTAGTCCTTGTTGTAGCCCGTCTGCGAGCTCAAGGTGAGCGCACCGCCGAAGTCGTAGTCGACGTTGAGCTCCAGCGTGTCGTTCTTCGCCTTGTATTTCGGGTCCAGCAGCGAATCCACGACGCGAAGGTCGTTCGACTGGGTCAGTCCGGCGTAGGGATCCGTTCCCGGCTTCACATAGGGCGTGAGGAGTTCCAGCGCGGCTACGAAGGGGATCCCCGCGCCGTTCGGCGTCTGAAAGGCGTCCGCTCCATAGAGCGAACCGGGAAGGCAGCCCTGCGTGAGCCAGGCGGTACCGAAGTTTTCCGCGTCCGGAATTTGCGGGCCTGCGGGTCCGTCCACCACCGAAGGTCCGGGATCCTTCTGGCACAATTGCTTGGTGGAGCGCGCCCGGTTGTCGTTTTCCCAGAAGTGCTCCCAGACCAGATCCGCCTTCAGCCCCTCCAGCGGCTTGAACTGAAGCGTCGCGCGGCCGGACCAGAGATTGCGCCCGTCAATATTGTGCCGCGTCTCCTCGTTGTAGGCGTAGCCGTCGCGCTGGGTCCATTCGCCGGCGAGACGCAATGCCAGCCGGTCGCCGTCGAGCGGGATGTTCGCCATCCCCTCGAGGCGCCGTTCGTTGTAGTTGCCGACGTCCACGGACGCGAAGCCCTCGTACTCGTCCGTGGGTTCGGCCGATATGATGTTGACGACGCCCGCCGGTGCGTTGCGCCCGTAGAGCGTTCCCTGCGGACCGCGCAGCACTTCCACCCGGTCCACATCGAAGAATTCCTGCTCGAAGAAGTGGTTTCGGATGAAGGGAATGTTGTTGAAGGCGATGGCGACGGCCGGATCGGTCGTCACGGAAATCGCTTGCGTGCCGATGCCGCGAACCTGGATGTTGTAGCCGGTGAAATTGGTCTTCGAGAACGTAAGGTTCGGCACCTCCCGGATGAGGTCGGGACCGCCCGCGACCTGTTCGAGCTTGAGCTCCTTTTGCGAGAAGGCGGAAATCGCGATCGGGACTTTCTGAATGTTTTCGGAGCGCTTCTGCGCGGTGACGACCACAGTCTCGATTCCGCCGGCGGTCTGGGCGCTGCTGCCGGGCGCGGCCACGAGCGTCAATGCCGCCGCCCCTCCGGCAAGTGCCTGCCAGCGCACGTTCTTGCGCATCTACCTCCCCTATGACTGCGCCGGTCGCCCGGCCGTCCCGCGTCCCGCTCGCCTGTAACGCGAATTCTCGCGCGGCATTCCACGCGCTCTACTACGCACATCAATGTAAATAGTTCCAAGCCGTCCGAAAAAAGTTCCCCACCCATGTGGCCGCCGCGCAACGCAGCCGGCGGGCCGCTGCAGTGCAGCAAGGCGGAAGGCGATCCGTGCGCGCCCGCTACAGAAAGAATTTGGGAAGGAGGAATCCCGCGACCTTGCGCGCCGCGCTGGGCTCGCGGTCGACCATCTGCTTCAAGGGCTGGCCGATCAGCGAATCGCCGAATGCCATGAGCGCGATGAAAAGCACCGCCGAGGTGACGCCGAGATGGGGATCGCCCTTTTCCTGGGCGAACTTCTCTTCCAGTGCGCGCACCAGCTCCTCGACGGCGTCCCGTACGGGTTCGAGATAGGTGAGGTTGTCGGAAAGCACGATCCAGGCTGCCAATCTGCCCGCACCGCCCTTCTCGAATGCGTCGAACACGATGTCCACGAGCATCCGAGGCGCGCCGGTGTCGGAACGCAGATGCGCCACCGCCCCCATCAGCGCGGAGGCGAGATCGTGAACCATCGTGCTCATCAGTTCCGACTGCAGCTCACCGGCCGTGCCGAAATGGTGCAGGATGTTGGTGTGCGACACGCCAAGTTCGTCCGCCACGGCCTTCAGCGTCACGGCATGGGGGCCGCGCTCGATCAGCAGCTTGCGGGCGACGGCTAGCGCCTCCCCGCGCGCTTCGTCGGCGGAGCGCCTGCGACGCAGGGTAGGCTGATCCTTGCGCTTCTGCGACTGATTTATTGACATCTTTGTCAGTATACCGATATGGTGAAGCCCGGCATCCAGAGGTTCTTACTTTGGTGTCCAAAACGCAAACGCCGGCCGATCTTTTGATTCATCCGCGCGATATCGCCTTTGCGCGCCAGTCGCCCGCGCCGCGGCACTGGCTGAACGGCGATCCCGTCGGCACGGCCTTTTTCAATGCCCTTTCGGCCTCCTTTCCCCAGGGCGAGCGCTTTTTCATGGACGCGGTGCGGCACTATCGCGACGCGGCGGGCCCGGTGCTGCGCGCGCAGATCGGCGCCTTTACCGCGCAGGAAGCCGTGCACAGCCGGGAACACCTCGTCCTCAACAACAGGATCGCCGAACAGGGCTACGATTTCCGCCGCATCGACGCCTATCTGAAGGAGCGCTTCGACTACGGGCGAAGGCTTCCCGCAATCAGCCGGCTCTGCGCCACTATCGCGCTCGAACACTTCACCGCGATTCTCGCGCATGCGCTGCTTGCGGGAGGCAACGACCTCGACGGCGCGCCGGCGGAGCTGAAGCGGTTGTGGCATTGGCATGCCATCGAGGAGATCGAGCACAAGGCCGTCGCCTTCGACACGTTTCTCGCCGCCGCGCGCGGGTTCTCGCCGCCGGCTCGGTGGTGGATCCGCTGCGCTTCGATGCTGCTGACGACCGTCATGTTCTTCCAGTTCATTGCCTTCGGTGTCCGGGAATTCTTCCGGCAGGACGGCATCGACAACTGGAGAAGCTGGCGTGCCCTGTTCGGCTATCTCTGGCGCAGGCCGGGGCTCATGCGGCGCGCGGCGCCTGGCTATTTCGCTTACTTCAAGCCCGGCTTTCATCCCTGGCAGGTGGACGACCGGGCGCTGATTGCCGGTGTCGAAGCCATGCTCGGAGACCGGCTTGCGGTGGCCTAGCTTCGCCTGCGCGTGCGCCCTGCTCGCGGCAGCGCCCGTCATGGCGGCGGAGCCCGACGTGTTCGGACTTTGGGCAACCGCCAGGAACAACGGCCGTGTGCTGATCGAACAGTGCGGCGCGGCGCTTTGCGGCCGCGTCATGGACGGCAACGCGCTGCGGGCCCACGCGGATCAGGCCGACGTGAAAAATCCCGACCCGTCCAAGAGGTCGAGACGCATTCGCGGCTTGAGGATTCTCGACGGCTATCGCGGCGGGCCGCAACAGTGGCAAGGCGGCACGATCTACGATCCTCAGACCGGCGACGAAACCGGAAACTCGACGCTGACGCTTCTGGGCCCCGACAGGCTGAAGGTCCGCGGCTGCCGCTATCTGTTCTGCCGGTCGGAGATCTGGACCCGCGTCCGCCAATAGCACGCGCGCGCGATCGTGCGTTCCGGCATGCCGACGGCAGGACGGGTACCGCCGTCTTCCTCAAGCGGACCATGCCCGTTCGAGAATCCGCATCCGCGCAAGAATGCGATCACGCTCGCTCATCCGATGACGCGCACTTCCGGCCTAGCCTGCAGATATCGGACAGCCTCTCGTCAACACAATATGGCCGGCACCGCTCGTGAAATACCTACAGCTCTCCCTGATTGGGCCCCTGGGCGGCGCACTTATGCCGATGGTCGATAACAACATCACTGATGAGAACGACCTGCTCGACATCAGTGTAGTTCGCCATGTCTGCCTGCAGCTCGGCCATATGCGGGATAAACGCGGCCTCATAGGCCTCGCGCGATTCGCAGACGAAGCTGCAGATCGCAACGTATGCCGGCGGAGGCCAAGGCGGGCCGGGGTCAAGGACGCGCTCGACGGTGATAGCGTCCATCGCCATGCCGAGCCGCGCGATCGAGAGCGGCATATGGGTCTTCAGGTAGTAGTCGAAGTCGAATTTCGAACCCGGCGTGCGGGGATAGAGGACGGTGACCTTGATCATTCGGGGGCTCCGAGATTCTATGACGGGACTTGGCGCCACTTCAGCCATACGGCACGCGCGCGATAATCTGTCGTGATGACGAACTGGCGTAGCAGCGGCAGCCCGACGTTGACCGGCGTTGCACTGTCGGTTTCGTCGATGGCTGCATCGACATCGTGGAATACATGCCCGGCCAGTTCGAGCGATTTCAGCTTCAACCGCGTGAGCTGATGCTCGCCGCCGATCCCGCCGCCGCCCTTCCGGGTTGTCGGTCTGCCGTCGCTGAGCAGTCCCCACTGTCGCGCATAGGCAGCGCCAACGAGAACCGCGCCGCCGTTGCCGAGATCGAAGGCTGCCGCGACGGGGGCGTGACCTTCCAGTGACACCGGAAGCGTTTCGATGCCGCGCGTTCCGGTAAGCGGCACTTTCACGCCTTGGGGCGTTTCCGTTCGCGTCACTCGCTGAACGGTGCCGCCATCGACATCGATCAGCAGGCGCGCGGCATCGAAATATTCACGGCCGAGGATGATCGGGGCCGGCCCATGAACGAGTCTTTTGCCGACATCTGTCAGATCGAGAACGCCGACCTTCAACGGGCCCAATGCGAGCCCTGTCGCCACTATCGCCACGCCGTCCGCGAATGCTGCGTCCACGTCTCCACCACTGCCTTTCACGGTTGTCGGTTCGGCAACGCGCAGGCCGATCCTATTGGCGAATTGTGTGTCGAGCAGAGTCGATTCCGCGGCGGAGTCGAGCAGCGCCCGGGCGTTGTGGCCGTTCACAACAATGTCGAGAAACAGTCTGTTGTCCCGGACAATCAGCGGAAATGTGTCCTTTGCAACCGCCTGCGCGGGAGCAATCGCAATCGCCGTCATGACCAGGGACTCAAGAAGTGCTCGTCTAGTAAACATGGCATTCCCCAAGAAAAAGGCGAGCCGTTCGCTCCGCCAACGAACGGCTCCCCGACCGCGGACTACTTTACGCTTTGCAGTCTGCCGCCCGTAAAGCCGGAATGGACAAACTCGAGCCATGCGCGCACCTGGTCCCCCGACAGCGCGAGAATGATCCAGCCCGAAATCCACACGCCGCAGGCGAGCGTGAACAATTCGCCGCCGTCGCCCATGATCTCCACGCCGAGCGGCGTGAAGAGATGGAACGAGATTGCGCCGGTCATGATGCCGATCGCCATTGCAGCACCGAAGATCCGCGTGCGCGGAATGAAGAGCAGGATCGATGCGATCAGTTCCGAGAAACCGATGATCCAGCGGCCTGCGGGTTCGAACAGCGCGATACCGGACCAGTCGCGGAGTGTCGAGAAAATGTAGATGCTCTCGGCCGAACCCGTGAATTTGAAAAACAGCGATTGCACAAACACAAATGCGATATAGGCGCTCAAAACCCAAAGGGCATAGGTCTTGTACTTGTTCATGGACGGTCTCCTCGATGTCTGGTTAGGCGTGGGTAGGACGCGTGGGCGGGCGGGTCGACAAAGCTTCCAGCCACAACTCGGCGGCCTCTCGGCCGATGAGCAGCGACCAGGCGTCGACGGCCTCGCGGCGTGCGGGTTCGGCGATGATGCGTTCGACGCGCTTCAGACGGTTGATCAGGAACTGGAGCATGGGATCCTCACTGTTCGCTGAAGTGGATGGTCGAGCGCTGCCCGACGCTTTCGAAATGCGTTTCGAGCCAGAGATCGGCGGCGTGACGGCCCATGTCGCGTAGCCGGCGCAAGGCACGTCCGCTCATGTCGAATTTCGACTCCGCCGAGACGTCCGACATCACGTCATCCGCCGAAATGGCGTGAAAGCGCGCCGGCGACAGCCGGTGGCGATGCTCGGGCTTGATCCAGCTTTCATCGATCAGACTTGCGGCCGCGGTCAGCGCGCGCGCATCGCATAGCAGCGAGGCGTGGGTTGCGATTTCCGCGGCACGCGCCTGGATCTGCGGTGCGCGACGCGGCATATCGCGTTGCAGAACGGGACTGATCTGGCCGATGAGAACATCGCGGCTCGACGATCTTGCGATGAGCGGTGCGAGAACCTGGCCCGCGCCGTAGACGCCATCCCAGTAGTGCTCGCCATCGATCTCGACAGCTTGGGAAAGCGCGGGTTGGCATGCAGCGGCGGCCACGGCTTTCGCCGTGATCTCACGATTGGTGAAGATGCGCTTGCGGCCACTGCGGACATGGGTCGCTGAGATGACGAGCGGCGTAGCGCGGGCGCGATAAAGTTCTTCAAAATCCACCAGCGATTCCAGAACCGAACGCGCCGGATCGAGGTTCAGCGGGTTGAACTCATACGGGCTCAGCACCTGCGTCATGTGCTCGAACCAGCGCCAGCTCGCGGGCTCGCCGAACATCACAGCCATCGGTGCGTAGCGCAGCGGATGAATCCACGCCGATTCTTCGCTCACCTTGCGCCAGAACCTCTCCAATAGAGTACGCGCATTGTCCTTGCCGCCGCGCAGGAAGCCGTAAGCGTAGACGACAGCGCAGTAGGCACCGGCGCTCGTCGCGGTGATGCCGTCGATCTCAATGCGTCCATCTTCAAGAAGCTTGTCCAGAATGCCCCAGCAGAAAGCGCCATGCGATCCTGCGCCCTGAAGCGCGAGATTGAGGGTGCGGGTCGTGCCGTTGCGCCGCGTTGCCGGCCGCAGGTTCGCGAGCGTATCCACATGCATGTCCATTACGCGGCCTCCTCCAGCGGGGTTGCGATATCCATGTCGCGGCCGGTGATCAGACGAACGCCGCGCTGATAGGTGACGTAGGACCACGCCCAGCTCATCGCGACGCTCAAGCGGTTGCGGAAGCCGATGAGGAAATAGACATGGGCAAGCGACCACAGCAGCCAGCCAACCAGGCCCTTCAGATGCACGCGGCCGAAATCGGCGACAGCGTTGCGGCGGCCGATCGTCGCCATGTTCCCGAAATCGCGGTAGACAAACGGCCCCGGCTCTGGCCGCCCGCCGAGGCGCGCGGCGAGCAGCGATCCGACAAAGGCGCCGGCCTGTTTCGCGGCGGGTGCCACACCGGGGAGGAACGTGTCGTTGCTCTGCCGGAAGGCGGCGGTATCACCGACGACAAAGATCTCGCGATGGTTCGGCACCGAAAAATCGGGGCCGACAAACACACGGCCCGCGCGGTCGGTGGCGCTTTCAAGCCATTGTCCTGCGGCCGAGGCGCGAACACCGGCGGCCCAGACAATCGTTTTGGTGCCAACATACTCATCGCCGATCGTGACGCTGTCGCGCGTGATGTTGGTGACGGCTTTGCCGAGCCTGACTTCGACGCCTAGCCGATTCAAGGCGCGTTTGGATTCTTCCGAGAGCGCTTCCGGCATTGCCGGCAGGAGGCGTGGACCTGCTTCCACAAGAAGCACGCGTGCGCAATGCGGCGTAATGGATCTAAAGTCGCGCGTGATGGAATTGCGCGCGAGTTCGGCGATGGCACCGGCCATTTCCACGCCCGTCGGTCCGCCGCCGATGACGGCGAAGGTCAAAAGCGCTTTGCGGCGTTCCGGGTTGAACTCGACTTCTGCGCGTTCGAAGGCGAGCAAGATGTTCGCGCGAACCTTCGTCGCGTCGTCGATGGACTTGATCCCGGGCGCGTAGTCCGCCCATTGATCCTTGCCGAAATAGGAGTGACGCGCGCCGGTCGCCAGGATCAAAGTATCGTAGGCGATGCGGCGGCCGTCGGCGAGGCGTACCTCGTTCACATTTTTGTCGACGCCGACAACTTCGCCAAGCAGAACAGATGTATTGCGCTGATCCTTCAGGATGCTGCGAACAGGCTGCGCGATGTCGGCAGGTGAAAGACTCGCCGTTGCAACCTGATACAGCAGCGGCTGGAAAAGATGATAATTTCGACGATCGATGATCGTGATCCTGGCCTGCGCGTCTTTCAGCGCATGCGCGGCGGCAAGACCGGCGAAACCCGCACCAACGATGACAATGTGGGGGTGGTGTGTCTCGAGAGTTGGGGGTTCGCCGGCCATTCCTATGCCCTCCGAGTTCGATGCCCGATCAGTGCGCCGTCCAGCCGCCATCGACCGGCAAGGCCGCGCCCGTGATCGAAGCGGCAGAGTCCGTCGCGAGCAACACGGCGAGCGCGCCAATTTCCTCGACGGTTGCGAATTTCTTGTTCGGCTGCTGCGCCAGAAGGACGTCGCGGATCACTTCCTCGCGGCTGATCTTGTGCGCCGTGGCCTGGTCGTCGATCTGCTTCTCAACGAGCGGCGTCCAGACATAACCCGGGCATATCGCGTTGGCTGTGACGCCGAACTCCGCGCCTTCCAGCGCCGTGACTTTTGTCAGACCCAAAACGCCGTGCTTGGCGGCGACATAGGCAGCCTTGAACGGCGACCCGACCAGGCCATGCGCCGAAGCGATGTTGATGATGCGGCCATAGCCGCGCGCCTTCATGCCGGCGAACACGGCCTTGGTGGTGTGAAACACGGCCGAGAGATTGAGCGCGATGATCGCGTCCCATTTGTCCGCCGGGAACGTCTCGAGCGGCGAGACGAACTGGATACCGGCATTGTTGACCAGGATGTCGATCTGGCCGAATGCCATCGTCATGCGCTCGACCATGCCGGCGACTTCGTCGGGCCTGGCAAGATTGGCCTTGTCGTATGCGGCATGGACGCCGGTCTCCTCGGCGAGCATGAAGCGGGTCTTCTCGATCTCCTTCTCGTCGCCGAAGCCGTTGAGCACGACATTGGCGCCCGCGCGGGCAAACGCGCGTGCGATGCCGAGGCCGATGCCGCTGGTGGATCCGGTGACGAGTGCCGTCTTGCCGGCGAGGACACCCATCTTCGTTTCGCTCTTCATCATCATGTTCATCTTTCTGTTCCTTGACGGTTGGAATGTGAGGCGCAGGATGCGCGAACGGAAATGCTGTCTGTCTTGTGTTTCGATAGAAGCGGGCTATGGCGGCTCATGAGACCGCACCTGCGGCCGGAAGCTTGAGCGCGAAGGCGAGCCAAATTCCCAGGATCAGCGCGACAGCGATTCCGGCGACGCACGCCGTCCAGCCAAGCCGGTCGTATAGCTGTCCCAGCACGGCCGCGCCGAACAGGCCGCCGGAGAAATAGGACGCGAGATACATTCCACTCGCCGCACCACGGTCCGCCGTGGCTGCCTGGCTGACAAAGCCGGTCGCTGTGGCCTGTGCGAAGAAGGTCCCGACACCGACAAGAACCAGTCCGAGCAGGATCACCGGAAAGGTGCCCGTCAGCAGCAGCGGAAGACCTGCCAGCGCCAATCCCAGCCCCGCCCACATCGCGGGACGCGCGCCCATGCGCTGCGCAATGCGGCCGGCAATAGGCGTGGTGAAGATCGAGGGAAGAAAGACGAGATAGACAAAGCCGAGCGACATCGGCGCCAGACGGATCGGCGCGCGGGTCAGCACGAAATTCACGTATGTATAGGTGCCGATGAAGGCGAACAGGATCAGGAAGCCGATCGCAAAGCTCCCGAGCATCGGCCGGTTGCGCAGGTGAATGCGCATCGCGGCGAGCGGTGAGACAGGCGCCATCGGCATCGCCGCCATCGGGCGTGTCTTGCGCAGCGCAAAGAACACGAGCAGCGCGCCAGAGAGATTCAGCAGCGCGAAGACATAAAAATTCGTCGCCAGCCCGTAATGGTCGGCCAGCGCTGCGGACAGCAGCCGGCCGAACAGATTGCTCGCGACATTGCCGGTGATATAGGCGGCGAAGGCGCCGGTCGCGTCCTTCGCACTGACATTTTCGGCGAGGTAGGCAAGCGTCAGCGTGAAGGCCGACGACATGAACAGCCCCTGGATGATGCGCAGCGCCGTGAACACCGGCAGGCTCGGCATCGTCGCGAGAAGCGCGGTCGGAATGGAGAGAAGGATCAGGCTGACAAGAATGCCGAACCGGCGATTGATCCTGCGGCTGAACAAAGCCACCAGCAGGCCGGATATCGCCATGCCGACGGTGCTGGCGTTTACTGCCACGCCCATCGCAGCGGGGGTCACGTGATAGTTCCGCACCAACGTCGGAAGAATGGCTTGCGTCGCGAACAGATCCACGACGGTCAGAAACGCGACGATGCAGATGACGACGCTCGGCAAGCGGATGTCCATCTCGACATCCATTGTCGAAGTGCCGGGGCGGACGGCAGCATTCATCGGACTGGTTCCTGAGAGAGTGCGGTGCGTGGCGCCCCAATCGGAGAGGGCAGCCTTTGAGGCGCCACGCGCCCGCGTGCTCTTCGTGTTTTCGAGCGAAGAGCGCCGGGGGTTACATCGAGCTGCCTGCGGCCATCTTGGGGGGAAGGATGTCCGCCGAGATCAGCACGGCCGGCTTCTTGGTGTTGTTCTTCCACCAATGGGAAAGCGCGCCGGATTCCGCGGTCACGTCGCCGGCGGGATGATCGATCGGCACGGCGCAGGTGCTGCGGTATTCGGTGATCGAACCCGAAATCACGAGGATGTTGGCGGGACGATCTTCGTGGCTGTGCCACGGAACGACGCCACCCGGCTGCACGACGAGGCGGCGCATGCGCAGCGCACGGCCCGCGCCGCCGTAGTTGTCGAGGGCGATGGACGAGATGACGGTGTCGGTAACGCGCGACGGCGTCATCGGGCCGGGCTTCGTGACATCGACGCCGACTTTGTCGGCCGGGCAGTCTGCGGCATAGGCCGCGTTCGCACCGACAAAAGTCGCGACCGCCAGGGCCGCCGCGGCAGACGCAGCGCGAAGGACCGCCTTGCCGACTTTGCTATTCGTGATCATTTCAAGTCTCCGTTTCAGTTTGCGTTCTGTCGGCGGGGTCGCTCGACAACAATTGGAAGATCGTGGAGACGGCGCGGGAACGGAAATACCGCTTGTCTAAGGTGTTCATAGCCCCCGGCTATGGGGTTCTTTATTGAGCGTTATCCGGGGAATGGGTATGGTCCGGCCATGAGCAAGAGCCCAAGTCTCAAGGAAACGCTTGAGGCGTTGCGAGTGAGAAATCCGGTCTGGAAAGCGCGCTATGACGCGCTCGTCCAGTTTTTGCGCGACACACATATCGGTGAAGGCGCGTTGAAGGCGGGCGATAAGTGTCCGGACTTTGCGCTCGCCAACGCCGAGGGTCACATCGTGGCACTCACCGACCTTCTCGCACGCGGGCCGCTAGTCCTGAGTTTCTATCGCGGCAAATGGTGCCGCTACTGCGTGACCGAGCTGGATGCGCTTCGCGAAGCGACAGCCGACATAGCGGCAACGGGCGCAACACTGGTTGCCGTGACCGCGGAAGATTGCGGCGGAGCCTTGACGACGAAACGGCAGCGCGAACTCGAATTCGAGATACTGTGCGATCTGGAAAATGGTCTTGGCCTGGCGTTCGGTCTGGTCTTTCGCCTTCCGCCGGAGTTTCAGGACTACTACCGCGACATCGATGTCGATTTCCCGCTGATCTATGGCAATGAAAGCTGGTTCCTGCCGATCCCAGCAACCTATGTCATCGGCCAGGACGGCAAAATCGAATACGCCTACGTCAATGTCGATTTTCGCGAACGCCTCGATCCGCAGTATATTCTTGATGTGCTGAACGCAAGGTCCGACAAGCCCGTGACTGCCGCATGACGAAGAGGAGCCCCCTGGCCGAGACGCTTGCAAAGATCCGCGCATCGACGGCCGCATGGTTTGATCGCGACAATGACCGCCTGGTGCGCGGCCTGATCGACTCGGGTGCAGCCGACAGCGCGCTGCAGAAGGGGGATCGCATTCCCGACTTCATGCTGCCAAATGCAGAAGGTCGGCTGATTTCATCTGCGGATATGTTTGCAACGAAGCCCCTCATCATCAGCTTCTATCGCGGCGTCTGGTGCCCCTATTGCTCCGCGGAGCTGAATGCGCTTGCCGATGTTGCGCCACGCCTGCAGGCGGCCGGCGCCAATATCGTTGCCATCACGCCGGAGATCGGCGGGGTCGCATTGAAGACCAAGAGGGAACGCGAGCTCGATTTCGAAATTCTCTGCGATGTCGACAACGCCGTTGCGATGCAGTTTGGGCTCGTGTTCCGAATTCCCGATGACATCCAGCCCGGCTATCTCAAATTCAATGTGAAGCTGCCTGCGATCTACGGCAATGATAGCTGGATGCTGCCGATCGCCGCCACCTATGTGGTAGGAACGGACGGCGTCATCGCGAATGCCTATGTGAATCCCGAATATCGCGAGCGCTACGACCCCGAAAACCTGCTCGAGGTGATTGAGGCGTTGCGCTAGGCCGCGGTCCTCGGCGACCAGTCGCGCGCGCGTGCGATCTTCACGAAGGCATCGGCGGCGACGGAAAAACGCCGCCCTGCGACGGTCGCCAGTACAACTTCGCGCTCCAGGCCCTCGCCTACGAATGGAATTCCGACCAGACCGTCCGCCAACGCAATCGTCGGCGGGCTGATGCCGCAGCCGAATCCGGCAAGAACCATGCGCTGAAGCTGCTCTTCGCTGGCCGCGCGATGCTTGATTTCCGGCTTTACCCCGGCGCCCGCGCAGAGCTCGCTGAAGCCCGCATGCATGCAGCAGTCGATGCGTTCGACCATCGGCTCGCCGTCCAGATCCTTCAGCGTCACCGATTTGGCGGACGCAAAACGATGATCCTTGGGCACGATCACCTGGCAAGGCTCGCGAAAGAGCGGCCAGCTGCGCATGCGATCCGGCGTCTCGCCTGCATGACTGGCGACTACAAGATCGAAATCGCCTTCCAGTGCGTCATCAATGACGCCAAGGCGCGTCCCGGTGCCAAGTGTCAGCTCGATACCCATGATCGACCGACGAAGCGACAACAGAATATCGACGATGGGCTGCATCGAAACGGAATTGTCGACCGCGAGCCGCAACGGTGCGACCTCGCCCTTGCGCACGCTCGTCGCCAGCGCCTTCGCAGCCTGCGACGCGGCATAGGTCTGCTCCAGATGGGGAAGCATCAAGCGGCCGAGTTCGGTCAGATGCGTGTTGGCGCGCTCGCGGTGAAACAGGGCGCCGCCGAGCTCTTCCTCGAGCTTCTGGATGGCGCGCGTCAGCGACGGCTGAGCGACATTGCACTCTTCCGCAGCCTTGGTGAAATTCAAGGTCCGGCTGACCGCAAGAAAATAGCGGACCTGATGCATCTCCATCGACAGCGCTCCCCACAAGCAACTCAAAGCTTAGCCCGTGGCCCTCTTCTCTTCAAATCACTCCGTCAAGGGGTATTTCGCCCACAAGGCAACTTCTTTGCGCCAGGCGCGAAATAGATCGCGCAAGCGCGCCGGCCTGGCACCGCGCCGCACGTTCTCTGCCCCGATATCCCACAATTGCGCATATTGGCGCATCAGCACCCGATAGGCCTCACGTAGCGTCGTCTTGCGGTCCCAGATGTGGGTCGCCTCCGCGCCCGCGCCATTGCATTCCAGAATGGTAAAACTCCGCCCCTCCTGCAGTTCATCGATGGACGAAAAGCGCACGTCGAAGCGGCCGAAATGAAAGCCGTCGATGTCCTTGGCAATGCAGTCGAACGCGCGCCGCATCGGCTCAGTGACCAGCCGGTTACCATTGCGGAAAACCGTGCCACGGCTGTGGCTGCCCGCAAATGCGATCCGATAGGGCTCGCCTGGCGCCAACACCTTAGCAAGACTGCCGGCGTGGCGCGGTAGATAGATATCTTTCAGCAAACCGGCACGGCGATCGCGTGCGATCAATTCGTCCAATGTGGATGTGCCATCGCCATAGACATAGGGAAAATATTTGAGCGTCAGCGAAAGGATTTCGCCGTGGGTCTGACCGGGCTTGCGGACATAGAAGACGCCCGCTTCCGCTTCGTAATCGACAAGCGCCTGCAGTAGGATCGTTTCGCCATCCGGGAAACCCGCGATGTAACGCGCCAGCTCGTTCTCATTGCGAACGCGGCGTACACCGGCGCCACGGCATCCCATATCGGGCTTCGCGACCAGTGGAAATGACAGCCCCGCCCGCCGCGCCTGATAGATCGCGGTTCGCGCGGCGTCATCGATGGCAATTTTGGCATCGCGAGTGAACGCAACAAACGGTGCGATATGCGCGCGTGCGTGCTTGCCGGCACAAGCGAGCACGGCCTGCTTGGATTCTCCTACCCAGCCGCCCATCGGGAAGGACGGGTTCGCCGCGGTCGGAAGCGCGAAGCGGCCGCCATGCTTTATCGTCAGCCAGAGCCAATAGAGGATCATCGGCGCATAGAATAAATGTTGCGGCCAGAACTCGAAGAACGAGACAGCCGGGCCCGACAGATCGAGCGGCGGCATGCCTTGATGCGGCACGCGCGCCAATCGCGGGAAAGCAATCGCCTCAGCCATGTTTCGCACAGGTTTTGCGTGACGCATAGCGCGTGGAAAGTATCGAGACAGACAAAATGGCGGCGACAATGACGGCGCCGGCGACATATTTGTATTCGCCGAACAGCTGTGCGGCATTCATGCCGAACGCATAGATCGCGGAGAACAGAGCGGCCGTCCAGGCCAGGCTCGCGCCCGCAGTCGCAACGGCGAACAACGCGAACGGCACATGCAGAAAGCCACTCGCAGTATAAACCGGCAACCGCGTGCCCGGCACGACGCGGGCGACAAGCAACGCCAGAAGCGAGTGACGGCCAATCCAGACGTCCGCTTGTGCGATGCGTCCTTGTCCGATGAGTCCGCGCGCGAACGCATAGTGGCGCGCGGCCGCTCCGAGAAAATAAAGGCCGAGGTCGCCGGCATAGATGCCGAAGAATAGCACGCCATAGGCGAGATCCGGCGCGATCATGCCGGTAGTCGCGAGTAACGCCGCGTATCCGATCGCCGCGTCTTCCAGAAAGAAGGTCGATGCAAGAATCGAGAGCGCGAGCGCCGCGGGGCTGCAACCGATTGCGAAATCGCACAGCATCGCCACCTCCCTATGCCACACGCAACCTGGGCGGAGTGTCGCAATGGCGGCGCGCGTGCTTCACGAAGCGACGCATCGAACCGAGGTCGGCGCGATGACGGACATAGCGGCGCAAAGCGTCATCGACGGATGAGTATTCGTGCGCGCGCAGCGAGGAATGGATCCACGTTTGGAGCAGCACATCGCGCTGCGAATGACTGCCGCCGAGGTGATGCAATTGACCGAGCAGCGGCAACAGAAGCAGCGAGGCATGGTCGTACCGGCCGCGGGCATGCGCCACGAGCGCGCGCGCCACGGGATAGGCAACTCTCGGCCATACGCTGTCGCGCGAGGCTACCGCGTGTTGCGCGAGGGAATGCAGAAAGCTCTCGACGAGCTCGGAGTCGCCCGACCGTGCCAATGCGTAGAGAAAGTGCAGATCGTGGAACGGAAGGACATGCTCGTGCCCGCGTTCCGCAATCTTGCCGGCAACCGCCTGCCAACGCGCACCGACATCCACGCCCATAAGTTCCAACCGCCACAGCGCCGAGACGGCGCCTACCTGCTCCTGCGCAAATTCGGGCCAGGTGCCCCAGAGATGGTCGTCATAAATCTCCAGCACGCGGACGTATTCCCCTTGATCGAGATGAAACTGCGCCAGATGCCACCAATTGTGCTCACGGATGAAGATAGAGCGACTTTCCCAACCCGGAGCCCGCGCGGTCAGAAACTTGATTGCGTCTTTCGTGCGATCCTGCGATTCATAGGCGTGCGCGATGGCATGGTGCGCCCACGGATCGGTTGGACACAGCGAGAGCCCATGAAATGCGGCTTCCAATGCCATTTCGGTGCGGTGACACTGCTCCTCTGCGAAGGCCAGCATGCCCCAGGCTTCCGGTATTTCGCGATGCACCGGGAGAATAGCTTCCGCTATGGAGCGCATCGCAACGGTGTGGCCCATATTGAACGCGTGGTACTGGCCCCATTTCGCGGCGGCGATGTCCGAAGGCCAGCGCTCGACGAGATCCCGGTGCAGCTCGAGCGCCTCGCGCGTATTGCTGTGCGACCATGCATCGACAGCGCTTATGAATGCCTGCTCACGCTCGCCGGCCTGCGCAGCCGTCGCGCGCATGCGAGCGAGATAAGGCTGTGCCGCCTCGAAACCGCTGCGCGCCTCCAGGGCCATGTGTACCGACGCTGCGCACGCATTGACGAACGCGCAGTCGGGATCCGCATCGGCCGCACCGAAGATGGTGCGCAGACGCTGGCCGTATCCGATCCAGTCGGCGGTGTAGATATCGACAGCCGCGATAGTCTCGGGATGCGTCGTCGAGATTGTGTTGCCGTGTGCGTCGCGCAGCATGTTACTTGTCCAGGACCGAGGGCCAGTTGCGGTCGCTGGCAGCGATGAAGCCGGGAATGTTCTTCTCCCATTTCGCCTGCACGTCGGTATCGTAGTTGAGATAGAGCTTGCCGTTGACGATGCGCCAGACTTCGGGATCGCCGGGCGCCGTGTAACCCCGCGACACCGCCCAGGCGCAGTAGCCGCCATATTGCGGGACGTAGGCGGCGGGATTCTTCTCGAACAGCGCCTTGTCTTCCGCGGAGGCGAAGTGCCAGATCGCGCCCTTGTATTTGGCTTGGAAGGTCGCGTTGCCGGGAACGGCTTTGCCCAGATTGAAGTACGCAACAACATCGCAACCGCCGGCGCCGAGCCGGGAAAAAAGCCCGGTGTAGATTTCCGTCGAGCGTGCGAAGGCGCCCTGAATTGCCGCCATCAGCGTGCCCATCGCGATCGCCAGCATCGCCAGTTTGGTCCAACGCGCCATCGCCGCACCTATTTCGCTTGCGCCGCGGACGCGATCGAACCGGCAACCATCGTCGCCATCGCGAATTGCGCGTCGCGGTCGGTGATGTGGTGACGATGCGCGATGTAGGTGAAATCGGTATAGGCGATCCACACCTGACCGTCGGCATCCTGGAGAACCAGCATGCGCACCGGCCAGTCGAGACCGGCATAGGGGTTCGACGTCAGAAACTGGATGCCCAGCGGCGGATTGCCGAACACCAGCAGGCGCGAGGAATTGAGCTTGATGCCCGCATCCTCGCCAAGCTTCGCCTGATCGATGTCGTCGAAGAATTTTATGCCTTTCTTGGCGATGTCGGCCTTGATACGCGCGACGGTTTCATCGACGCCATAGGCGCTCTTGACTCGGATGACACCTTCGTCTGCAGCAAGCTGGTGCGTTTGTGCCGACGCGTTCATCGCAGCAGCATTCGCCGCGTCGATGCCGACAGGCGAAAACGAAAGAACGGCGAAAGCAGAGGCAAACAATGGTGTCGAAAGCGGGTTCATGGGATTCTCCTTTGGGGGTTGGGGTCACGACATCATTTGGCCGGCATTGGCTTCGTGCAGAACGAGGCCCTCGATGGGATCGACCGGCGCTTTCCAGGGCTCGGCTTTCAGCACGCGCTTTGTGTCGGCGTAGCCGGCTTCCCATCGCGTATGAATTCCGTTCGGGCTGAAATCGATATCGCGTGCGTGGTCTTCGCCACGCACTTGCGGCGCAAGCAGACGCACGACATGCATACGCGTCAGGCAGCCATAGTCTGCGATCTCGCGCACAAAATCGTCTTTCAGCGCTTCGGCGGGAAGCCGCATCTTGAGCTCTGCAATGATATGGCGCAGGCGATGGATCTGCTTCTGGCGCGCGATGTGGGTTCCGGCACGGCTTGAGTATTGGAGATCCTTCTGGCGGTTCATCACCTTCAGAATCGAATCCGGCTCCGGCCCGTTCGGATTCCAGAGATGCACCGCAAAGACAAGCGAGTTCTTGCGCGGGTTGTCGTCGAACACCGCTTCGACGGGCGTGTTGGAAAGGATGCCACCGTCCCAATAGAGCTCGCCGCCGATGCGGACCGCGGGAAACGCCGGTGGCAGCGCGCCGGACGCCATCACATGCTTGACGTCCAGTGTCTCGCTGCGGCTGTCGAAATAGCGCATCGCGCTGGTCTGAACATTGGCCGCGCCAACCGTGAGCCGCGTCGGCCCGTTGTTTATCTGCTCGAAATCGACCAGCTCGCTCAGCGTGCGCTTCAGCGGTGCCGTAGAATAGTAGCCGGCATCTTCAGCGCCGAGCTTCACATGCGCGCCGAAATGCGCACGCAGATTGGGGTCGAAGAAGCCACGCACGCCGGTTGCGGTTGCAAGAAAGGTCGCGGCTGCCTGCCCGACAATTGGAAGCGACCCCGCGATCTTCAGCAGCGGCTCATGTTCGACGCGCTCCCAGAATTCTCTTAGGCGATTGAGCCGGTTCTCAAGCGTGTTGCCCGCAATGAGGCTCGCATTGATCGCGCCGATTGACGTGCCGATAATCCAGTCCGGCTCGATCCCGACTTCGTGCATCGCCTGATAGGCGCCGGCCTGATACGCGCCGAGCGCGCCGCCACCTTGCAGAACGAGAACGACCTGACCGTATTCCGCGACAGGGCTCGTGCCCGCGCCGGTTGCCGGTGATGCGTTCGCCATGACAGTCATTCGCATATCCCTCGTCCCGTTGTTCGTTGGGAGAGATATGCGGGCGCCGCGGCAACATCGGAACTACTTGTTGTCTACGCTTTCGATAGGCGAAAGCTATTAGTCAGGCAGCCGCCAAATATGCGAGGAATTCCGGGCACTTTGGACGGATTGGACACATGAAATCACGTGCCGCAATCATGATCGCAATCGTTGAACTAGCCGTGCTTGGGCCAGTGCTGGCAAGCCAGTAGAGCGCAGCGCGCTCTATCTCATTCTGAACAACCGTACTTATATCGGCGGGACCATGCACAATGGCTGCCTATCCGGGCGAGCATCAGTCGATCCTGCCCTTGGACCTCCTCAATCGCGTACAGCGTGGTTTGGCCGAGTTGAGACCGCCCGGTCGCGCGAGCTCGCGCGCAATACAGGATGCGGCTCTTGCTGGTCTGTTGTTCGATGAGACCGGCGTGCCGATGCCGCCGACCTATACCGTCAAAGGGGGAGAGCCGCCGATATCGCTATTACGCAAGCAGGCCAGCCATGAAGGGCGAAGCCTCACAGGCTTCCATCTCTCGAGTTCCGGCCCGCTCGCTTGAGCAGCCAATGTCCGGAGTCCTGCGGCGGCTGGATCCACGACGACTTCGGTGTCGACGGCGTCATCGGCTTTCGCAGCTTTGGCGACATGAATATGACCTTCGACCTGGCGCGGCGGAATTTGACGCTCAGCCGGGCGCCGATCGGGCTTCGCGGCGCTTTCGAGCTTCCCTGCGAGATGCCACTAAACGTGCCAACCATTCCGCTGGTCATTGCAGGAAAGTTTGGTGCTGTTCGAATTGGCAGCACACCCAGGACACCCTTGGCATGACACGGTCACTTGGGACACTGGCAGCGCACTTGGGACACTCAATGCTGGCGCACCGGACGGGACGAAACTGCGAACTGGTTGACAGCGATCAAGCTCAGCCGGGCGGCAGATCGATCAGGTAGGGATAGCCGCCGTTGATCCCGGCCTTCTCCTTCCACACCTTCTTGTCGAAGCCGGCGGGCAGGCCGGATTTGAACTGCTCGGTCGTGAGGCCCGTGATACCCGGATCGTTGGCGATGTTGCCAGCGCCCTGCTCAGGATTGTTCACCCCGCTCGTGTCCGTGTCCCAGTAGGCGTCGGTGATGCCCGGATCGGCAAGGTCCTGCCCGATCAGCCCGCCGACCACAGCACCCGAGCCGCCGCTGACGGAGCCTGTCGAGTAGGAATTCGCTATGACGGGATCGGCCTGTTCGGAAGGATTGTTCTCGTTCGAACCCACCAGCCCACCAGCGAATCCGTCGCTCCCAACGCTCACGGCGCCTGTCGCGTAGGAGTTCAGGATTACGCCGCCAAGATTCTGGCCCACGAGTCCGCCGACCATCGTTCCGTCAACACCGACAACGGTTCCAGTGGAGTACGAGCCGGTAATTACGCCGGTACATTGTAACCCAAAGCACGCACCGAAATTTACACCCATCATCCCACCCACCACGCTGCCGGTGGCTGTTCCCGTTACAGATATCGCAACAGAGGCGCAAGAGTTCGCAACATTTTCTCCTGCGCAGACCAATCCACCTATTGTCGACGGTATCACGCTATCGACCGTGATTTCGCCGGTGGCATACGAATTGAGGACGTTTCCCGCAGCGGCAGCCACCAGTGCGCCGACGCATTCGCTGCTTGTGTGAATGTCTACCGAAACAAGCCTGACATCGCGTATCGCGCCCTGCATTTCCAGATTTTCAACAAGCCCAACGAGGTCGTCAGGGTTGGTATCGACAATCGTCAGGTCGGAGATCGTGTTGCCCAGCCCTTCGAGCACATTGACGGATTCGATAGGCGCCTTGGAATAAATCTTCCTCTTGAGGCTAAAGCTCTTCGCAAGCGCCGCATAAGCGCCGCCGTTTTTGTTTATGTCCTTGATGCCCTTTACCAGGTTGTAGCCGTGGCCGTTGATCACGAGGCTGCTGTCCAGGTCCCAGAACTCGATATGGCCTTTGCCGAAGAACCGGAAGTCTCCATCCTTGCCGCCGTCATTGGTCGTGATGGTGAGGGCGCCAGTACCGGCCACGAGGACCGGCTTGTTGAATAAAATAGCGTGATAGGAGTCGAGTGTCAGCCGGTGCGTACTCACCCAATTCAGCTTTGCATCGATCTCGATATCCTGCGCCAGGCTGCCGCTGGAGATCGTCACGTCTCCGCTCGCAAGCATGCTGGCAAGATCGCCGACGTTCAGCACCGCCTTCTGTGCCGTCGGCGAACACACGCCGGCCTGGCAGCTCATGTTCTGCGTCGGCTTCGAGGAAATCTCGACCGCGGCCCTGGCAACCGTCGCGGAGAGCACGGAAAGAGTCGCGGTCAACGCAACGCCGCAAAGCGTGGAGCACTGCCGATATCTAGACGGCATGGTCTCGCCTCCGTACCTGGCCGCCAAAACATTACTCCCGACTTCGCAGGCGTGAAACACGCAACGCGTGGGTGTTTCTATGATTGCTCTGCCAATGCTCGAAGTTTCGAGTCTCCCTTGCGCGGCGCGGAGACTGAACATGCGGCCGGTTGGCGCCGAATTCGACGTCACATGTGGAGGGAGGGAGTTCGCGGGAATCCGACTGGTACAGTTGGGTGGGCTCGAACCACCGACCTCCGGATCCACAATCCGGCGCTCTAACCAACTGAGCTACAACTGCCCGACGTCACGAAGCCGGGGAAACTAGTCGCGCGCCCCTTCAAAATCAAGACTTTGCGGCAGTTCGCCGGTGACGTTGCATCCGCCCGGCGCAGGCGGATTGGGGCTCGTCCCGCCCGGCCCGCGACAACGGGAGCGGCGCATCGAAAGGACGGGCACAAGCCCGGAAATATGCGCTAAAGAGCATGGGCTGAAATCCCGAGGCGGCGGAATGAGAATTGGGCGCATACTTGCCGGCGTGCTGCTGGTCCTCACCGTCGGCGGCGTCTTTGCCTATGTCCTTCTCTCCCGCAAGCCGCCCGTTCTGACTGCCGTCACCTGGGCGGGACCCTATGGGCATGCGCAGGCGAGCGCACTGTTCGTGCCCTATGCGCTCAAGGCCGGGATCAACGTTCACATCGCGGAATACGACGGCGGGCTGAAGGAGCTGCGCGGCGGCCATACGGGCTGGGACGTCGTGGATCTCGAGCTGCCGGACGCGATCCGGGCCTGCCGCGAAGGGCTGCTCGAGCGGCTCGACGGCACAACGCTTCCGGCGGCGCCGGACGGCCGGCCCGCTGAAGCCGATTTCGTCGCCAACGCGCTCGGGCCGTGCTGGGTCGGTAGCGTCGTGTACAGCCAGGTGATCGCCTATTCTCCGAGGCGCTTCGGCGAAGCGCGCCCCCAAACGGCCGGAGACTTTTTCGATCTTGCGCGATTTCCCGGTCCGAGGGCGCTGCGGTCGTCCGATGCGAAGTTCAATCTGGAAATGGCGCTGCTCGCGGACGGCGTGCGCCCTTCCGACGTCTACCGGCTGCTCGCGACCGACGAAGGCTTGCGCCGGGCCTTCGCCAAGCTGGACATGCTCAAGGGCTCGATCGTCTGGTGGACGCGCTCGAGCGAGCCCGCGGAGATGCTGGCGGACGGGCGCGCGGCGTTCGCCACGATTCTCAACGGCGACGTCTACGATGCGGCCGTCCGCAACCGCGTATTGGGCGTGATCTGGGACCGGCAGCTCTACGAGCTCGATGTCTTTGGCATCCCGAGGGAAAGCAGAAAGGGCGACATGGCGCTGGACTTCATCCGTTTCGCCACCTCGACGCAACGTCTCGCGCGCGTGGCGCAGTGGGTTCCCTACGGTCCCGCACGCCTGTCCGCGGGGGCATTGACCGGCAACAACCCGGAACTCGGAATTCCGATGCGGCCGTATCTTCCGACTGCGCCCGGTCACTTCTCCACCGCCTTTGCCATCGACGACGCCTGGTGGCAGGTCCATGGCGCGGAGATTGCCGGTCGCTGGCGAGCCTGGCGCGCCCGGCAGGTTTCGCCGCCTTGAGAGTTCCGCCGCCGCGAAATCCTGACGCCCCACGGTCCATCGCAATCATTCGGCAAGCACCCTGACCTAGCATCGGTGCAGCGGCCTCATGGCCGCATTGACAGCCCGGGGGCGTGCCCCGACTCTTCGAATCGGGGCAGGTCTCCCTCTGGGCGGCCGCGGGAGATGATCCGAATGACCACATATGCGTTGCGGCGCATTCTGGGTGCAATCCCCACCCTGCTGGTCATCATCACGCTGGCCTTTTTTATGATGCGGCTGGCTCCGGGCGGGCCGTTCGACAGCCAGCGGCGCCTGCCCCCGGAGATCGAGCACAACGTCGAGGTCGCCTATCATCTCGACCGGCCGGTCTACCAGCAATACCTGCTCTATGTCGGCGGGCTTGCGCGCGGCGACTTCGGCCCATCCTACCGCAGCAAGGATTTCACGGTCGCGCAGCTGATCGCCGACGGCCTTCCGGTAAGCGCGGAGCTGGGCGTGCTCGCCATCGCGCTGGCGCTCGTCATGGGAACGGCGCTGGGGATCACCGCAGCGCTCAATCAGAACCGGCTGTCCGATCACGCCATCATGAGCGCGGCGATGTTCGGCATCACCATTCCGACTTTCGTGACGGCTCCGCTGCTCACGCTCGTGTTCGGCGTCTACGGCGTGCGCGTCTTCGGCTTCGATATTTCGCTTCCGGTCGGGGGGTGGAACGGCGGCCAGCTCAGAAACCTGATCCTGCCGGTCGCGGTTCTGGCCCTTCCGCAGATCGCGATCATCGCCAGGCTCGTGCGCGGCAGCATGATCGAGGTGCTGCATTCCAATTACATCCGCACGGCCCGCGCGAAAGGACTGTCCAGCGGGCGCATCGTGATGCGGCACGCGCTGCGCGCGGCGATGCTTCCGCTCGTGAGCTACCTGGGGCCGGCGGTCGCGCAACTCGTGACCGGCTCGCTCATCGTCGAGCAAATCTTCGGCCTGCCCGGCATCGGGCGGTACTTCGTGCTCGCGGCCATCAATCGCGACTACACGCTGGTCCTCGGCGTCGTCATTTTCTATGCGGCGATCATCATCCTGCTGAACATCCTCGCCGACCTTCTCTACACGGTCCTCGATCCGCGCGTGAGCTACCGCACATGATCGCCGGAGGAGTCACGAAGGAAGGCGCTGCGCTGATGCGCAAGGCGCAGGATGTCCAGGGGCGCAGCCTGTGGGTCGACGCGTGGCGCAGGCTCCTGCGCAACCGCGCCGCCATGGTCAGCATCGTCCTGCTCTTCGTCATCGCGGCGATGGCGATACTCGCGCCGTGGATTTCCGGGTATTCCTACAGGGCCGTCGACTACGGGCTTATATCCTGCGCTCCCGACTGGTGGCCGGGCGGAGATTCCTATTGCCGTGCCGGCGGCACGCACTGGTTCGGCACCGATTCCATCGGGCGCGACCTGTTCGTGCGGGTGCTCTACGGGGCGCGCGTGTCGCTCGCGGTCGGGCTTGTCGCGACCGCGGTCAGCCTCCTCATCGGGGTCGCCTATGGCGCGACCGCCGGCTACCTCGGCGGGCGGATCGATGCGCTGATGATGCGCGTCGTGGACGTGCTCTACGCGCTTCCCTTCATTTTCTTCGTCATCATCCTCATGGTCCTGTTCAACAGGAATTTCTTTCTCCTGTTCATCGCGATCGGCGCAATCGAGTGGCTCACAATGGCCAGGATCGTGCGCGGGCAGACACTGTCCATCAAGCAGAAGGAATTCATCGAGGCCGCGCGCGCGGGCGGCGTCGGCACCTGGGGGATCATCGTCCGCCATATCATCCCCAACGTCCTGGGCCCGGTCATCGTCTATGTCACGCTGACAATTCCGGCGGTGATCCTTTCGGAGAGCTTCCTGTCGTTCCTGGGCCTCGGCATCCAGGAGCCGCTCACCTCCTGGGGCGTGCTGATCGCCGACGGAACCAACCAGATGGAGACCGCGCCCTGGCTCGTCGTGTTTCCGGCGGGCTTCATGGCGCTCACGCTGTTCTGCTTCAACTTCATCGGCGACGGGCTCCGCGACGCGCTGGATCCGAAGGACCGCTGAGCCATGGCCGCCCCCATTCTGCGGATCGCCAATCTCGATGTGCGCTTCTCGACGCCGGACGGCGAGGTGCACGCCGTCAGGAATGCCGGCCTCGAGGTGGGGCCGGGCGAATGCCTGGGCGTCGTCGGCGAGTCCGGATCGGGAAAGAGCCAGCTCTTCCTCGGCGCGATCGGGCTGCTCGCACAAAACGGTCGCGCCACGGGCAGCGTCGAATATCGCGGGGAGGAAATCCTCGGCGCGCCGCTGAAGACGCTGAACCGGCTGAGGGGATCGAAGATCACCATGATCTTCCAGGACCCGCTGACCTCGCTCACGCCGCACATGCGGGTGGGCGCGCAGATCGTCGAAGGGCTGCAGCTGCATCAGCGGCTGCCGCGGGACGAAGCCGAAAAGCGCGCGCTCGAAGTGCTGGAGCTCGTGCGCATCCCCGAAGGCCGGCGGCGCATGAGGCAATATCCGCACGAGCTTTCCGGCGGGATGCGCCAGCGCGTGATGATCGCCATGGCAATGGTCTGCGGGCCCGACCTGCTCATCGCCGACGAGCCGACGACGGCGCTCGACGTGACCGTCCAGGCCGACATCCTCGACATCATGCGCGACCTCAAGGCCGAGCTGAACACATCCGTCGTCCTGGTGAGCCACGACATGGGTGTCATCGCGGGAATGGCCGACCGGGTCCTCGTCATGCGCCGCGGCGAGATCGTGGAATCCGGCCCGGTGGACGAGGTCTATCATCGGCCGCGCCACGAATACACGAAGATGCTTCTGGCAGCGGTGCCGCGGCTCGATCGCGACGGCCCGCGCCCCGAACCGGCGGCGCGATCCGCGACGGCGAAAGCCGTGCTTGCGGTGGACGACCTGCGCGTCAGTTTTCCGGTGCGGACCGGCTGGCGCACGCGCCTGCTCCGCGCCGTGGACGGCGTCAGCTTCACCCTGGCGGAGGGCGAGACCCTGGGCGTCGTCGGCGAATCCGGCTGCGGGAAGTCGACGCTGGCACGCGCCGTGCTCAGCCTGATCGCCAGGTCCGGGGGAAGGGTGGTGTGGCTCGGCCGCGATCTCGACGGCGTCCGGCAGTCGGAACTGCGCAAGCTGCGCAAGGATTTCCAGATCGTCTTCCAGGACCCGCTCGCGAGCCTCGATCCGCGCATGACCGTCGGCGAATCCATCGCCGAGCCGCTGCGCGCCCTGCAGCCGCATCTTGCGCCCGCGGAGGTGACGGCGCGCGTGCGGCGGATGATGGATCTCGTCGGGCTGGAATCCCAATGGATCAACCGCTACCCGCACGAGTTCTCGGGCGGGCAGAACCAGCGCGTCGGAGTGGCGCGCGCGATGATCGTCGAGCCCAGGCTCGTGATCTGCGACGAGGCGGTCAGCGCGCTCGACGCCTCGATCCAGTCCCAGATCATCGCGCTGATCCGCGATCTGCAGTCGGCATTCGCCATGTCGCTGATCTTCATCAGCCACGATCTTTCGGTGGTGCACCAGATCGCCCACCGCGTGATGGTGCTCTATCTCGGACGCGTGGTCGAAATGGCCGGCAGGGACGCGATCTACGACGATCCGCGACACCCCTACACCAGAGCCCTCGTTTCGGCGGTTCCCATTCCCGATCCGGCACTGGAACGCGCCAAGACGCGCGTGCGCATCGGCCACGATCCGCCCTCGCCGCTCGACACGCGCGCGGGCCTGCTTTTCCTGAAGTCCAGGATCGTGGACGATCCCGATGCGGAGCAATACCGGCCGAAGCTGATCGAGGTCGCGCCCGGCCATTTCGTGGCCGAGCACGATGCCGGCTTCACTTGACGCGCTTGACCTTGAAGACGGCGTTCGATCCGTTGATCTGCATGTTGTAGCTGCCGATCAGCCCGCGCGAGATGGTCACCGTGTTGCCGCTGCGGCGGAAGTTCGCGCGGCCGGAGTCGGCTTCGAGCTGGCGCCACACCTGCCCGCCCTCGAGGAACACCACGAACTTGCCGACCGGCGTGTAGGCATATTCGGTCACATCGGCCGTGATGCTTTCGAGCGGTTCGGGCGGCGGCGGCTCGCCCTCCTTGGGCGGCGGCGCGGGAAGGTTCTCGCTGCCGAACTGTTCCGGAGTCGTCTGCCTGCTGGGCGCGGTGCCGCCGAAAATGTCGCCGAGATCGAAGCCGAACCACGATTTCTGCTGCTCCAGCGTGGGCGGGCCCGCCATCGGCGCTTCCGCCAGCGCGGCCTTGACCTGGGACGAGAGCTGATCGAAGCAGGCGAGCCTCTGATCCTTGTCCGCGATGGTGGCGCAATGGTCCATCGCGCTCAGCACCTCGTCGCGGCGGCCGGCCTGGGCCCCGGCGGGCAGAAGAACGCAGATCGCGAGCAGGCCCGCCGCCATGCGCCAATTCATAACCCGTTCACCCCTTCAATGTTTAATAGCCGCGCCGGGCTGGGCGGCTTCGTTAAACTTCGTGTAATCTGTTGACGCTCCGGTGCCGGCGGGATTGGAGCATAGACGGTGTCGCAATCCAATCGAAACGTGATCACCCGGCGCGCCGCGATCGGAACCGGCGCGCTGACCGCCGCGGGCATCGGCGCGCTGGCGTTTCGCGGAAAGTCCGCGCGCGGCTTTACGCTGTCCACCGCCGACGACAAGACCCTCCATCGCGGCAACGGCGCGGAGCCCGACACGCTCGATCCCCACAAGGCGCAGGGCCAGTGGGAGTGCAACATCATCGGCGACATGTTCCTCGGCCTGACGACCGAGGATGCCGCCGGCAATCCCATGCCGGGCGCGGCCGAAAGCTTCAGCGCGAGCCCGGACGGGCTGAGCTACACCTTCCGCCTGCGCGACCATGTCTGGTCCGACGGCGTTCCCGTCACCGCGCACGATTTCGTCTATTCCTTCCGCCGCATTGCCGAGCCCAAATTCGCGGCGCAATACGTCTCCATCCTCTACCCCATCCGCAACATGGAGGCGGTGAACGCGGGCAGGCTTCCGGTGGAGCGCCTGGGCGTGCACGCGATCGACGCCAGGACTCTCCGGATCGATTTCCATTTCCAGGTCCCCTACATCGCCCAGCTTCTGACCAGCTTCGCCGCCTATCCGGTTCCCATGCACGTCGTGCAGCGGCACGGCGATGACTGGCTGAAGCCGGAGAACATCGTCGTCAACGGGCCCTACAAGCTCGTGGAGTGGCGCCCCAACGACCACATTCGCCTGGTCAAGAATCCGCGCTTCTACGACGCTGCGTCGGTCCGGATCGAGAACGTGTATTTCTATCCCACCCAGGATGCCGAGGCGGCGGTGAAGCGCATGCGCGGAGGCGAGCTCGACCTGCTCATGGATACGCTGCCGCCGGAGAAGACGGACTGGCTCCGGCGCAACATGGGCAAGGAGCTCCGCGTCGCGCCGTTCATCCTCAGCCGCTATGTCCAGTTCAACGTCACCCGCAAGCCCTTCGACGACATCCGCGTGCGCACCGCCCTCTCGCTGGCGATCGACCGCGGCATCATCTGCAGCAAGGTCATGCGCAACGGCGAGCAGGCCGCCTATTCCCTGATCCCGCCGGGAATGGCGGACTATCCGGGCAGGGCGAGAGCGCCGTTGCTGAACCTGCCGCCGGCCGCGCGCCGCCGGAAGGCGCGGCAGCTTCTCGCCGAGGCCGGATACGGGCCCTCCAATCCCCTCACCTTCGACTACGCGATGGTGATGACGACCGAGATCAAGCTCATCTCCGTGGCGCTGCAGGAAATGTGGCGGCAGATCGGCGTCGGAGTCCGCTTCGTGCCGTCCGACACGCAGATCCATTTCGCCAATCTGGCGCGCCACGATTTCGCGGTCGCCTGGTCGGGATGGATCGCCGACTACCGCGACGCGCGGAACTACCTCTACATCTTCGCCAGCACCGCGGGCAGCATGAACAGCGGCAACTACGCCAGCCGCGCATTCGACGCCCTGGTCGACCGTTCCGACAACGAGCACGATCCGCACAAGCGCGCCCTGCTCCTTCAGCAGGCCGAGCAGAAGCTGCTCGACGATGCCGCCATCGCGCCGGTCTATTTCGGGGTGACGCGCGATCTCGTCTCTCCCCAGGTGAAGGGCTGGATCAGCAACAACATCAACATCAATCGCACCCGGTTCCTTTCGCTCGACCGCTCCATCACCGACGTCTGACGCACCACCCCGTGCATGGCCCAAAAGCGGCCCGTAGGCGCGCGGGGGTCTTCTTTTTTCTCGACCGTGGCCCGCGCGGAACGGATCCGCTTCGGATGGCGTCGGGGCTACGGCGACGGCAACATCCGTTTCGAGGCGGATCAGCACAGCACCT
>DASZQP010000079.1:0-4214 GCA_035549575.1 Rhizomicrobium sp.
GTAGAGCGGGTGCGCGCCGGGTCCGTTGACCTCGATCTTCGCGAACATCGGGAAGCTGACGCCGTAATTGACCTGGCAGAACCGGCCGATCTCGTCGGCGCTGCCCGGCTCCTGTGCGCCGAACTGGTTGCAGGGAAAGCCAAGCACGGTGAGGCCCCGGGGATGAAGCTCCTCGTAGAGCTTCTCCAGCCCCTCGAATTGCGGCGTGAACCCGCATTTGCTGGCCGTGTTGACGACGAGCAGAACCTGGCCGCGCCAGTCTGCCAGGCTCACATCCTTTCCGGCGAGTGTCTTTGCGGAGAAGTCGTAGATCGAGGTCATGTCGACCTCAGAAGACAGAAATCAGAAGCCGGAATTCGGAAATGAAGTGCGCGCGAAGCGCGCTCCGTCTTTCTGATTTCCGATTTCTGACTTCTGGCTTCCGGCGCAACGTCACCCCGCCATCCGTCCCTTGTCGCGGCGGTGGTTCTGCTGAGGCTGATAGGCCTTGCGCGCATGCGCCTCGCAATAGGGCGAACCCGCCTTCGGCTTGCGTCCGCAGAAGTGGAACTCGTCCGCCGAGGGATCGCCGATGGGCCAGCGGCACATGCGATCGTTGATCGTGAGCACCGTGGCATGGCTGCCGTCGTCCAGAATCAACGGATCCTCCTCGACGATCGGCGCAGGCGGGATATACGAGCGCATCGAGACCTTCGGCGCGGAAGGAAGCCGGGGCCTGTCGCTCCGCGACGGGCTGGCCCGGCCGGCTAGTCCGAGGCGATGCACCTTGCCGATCACGGCATTGCGGGTGACGCCGCCCAGCGCGCGGGCGATCTGGCTGGCCGAGAGACCCTCGGTCCAGAGATTCTTGAGCTGCTCTACGCGATCATCGGTCCAGTTCAGTGTCGTCATCTTGGGGCCCTCCCAGGTTCCGGCCACCAGATATCGTAGCGGCCGAATCGGGACTCACAAGACCTGAGGTAGGAACTCAACCCCTTGTCCACAAGATTGCGACTCGGCGGAGGCCGGCGTCAGAATCGGCGGCGCCTGCCGCCGCGTCCGGCGCGACGGCCGAACCGGGCCGACATCCTGAGCAGGCGCAGGAGCATCATCAATATCCGCATTGCCGGCAGCTCCGGGATCGCGCCGCATCCTATTCCATTCGGGACGGGGAGCCGATAAACCGCGCCGTTCCAAGGAGAGAGCCGTGATCCCGACCGTACTGCCCACCTATGCCCGTTTCGATGTCGCCTTCGAGCGCGGCGAGGGCGCCTACCTCTACGACGAGAAGGGCGAGCGCTATCTCGATTTCGCCGCCGGCATCGCCGTCAACGCTCTGGGCCACGCGCATTCGCACCTGGTAGAGGCCATCACGGAGCAGGCGGGCAGGCTCTGGCACACCTCCAACCTCTATCGCGTGCCGGGACAGGAGAAACTCTCCAAACGTCTTGTCGATGCGACGTTCGCCGACACGGTGTTCTTCTCGAATTCGGGCGTCGAGGCGATCGAGGCCGCGATCAAGATGGCGCGGCGCTACCAGTACAAGAACGGCCATCCCGAACGCTTCCGCTCCATCACCTTCGAAGGCGCGTTCCATGGCCGCACGCTCGCCGCCATCGCGGCGGGCGGCCAGGCGAAATATCTGGAGGGCTTCGGCCCGAAGACGGACGGCTTCGACCAGGTGCCGTTCGGCGATCTCGATGCGGTGAAGAAGGCCATCGTTCCCGAAACCGCCGCGATCCTGGTCGAGCCGGTGCAGGGAGAGGGCGGATTGCGCCCCGCGGCGCCGGAGTTCCTGCGCGGGCTTCGCGACCTCTGCGACGAGCACGACCTTATCCTGATCTTCGACGAGGTGCAGACCGGCGTCGGCCGCACGGGCAAGCTCTTCGCGCACGAATGGGCGGGCGTGACGCCGGACATCATGGCGATCGCCAAGGGCATTGGCGGCGGCTTCCCGATGGGCGCATGTCTTGCCACCGGGCGCGCGGCGAGCGGCATGACGGTGGGCAGCCATGCCTCGACCTTCGGCGGCAACCAGCTCGCCATGGCCGCCGGAAATGCGGTGCTCGATATCGTGCTGGCCCCGGGATTTCTGGAACGCGTGCGGGATGTCGCGAATTTCGCGCGCCAGCAGCTCGCGCGGCTCGTCGCCGAGCATCCCGGCGTGTTCGAGGACGTGCGCGGCGAGGGGCTGATGCTCGGGCTCAAGATGAAGGTGCCGAACACCGAGTTCGTCGGCGAGCTGTTCAAGCGCCACATGCTGGCGGTCGGCGCAGGCGACAATGTCGTGCGCCTGCTTCCGCCGCTGATCATCGGAGAAGGCGAGGTGCGCGAGGCGATGCAGTTCCTCGGCGAGACGGCGCAATCCTTCGAGGCGAATCCCCGCTGAGCCTCACGTCGCGCCGGGATGCAGGCGCCTGGCTTCGGTCCGGCAATCGTAGGGCAGGTCCTTGTCGTCGCAGAAATCCGGCCAAGTGCCGCTCGCGCTCCAGAATCGAACCAGACCGATCCCGTCCACCAGCGGCATGAACCGCCTGTCCAACTGGAACGGACGCATGTTGGCGCGAAACAGGGAGTCGGGATAGGCGCGCAATTCTGGCTTCATGTCTTTGTGGGTGGCGAGCGCATAGGCGTCGTCGATGCGCCCGACCGCGACAAGACTCTGAAGCGCGACGAGGGACGACCAATCCTGCTTGCGCGAAAGCGCCACCAGCGCGTCGATGTTCTCGCGCGTGGGGTTGGCGCGCGCCAACAGGGATGCGCGTTCGGGTCCGTTCTGGATGTTCCACGGGCTGTTCGGAATGGTGTTGCCGCGGTCTACTTCGCGCAGGAGCGCGACCGGGTCTCCGAAGCGGAACTCGAAGCGGAAGCGCGCGTCCTGCACCGTGGGAGAGTTCGGCCAGATGCGCAAGGCAGTCTGGATTTCCGTTTTCGCGGCCTTGAGAAATCCGCCATAGGCGAGGGCGGAAATCAGTGTGCTGCGCTCGATCGCCGAATTTGGGTCGATCTCCACCGCGCGACGCGCCGCGTCGATCGCATCGTCCAGGCGTCCGATGTTTCGCAGCGCATCGGATTTGAGGCCGTGCAGGACCGCGCAATCGGGATCTAGCGCGATGCCGCGATCGATGATCGCGAAGCGCCGCGCAAATTGGTGGTTCGGCGTCAGCAGCGCCTCGGCCGCATAGCTCAGCGGCACCGCGCCGTCGATCGCGCGCGCCCGCGCGATGTTCTTCTGGGCCGATACGCGCAGGGGCGCGTGATCGTCTCCAAACGGCGAGAGGGTCTGCAGATAGGCTTCCACATAGGCAAGCGTGGCGAGCACGGACGCGTTCGCGGGCTGGTCGTGCACGACGCGACGCCAGGCAGTCAGGGCCGCCGCGTCGAGTTGCGCCCCGAGGGCCGCGCAGGCGGCGAACAAGGATTTGAGCTTCTCGCTGGAGAGAAGCGAAGGATCGCCATGGTTCTGCAGCGCGCAGGCGATGGTGGCCGCCATGCCGGCCGTCGCCTGCAGGCGCAGCGCGGCCGCGTCGCCGCCGCGCGTCGCGAACGAGGCGCTCCAGACGATGTCGGGCGAGTCGCTGCGCAGCAGCGCCACGTCGGCCTGGGCGTCGCCGCGCGCGGCCTGCCGCGTCACGTTGAGCAGAAAGGCGCCGTGGCCGCCTGGGGCGCCGTTCGCGATGACGAGCGGATTGCCGTGCTGGCCGAGGCGCTGGGACAGATCGATGGTGAGGGCGCGCGCGAACTCCGCGGACCGGCTTCCGCCGACCCCGACCAGCCCGATCCGGATCGCCGCCGGCTGCGGAGATCGAGGCAGGAGAGCCATGAAGAGCGCGGCCGCCGCGACCCACAGCGCCGCGACCGCCGGCCAGAAGGGACGCGGCAGGCGGCGTGGAGCTTTCTCCGCCGCATCCGGGCCGGCGGGCACGGGCTTGAGCTCGACCAGCCGATAGCCGACCTTGTTCACGGTCTCGAGCCGGAAACAGCCCGCGCCCAGCCCAAAGGCGATTTCCCGCAGGCGCGAAATCGTGCGCTGGATGGCGTTGTCGCCGACGACGCGCCCGTCCCAGCAGCGGGCGATGAGATCGTCGCGGGCGACCACCCCGCCCCCGGCCTCGTACAGCGCCACCAGCACCTGCATCACGCGCGGCTCGAGCGTCTCCGTCCTGCCGTCGCGGGCGATCTGCCGAGTGGCTGGCGCGACATGCAGCGCGCCGAGTCGAAAGGGTGCGGCGTGG